>JAFRAO010000021.1 GCA_017405375.1 bacterium
ACAAGAAACATTGGTATTGCGGCTCACATTGATGCCGGTAAAACAACTACAACAGAACGTATTTTGTTTTACACAGGTAAAACTCACAAAATTGGTGAAGTACACGATGGTGCAGCAGTAACAGACTTTATGGAACAAGAACGTGAACGTGGTATTACAATTCAATCAGCAGCAGTAACTGCTTATTGGAAAGGTCATCAATTAAATATTATTGATACACCGGGCCACGTTGACTTTACGGTAGAAGTAGAACGTTCATTACGTGTATTAGACGGTGAAGTTGCTGTATTCTGTGCAGTAGGTGGTGTTCAATCACAATCAGAAACAGTATGGCGTCAAGCTAACAGATATGAAGTTCCTCGTATCGTATTCGTTAATAAAATGGATAGAACAGGTGCAGATTTCTATCGTGTAGTAAATCAAATCAGAGATAGATTAAAAGCAAATGCTTTCCCTATTCAAATTCCTATCGGCGCAGAAGACCAAATGAAAGGTATTATTGATTTGGTTGAAATGAAAGCTGAAATTTACAGAGATGATTTAGGAAAACAAGTTGATGTATTTGACGTTGATACTTGCGATGAAATTTCTCAAGAATTAAAAGATAAAGCTCATCAATTCAGAGATGAATTATTAGAAGCAGTAGCATCAGAAGATGAAGCATTAATGGAAAAATATTTTGAAGACCCTGCTTCAATTACAGTTCCGGAATTAAAAGCAGTTTTAAGAAAAGCTGTTTGCGGAAATCAAATCATTCCTTGCTGCTGCGGTACAGCATTCAAGAACAAAGGTGTTCAAATGTTGTTAGATGCGGTTGTTGATTACTTACCATCACCGACTGATGTAAAAGCAATTGAAGGTGAATTAGAAGACGGAACAAAAGTTTCAAGAGCATCTTCAGAAGATGAACCGTTCGCAGCATTAGCATTTAAAGTTATGACTGACCCATTTGTTGGTCGTTTAACATTTATGCGTGTTTACTCAGGTAAATTAGCATCAGGTTCATATGTATTGAATGCTTCAACAGAAAAGAAAGAACGTATTTCAAGATTAGTTCAAATGTATGCTGATCAAAGAAACGAAATTACTGAAGTTTATGCAGGTGATATCTGTGCTGCAGTTGGTTTAAAAGATACAACAACAGGTGATACATTATGTGCAGAAAATGCACCAATCATTTTGGAAAAAATGGTATTCCCTACACCGGTTATCTCAGTTGCAATTGAACCAAAAACAAAAGCTGACCAAGAAAAAATGGGTATTGCGTTACAAAAACTTGCTGAAGAAGATCCTTCATTCCAAGTAAAAACTGACCATGAAACAGGTCAAACAATTATTTCAGGTATGGGCGAACTTCACTTGGATATTATCGTTGACCGTCTATTAAGAGAATTCAAAGTAGATGCAAATGTTGGTAAACCACAAGTTGCATATCGTGAAACAATCAGAGGAAACGGCGAACAAGAAGCAAAATTCCAAAGACAATCAGGTGGTAAAGGTCAATACGGACACGTTAAAATCAGAATTTCACCGGCTGAAGAAAATGCAGGATTTGTGTTTGAAAATAAAATTGTTGGTGGTGCAATTCCGAAAGAATATATTGAACCAGCAAGAAAAGGTATGGAAGAAGCTCTTGAAGGCGGTATCTTAGCAGGATTCCCTATGATTGACGTTAAAGTTGAATTATATGATGGTTCATTCCACGAAGTTGACTCTTCTGAAATGGCGTTTAAAATCGCAGGTTCTATGGCAATCAAAGAAGGTGTTAAAAAATGTCAACCTTGCGTACTTGAACCAATGATGAAAGTTGAAATCGAAATTCCTGATGAATACACAGGTAATATCATCGGTGATATTGCAAAACGTCGTGGTAGAGTAGAAGGTCAAGAACCTTTAGGTAACACTGGTAACGTAATTGTAAGAGCAACAGTTCCTCTAGGTAACATGTTTGGTTACGCAACAGACTTACGTTCTAACACTCAAGGTCGTGGTACATTCTCTATGGAATTCAAATGCTACGAACAAGTTCCTAAGAACGTTGAAGAAGAAATTATTGCAAAATCAGGTGCAAAAGCATAGATTTTTGAATAATAAAATCAAAAAGAGGATGTTTAAAAACATCCTCTTTTTTTAATGTTTTCTGTAGGATTTGTAGTACCATTTGTCTACCCTGAACTAGTTTCAGGATCTATAATATAGAATAGATTCCGAAACGAGTTCGGAATGGACAGAAAATTTATATTCAGCATAGACAAAAGATTGTTGATTTGTTACTTACAGCTTTGGACTATTGTCTTGCCATTTGCAGGAGAGTTTGGATAACCTAATCTCTTATTAGTATTATTTTTACATATCTCTATTCTTAAAATAATCAAAAATACGGAAAACATAATTGCGAAATCGAGCGAAAACACTCGCTTTCAAGCGAAAGACATGGCCGAAAACCTTGCTACAAGAGAGTTTAGCCCCCCACCCCCTGTCTGTAATCGGCTACCTGAGCGGGTATTGACGATTTTACATTTATCATAATTCTATCCTTTTTCGCGAATTATAACATATATCCCACATTTTTGCAAATTATCTCATAGTTTAACATGTATTGAACTTGTACAAACAGTTGAAAAATAAAAAATGTATGTTAGAATACATTTATGGTCAATCAATTTAAATATAGTGTGGGTATATTATTATGCTGAAGTATGGTTTATTAAAATTTGCTCAATCTATTAATGTTCAAAAAGTTTTTAATGATTTTAGAGATTTGACGGGTTTGACTATAGCTTTTGCTATACAAGATTATTTGCAAGATGAAGATGAGTATTCTTGTCCGTTTTGTAAAGAATGTATAAAAGCTTCTGAAGAAGGACGAAAAAGATGTAATAAAGATTTCAGACGTTATGTTGATGCGGTTGCTTCAGGAGCATTAAAAAATGGTTTTGAAGCACGTGAGTTTGATTGCCATGCCGGTTTAGTTGATGTTGTTGCACCTATAAAAATCGGGAAAGAAATTGTGTCGTTTGTGTGCGCAGGCCAATATAGAAAAGAACAACCTGATGTAAAAAAAGCAGAGCAATATGCGGATGAGTTGAAAATTGATAGAAAGAAATATGTTGAATGTTTAAAGAATGTTAAAATTCTAGCTCCTGAAAAAAGAGAAGTATTTAGAAGAATGGTAACAAATATTGCCACTACCGTTTCAAAATCAATGGAAACTCACTATTTACTACATAGGCAAATCTTACAATTTAATGTTTCTAAATTTATTATGGAAGCACTTTATCAAGCTATGAATGTAAATGAGATTTTCCCTATTGTTTGTAAGGAAATAAAGCAATTATTTATGTTGAAATCGGTTAAAATTGTAAGCTATGATTTATTGCTTGATTCTTATTCGATATGGCATAGTGACGATGATTGCAAGGTTGATTTGTCGCCTGATTTGGCGGATAAATTGAAAAAGTTTTGGGTATCTAAACTAATAACAGATGATAAATCAATTCCATTCGAAACTACTTTGCATGAATTTACTAGTCCTGATACTCCTGAGGATATTTCAAAATTTTATAAAAATCTTGGTATTAATTCTGCTTATGTTATAAGAATTAATAAATCCAGTAAAATTAACCTCTTTTTAGTTTTATATAATGGTAGCAATAATAACAAACTACAAGACTACGATGAGAAATTTTTACATGATTTGTCAAAAGGTATTTATTTAGCTATTGAAAATAATCTTACGATTAGAAAATTATTTTAACTTTTTGCTTTTTACAAGTTATGGTCTTATATTATTTGTTAATAATTCCGGATTTTTATTGAAATTTGTGATGTTTTTTTTTTTGATATTAATCGGAGTATTTAAAATTGTAATTTTTTCCTTTTATCACAATCCAATCACATTCAATTTCTATTGAAATTTTTGAATTATCTTTAAGTATAAATGAATAAATTGTAGTATTATCCGTACAGCTCATTTTTGATTCATTGGATATTTTTATTTTGTTTAAATAGTTATAAATTCGATTTATTGTAACTTTATCGTCAATATTTTTTTCGCTTATACCGGCTTCTGTGTATCTTATAATTTTCAAAGATTTTATATTTTCGAGTGTAAAATTTTTGTAATCAGAATATTCAAAAAGACGTAAATTTTGAAGATTTTGTCCTGTATTTGCATTTACGTACATACATTTGAATACACAAATTGTTGCCAAAGTTAAAATAAAAATTAGTTTTTTCATACTTATTAATCTTTTTCTATATATCCTGCTGTTGGAAGATTATACATATCATCAGTTATAGGTTCATATTTACCATGCCAATCATGGTCAGAGAATCCGACTGTAGCTTTGTATATTTCTCCGGTATCGGTATCGCGAACTCTTTCATATCCCATTGTAGCATCACTGCGTTTTTGACTAAGTATATCGTAAGTTTTTTGTCTTTCATTCCAGCCTGAAGTTATAATATCAGATGTTTGGTTACAAATTGATTGAATAGCCTTAGCGTTTTGAACAACTTGTCCTTGTTGTTTGTAATAACCACTAACAAAATTATCGCTAAATTTGATTGTGCTTACGCAATTATTCAAAATAGGCAACCAATCAACAAGCTCTCCTTCCGGTACTGTAAAAAATATTGTGTTATATACATTTAACACAACAACAGGCGGGATAGCAACTTCTTTGATTGTTGCCGTAAAAACTCCTTCAACTTTTTTGCCTTGTTCATTTTGATAAACCGCTCTAACAATAGAACCGCCTGTCATGTTTTTACCAATATTTTGTACTGTAGTGAAATTTTTAATTACAGGTACTTTGAAAGGTAATATATTTTGATTTAACGCAAATGCTTGCGTAAATACTTTATAGAAAGATTCTGTTGTTTGAGGATTGATTACAGGTAATATTGAAAAAGGAGCTTTAGGATAATATCTTCTGTAAAAATTTCTCATATTTTGAGTTTTTAAATATCCTTCTGTTTTCATATTGAAAAATATTTTGTAATCAGGATTTTGCGGATTATATGCCATAAAAGTATAATGAATATAATCTGATTTGGCAACTCCAACAACCCAATTTTGAGGAATCTTCATTGAAAAAAGGCCATTATTATACGTCTTATATTCAATAGTTTTCGTTTTATTCTTCGTAATATTTACCTTAGATTTAAATAAATGAATTTTTGAATTTTTTGTTTTATTTACTGTGGTTTTTGTTGTAACTTGAGATTTATTTTTTGTAAACAGGTCTGATAAATCATCAATTACATCATTATCCGCGATAAAAAATATTATTGATAATATTATAATTGTTCCACATATAGAACCTATTAAACTACCTATTATAATCTTTTTATTCATACAACGATACCTATTTTTTAACTGTTTATTCGTAAAGAATTATATCATGAAAAAATATTTAAAAATCTATCGGACCAAATTGTTTTAGCTCTTCTAATTTACTATAAATTTTTTCTAAGGCTTTTTCATATTTTTTCTTTTTTGCATTTCCTTCTGTGTTTATTATCTGAACTTTTAACCCTATAATTTGCTCTTTTAGTTTTCGGACTTTTTGTTTGTGCTTTTCCTGCTCAAGAAAAATATATCCGCTAAACCCGCAATTTTTAGGAATGGGTGAAAATAAACTTTCAGGATACTTCCCTTCGCATTTGTTACAGTGCAAACATAGTCGTGTTGGTAAATTTTTTTGAAAATCATTCATACTGTTAATTATAGCAAAGTTTTTTATTAAATATTTTTCTTAATATTTTTTAATATTTCCTCATAAAAGGCAATTTTTTATAATTTTTTTACTTTATTATTATGTAGGTTAATTATAATTTGGTAAAAAGGTTAGATATTTCAAATGCGAAATGTAGAAAAGTATGCAAGTACATCTAATTGCAAGAATGTAAATATGCAAGGTGAAAATCAGAAGCAGGTTTATGCAACCATGCCAATAGCCGGTGTTCAACCTAATATTACAATATCGGGGTGTTATCCTGCATCTTATTATATTACAACGTATGCAAGGCCTGAGATTATGCATTTAAAACAGGCTGCATTAAGTTCACAAATGAATAAAATAAACGAAATAAATGCGAAAGAGAATCTGGGCGGATTTAGTCGAGATGATACAGATGAGAAAAAATCCGATTCAAATAATAAAAAATTAAAAAGCAGTAGTGTTTCATCGAATAATAATGTAGTTAAGACTGAATCAAAAGAGAAAAAAGAAAAAGGTGAAACAGATGAAACAGGTAAACTAAAAGAAATAAAAGAAAAAAACGAAAAAGACGTATCTGATAATAAATCAGATGAGAAAAAGTTGCAGTCCGATAGGATTGAACATTCAGTTGTTGAAATAAAAACAAATGATGAATCAAAACAGAAAAATGAAAAAGTTACTCCTGGTTTAGAAGTCAAACCGAAAAGTAAAAATAATCAAAATGAATATTCTCTGACACAAAAGGAAACTGAGAAAACGCATAATTATTCGGATAAAATTCCTCGAAGCAATCAAAATGAAGCGGACGTAGGTTATTCTGACGATAAGTTTTTAAGCAATTCTGATAAAAAAATCATTAGTCAGGCTGTTAATAACTCTGAAAATAATAAATCCGATTTAATCAATAATGTAAAAAACAATATAAATATTGCTCCTGAACAGCTTTATAAATTAATTGAAAAGATGGGTAAAAATAATGGCAATACAGAAAATTCAAAAGTTGAATTAACAGATGAATATATAATGCGTCTGGAAAATCGTTTGAATAAAAGAAATGAACGAATACGTCTTGATGCGGCAAAAGAGGTAATGGAAAGATTAGAAGAAGATTCATCTCGTCGAAATCACCCTGCATTAATAGCATTATTTAATAAAATGTTGCAAGATCCAAGCGAGAACGTAAGAATTTATCCTCTATCAGCGTTATCCCAAGATATTCTTGACGGAGATGCATATACCCAAAAAATAATAAAAGCAATGATTAAGAATGATACAAAAGATTCCGGTGAGGCAAAAATTATATATGATTTAAAATATACTTAAAATGTAGTATAATAATTAATAAAAATTAAAATACAATTACAAAGGGACAAATATGACAATAGGTTCATTATTAACAACAGGATTAGCAAAAAGTGTAGGTGTAGCAGGTGTTGCAACAGTACTTTATGATGTTCATAAAACGGGTCAATTAGAATCCGGTGCAAAAAGGCGAAATGCCATTGCGGAAAGTGCCCTAGACACTTATCTTGATACAAGTCAATTAAACGGAACAAGATATTCAATGAATAGAATGCAAAACTTTGTTTTAGGAAAAGAATTGAAAGGAAATATTTTTAACGGAACAAGAGAATTTTACAATTCTACACTCGGATATATGCAAGGCGTAGCACAATCGTTAGCCTTTAACGTTATTCCGTTAGGTTTGTCGTGTGTAGCTTTGATTAAAAAAGGAGCTTTGTCTAAATTATCTGCTTTAGGTTTAGCTATATACGGCGGTATTGATATTGCTAAAAATGCATTCGGTTTAGGACAAACTCACAGATTAAGTAAAAAAGATTGATATAATTAAAGCAGTAATATGATTCAAAAAGAAAGCCCGAATTTTTCGGGCTTTATCTACATAATGCAATTTTTATATGTGTATTTAAAACATTGAAAGTGCTATCTTTTGTGCTACATCATCAGATATATTTGCAAATTCGGTTTTTACCGTATTGAATTTACTTGTAAATAAATTTTCAAAATCTTTAATTGAATTTGAAATCCTTTGTTTGTCCGAATTTGAATTTTTTTTGATGATAGTTGTGTTTGTTGCACTTAAATAAGTAAAGATTTCGTCTGCACTCATATTTTTTTGTTGTGAAATTTGTTTTTTGTTGTCATCTTTTTTTTCTGCATTTACATTCAATTTTTTAGAATGAATAGTATTTGCAGACGATTTTTGTACATTAATATTAATTGCATTAATAGACATAGGCACTCTCCTTATTTTATCAGACACTATGTTTTTAATGAAATATTTTAAAAAGTCAATATTAAGTATAAAAATTAAAGCATACTGCGAAGTTTTTTTAATTGATCTCTAATTTCTGCTGCACGTTCAAAATCGAGAATTTTTGCAGCCTTATGCATATCTTTTTCTAATTTTGTAATAAGTTTTGGCAAATCTTTCTTTTCGATATTTAATTCAACCATTTCTTCTGCAACAACATCTTCAAAATTTCTGTAACTTGCAACAAGCGATAAAAGATTATTTTCAATAGGTTTTTTAATTGTTTTTGGAATAATTCCGTATTTTTTATTATGTTCTAATTGAATACTGCGTCGTCGTTCAGTTTCTTTAATTGCTTTATCCATAGAATCAGTAATATTATCTGCGTACATAATAACTTCTCCGCAAGAATTTCTGGCAGCACGTCCTATTGTTTGAATTAAACTTGTTTCGGAACGTAAAAAGCCTTCTTTATCTGCATCCATGATTGCAACAAGTGAAACTTCAGGTATATCAAGACCTTCCCTTAACAGATTTACACCAATCAGAACATCGAATTCTCCGAGTCTTAAATCTCTTAAAATTTCGATACGCTCCAAAGATTGAATTTCACTATGCAAATATTTTACTTTGATATTTTCTTGCAAAAAGAAATCGCATAAATCCTCTGCCATGCGTTTTGTCAAGGTTGTAATTAAAACTCTTTCATTTTTTTCTGTCCTTTTTTCAATTTCTTTTTTCAAGTCAGATATTTGAGATTCTATTGGTCTTACATAAATTTTAGGGTCAACCAAACCTGTCGGACGAATAATTTGTTCTACAAATTGGTCGGATGTTTTCATTTCAAACTCTGCAGGTGTTGCAGATATATATATTTTTTGTCCTACTTTTTTAAAAAATTCTTCTTGTTTTAGAGGTCTATTATCTTTTGCACAAGGTAATCTGAAGCCATAATCAATAAGCGTATCTTTTCTTGCAGCATCTCCATGCGACATGCCTTTGATTTGAGGAATTGTTACATGTGATTCATCAATCACGGTTAAAAAATCACCTTTAAAATAATCTAAAAGTGTTGCCGGAGCAGAACCCGGAGCACGTCTTTCAATTATTCTTGAATAATTTTCTATACCTGAACAATAGCCCATCTCTTTAATCATTTCCAAATCATATTTAACTCTTTGTTCTAATCTTTGAGCTTCAATTAGTTTATTCTGATTATTTAACTCGACTAGTCTTGATTGAAGTTCTTGGCGGATTAATTTGATAGTTTCTTCAACATTTTCATCATAAGCTAAATAATGGACAGCAGGATAGATAACAGTTTTTTCGACTGCGTCAAGAACTTCTCCGGTTGTGTGGTCTATGCGTACAATTTTTTCAATTTCATCTCCAAAAAAGTAAATTCGGGTAACAATTTTTTCGTAAGACGGTATAATTTCAACAATATCGCCTCTTGCTCTAAAATTTGCACGCTCTAATACAAGGTCATTTCTGGTATATTGCACATTTACAAGATGTTTTATTAAATCATCTCTTGAAATTTCCATTCCTATTGAAAGTTCTATTGCTCCTTTAAAGTAGTTTTCAGGCAGACCTAAACCATATATGCAGCTTACGGAAGCAACAACTATGACGTCATTTCTTTCGTATAAGCTTCTTGTTGTGTTATGACGAAGTCTGTCAATTTCTTCGTTTATACTTGCCGATTTTTCAATATAAGTATCGGTTCTTGGAATATAAGCTTCCGGCTGGTAATAATCATAATAACTAATAAAATATTCAACAGCGTTTTCAGGAAAAAGTTCTTTGAATTCATTATATAACTGTGCAGCCAGAGTTTTGTTGTGTGCAATAATGAGAGTTGGTTTTTGCACTTGCTCAATAACATTTGCAATTGTAAAAGTTTTTCCCGAACCTGTAATACCGAGAAGAGTTTGAGTATCAAACCCAAGATTTACTCCGTTTACAAGCTGTTTTATTGCTTGCGGTTGGTCCCCGGAAGGTGTGTAATTGCTGTGTAGTTTGAATTTCTTCTGCTCCATATTTATTAGTTTAGCTTAAAATATTCATTTCTTCAATTGAATTATTTAATTAAACTATACTACACTATAATATACATTGTTATAAATTTATGTTAGAATTGTCCTGTAGTATTAAAAAACGAAAGGAAATTTTATGGCGGTTTTTAATTCAAGTGAAGAAAAAACATTTTTGGCGATAGCTTCATTAGGTGCCATTGTAGGTTTTGTTTTACCTTTAATAATGTGGGCTCTTAAAAAAGAAGAATTTTCAGAGTATACTAAAACATTTTTATTGGATGTGTTAAATTTTGAGTTTGTTTTATTCATAATAAGTATTGTATTGGTATTAATTCCTATTTTGGGCTGGTTAGTTAATTTAGGATTATTTGTATTTAATTTGTTAGTAGCATTAAACGCATTTTCTGCAGTGCAAGAACAAAAGGAATATAGTTTCCCTATAAAATATCAACTTGTTAAGAATTATTAAATTGCATACAAAACTACATAAAAATAAAAGCCGGATATAAGTTGTTCGGCTTTTGTTTTTATATAAGAAAACTCTTAATAACTTTTGTTTGAGCTTCAAACTCCAAAAGGAAGGCATCATGACCTGCCGGAGATTCTATTTGCAAGAATGATACATCTTTACCTGTTTTCATTAATGCATTTACGATTTCCTGTGATTGACTCGGCGGAAACAGCCAATCTGATGAGAAACAAATAACTAAGAATTCTGAATTGGTTTTAGAAAAAGCATTTTCTAAAGAACCGTTTTTTTGTGCAATATCGAAATAATCACACGCTCTTGATATGTAAAGATAACTGTTTGCATCAAATCTGTCTACAAATATTTGTCCTTGATGTTCAAGATAGCTTTCTACCTGAAATTCAACATTAAAATCAAAATCTAATTTTGATTTATTTTGTAATTTTCTTGCAAATTTATTGTGCATAGCATCTTCTGACAGATAGGTTATATGTCCTATCATACGCGCTATTGCAAGTCCTTTTTCAGGACTTTCTTTACCATAATAATTACCATTGTTAAAGTTTTTATCAGAAAGAATAGCATTTCTTGCAACAGCATTAAACGCAATATTTTGGGCAGAAAGTCTTGGCGCAGTTGCAATTAAAATAGTTTTTTTTACATATTCGGGATAGCTGATACTCCACTCAATTGCTTGCATTCCACCCATTGAACCGCCTGCAACAATAATTTTCTTTATATTTAATGCATCAATAAGTGCTTTTTGAACTTTTACTGTATCTTCTATTGTAATAATAGGAAAATCCAAAGCCCATTCTTTGCCTGTTTGCGAATTGATTGAGCAAGGTCCTGTTGTACCTTTACACCCGCCTAAAATATTTGAACATATAACAAAATATTTATCTGTATCAAATGCTTTACCTGAACCTATCATATTATCCCACCAACCGGGTTTTTTATCACCTTTGTGATAACCTGCGGCATGGGCATCTCCTGTTAGAGCGTGTAAAACAAGTATTGCATTATCGCCTTTTTCGTTTAAATTTCCGTATGTTTCATAAGCGACCGTAATATTTTCAAGCGATTTTCCACAATCCAGTTCTATTTTTTTATCTAAAGTTAAATATTTTGTTTCAATATATTTTTCTTCATATTCAGTGTTCATACATATATTTATGACACAAAATTCAATTTCATACAAATTCTTAACAAAAAATGTTATGATAAAAACAAATGTTTGCAAAATTTCCTGAAATAATATAGAATGGAGTGGTTATTTTGTAAAAAGGAGATTGAATATGAAAAAATTCAAAATGGCTAAAACCGGCTCCCA
>JAFRAO010000022.1 GCA_017405375.1 bacterium
GTTGCTCTTACATCTTTTCTATCTTGTGAGTTAATAGCTTGAGAAGTTGTTTTGTAAGCGTTTGCTGCAACTTGTGAAAATAACATTGACATTTGTTTGAATCCTCTCTTGCTCTCGTACTTATATAAAGTATTTTTTGTGGAAAAAATTGCTTTTTTTGAATCAATCAAATTTACATTTCTTAACAATTGCCTTTTAACAATAAAATGCCGTAGAAGAAGATTTTGTAGAAGAAACAGTATTTGAGATAAGACAAGAACTTGAAGAAGAGTTTCTTAAATACATTGCATAATACAATAATGTAACATTTTTGTCATCAAGTTACGTAACATAATATTTATTTAATCTTTTTCAACAAAAGCAATAATGGGATAATTAAAATAGCAAGGATACCGCAAATTCTAAATGCTTCCATAAATCCCCAAAGGTTTGCCTGTTTTATCATAGTCCCATAAATTGAATATTGTGCCATGTAGTTTGCAACCGTATAATGAGTATATTGCGAAAGTGCTGCGGTTGTTTGAGCAACTCTTTCAGCAAAAACAGGGTTAAACTGATTTAGACCGTCAACCATATATGCCTGATGTATTTGAGCATACCTTGAAACAAGTGTTGCGGTAATGGATGTTCCAACAGCACCTCCAATATTTTTTAGCATACTTTGAATTCCGCTTGCATTTGTCATTTGATTGTTTTTCAGGGTTACAACAGAAAGGGCAATAATCGGAATCATTGCAAATGTCATACCAAATCCATATATAAAGTTTGGAATAGCAATATTTATACTCGCAATATCAAGATTTAAAAAACCGAAATAAAGTCCGCCAATACCTATTAATATTAATCCAAGGGCTACTGTTAATCGTTCGTCTAATTTATTTGCAAAAGCCCCGTAAATAATAACTGCACACATAGCTCCACAACCTCTTGGCATAATTGCTAAACCGCTTCTAAAAGCATTATACCCCATCATTAATTGTAAAAATTGCGGTAAAAGCATCATTGAACCAAGCATTACTCCCATTATTATTACTTGAATTAATGTTCCTATTGTGTAATTTTTATCCTTAAATACTGATAAATCAACCAGCGGTTTCTTTTGATAAATTTGTGAAATAATAAAAAGGATAAAACTTAATACGCAGAATACGGTTAACTTGCATATCCATGGAGCGTTAAACCAATCCGCATCATTACCTTTATCGAATATAACTTGCATTGAAATAAGCCATGAAGTTAAAAATAGAAATCCCAATTTATCAAAATATACATTTTTTTGTTTTTTAGCGTATGGCGGATCTTCAAGAAATAAGTGTGATACATAAATTGTTAATATACCTATAGGTACATTTATAAAAAATATCCATGGCCAATTCCAAGCATCAGTAATCCATCCGCCCAAAACAGGTCCTATAATCGGTGCAACAACAACTACCAAACCAAAAGTAGCCATTGCTTTTCCTCTTTGTTCTTTCGGAAATCCTTCCAATAATACTGCTTGCGAAACAGGCAAAAGTCCGCCGCCGCCAAGTCCTTGCATGATTCTTGCAAATATAATCATCTCTATTGAATTTGCAATACCGCATAAAAATGATGAAATCGTGAATATGCAAATACTCATCATAAAGAAATGCTTTCTTCCCATAAGTTTGCAGAACCAGTCAACTGCTGTAATCATAATCCCTGAGGCAACAATGTAACTTGTTAAAATCCAAGTTGATTCTTGTCTGCTAACAGAAAATGTTCCTGCCATATGAGGTAGAGCAACATTCGCAATTGTTTCATCAAGAACAAACATGAATGCAGCAAAAATTGTTGGAATTGCAATTATCCAAGGACCTCTCGATGGTTTCCATTCTGCATTTTCTGTTAAAACTTCTTCACTCATTTTATTTTACTCGTACCTTTGGAACAACACTCATCCCCGGAACAATATTGTATTCGTTTGGATTAATTTCTTCATCAAAAATGATTTTTACAGGAATCCTTTGAACAATTTTTACAAAACTTCCAACTGCATTTTCAGGTGGAAATAAACTCGATTTTGCGCCTGATGCACGTTGAATTGAATCCACTTTGCCTTTAAATACTTTATTCGGATATGCATCTATTTTTATATCAACCGGTTGACCTTTTTTCATCAATCCCACTTGATTTTCTTTGAAGTTTGCAACAACCCAAATTTCGTTAGGAATAATTACAAAAAGCGGACTGCCTGTTTGAACATAAGCTCCTACTTCTACACGTTTATTTGATACAGTTCCGTCTTGTGGTGCATAAATTTTTGTATATGACAGATTCAACTCGGCTTTATCTTTTTCAGCTTTCAAAACCTTTATATCCGCATCTGCAACTTTGTCTTGCTCAGGTGACATAACATTTTCATCCGCATTTATCAATCTTGCCTGCGTTGCTTCATATTTTGTTTGAGCTAAATCAAGTTGTTGCTTTGATACAGCACCTGTTTTATACAAATTTTTATATCTTTCTAAATCAGCCTTCGCGTTATTTATCTCAATCTGAACAGCATTATAATTTGCTTTTGCAACTTTTTGACCGGCAAGTGCTTTTTCATACTGTGCTCTTGCTTTATTTGCACTTACTATGTAATCCGCATTATCAATAACTGCAACTAATTCACCGGCTTTCACACGTTGATTATCTTGAACCAACACTTCAACAATCTGCCCTGAAACTTTTGGTGATACATTTACCGTATGATTTTCAACATACGCATCATCAGTTGATTGATACTTTGTTTCGTTTATTATAAACAATGTTAGCCATATTAAAAATACTATTGCCAAAATTGTACCAATAGTACGTTTTGTTCCTTTCGGTAATTTAAATTTTGGTTCTTTTTTCCCTTCAACTGTTTCTTGTTCTTTATTTTCGTCCATTTGTTATCTCCCTAAATGTTAAATTCTACAACTTCTGATATTGCAATTTCTAAATCTTCAAGAGTTTTGTGTAATTCATTCATTCTTTTTTCCGGAAATTTTTCTAAAAGTTTGTTAAAAAGCAATATCATTATTCTATATTGTTCTTGAAATATTTTTGCTCCGCTTTTTGTTATTTCTAATTTTCGGATTAGTCTGTTATTTCTGGTATCGTTTGTTCTTTTTATATATTTTTTTTCATCTAAAGAGTTTAGAATTCTGCCTGTTCGAACTCTATCTCTTAGCATCAATTTTGCTAAATCCCTTTGGCAAATATTTGGATATTCAATAATAAAATTTAGAGCCTTAAATTCATCTGCGGTTAAATTTATCTCACGAATATCAAAAAAATTTTTCATCAGCATATTTATATAAATTGACAATTGATCAACTTTATAAAAAACCGATTTGCTAATGTCAAAGCTTTCTATATTTTTTGTTGTTTTCATTGCATCCCCATCTGTTACAAAAAATATTTGTTGCATTTGTAACAAATATATGTTATCATGTTTTGTGAAATTTTGTCAAGTTTTGGGGAAAATAGGTATGAAATTAAAAAAAATTGTATGTACATTTATTGTTTTAAATCTTTTAAATATGGCTGTTTTGCCTACATTTGCCATTACTGAAAATTCAAATGCAGGTATATCAAAAAAACAGGAAAAAATGCTTAAGCATAAAACAAAGCGTAGTAAGAAGTATAATGACGATTACAAATATGCATACGTAAATTTGGATTTTTGGAAAGGCTTTAATGACGAAAATCTGAATAATTACATTAATTTGGCAATAAAAAATAATTATGATTTAAAACTTGCAACCTTGAATGTTGATGAATACTATCAAAACGTAAAATTGCAATTATCACAAGAATTACCGCAAATTATGGCAGGATATGCACCTGCATATACAAAACTTTCAATATCTGATTCAAAAAGCGTTATACCTTCAGGTTGGACACAGGCTATACCTGTTTTGATAAATTACGAAGCAGATATATTTTTAAAAAATCGTGATAAGACAAAAAGCGTTAAAAAATTATATGAAGCATCCCAATTTGATGAACGCGCAGCATATATTTCAGTCGCATCTGCAGTTGGCGGAGTTTATATAAATCTTTGTGCATTAAATGAAATAATAAAACATCAGGAAGATATTGTTAATTTAAGAAAAGAAATATACGAAATTATGCTTGAAAGTAACAAACAAGGTCTTGTTTCTACATCGGATACGGTAAAAGCAAACAAGGCATACGTTTACGGCAATTCTGAATTAATCAATTATAAAAAAGAACAAGCAAAACTGTTGCATCAATTAGCAGTTTTGGTAGGCGAAAGTCCTGAAAATATTGATAAATTGAAAATTACTGAATTTTCCAAATTGTCTTATTCAAAACAAATCCCGTCAGAAGTTCAATCTGAAGTTATTACTAACAGACCTGATTATTTAAAGGCGTTTAAAATGCTTGAAAAATCAGGAATAGACGTAAGAATAGCCAAAAAAGAGTTTTTACCAACTATTACAATTAGCGGACTTGCTACGTTTTTTAGTGTAACAAGCGGTCATATGGATAGTTTGTATGCAGCTGCTGCATCAGGACTATTACCTGTCTTTACAGGCGGAAAACGTATTGCTAACTTAAAACTTAAAAAAGTTCAATATGATAAAGCATTAGAAAATTATTACAAAACGAATTTAACAGCTATGCAAGAAATTAATGATGCTTTAATTTCTATAAAACGTGATAGTGAAAAATTAGATGAACACAAAAAACAACTGGCATTGGAATCTCAAGATTTTAGTTATACAAAACAAAGATATAATCAAGGTATAATTTCAAAATTAGATTTAATCCAAATGCAAGAAAATTTGTTAACGGTTAACCAACTTTTGACTAACTCGAAAGGCAACTGTTATATAGATTATATAAGTCTTTATAAAGCAACAGGTGCAAAGTTGTAAATATGAACATGACATTATTTAATCTTTAGTATATTAGATATATCATCTTTTAAATAATCTGCAATTTCAAGAATTTTTCCAAGTGATAAATTAATATATCCTGCTTCAATTTTTGATATATAACTCCAGCTTACATCCATAAGTTCAGCAAAGCTTTCTTGAGTGTAACCTTTTTGTTTTCGTACTTGTTGAATATTTTTCCCAATTATTCTACATAATTCTTTCTTTTGCATAAATAAAATGATAAATTATATTGACATATAAGTGTATTCATATATAATTGTATAAAAGGGCTATTCATGATTGAAGAATTATTATGCGAATTGGATAAATCACAAAGAGCGGTGTCTTTGTTAATAAAAAACTTTGAATACTATGTTTATGAAAATATTTCAGGTAATCAAAAAATAAATAGAAAAGAATTTATACAGAATATTTTTGCTTTTACATATTCTATAAATTTGGTAATTAAGGATGTTAGTGCGCTAAAAGAAAAGTATTATAATACTATGTATAAACAAAAGTACCCTCAATAGAATTAATTGAAAGCACTTCTATGAATATAATTTTTTCTATTTTTCCGGCATAAGAACAGATATTACTGCATTGTCTATGTTTAAGTAGCGTTTTGCAGCACCTTGAACATCATCTATCGTAATGCTGTTTAGGATATCAAGATAATCTTCAACAAGTTTTAAATCGTTGCAGACAGTCATATAGTGTCCGATTGTATCCCCAATTTCAGAAACAGTTTCTGCATTGTATGCAAATTTAGATTTTGTTTTCTTAACCGCTTTTTTAAATTCTTTTTCGGTTATTGTAGATTTTAGTTTTTCAATTTCATCTTTAATCATTTGAACAGCATCATCTTTCTTTTCAGAACGGAAGTTTGCTTCAACAAAGAAGTTGTTTCCATCTCTGAATTGATAATGGTCTGTATCTATAATATTAAAAATAGGTTCTTTAGCTTTTTCTATAAGGTTTTGGTAAAGTCTTGAACTTGCTCCGTCGCCTAAAATGATGTTAATTAAGTCTATCAAAATAGTGTCTTTTACATTGCTTGCTGGGCAAGTTAGGTATCCAAACATTAAAAATCCTGTATTTACATTTGCAGTATCTTCATTGTAAATTGTTTTTTCAGTTGGTTTATCAATATCAAAAGAAGGATTTTGGTAGTTTTTTCTATCTTTCCAGTCAAATTCATCACACACTTTTTTTAATATTTCATCGTGATTAAAATCCCCAACTATTATTGTTGTTACATTATTTGGTGTGTAATGAGTTTTATAATATTCCATAATTTCAGCTTGCGGAATTTGTGAGATAATTTCAGGTGTTCCGATAACATCTCGTTTGTATGGGTGAGAGGTGTACATGTTGTAATTAGTTTTGTTATAAACCTTTGTCCAAGGTTGATCTTTGCGCATTCTGATTTCTTCAATTACAACGTGTCTTTCTCTTTTGTTTTTAACTGTTTTATCATCATTAATGTCGAACTCGTGTCCTATTTCCTCTTCAGGTAAAATCGGATCAAGCATCATATCTGCATGAAGTTCAATAGCTTCATAAAAATCTTTATTGCCTTCTCCTTTTGGAAGAGTTACGTAATAGAAAGTGTAGTCTTTCCAGGTTGCAGCGTTTACAATTGCACCTTTTGCTTCAAGAGTTCTATCAAAATATCCTGCGGGATGTTTGTGTGTTCCTTTAAACATTAGGTGTTCTAAGAAGTGAGATATGCCGTTGTTTTTATCATTCTCGTTAATAGAACCTGTTTTTACCCAAGAACTTACGTTAACCATTCCGCCTTCTTTATGTGCAAGAACAATTTTGTGCCCGTTTTCTCTTTCATAAATTTCTACATCTTTTGTTAAATATGGGTATTTTACTAATGTTTTTTTCATTTTTTTATCCTTTATTTCCTTTTTATATTAAAAGTATATCGAAATAATTCTTGCAATGCAAATTAGTAATGATGTATAAATCATGACATTTCTTGCTTGATACATCCTAAATCTAAAACTTTTTATGTTATTATCTTCAATTGAATTCCAGCCTTCAAAAGGAATATGCCAAAATTTTTTATCAGGAATTTGAGTTTTGTCGTTATTGTAAATTAGCATAGAAACTATCAGTTCAAGAACTAGCGGGAATGTAAATAAGGTAATTAAAAATATTGGTGGTAATATTTTTGCACAAACAGCACAAAGTAATATGCCGTATCCAAATCCGTATATAAAACTGTATCCGATTAGAGCTTTGTTTTTGTTTTTGAATCTGCAACAAAGGGTTTTCTTACCTGATGCCATATCTCCGTCAAAATCAAGTAATGCATTTGTGTATAGTAGTCCGATTGTAAATAAAACGACGATAATAGAAATTATAAATATTTCTTTGTTTAAGGTTTGAGTCATAACCCAGTTTACGCCGCCAAATAGTATTGGTCCAAAAGCCAATCCTACAGCTAATTCTCCAATCCCTGCCGTTGACCATTTTGCATAGGTTAAAACAAAAATACCACCCAAAACGGCGAAAATTATAACCGGATAACCGGTTTTTAAAAACAAATAAAAACCTATAAGAGTTGCAATTCCACAATATATACAAACAACTTTTAAAACATCATTTAACGTTGCTTGACCGTTTTTTATATATAAGCATTTTGATTTTGTTTGAGAAGATAATACTCCTGATTTTTCAAGAGCTTTGTAGTCAATATAGTCATCAAATAAATTTGTTGCCAGTTGTCCTAAGCATATTCCGAACAAAGCAAGGATTCCGTAAACCCAATTTCCACCTTGAGTTATTGCAAAAGTAAATGCTACAAGCCAAGAAAAAATAGACATTGGAACAGTGAAAAATCTTGAATTATTAAGCCAAAATGTAATTTGTTTGAACATTTTAATCATTAAGTAATCCCTCAATTCCTTTAACTTCTTCATACAAAGCACCGCCCTCAAGCAGTTCTTCTGCCGATAATCCAAACAAAGTAATTAGTTCAATTACATCTTCATTTCTCTTAAAACGATTAACTACTTCTTTTATTGCATCTGTTCTGCTCATTTTTTGAAGTTGGTTATGCTTTCCTAAATTTATGCTTCTTGCTTTAGCTTTTCCCAATTAGTCTTCTCCTAATGCTAAAAGTGCCGCACCAATCATTCCGGCATAGTTTCCTGTTGTTGCTTTTAAAACTTTTGTCGGTGTTGTAATGATTTCTTTGTTAATATTTTTTTCCAAATAATCTGTATCGGTAAATTCTGCCATTGATCCTGATAAAACAATGCAATCTGGGTCAAAAATATTTGCTAATCCGATTAATCCGTTTAAAATGTCGTCCTGCCACTGGTTAAAACATTTTGTCATCAATTTATCATTAGTTTTTAGGCCATCAATAACATCGTAAGTTGTTACATTTGGGTTATTTGTAATTTCTTCGGCTGTTTTTTTTAGTCCTGTGCCTGATGCGTACGCTTCAAAGCAATCAAAAGCTCCACAGGTGCATTTTCTGTGTTTATCTGTACGCATTTTAAAATGCATTTCTCCTGCAGCTCCGGATTTGCCCTTTAATATTTTATTATTTATTATAATTCCGCCGCCAACACCTGTTCCAAGTGTTATCATAACCGAATTTGGCATTCCTTTTGATGCACCAATAATGTGTTCTGCCCAAGCGGCACAGTTTGCATCGTTTTCTACATATACAGGTTTTTTAGAAAGAGAAATAAAATTAATTGAACTGTATCCTTCAACCAAATTACCGGTTGAACCGATTACGCCTGTATGCGCATTATTTGTTGCACCTGCTGTTGAAAATGCAATTTTATCAACATCATTTTCATAATTTTTTATAATTGATTTGAACAAATCTTTTATTTCTTGCAAATTTTTCGGTGTTTTGTTTTTTTCTATTTCGCTGATGATTTCACCTTTTTCGTTAATTATTGCTGAAAATATCTTTGTCCCGCCGACATCAAATGCAAGAGCTTTCATTATTTATCCTTTCTAAAAATAAATCGTTTGGTTATTAATTGAGGTCTTGTTATTGCAGAACCTATAACAACACAATGAGCGCCAAGTTCAAATGCTTTATCAACTTCTTCCGGTGTCCAAATTCTGCCTTCTAAAACAACAGGAATTTTTACAGTTTTTACTAGATTTTCCAACAGTTCAAAATCAGGTCCGTCATTTTTCAACGGTGAGAATTGTGTATAACCTGAGAGTGTGGTAGAAAGCATGTTCACACCTAATTTTTCACAGTTTATGCCTTCTTCCAGAGTTGAAATATCTGCCATAGACACTCTTCTGTTCATTTTTATATATTTAATAATTTCTTCAACAGTACAGTTTTCATGCTTCCTGCTTGTACCGTCGAAAGCAATAATATCAGCACCTGCCTTGATTAAAAAACTTACATGCTTTATAGATGGCGTTATATAAACAATTTCTTTCCAATTTGGCGGAATTTCATCAGGCTTTGTGAGTCCGATTACAGGTACAGAAGTTATTTTCTTTGCATTTTTAACATCTCTTACACCTGCAACTCTAAGTCCGCCGGCTCCGCCGTTTAGAACAGATTTCATCATAGCTGCCATACACTCTTCTTTGTATAAAGGTTCATTTGGCATAGCTTGACAAGAAACAACGATGGTATGTTTTAGCGATTCAATTACCCCCATTATTACCTCTTATCTGTAATTTTGGAATTGTAGCGGGTAGTCATATTTATCAGCATTTTCTCTTAGCATAGAAATTACGGCTTGTAAATCATCTCTGCTTTTTCCGCTAACTCTAACTTGATCACCTTGAATTGAGGCTTGAACTTTAATTTTTGAATCCTTAATGTCTGCGACTATTTTTTTACCAAGTTCTTGTGTTAAACCTTTTCTTAAATTAAACACCTGTCGGACAGTTCCACCAAGAGCATCTTCAATTTTTTGTGGATCAAGAATTTTTATGCTTAATCCGCGTTTTACCAATTTTGATTGTAAAATATCGTATATATTTCTTAATTTAGTTTCGTCTTCTGTTGAGATTGTTACACATTTATCTGCTTCAAGAGTTATATCTGATTTGGAATTTTTTAAATCAAATCTTGATGTAATATCTCTTTTTGTTTGGTCAATTGCATTTACCAATTCTTGTTTGTCGTATTCTGATACAATATCAAAACTTGCATCTTTAGCCATGTTTTTACTCCTTTTTATAAGATTTTAGCATAAATATAAAACGTAAGAATTATTTTAATGAAACGCCTGCATTTACAGAAGCTTTATTTATGTTAGAAGATAATTTTAATATATTTTTAGACTGATTCAAAACTTCTTTTTGGCTTGATAACAAATTTGATAAATCATCACGAAGAATTAATATAGCAATAGGGTCATTTTTTATTTTGTTAGCCAACTCTTTTGCTTGAGTAAAAACTTGTCCGTAAGATGTTTTAACAGAAGATAAATTATTCAAATCTCTCTTTATAGCTGTTTTTTGGCTTGTTGTTAAATTTTCGAGTTTAGTTTTTGCATCTGCAGTTTTTAGATATTTATTTAATTTATTTGTTGAATAATCTATTACATCAAAATTTACGACTGATTTCAAAGTTGATTCACCCGATAAATCTTTTATATCATTTTTGTAACTTGCAACTTGCGATTCCGGCAACAAATTAACGATAAGATTATCTAGTGTTGCTCTATGACTTCCGGATATTGAATTTAATTTTGATTGTATAGAACTAATTTGTGTGCGTAAATCTGCCAGATTTTTTTGAGCTTCAGCAGATGTAGTAGTTACAGTATTCGATACAGAATCTTTTGCATAAGCACCTGAAAAAGTCATTAACATAGTCACAAATAAAAATATCAAACTTTTTTTCATATAAAAACCTCCTTAAAAATTGTAAACTAAGTCAGATTATACATGAAAACCAGAGTGTTGTAAATATATATGTCATATATTTTTAAGTATGTATATAATCTGCTGTCAATGTTGATGAAAGCATAGGAAATAGCTGAATTCGTAATCCTTAAAACATAGAAAACAAGCATATTTGTGCTTAGTTTTCAAGCTGTTCAGAATATGTTTTATGAGAAAATCTTTAATTGCTTGTCAAAATCAAGTTGATAAATTTTGTAAAAATTATAATTGAAAATATCGCATGTAAATATTTAACGGGTATAATAGTAACTATAGAATATATTGGAGTTTGGGATATGCAGGAATATTGTTTTGAATTAATTACCGGGCCTATGAGTTGCGGGAAAACAGAAGAGTTATTAAGACGTATAAGAAGAAGTATTATTGCAAAGAAAAAAGTTAAAGTTATATCACCACAGATGGATACAAGAGAACAAGGTGATTATATAAAATCAAGAAACGGTTTATGGCTTGATGCAATAAAAGTTAAACACTCTATTCAAATTTTGAGTTTTGTGAAACCTGAAGATGATGTTGTGGCTATTGATGAATTACAATTCTTTGATTCAAACATAGTTAAAGTAATTGAGACACTTGTATCCCAAGGTAAAAAAGTTATCGGAACAGGACTTGATTTAGATTTTAAAGGTGATACTTTTGGTTCCATGCCTGAATTAATGTGTATTGCAACAACTGTTGATAAATTGCATGCAATTTGTATGAAATGCGGGTGTGATCATGCAACTCGTACTCAAAGATTAATTGATGGCAAACCTGCTGATAGAAATTCTCCGCTTATTATGATTGGTGGAGATGAAACATATGAAGCGCGCTGTATCAAATGTTGGGAACTACCTGATTCTGAAAATAGTAAACATAAAACTTCTAACATATTAAAGTTTGTAACTAAAATGTAAAATTTTCATAAAGTATTTACAAGTGTAAACATTTTGTTTGCATAGCGGTATCTTTGTGTTAGCATGTATTTGGATTCGTTTATTCGATAGGCAAACCCTAGTTCTTTAAGAATGGAATGATGAATCCCGTAGTAAAACACATTTAAGAAAAAGGAGAAGAAAGATGCCGGTAGCATCAATGATTGAACTTTTAGAAGCAGGTGTACACTTCGGACACCAAACACAACGTTGGAACCCAAAAATGAAACAATACATTTACGGGGCAAAAAATGGTATTTATGTTATAGATTTACGTATAACCTCTGAATTACTTGACAAAGCATATGAAGCAGTTAGAGATGTAGCTGCAAAAGGAAGAAATGTTTTATTTGTAGGAACTAAAAAACAGGCCTCAGAAGTTGTTGCTCAAGAAGCAAAAAGAGTAGGAGCATATTATGTAAACAGAAGATGGCTTGGCGGTATGATGACTAACTTTGAAACTATCAAAACTCGTGTTAATAAATTAAAAGAATACGAAAGTTTTATTGAAAGCGGTCAAATAGATAAACTACCTAAAAAAGAACAAGCTCAAATTAACAAACAAGTATCTAAATTGAGCAAAACTCTTGGTGGTATAAAAGAAATGAGAGGTTTACCTGATTTATTGGTAGTAATTGACCAACAAAAAGAAGACATTGCTATCTTAGAAGCTAAAAAATTAGGTGTACCTGTAATATGTTTAGCAGATACAAATGCTGACCCTGATAACATTGATTACGTAATTCCGGGAAACGACGATGCAATTCGTTCAGTTCAACTTGTTGTATCAAAACTTGCTGATGCTGTTTTGGAAGGAAAGCAACTTCGTGAAAACAAAGCAGTTACTGATAACAAAGTTGATGAAATCAAACCTGAAGATGCAGGTGTAGCGGAAGAAGTAAAAGCGTAATGGAGGGAAAAATGAATATTACAGCTCAAATGGTAAAAGAACTTCGTGATAAAACAGGTGCCGGAATGATGGATTGTAAAAAAGCACTTGCTGAAGTTGACGGAGATATGGAAAAAGCTATGGAAGCTTTGAGACAAAAAGGTATTGCTTCTGCAGAAAAGAAAATGGGCAGAATTGCTGCTGAAGGTCTTGTTGCTTCATACGTAAACGATAAAGTAGGTGCAATGATTGAAGTTAACTGCGAAACAGATTTTGTTGCTAAAAACGAAGAATTTAAAGAATTATGTGCAGGTTTAGCTGAATTAGTTGCAACTAAAAAACCGGCAGATGTTGATGCTTTATTAGCTACAACTTGCGACAAATGCAATAAACCTGTTGCTGATGTTATCAAAGAAAAAATCGCATCTATCGGTGAAAAAATCACAGTTAGAAGATTTGAACTTTTAGAAGGCAACAACGCAACATATATTCATAACGGAAAAATTGGCGTTCTTCTTAACACTGATAAAA
Source organism: bacterium (assembly GCA_017405375.1). Classification (GTDB taxonomy): domain Bacteria; phylum Cyanobacteriota; class Vampirovibrionia; order Gastranaerophilales; family Gastranaerophilaceae; genus UBA6984. Next base: position 13,167 of record JAFRAO010000022.1, read on the forward strand.
AAGATGAAGCATTAATGAAGGATTTATGCTTACATATTGCTTCTTGTGCTCCTGAATTTTTAGCAAGTGATGATATTCCTGCTGAAGTTCGCGAAGAAGAAAAACGTATTGAAATGGGTAAAGAAGACTTGGCTAACAAACCTGAAAACATCAGAGAAAAAATTGTTGAAGGAAGGTTACACAAAATCTTGGCTCAAAAATGTTTGTTAGAACAAGGTTTTGTAAAAGACCCTAGCCAAACAGTTGCTCAATTAATTGAAGGCAAATTAAAAATCAATAAATTCATCAGATATACTCTTGGTGAAGGTTTAGAAAAAAGAAGTGAAAACTTTGCTGATGAAGTTATGAAACAAATTCAACAATAGTAATTTGTAAAAATAAAAAAGAATCTCCGAAATTTAATTTCGGAGATTCTTTTTTAAGAAAAATATCTGATTTTCCGCAGGGCCTATTACAAGGAATATAGCCTCTCTTGTCTATACTGAATTTGTTTTAGGGTCTATAACATAGAATAGATTCCGAAACAAGATCGGAATGGACAAATTGTTATATACCTATTTTTTACGTTTTCAGCATGACAAACTTGCTTTACTTGCAGCTTTGGACATCTCCTGCTGTTGTATCATAACCGAGTTTTTTGCCGTTTGGACAAGTTCTTGACAATTCAGCAGTTGAGCGGTCTTTTACCATTAGATAATCCATATTACCATTATCCATTATCCATTGGCCTGCGCACCTGCCATCTTTAGTTATATAATCCATCTTTGATTCCCCTATCATAGATGAAGCATAACTAATATCCTTATTAATTCCGCATGGTTTTATCCCATCACTTGTAACTGATAATTTAAATAAATCTACCCCATAAGTATTTTTACCCTTTTTAGGTCCATCTATATCTAAATTGATGTAACCACATAAATTTCTCTACTATTTGATTCATCATCATAATAATTTCCACCGCATAGATATGTTGATGAACCCCTCATATTAACTCCAAAACTTGCACCGTTTGCTAATATTACAGAAAGAGCATCTTGAGCCCCATTACTCTCTGTTGAAAGCGCTCCATCTAATTTATTTTTATTGTAATTAGTCATGCAATCAACTTTTAGATTATCAGAACCATTAGGGCCACAAGATTTAGTTACTTTTATAAATTCTGTTATCCTATCAATGTAACGTTTGGATTTAGAATCTCCTTTGTTTGGCCATTTTTCTATTGGACCATAAATTGCAGTCATTCTATCATGAGCTTCATTTAATTCTGCGTATATCTTTTTAAATCTTGCAACTTTTTCAGCGTTGTTTGTGCTTTTGCTTGCATTTGGAATAGTTAAGGCTGCTACAACGCCTATTATACCCATTACGATTAATGTTTCTGCTAAAGTAAATGCAAGTGAGTGAACGGCCGATAGTGAACTGTTATGGGTGAACTGACGACTATTAACTGTACGACAGTTATTAGCATTTATATCATTCTGTTCACTATTCACTCTAGACTGACGACTCTGTTCACCGTTCACTCTGGACAGTTCACCTTTAAAGAGGTTACAAATAAAGGTTTTTAGAGATGGCAATAGGCCAAAAGCCTTGCTATATCTAGCTTTGCCCCCCCCCCATCCCCTCGGGAAATGCTCTCTGGAAGCTGTTTTTGCGCCAATATGTGAGAAATCATTCTTAACCCCTTTTACATTCTAGCTATCCACTTTATAATACACTACTGACCTAAAATTTGCAAGTTTTTACTCTGTTTTGAATTTATCATCTGATTTTGAAATAGGATTATGTAAAAAACACGAAACGTAATGATTTTCTCCGCATTGAATTTGTGTCGGAATTTGTGTTTTGCATTTATCCATACAAAAACGACAGCGCGTGTGAAATTTACAGCCTTCAGGTAAATTATTTGGAGATGGAATATCTCCTTGCAAAATTATATTTGATTTTTTATGAAAACTTGGTACTGCATCCATTAAAGCCTTTGTGTATGGATGCTTTGGAGATTTAAAAATATCTTCAGTGTTACCAATTTCTACAATTTGGCCCAAATACATTATTGCTATCCTATCTGAAATATGACGTATAACATTCATATCATGAGATATAAACATTATTGTTAAATTAAATTTTTGTTTCAATTTTATAAGTAAGTTTATTATTTGTGCCTGAATACTCACATCTAAAGCACTTACAGGTTCATCAGCTATTAAAAATTCGGGTTTTAATATTAAAGCTCTGGCTATTGCAATACGTTGTCTTTGCCCGCCTGAAAATTCATGCGGATATAAATTCATAACACTTTTATCTAATCCGACAGTATCCAGTGCTTGCTCTATAATATTGTTAATTTCGTTTTTTGAAAGTTCATACACAGGTCTGTAATCTTCTGAATATATACAAAGCTCCTCATTAACCATTAATGGGTCTTTTAGTATGTCTTTTATTTTCTTTTTCGGATTCAAACTTGCATAAGGATTTTGAAAAACCATTTGTAATGCTTGTCTGAATACTTTTAACTTTTTGCCTTTTAGTGTTTGGATATTTACATCGTGAAACAAAATTTCACCTGATTGTATTGGTGTTAATAAAGTGATAGCATTTGCAAGTGTTGATTTTCCGCAGCCTGATTCACCTGCTATTGCCAAAACTTCACCCTGTTTTACATTAAGTGATAAATTATTTATGGCATTTGTTACTTTCTCTTTTTGAAAGTAGCCATTTTTTATTTTATATTTTACATCTAAATTTTTTATTTCAAGTATGTTCATAGATTAAATTATTAATATTAATGATAAAAAATACATTCATCAATCGAGTATTAATTATATTTTATAGCGGTTATTTTAACAATGATTTATATAATTTTAAATATTCATTTGCGCTGTGTTTCCAGCTAACATCAGTTGCCATTGCATTTCTTTGCATTTTTTCGAATGCTTTTTTATTATTCTTATAAATATCAATAGCATAATAAATAGCTTCTTTCATATCCCAGCCGTTATATCTCCAGAATTTAAAACCATTTGCTTTTTCTAACGGAGTACCGCAGACAGTATCATCTAATCCGCCGGTTGCTCTTACAATAGGAAGTGAACCGAATTTCATAGCAATAAGTTGGCTTAATCCGCAAGGTTCAAATTTCGACGGCATTAAAAACATATCAGAACCTGCATAAATTAAATTTGCAAGTTCGCCGTTGTAATTAACTTCTGCGCGTATATTAGATGTGTTATTTGATAACCATATTAATAAATTTTGATAATCTTTATCACCTGTTCCCAAGAAAATGAAATCTGCAGGTATATTCATCAATTCCTTTTCTTCGGCACGAATCAAATCGAAGCCTTTTTGGCTGACTAATCTTGAAACTGTTGCAATTAAAGGTCTGTCAGGATTATATTTTAATCCAAAATGTTTACATACTGCTTTTTTGTTTTCTTGTTTGCGTTTTAGTGATCTTGCATCGTAATTCATAACTAAAGACTTGTCAGTTTTTGGATTAAACATAGTATAGTCTATACCGTTTAAAATTCCGTAAATTTTGTGTTGATTCATTCTTAATGTATAATCCATGTTTTCGCCATACTCTGATGTTAGAATCTCTTGGGCATATTTTGGCGAAACAACAACTATTGCATCAGAATAGTTTATGGCTCCTTTCATCCAATTTACCATTCCGTAATGTTCCAATCCCCATTCGTTATAAACAATATCTTTTCTCATATTTGCAAAATCCAAAACATCCTCATGCCAGATTCCCTGATATGCCAAGTTATGAATTTCGAACACATTTATTGCTTTATTCCAAAAATCATCAAATTTATAATTAGCTTTTATGTACATTGGAATCATTGCTGTGTGCCAATCGTTTGAATGAATAATATCAGCCTTAAAGTTTAGTGCTTTTGCGTATTCTAATACTGCAAGAGAAAAAGCAATATATCTTTCGTGTTCATATCTTGGGTCTAAATATTTTGGATAAACTTCATTAAAACAGCTAAAATACCAATCATTTTGAACAAAAAATACATTAATATCCGTTCCGGGTAATTTGCAAGTATATAATTTGAATTTATGACCTTGATATCCAAAAGTAATCCACATTTCAGAATTTTCATATTCTTTGATTCCAAATTTTTCTTTATCAATACAGCCATGTAGTGGTGTAAAAATTGCTATTTCAGCCTTTTTTTCAAGTTCTTTTGGTAAACTGCCAATAACGTCTGCAAGTCCGCCTGCTTTTGAAAAAGGTGCTACTTCTGCAGCTGCAAATAATATCTTCATAAATCCTCCGTTTATTTTACATTTTTATGTTATATTTTTTAGAAATTTGTTTAACTTGTTCAAAGCATAAATTTGAGTCATTATCTTTATTTTGTAATTTTAAAATCTTTGTTTGAAGTATTTTGAACATAAATATAATAAATATGTTTGCATTATTTTGTTGTTCTAATTCGATTAATGTATTAGATACCAAAATATAAGCAGAAGATACTTCTCCGGTATTTGCAGATAATTCTGCCATTGAATACAGTGCTAATTTTGTTATATCTTTGAATCCTGAGTTTGTTGATTCTTCCAATACGCTATTGTAAATAACTGCAGCTTTTTGATATTTTTCTAATTCAAAATATGAGTGGCCTATTAACAAATCACAAAATAGTTCGATTTTATTTAGTTTTTTCTCTTTTGCAGCAACTTTTGCATGATATATTTTTGCTGCAAATTCCTCTGCATTTGCTGATTCATTTGAAAACGCTTGAACAATTTTTAATAAGCATTCACCAAATAAATCGTTTTGACCAATATTTACTTTCAAATTTTTAGATAGCGGATAACCACGTAATAACTTATCAATTTCAACAAACAATTTGAAAGAATCAGGTATTTTCGGAAGTACGCTTTCTATAATTTCACAGAAATTAGGAGTATCTTTTTTTAGTTGTAAAACTCTTGAAAATAAAACGTATTCTGCAGTATTAGTAAGTTGTTCAATAAAGTCTTTTTCTGTTAGTGATTTTGGTTTTATTGTATCCAGATTACTATTCTTTAGTATATTAAATATTTCATCTCCAAGAACAATGCAATCTTCATAATCTCCGACATTAAACAATACCTGAACTTTTATTAGTGATATTGTAAATGCGTTGATATTGAAATCTTTACTGCTTGGATTTATTTCTGTGCTATCCATACGTGAAAGCATTGTATTTATTAATTGAAGAGCATGTGTATAATTTCCTGAATTTAAACAATTTTGTAGAATTTTATTACACAAATTTATAACTTTTTTACTGCTCATACTTTCATTTAAATTATCAAATACAGATTGATAAATGTTGGCAATTTTGTCTGAAGTATGTTTATATAAAAATCCTGTAATATTTTCATATACTTCCATTTTATATTCTTCTATTGATTTAACGGCATTCTCACTCATATTATTATCTAGCAGTTTTAAAAATCTCATATTGCAATTTAAATATGCATTAAAATCTCCTAATGCAAGTGATATATTTGAAAGGTTTTCCCATTGCACAAATTCGTTTTTAGAATTTCCTATAAGATTGTATAGTTTCGCCAAAATAGGGTGAGCTGAACTTTCTTTAAAACAGTATGTAATCAGGAAGTTAGCAATTGATTTTTTTTCTTCTGCGGATAATATTTTTAAAACGTTGCTACTATACAAATTGTAGTCTTGGATTTGAATCAAGTTGTTTTTATTTGATATAAACTCTTTGCTTATAAGATGTTCTATGCAGGTATTGGAATTTTCAATATTAAAATATTTTATTGAATTGAAATCCAGTTGAGGACCAATAAAAAGCATATATGTAAAAAATTTAAAGGCAGGATTGTTAGAAGTTTTTAGATATAATAATCTTTTTTGTACTAATTCATCTAAAGTTGACGGAAAAACGACTGTTTTTGGTTTTTCCAATATCAAAGAACCTTTTTCAATTTTCAAAATGCCCAAATCCAATAAGTGCAATAAAGCATTCATAAAATAAAGCTGTGAACCTTTTGTGTTTTTTGAAATTTTTTGAAAATAAAAAGTATCTAAAATCTTTTTACAAAGTGTGGAATTGGCTTCAATAAACTCTTTTATAGGAGTCGGTTTCAGTCTGATTTCCAAATATTCCATCTTTGACAATAGAAAATGGGCGTATCTGTGTAAGCTAAATTCGTTATCTGCTGTAATGACGTAGCTTACGTCGTATTCGTCCAATTTTTTAAATAAATTTTGTAAAATTTCTAACGAACTGTCATCAATTTTATCAATATCTTCAATAATAATTAAAGTCTTTTTTAATTTTTTTATAAAAGATTCAACACCATTAAAGATAATGTCCTTAACATTTTCAGGATGTGTATTTTCTATTGGCGTAATGTTAATTAAATTTTTTAAGACATCTGAATTTTCTAAAATATTAAGCCCTGTGTAATTGTTTAACTCTTTATCTTTTCCGGTGGTACTAAAATTAAAAAATCCGGATATTAAATCGTTGAACATGCCGTAAGGCTTGTATTTCATTTCATCATAACATGTTACTTTACAAATTTTAGAAAAGATGTTATTTTCCTCAATTTTGTTAATAATATCGAGTATTCTTGGTTGATATTTCTTTTTACCTTTTACAACTATGATATTTTTGGGTTTGGACATCAATTGTTGAGTAATTTTGCTGCTCAACCCCTGATTCATTTCTTTTTTAAATTGACAATTTATTTCTTCAAATAAAATCCCGTCAATATCATAAATTGACTCATCATTTTCAAGAATTTCTTGTTGAGTTTGAATAATATCAGGTATTTTTATTTCCGTACTGTCATCATTATCATCTTCGTCAGGTTCTACTTTTATATAATTTTCTAAATTAAGTTCGTATAAGAATATATCTTGTTTCTTAACATGAGTTGTACCAATAGATGAAAATTTATATGATTTTCCTACAACATTGTAAATACTGCTATCAGCAATTAACTGTAAACTGCTTGTTAATTTTTTTGTATCAACGGCATCATACAAGAGCTGAATATTAATACCGGATTTGTAATCATCGTTTGTTGCGTATGCATTTCGTTTTAAAATAGCAATATTACATACCAATTTAAAGTTTTTGAGTTTATCCAATTTATAATTCAATTTTGCAATCAAATTTAGCAAATCAACAGATGCTTTCAAGGCATTTTTTGCAGAAGATGTATAAGTATAATCTCTGTTAAATCTTATAACGATTGTGTTATCAATAACTTGTCGTTTTACACCGATAGATTTTACGTAGTCAGTAATTAATTTGCTTAATTTTTCTTTAAATTTTGTATAAAGTTGTGCTGTACCTAAAACTTGCTTTATATCTTGCAAATTTGGAAAATCTATAGAAACACATGCAAATTCCTCAATGTTTGATTCCCTTAAGATAACACTTACGTTAGTATCGAAACCGCATTTTGCACAGTGTCCTTTTATCGTTTGATTTATTTTCCCGCATTTATGACATTTACTAACAATCGTGTATCCGCATTTTGTGCATATATTAGTTTCATTGATTGTTTTGCAAATTGGACAAATCAATTTTAACACTTTTTTACAATTTGGACAAACCAACGTATTTTTGTCTATTTCATAACCACATTTTGGACATTCCATTTCTTTATTGTACAATAATTATGTCAAAAATCAAATTTTTAACGATTTTTGTGCTACAATAGGTTTAGAGGTTATTTATGAATATATTAAGATTAATTTTTGATCCGGCAATACTTATCATTATTAGTACATTTGTATTTGTCGTTGCGTACACAATAAAAAAATATAACTACGTATACACAAATTTAAACATTTTGCACAAGTTTTTGAGTAGATTTAAGAAATCTGATTTATTATACAGATTTGGAGAATTTGACAAAGTTCTTTCTGCAAACGGTTATATTGCAGGCATGTGGCAAGAATTCAGAAATACTTTGGTTTTTTCTGAAAGTATTGCAATTAAGCAGCAAGATAATAGCGTGAAATATCAAAAAGTTTCAAAAGATATTGAAAATATTCAAACTACGGTTGATCCGTTATATTTTTTCAATGAAGAATCTCTTGTTACTTCCAAATACAATAACAAATTTATGCAGATTGTTCCAACGCTTTTAACAGGTATGGGACCGTTGTTTACGTTTTTGAATATTGCCGTTGCCTTTACGAAAATAGATTTTTCAAGTAACGATACAGTATTAACTTCAATATCAGGTTTAATGTCGAGCATGCAAGTTGCTGCTTTGTGTTCTGTATTAGCAGTCAGTGCATCATTAATATTCTTGTTTTTTGAAAAAGTTTGTTATAATAAGTTGTGTAGAGTTCCTTTGCAGAAGGTTCAAGATAAGGTATATTCTTTGTTTGATAATATATCTTCAGAAAAATTCCTTATAGAATTATTAAGGGAAACAAAAATCCAAAACAGCAATTTAATATCTTTGTTATCTTCACTTCCGCCAAACATTACAGATTCGTTCAAATCAAGTGTTGTTGATTCGGTTGTTCCATACATGGAAAATATGTTGTATGGAATAAATACACTTAACGACTCAATAAAAAATTTGAACGATAAACTCAAAAATAACGGTTCGGATGATGTAGTGGACGGGTTATTTTAATATGATTAAATCAAGACATGTACTAAACGAGGAAAAGCAAGAAAATATTTTTTGGATGACTATGACAGACTTGTTGATGGGTTTGGCAATAATATTCATTGTGTTGTTTATACTAGCTATGACAGGCTTTTCTCAAGCAAAATTACAAGAACAAAATTTAAAAAGTGAAGTTGCTCAAGATTTAATAAAAGAATTGAAATCAAAAAATATTAATGCTCAAGTCGATTTAACAACGGGTACTGTAAAACTTTCAGATTTACAATTATTTGAAGTTGGAAGTTATAATTTATCTGAAAGTGGTAAAGCATTTTTAAATAGGTTTGTACCCGCGTATTTGAATGTAATCTTTGAAAATTCAAAAATTTCCGACAAGATAGTTAATATTGTTATTCAAGGACATACTGATTCACAATTATTTGCAAATGTAGAATCTAAAGATTTGCAATTTATTAGAAACATGGAATTATCGACCAACAGAGCTAATGAAGTTGCAAAATACATGTTTTCTACTCCATATAACAAGAAATATAGTAATACATTACATAAAATTTTGGTAGTAGAAGGAAAGAGTTATTCTGAGCCTGTAATAGTTGATGGTAAAGAAGATTATGCAAAAAGCAGACGTGTAGAATTAAAATTAGTCGTTAAAAGTTCTAATTTACAAGATTTTATGGGGTTAAAAAATAATGAATTTAACAGATGAACATAAGATTATTGAAACAATAAATATGATAAAATTACATCATCTTGATATAAGAACAGTTACGATGTCAATAAGTTTACGTGATTGTATATCGGATAATGCACAGAAAGTTTACGATAATGTTTATAATAAAATATTGAAATATTCTAAAAATTTATATAAGTATGCCTGTGATTTGGAAGACGAATATTCAATTCCGATAATAAATAAACGAATTGCGATTACGCCTGCATCAATTTTGGGTGAATCTTGTGAAAACTTTGATTATGTAGAATTAGCAAAAGTTTTGGATAATGCTGCAAAAGAAGTAAATGTAAACTTTATAGGCGGATTTTCGGCACTTGTGGAAAAAGGTTGTACCAAAGGCGATACTGCTTTAATAGATAGTATTCCAAAAGCTCTTGCGCAAACTGATTTTGTATGTTCATCGGTTAATGTTGCAAGTTCAAAAGCAGGAATAAATATGGATGCAGTATTAAAAATGTCAGACATAATAAAAAAATCAGCTCAATTAACGTCAGATAAAGATGGTTTGGGTGCGGCAAAGTTAGTTTGTTTTTGCAATGCTCCCGGGGATAATCCTTTTATGGCGGGTGCTTTCTCCGGATATGGTGAACCTGAATGTGCATTAAATGTGGGAGTATCAGGTCCTGGGGTTGTCATGGCTGCAGTTGAACAGCTGCCTGAAAATGCTGATTTAAGTGAAGTCGCAAACACAATAAAGAAAACTGCATTTAAAATTACAACAACAGGAGAATTAATTGGCAGAAAATTAGCAGACAGATTAAAAATTCCATTTGGAATAATTGATTTATCTTTGGCTCCGACACCTGCAGAAGGTGATAGTGTAGCAGGTATATTTAAAGCAATGGGACTTGGACATGCCGGTGCACATGGTACAACTGCTGCTTTGGCTATGTTAAATGATGCTGTTAAAAAAGGTGGAATTATGGCAAGTTCGCATGTTGGCGGGCTTAGCGGTGCATTTATTCCTGTATCTGAAGATGCCGGAATGATAGATGCTGTTCAAAATAAATATTTAACATTTGATAAATTGGAAGCGATGACTTCAGTTTGTTCAGTTGGTTTAGATATGATAGCAATACCGGGTGATACTCCGAGTTCAATAATTGCAGGAATTATTGCAGATGAAATGGCAATAGGCATGATAAATAAAAAAACAACGGCTGTACGTATTATCCCTGTTCCAAATAAAAATGTAGGTGATAGAGCTGTTTATGGCGGACTTTTGGGTGAGGCTCCAATTATGTCAGTTGGTGATGTGTCTTCTGCAAAATTTGTTCAAAGAGGCGGAAGAATACCTGCACCAATTCATTCGTTAAACAATTAATTAGAAAGGCAAAAAATGGGTTATTCTTTAAACAGATATGAAAATATGCTAAAAGATTTTATTGTGGAACAACAGTCTGATGCGTATAATAAATCCGGTATCAATCAGGCAAGATACAATAACTTAAAAGTAACAATGGAACCTGCAAAAGTTTCGCAACCGCATATATTCATAACAATAGGAATTTCGGATGCTTGTTTTTCAATTTCTGAAGGAATTTTAATTAGCGGCAGCATCGGTGCTGATACAAAATATATTACAAAATGGATAAATAAACCCGGAATAAAAGAGGAATTAATGGCTAGCTGGGCTGATATTAAAGATTTAAATTATGAAAATGTAAATGATTTATAGTTTAAAATATACATAATGTAATATTGTTTATAAATTTATTGCATTTTATTTTTTTTTGTTTTATTATGTTTATCAGTTAGCGCGCGTTTTAAGCGTAGACAATATAATATACATTTTGAAAGAAGGAATAAAAAATGGGCATTAAAGGTAGAGTTGATAAAATGGTAGTATTAGCATGTGAAGAATGTAAAGAAAGAAATTATACTACTGTAAAAAATAAAAAAACAAGCAAAGAAAGAATGGAATTGAACAAATATTGTCCAAGATGCCAAAAACATACATTACACAAGGAAACAAAATAATTATAGGTTTTGTTCCTTAGTCTGATTGGTTGATGTAGTTTTTTGATAAAAGTTACATTTTTAACTCTTATATTTACGGCATAGCTCGGCAAAATTTACTAGGCTATGCTTTATTTATGCCATTTTATATTTAAATTTTATGATTGATATTGTTAAATATTTGCGAAAAATTTTGTCCGTTGTATAATAAAATAATTAGAGGGTAAATATTATGAATGCACACCATTGGATATTAAGTATAGGTAATTTGACTTTCAATGTTGATACCATTATAACAATGTGGATTACTATGTTGTTATTGATTGTCGTTTCACTTGTTGCAACAAGAAAATTATCTGTAGTCCCTACAAAATTGCAGGTTGTATTTGAATCTGTAATAGTATATTTTTCGGATATTGCTTCATCTAACATGGGTGAAAAGGAAGGGAAAAAACATCTTCCGTTACTTTTAACATTGTTTATGTTTATTCTAACGGCAAATTTGTTGGGACAACTTCCTTGGAGATTAATTCATCTTCATTCGGGCGAATTGGCTTCTCCAAATAACGATATAAATATGACAGCAGCTATGGCAATAATTGTTTCAATTTACTATATATTTTTTGGTATTAAGAAAAAAGGATTTAAGTTTTTTATAGAAAATTTTAAAATTGACGGTATAATGATTGCACTTGTCGATTTGCTGGAGTTGTTTGTAAGACCATTTTTATTGGCACTCCGACTTTTCGCAAATATTATGGCAGGTGAGATATTAGTTTTCACTTTTGCGAGCATGTGTGCATATTTTGCTCCGTTACCGTTTATGTTTTTTGAAGTTTTCGTTGCTTTAATTCAAGCATTAGTGTTTACATTATTATCTACGACGTATATTGCATTAGCAGTAACGGGAGAAGAAGAATAACAGTTATTAAAAATAAAAGGAGAAATTTATTATGGCAGTAGAACAAATCGCAACTCAAGTATTAGCTTACAGTAAATTAGGTGCAGGTATTGCAATCGGTTTCGGTGCAATCGGCGGTGGTATTGGTATCGGTTTAGCTACAAAAGGCATGCTTGAATCTATGGCAAGACAACCGGAAATTGCAGGTAAAGCGTTTATTAACTTTATTATCGGCTTAGGTTTGGCTGAAGCAACTGCTATTTATGCTTTATTTATTGCTTTACAACTTATTGGTTAATTTTGAGGATAACTTTTTAAAATGGAATTTAACGCTACATTTATAGTCGCATTTGTTAGTTTTACAATATTCACAGTAATAATGAATATCATTTTGTATAGTCCGATAACAAAAATTATAGAAAAACGCAAAAAGTATATTGATTCAAATTATCTTGATGCGCAAAATAACATTAATAAATCGAATGATATATACAAATTAAGAAATGAACAGTTAGACAAGGCAAGAATTGCAGCAAAAGAAACTATATCTGAAAAAACAGATAAAGCAAATTTAAAAAAATCCGAAATTACTCAGCAAGCTAAAACTCAGGCTCATCAGTTACTTGATGAAAAAAGAAACTATTACAATGATGTTTCAAATGAAGCAAAATTATACTTGAAAGATGAAATAAAATCTTTAGCTCAAAAAATTTCTGGTAAGTTTATGTCGACGGAAGAAAAAATTGAATATGTTGATGATGATATTGTGAAAGACATATTAAAAGGATAATCATGAATATTTGGAATTTAATAGTAGAGTCAAATACTTTCAATTTTATAATATTTTTATTAATATTTGCAATAATTATTAAATATGCAAAGGTTTCTGATTTAATCAGTGCGTTGCGTGATAATGTAGTAAAATTAATAAATGATTCAGAAGATGCAAAAAAACAATCTGTAAAAGAATTGGACATTGCTAAGAATAAGGCTAATATGGTTGGAGCTGAAATAAAAGTAATTTCAGATGAAGCGGATTTGACGGCGTTGCGTTTAGATAGAAAAATTATGTCAGATGCAGTTCAACAAGCAGAATCCATTAAAAATAATGCAGATAAAATTGTTGAATTTGAAGGTAAAAATTTACTTTTGGAATTATCTTGCAATACCGCAATAGCATCCGTTGAGCTAGCTAAAAGGCATATTATAAGAACACTTCAAAAAAAGCCCGAATATCACGAAAAATTTATTGACGACAGTATAAATGAGTTAGATAGGTTTAATTTTAATGAATAACGAAAAAATATTAATTATAGCAAACAGATATGCAGAATCATTATTGAAAATGGGTAAATCCAATGAAATTTCTGATGCTGAAATTTCTGACGGATTATCTTCTGTTATTGATATTTTGTCATTATCAAAAGAATTGTATTCAACACTAATAAATCCTTTAATATCATTAAAAGATAAAGAAAATATCATAGAAAACGTATTTAAAAATGATGTAGATAGATTAGTAATCAATTTTTTAAAATTACTTGTGCAAAATGATAGGTTTGAAATAATTTATGATATTGCAAATATATACAAAGATTTATTAAATAAAAAGAATAACATAGTTGATGTTGAAGTAATTTCGGCTATTGAATTAAGTTTGGATGATAGAAATAGAATTAGCGAAAAACTTTCATCGAAATTAAATAAGCAAATCAATGTCAAATATAATACATCAGAGTCTGTAATTGCGGGTTTTGTTGTAAAAATGGGTGATGATGTAATTGATACATCTGTTGCACATAAACTTGAAGAGTATAAAAAAATATTAACGAAATAATGAGGAAAGAAAATGGTATCAATTAAACCGGACGAAATTAGTTCTATTATTAGAGAAAAAATTGAAAATTACGATGTAAAAACTGAGATAGCGAATGTTGGTTCAGTATTGGAAGTCGGTGACGGAATTGCTCGTGTATATGGATTACGCAATGTTATGTCAGGTGAACTTGTTGAGTTTATGGACGATTTTGGAACATTAGGAATTACAATGAACATTGAAGAAGATAATGTCGGAATCGTAATATTGGGTGATTACACACATATTAAAGAAGGCATGACAGTAAAAACGACTAATAGAATTGCATCTGTGCCTGTAGGTGATTCATTAATCGGCAGAATAATAAATCCGACAGGTAAAGCTATTGACGGAAAAGGTGATATATCATTTGATAAAACATTACCTATAGAGAAAGTTGCTCCGGGAATAGTTGCAAGGAAATCAGTTCATGAACCTTTACAAACAGGTTTAACGGCAATAGATGCTCTAACTCCAATCGGGCGTGGTCAACGTGAATTGATTATTGGTGATAGACAAACAGGAAAGACAGCTATTGCGATTGATACAATTATCAACCAAAAAGGTCAGAATGTAATATGTATATATGTTGCAATCGGGCAGAAAGCCTCTACTGTTGCTCAGTTAGCAAAGACCTTAGAAAATAACGGAGCTATGGATTATTCAATTATCGTATCAGCTACGGCAAATGATTCGGCACCGTTGCAGTATATTGCTCCTTTTGCCGGCTGTGCTATTGCAGAAGGATTTTTAGCAGAAGGTAAACACGTTCTTATTATATATGATGATTTAACAAAACATGCTCAGGCATATCGTGCAATGAGTTTGTTATTGAAAAGACCGCCAGGACGTGAAGCATATCCGGGAGATGTATTCTATCTTCATTCACGACTTTTAGAACGTGCGGTTAAATTAAATGATTCTTTAGGTGCAGGTTCAATTACGGCACTACCGATAATTGAAACTCAAGCAGGCGACGTATCTGCATATATCCCTACAAATGTAATTTCAATTACAGACGGACAAATATTCTTGGAATCAGGGTTATTCAATTCAGGGATAAGACCGGCTATAAATGCAGGTATATCGGTTTCACGTGTGGGTGGTGCCGCTCAAACAAAAGCTATAAAACAAGTTGCAGGTAAATTAAGACTTGATTTGGCACAATACAGAGAATTAGAAGCATTTGCACAATTTGCTTCAGATTTAGATGCTTCAACAAAGAAACAATTATTAAGAGGTGAAAAACTTACAGAAGTTCTTAAACAACCTCAATATAAGCCGTTAAGTGTAGCAAAACAAGTATCAATTTTGTTTGCCGCTAATGAAGGTTTTCTTGACGAAGTTGATAACAAACTTATCAACAAATTTAAGAATGAATGGTTTGATTACTATGAAGCAAATATGGCTGAATTAATAGACAGATTAAATGCCGGCGGAAAACTTGAAGAAGATGATATGAATGCATTAAGACAACAATTAACTTCATTCTTAGGTACTTTTACTGCGGGTAATTAGGTAAAATTATGGCGAATTTAAAAGATATAAAAACAAGAATACAGAGCGTTCAAAATACAGGTAAAATCACTCGTGCGATGAAAATGGTAGCAGCGGCGAAAGTTAAACGTGCTGAATCTACCGTAAAGGCTACACGTCCATTTACAAACGAGTTAGTTTCCGTTTTTGGCGGACTATTAAAAGCTGTAAACGGTCATTTTTCGTTGGAAAATTTAAAAGTAGAATCTTATCTGGACAATTATCCTGTATTATTGGAGCATCGTGAAATAAAATCTGTCGGTTTGCTTGTAATGACATCTAATAAAGGTCTTGCCGGTGCTTATAATGCTAATATAATCAGAAAAACTATTACGAGAATAAAAGAATATAATGACTCGAATATTTCTGTTAAATTATTTATAGTAGGTCAAAAAGGTATATCAGGGCTTAAGAATAAAATTAGTGATTATGATTGTGAAATAGTTAAAAAGTATTTGTCTGTTGCAAATGATGTAAATATTTCGGGTGTAAAAATCATAGCAGAAGATATTGCCGAAAAATTTGTAAAAAAAGATATAGATAAAATTGAAATTATTACTACAAGATTTAAGAATATGATGTCATATTCAATACAGGATTGGGAAATTTTGCCATTGAGTGAAGAAATGACAAAGAAAGAATCCGTTGCAAAAATTGATGCTTTAATGTTATTTGAACCGAATATTTACGGAATATTGCAAAGACTTGTTCCAATGTATATAACAAATATAATATATCAGGCGTTATTAGAGGCACAAGCAAGTGAATTAGCATCAAGAATGACAGCTATGTCAGCAGCATCGAACAATGCGGACGAAATGATAAGACTGTTGTCTATTGATTATAATAAAGCAAGACAATGGGCTATTACGCAAGAACTTGTAGAAATAGTTTCAGGTGCTAATGCTTTGAAATAACAATTTCAGAGAATCCATTTTCTTTTATAAGAGATTTATAACTGGGTATGCATTTAACTAATTTTATTCAAACCCTACAAACTTAATTTTTCCTACAATTTCATCATGTAATGTTTTGATGTCATCATCAAAATCTATATCTGCCCATTTAAGTCGTTTTAGAATACTTAAAATAGTTATCTCTCTTGCTTTCATGTCGCAATCAAGAATTTTTACGACAAATCCTTCTTTTTTTTCAAGGTTTATAACAACGCAAAGGCCGCCTGCACCTACTTTTGCAATTAAATTGTCTGAATTTTGCATGATTTTAGTATCAGTTCTGCTTTCTCCGCCGATTATATATGGATAATTTCTGTAAGCATTTGCTATTTTTACATATTTTTCATCAGTAAATAAATTGATATAACCTTTTAGAATATTTTCTAATGGCATTGAATGAATCGGCACTCCGCAGCCGTCTTTTGTTATAGGATAGTTTCTGTTTCCTATTTCGCACAATTCGTATATTTTACGTTTTATCTCTTGTTGAAGCGGGTGATTCATTTCATCATAAGTTTCAATATCCCAATTATTTTTTTTGCATAAGGCTAACATCATTATATGTTTTCCGACACAATTATTATGAAAAATACTTTCTTTTTGGTTTGATAACAATAGTTTGTCTTGTTCTGACCTTGAAATCGGCTTATGAAATCCGCATTTTAATTTGCTCTTATCTATTCCAATTTTATTCAACAATTTTTTTGCTAATTCGACATGGCAAGGTTCTCCGGCATGCGAAGCGCAACAAATTGCAGTTTCTTCTTCTGTAAAATCTAAATTATAATCAATAATCAATGATGCTTGTAAAGGTTTTGCGCATGAACGCAAATAAAACGGGTAATCATAAGGTTCGCCTACTTTAAATTTTGTTCCTACAACAAAACCATAATGTTCCTGCTCAATCAAATAATTTAACGATTGATTATTGACAAAACCGCCTCTAAAATATTGAACTAAAGTTTTTGGGGTGTATTTATTTTGAAGCATTTTTCTTGAATATTGCTAACAACTTAGTAAGTTGGGCTTTTAGTTTTACATTTTGTTCTTTTAATTGTTGAATGGTTTGTTTATATGTATTAATATCATCTTGTTCTACACTATTTGGAACAATAGACGAATCCATGATAAAGCGTTTATTCGATTCTTCTCGAATAAACACTAATGAATTAACATCTTTTTCTGTGATATAACCTAAATCAACCATGACCTGAGCAATTTTTATTTTTTGACCCTGAGCTGTCAATTCTTTTTGTCTGATTAAAATCATTTCCAGTTGGTCAACATTAATTTTTCCGGCACGTTTGAAGTATTCACCCGTTCTGAATAAATCCGCGATAAAACCTGCCATAGCAACAATTTTTGTTGGTACAGGAGTTTTTATAAAATCAGCATTCAACGCTGTCATAAAGTATGTGCAGGTTTCTTTTATTGTCCAAAAGTTATTTAAAGCTATTTCAATGATAGACATTTGTTTGTCTAAACATTCTAAGAAATTGTAAATATTGGCATCAAAACCTTTAACTCTTTCTTCAAGTTCAGTTTTGCCGACAAAAGATAATTTTGGTTCATACAAATAAACAAAAGGATCTGAATCCGAACCCATTATAAATTCATCAGAAAGAGTTTTTTTCAAATCTTTGTACAGGTGTAACAATATAACTTGCTTTACGCTTAAAGGAAAACAAGTAACTTTTGCTATAAAATTATTAAGTACGTTGTTATTCAAAATACTCCTCACTGTGTATATATTTTTTATCATTATACTATATAATAGTGATAAAATCAAAATTGATTTAAAAATTTTAACAAAAGGATAACTATGGCTTTAGATGGTTTTTCAATGGCTAACTTGGGCATGCCCAAGGATATAACTTCAGCTCAGGCTCTTGCATCAACAGAACAGCAGATGGCTGAAAATGGTGGAAAAATAGTCAATAAAATTGACAGAGCATTGAATAAGAAAATTAACAATGAAGAAGAAAAACAGCATAAAAGACAATATTTTGAAGATGGTTTTAAAGAAAAAAAAGATGATGAAGAAGATGATGAAGAAAATTCTGAAAAAGAATCTTTAGAAGAAGAAAATTTAGAACAAAAGAAAGAAAATAATTCAAAATTAAATTCAAAAGATTTGGTTGTACGCTATAATAATATAAACGATAAAATTGAATTGTATAATAAAAATACAAAAAAAACCGAAGAAACAATAAAACCAAAAGATTTTGTTGAAATGATAACTAAGTTAGATTATAATTCAGGTATATTATTGGATAAAAGTATATAGAGGTAAAGATGAATCCATATTTGAAGCAATATCAAAAAAATGAGGTAGAAACCGCATCGCCGGAGAAGATTCTTATTCTGTTGTATGATGGTGCAATACAGTTTCTAAATAAGGCGAAAATTGCTATAGAAAAAAATAATGTTCCGGAAATATATAACAATATCATGGGTTGTGAAAATATAATTACTGAATTCATTAATACTATTGATATTGAAAACGGCGGTGAATTTGCTGTAAGGTTAAAAGCATTATATCAATATTTTTATAACACTTTAGTTCAAGCAAATTTAAAAAAAGATATGGCGAAAGTAGATGAAGTTCTAAACCACTTGGTAGATTTACGTGCCACGTGGAAACAGGCTATTGCGATTGCAAATAGTCAAAAAGGTTCTGCTTCTATGGGTTCTGCTGATTACGAAGGTTAGTATGTCTAAACAATTTGAACAATTTAAAATTTTGTATAATCAAATTCTAAAAGCATCTTTGGAAATTAAAAATTTAATTACAGAAGAAAATTTTGACAGTATCGTTTTTAAAGAAAAGCATAAATCACAACTGATTTCTAAATGTGCTTTTTTGAAAAAACAAATTCAATTTACGGAAGAAGAAGAAGAAATTATTGAAGAAATCAAACAAAAAATATTAGCTCAAGAAGATGAAAATTTAAATAAATTAAGTAATTTACGTGCGGATATTTTATCTGAAATAAAAAGAATTACGGCACAAGAAAAAATTGTTAATAAATACGAACAATCCGAACCTGAAAGCGGAACTATCTGCGATTATACAAGTGATTAATTGTTTATTTTTTTTTGACATAGCTGAAATGAAATTATCCCCAAAATAAAGGATTTTTCTTTTACAAGTTTTAAATTATGTCTTTCAAAAATCGAAATTAACTCATTCTTATTGAAAAATTTTTCTTTTGAATTGATTAAGTATTTGTATGCATTGTTATTTTTATATAAAAAAGATGTTGCAAACAAAGTTATATATTTGAATATTGAATTAATTAATATATTTGATTTTCCAAAATCCAAATGAAAAAAATATCCGTCGGGTTTTAAAATTCTGAAAATTTCATCGAGTGCGAGATGATAGTTTTCAATGTTTCTTAGTCCAAAACTTATTGTAACTGCATCAAAACTATTATCTTCAAAAGGTAAATTTGTACAATCGCCTTCAACGAAAGGTATGTTTGGATATTTTTTTAAAGCAATTTCAAGCATTTTAGTAGAAAAGTCAAGTCCTGTAACATCACATTTATCATTTAATAATGAAGCAATATCACCGGTACCGGTACATAAATCTAACACTTTTCCTTTAATATCGCCACAACTTTTTATTGCGATTTTTTTTATATATTTATGCAGTCCCAAAGAAATAATATTATTTGTTATGTCATAAATTGATGAAATATTATCAAACATTTTTTGTATATTTTTAGGATTCTTATTCATAATTAAATATTAAGATAAATATTAATATTTGTGAATAATCATGTTGAATAAAATTGATTATTAGTAAAAATTCATTAATAAGATGCTGTGTTAAATATATGATTTTTTCATGAAATATACATTATCTGAATGAATTTCATAAAAAGAACTAAAATTTATAGAATTATATACGATATAAAACACAGAAAGAGTGAGGTAAAGATAATATGAATGGATTTAATTTAGTGAATTTTAATTCAAACATTTCCGGTGTAAATCAAACGCCTATGGGCTATGGCAGAATATCAAATGATGATTTTGCAGTTGAAAAAAACACCAATTTTAAACAAGTAATGGGAGATATGCTCTCAGATATAAACAATCAAATGAATAAACCTGACGATTTGTTGGTTCAAGCCGCAAGCGGTACTGGGAATGTAGATGTGCACGATGTTATGGTGGCTATGTCGCAGGCAGAAATTACACTATCAGTCGCAACAACTGCTGTTACAAAAGTCATTCAAGCGTATGATAAAATTGCGCAGATACAGGTATAATATTGTAATGTAAATATAGTATGTAGAAAAGATTATTGGGATTTTCAAGATTATGGATTTCAAAAAGATATTAGAAAATAAACCATTATTTTACGGTATAATCGGAGGTGCAGTTCTGATTGTAGCGATAATTCTAATGATTATAATTATATCTGTCAGCAGCGGTAGTAGTGATGACAAACAGAAACTTATCAGTGAAAAACCTATTCAAGAAGATTTAGTATTGCTTACAACAGATAATTTGGGAAAAGCAATAGAAATACAAGCATTGTTGGCGAAATCAGGAATTCAGGCTTCTCGTGCACTTGATGGTACGAAATCTTCAATAATTTTGAAAAAAGGTACGTATAATCAATCTCAAAGGGATACTGCGCTTTTAGAATTAGTTAAAAGCGGTTTGATGGACCAAAATGTTGGTCTTGAAATATTTGATAAAGGTGATTTTACATCAACAAAAGATGATAAACGAATTCGTCTTGCACGTGCTATAAATGGTGAATTAGCAAGATTAATAAGAAAAATGGACGGAATTGATAATGCATCAGTATTTATCTCTATCCCTGAGCAGACTATGTTTTCATCTATGCAAAAACCGGTAACTGCTACCGTACAATTAACAACACAAATAAATGAAAAACTTCCGCCATTGAAAATCAAGGCTATAACAAATTTATTGCTTGGAAGTGTAAACGGATTGACTGCAGATAATATTTCAATTACGGATACAAACGGTAATGTTTATTCAAGCATTATAGGTGTTGAAGATCAAGTTTTAGAAAAAATTGAAGAAAATGATAAATACATGCAGCAGAAAGTAAATGCTCAATTAGACAGATTGATAGGCAAAGGTAATTTTGTAGTTACCGTAAGCACATCAATAAAGCAATCACCGGTAGAAAAAACGAGTATAATATATGACCCAAGCAGAAAAACATCAGTTTCCGAACAATCATTTGTTGAAGGTTTGGGAGATGAAACAACGGATAGCAGTCGTGGTTCAAACAAATCAAATGCTGTAAGTTTATATTTGCCAAATGGTTTAGCTACTCCTGATGGCGGAAGTTCTTCGTCAACTTCTTCTCAAAACAGAAGTTATTCCAGAAGAGCAAGTGAAACTCAATACGGAGTTACAAAAACTCAAATAAATGAATATCAAAAGCCAGGCGTTATTGAAGAAATAAGTATTGCTGTAACAATGGAAAAAAATGCACTTCCTGCTGAAACAACATTGGAAGAGTTAAAAGAATTGATTGCAAGAGCTGCGAGTCCAAAAGTAAATCCTGAAAATGTTACGATTGCATTGTCAGAATCAATAGAACCATACTTAGCTTCAGATAAAACGGAATCTTTACCAAAACCTGATGAGTCAGGAAATCCTTGGTGGCTTGTACTTGTTATGGTAGGTGTATTCTTGACTGCAGGATATATTGTTGTATCAGGAAAATTAAAGGCAAATCAACTTGCACAACAGCACGAAATGCAATTATTGAGAAATAAGGCCTCTGAGCAAGATCAACAATTAAGAGAAATGAATATGAAAGCTGCAGAATTGATAGAACGTCAATCTCAATTACAACAAGGGTTGATAGAACAACAGCAGCAAAGAGAAATGATTCCGCAGATTCAAGCTAGCGCTATTGATGAAGCTCTTGCTGCAATCAGGTCAGATGTGGATTCTTTAGATCCGAATGAAACAGGTGAAATAATAAAAAGTTGGATAGAAAAAGCTTAGATTAAAAAAGTTAGATTGGATAAAAAAGGTTAAAAGGTAGAAAATGCCGGTAGAAGGATTTGATTATAAACAATTTGCCTCCGATTTGGCTGCACAAGCCAAAGATTTGGTACCACAAGATTTTGATGAATTTCAAAAAAATTACGTGGTAAAAACTCTGGAAAATTTTTCACTTCTTGCCGGTGAAGCAATTTATAACGATGATGCATCGGCATTTAATGCAGAGCAAGCAATTCTTTTAACTCAAATTATTGCAGAATGGTCTTTTCATAAATCGGTAGATTTAGTGAATTCCGGTATTCAGCCCGAATATTGGGACGGAATTATGCAAAAAATTGCTTTTACAATTTTTGATATAGGCAAACAAACAATTATTCAGGGAATGCCTACCGATCAGATATTGGAGTTATTAGAACACCATGTAAAGCAGGCGTATGATGGCGCGATAGAAGAATTAGCAGAACGCGGAATAATTGATGAAGAATTAAAAATTCAAGCAGAAAATCAAAATAATTTAGCAAAATTGGTAGAGGAAGTTGAAGCGCAAAAAGAACTTGAACGTCAAATGCAAGAAACAGAAAATGCTTCTGATAAAACTGAAAATAAAGCAAGTGAAAATATTGATGCATACGCAAATTCAAATAAAACAAAAGTATTCAAATTAATATCTTTGGCAATGGTCTTGAAGACTTTGTCGAAAGATAAAGTTTCTTCGATATTAAATAAAGTAAATCCGCAAGATGCGCAAATGGTTATTCAATATATGCAGATGCCTGATTTAAACAATAGAGTTGATGCAAGTACGGCAATGCAATATTTAAAAGAAATAAAAATAAATTTACCTGATAAAAATTCTATGTCAAGTAATAACTTAGCTTATCGAGTTAAAAATGCATTAAAAGATTGTACAAGAGAGAAAATTGAAATAATGTTAAAGCGAGAAAGATTAAAGGTAAAAATCTTTGTAACAAGTGTTTTAGATGATGAAAAGTATGAACTTCCGCCAAAAATTGCAAACATTATTGCCCAACATATAGAAAGTAGTGTATAATATAATCAGTCATGATTATAAAAAAACAAAACAGAAATAGAGAACCGGTTGTAAATAATGAGAATCACGAAAAAGTGATTGAATCCGTTGTGCAGCAAAATATTATTCAAAAAGAGCCGGAAGAAGAGAAGATAGATATATTCGACTTGGACAATATAGATTTTACTCAGCGCCAAGAGCGTCGTAGAGGTGATAGACGCAGAGGATATCGTCGTATAGATGACAGAAATTTAATTTCCAGAGCACAGGAAGAAGCTGATACAATAAAAGAAACTGCAGCAAAGGAAGGATATAAGGCAGGTTTGGCTCAAGCGGAAGAAGATATTTCAGAATTAAGAGAAAAAATATCGGATTTTATAAGTGCGAAAAAAGAAGTTTTTGAATATATTGCTCCGGATATACTGGAAATTAGTGTTGATATTGCAAGAAAAATCATTAAAAGAGAATTGGAGCAAAATCCACAAATTATTTTGGATTCAATAATTGATGTTATGAGTAACATTTCAAGAGAAGAATCTAAAATTACGATAAAATTAAATCCTTTACAAGTTGATTTGGTGAAAGAAGAATTACCAAAGTACATTTCTTCAATGGGTGTCGAAGCAAAGATAAATATAATTGCAGATGATTTAATTGAAGAAGGCGGGTGCATTTTAAATACTAATAACGGAATAGTTGATGCATCATTGGAAACTCAGCTTGAAATTATAAAAGAAGCGTTGAAAGGAATGTAATGGCAGCAGGCGGAGGCGGAGGCCAACCAATAAGTGAAATAGCATTAGCGGGATTTGTATTAGTACTTATCCTCATTTTGCTTATGGAAATGCCGAATTGGGTTATAAACTTTTCAATAAGTTTGAATATGACAATAGGCATTGTACTTCTGATGATATCGCTGTATGTAAAAAAGCCTCTTGAATTGGGAGCTTTCCCTTCAATTATTTTGCTTGGAACAATGTTTCGATTAATTCTTTCGATAGCTTCAACCCGTTTGATTTTGGCAAAAGGTGATGCCGGTGAAGTTGTATCTGCTTTCGGACATTTCGTAACAGGTGGTAATATGATTGTAGGGGTCGTAATTTTCTTAATTATCACAACTGTACAATTTATGGTAATTACAAAAGGTGCTGAACGTATTGCCGAAGTATCTGCCAGATTTGCCCTAGATGCTATGCCCGGAAAACAAATGACTATTGATGCGGATTTTAATGCGGGTTTAATATCTCCGGAAGAGGCCGTAAAAAAACGTGAAGATTTGCAAAGAGAATCAAGTTTATTCGGTTCAATGGACGGTTCTATGAAGTTTGTAAAAGGGGATACAATAGCCGGACTGATAATTACTATTATTAATATTGTGGGTGGCTTGTGTGTAGGTTGCTTAATGAATCAAATGCCTATTGCTGATGCTGTTTCAAAATATACTGTACTAACGATTGGTGATGGTTTGTCATCACAATTACCTTCTCTTTTAATGTCAGTAGCAGCCGGTATCTTTATGACACGTGCTTCTGGTTCAAGTTCATTGGGTACAGAATTAGTAGGACAAGTTACAAGTAAGCCAAACTCTTTATTTTTGGCATCAGCATTTTTAATTTTAATAGCTTTTTCAAGTCCTGTTACCGGATTGCCATGGTTTCCGTTTGTACTGTTTGCTTCTTTATTAACTGTTGCCGGACTATCTACATTAGTTAATGCTGATGTACAATCTCAACTGGGACAATTAGAAAGTGTTCGTCAAAATATGCAGGATTTGGTTAATCCTAACAAAATGTACGAACGTTTGGGTGTTGATGTGCTAAGTTTGCAGGTTGGTGCTGGCTTATTATGTATAGCAGACCCTGATCAGGAAGGTCAATTACTTGCTAAAATAGCCGCATTAAGACAACGTGTTACCGATGAATTAGGTTATATTTTACCTAATATTAGAATCATGGATTCTTCAGCATTAGAAGCTAACGAATATTTGATTGCAATACGTGGAAATACTGTTGCAACAGGTTTTGTTTATCCCGGCAAGTACATGGTTATTGCTGACCAATGGGATTCTGTTAAATCTGAAGTTCCTGAAGATTCTATAGTCGGCGTTGACCCTACATATCAAACTCAGGCATATTGGGTTTCTGAAGAAGATGCAAAAACGACAAAAGCAATTACTGCGGTTGATGCAACTGATGTTATAATTACTCATTTACAAGAAATTACAAGAAAACATGTAGATGATATTATGACAAAAACTGATGTGTTGAAATTGATGGAGCTTGTTCGTTCTCAGGACCCTACTCTTGTAAATGATTTGGTACCTACAATTATTTCAACAAGTGATTTGAGAAAAATATTTGTTAATTTGATAAGAGAAAAAGTTTCAATCAAAGATATTATGTTTATTTTTGAAAGGCTATGTGATTATGCACGATTTTCAAAAGAACCTGATATTTTGTCAGAACGTTTAAGAGCGGCTTTGGGCCGTCAAATTTGTTTAACAAATGTTCAGTCCGATAAAATTTTGTATGCACTCACTTTGTCTCCTGAATGGGAAAAAGTTCTTGATGACAGTTGTCAAAGAACAGAGCTTGGTACAATGTTTTTGTTAAATCCTATGCAAGTACAGGAATTAATAGAAACAACTGCTGCTACGTTGATGAATGCCCATCAAAATGTCGGTAAACAGCCTGTAATTTTATGTTCTCCAAGAATAAGATTACCTTTATTCCAATTATTGGAACGCCATATTCCTGCCATTGTTGTTATTTCTTATTCCGAGTTGATTACTGATATTAAGGTTGAGGCTGTTGATACTATTGGTGAAAGTTATATGCAACAACAAGAATAAATTAGTTAGAATTAATTTGTAAGGCGCTTATGATTAAAAAAATATTATTATCATTAATTAAAGTATATCAGTTTTTTTCAAAGTTTACACCGCCTGTTTGCAGGTTTACTCCAACTTGCTCTGAATATACTCGTCAAGCAATAGAGAAATATGGTGTAATGAAAGGACTTTGGTTAGGGGTGAAAAGAATTGTAAAGTGTCATCCGTTTCACCCGGGAGGATATGACCCTTTGAAATAAATTGTATTTGTTGTAAAATGCTTTTATTATGAAAAATTTAAAAATTAATATTGAAAATTTAAGAATATTTGGATTCTATTTATTGTTGTTTATGCTATGTTGCGCTTCGGTCTTACGTTCGAATAATTACGATTTTGACCTTTGGGCACGATTAATAGCAGGTATGGCAGTAGTTCAAACAGGTCATGTCTTAAAGTATGATTTTCTTTCTTATACTCCTACTCATAACTGGTATGATCACGAATGGGGCTCAAGTGTAATTTTTTATCTGTTCCAAAGTAATTTTGGCCATGTAGGATTGTTGCTTTTGCAAATAATATTAATATTTTTGACTATGTTTTTTATTGTCAAAGCCGTAAAATTAATATGTGATAATGAAACAAATTATAGAAACATATTAATTTATTTTGTTGTACTCGATGCTTTTATGGTAACGTATTCATCTTTGATAAGATGTCATTCATTTACTTTTATGTTCTTTGTATTTGAATTGTTTTTACTTGAATATGTTCGTTCGACAAAAAAATACGGATTATTGTATGGATTGCCGATATTATTTTTATTTTGGGGAAATATGCATGGTGGTGTTGTTTCAGGTTTAGGCTTGTTAGTTATGTATTCTGTCGGACAGCTACTTGATAGAAAACCGTTTAAACATTATTTGATTATAAGCATTTTATCCCCGTTAATGCTGTTTATTAACCCATACGGTATTGAATACGTAAAATTTTTGCTAAAAGCTACAACAATGCCAAGGCCTTATATATCTGAATGGCAGCCTATTTTTCTAAAATCTAATTGGGCATATTTCCTTTCTTTCAAATTCATATCGTTATTTTTCTTAATCGTAGAATTTATAAAGGTTGTAAAGGGTGGAATCAGCTATAAAAATTTGAATAAAACAAAGTTTATTCTTATGTCAGCTACTTTGTATATTTCAATTTTGCATATAAAAATGATGCCGTTTTTCGTTCTTGTTTCAATTATATATTGTTATAATGACATATATTCGTTATTTAGAAAATTTAATTTTCCAAAATGGAGTATGCCTGCTTTAGTATATTTTTTGATAGTATATTCTTCTTGTATGATATATTTTGTAAATATAGAAAAAATGGTTAATTTTTCAAAATATCCTTTATTGGAAGTTAATTTTTTAAGAAAAAATAATATTACGGGTAATATTCTTACGAATTTCGGATATGGAAGTTTTGTTTCGTATAAATTATATCCTCATAATAAAATATATATGGACGGACGTTATGAGGAAGTCTATTATGATTATGAATTAGAAGAATTGAAAGATTTTTATACAGTAAGAAATGATCCGTTTAAAATTTTAGATAAATATAAAATTAAAATAATTCTATTGGAAAAAAACTATAAAATATTTGATATATTGAACGCATCTGTCGATTGGAAATTAATATATAATGGTGCTAATTTTGGAATATTTGTACGAACAGAAGATGCTAAAAATAAGCGCTATGTAATACCAAACTATGAATTGGAATATTATAAAAAAACAATATTTAATACAGATGTAAGTTTTAAGGGTAATAAACAATTAGGTCAAGTAAAAGGTTCATAAAGTGTCAGATATGTGTAAATATGCATTTGTTTTCGGTGGTGGTGCTATAAGAGGAATGTCTTATATAGGTGCGGTTAAAGCATTAGAAAATTTAGGTATATCCTCTAATGTAATTGCAGGTTCTTCTGTCGGTGCAATTATTGCCGGCATGTACGCTTTAGACTACACTTCTCAAGAAATGCAGGAAATTTTTTTAAAAGTAAATTTTGATTTGTTTAAAGATATTTATTTTGGCTTTAGTAAAAATTTTGCAATTTCAAAAGGAGAAGTTTTTCTTGATTGGGTGCGTGAAATTGTAGAGAAAAAATTTTATGGTGATAAGTATAGTGAAGTTAATCCAAGGGTAACATTTAAAGATTTGGATAAGGATTTGATTATAATTACAACAGATTTAACAAATTTTAAATGTATGGAATTTTCAAAGTCAAAAACACCGGATTTTGAAGTTGCTACTGCAATACGTATTTCTTCTACAATGCCAGGATTAATGTCTTCTTACGATTACAATGGTTTAGAACTTGTTGATGGAGATTTACAAAAAAGCTGGCCGTTATGGGCTTTGTCTGAGGAATTGTTAAATACCGATAAAAGAATTTTGGAATTTCGTTTGGAAGGTTCATATAATGAAAATTCAAAGGGTCCTGTTAATTATTTGAATACAGTATACAGTTGTGTAACTTCAATCGCAACAAAATTTGTTGTGGATACGTATGATAATTGCGATAAGTACGATTATGTTGTAATAAATACAGGTGATTTGGTAATTATTGATTTTAATATACCTATAGATAAGCGTCAGGATTTGATAAACACAGGTTATGAACAGACGTATAAAAAATTTACACAAGATATAATTTTAAAAAAAGAAAAATTACTAAAATATTATAAATCGTTTCAAAGGAATGTTATAGCAGTTGAAACAGCTTTGAATAAAAAAGACGTAAATAAAGCGAAGTTATATTTGGGTGAAATTTATATGGATATTTTTGAATATGGCAAATGTATTGATTCAAAATATTGTAAATTATTGAATTCAGCAAAGGTGAAATTTTTAAAAGATTTAAAAAAAGGTTTTTGGGGTTATTACTCTTCTCTGAAAATAAGTGCTGTTAAAAACGAATTTACGCTTTTAAACAAGATATTACAGGAGCACATAGAAGAGTTGCATGATTATGTAAAACAAAATCGAGCTTAGAGAATGATTGTTTAATTATTTTTACAACTATTAGATTTTGTTTACAAAAGTAAATATTTAGTTTGAAATATTGATATAATTGTGTTAAAGCAAGTTGTTGAAATATCTGAAAGAATCTTATTTTTATAAAAACAATCAGTTAATAAATTAAATATTTCGTTAAAAACCTTATAAAAAGGGCTTGCAAAGAATTTTTTAGCAATTATTATATAAAAAGAATATAAATAACGAAGGAAAATCATGTCAAAAGACGTAATAGAATTAGAAGGAACAATATTAGAATCAATGCCAAATGCAATGTTTAGGGTTGAATTGGAAAATGGGCATGAAATTTTGGCACATATATCCGGTAAAATCAGAAAAAACTTTATAAGAATATTGCCTGGAGATAAAGTAAAGGTAGAGATGACACCTTATGATTTAACAAGAGGCAGAATTACATTCAGATTGAAATAAACAGTATAAATATAGAAAGGTAAAACTATGAAAGTTAGAAGTTCAGTAAAAAAGATTTGCGACAAATGCAAATGTATTAAGAGAAAAGGAAGAATAGCAATAATTTGTGAAAATCCTAAACATAAACAAAGACAAGGCTAATCTTCGTTGGGGTGAAGTGAGGTAACGAACGGCACCCGTAATAATTAGAAGATTTGATAATAAATCAAACAAAAAGTAACACATTAAATAAAGGAAAATAATATGGCAAGATTATCAGGGGTAGATTTACCTCGTAACAAAAGAATGATTGTAGCATTAACTTATATTTACGGTATAGGACCTACAAGAAGTAAAGCAATTTTAGAAAAAACAGGTATTTCTGAAGATTTAAGAACAGATGATTTAACAGATGCTGATATTAAATTATTAAGAGAGGAATTAAGTCATTACGAAATCGAAGGTGATTTAAGACGTTCAGTATCAATGCATATAAAACGTTTACAAGAAATCAACTCATACAGAGGAATGCGTCATAAACGTTCTTTACCATGCAGAGGTCAAAGAACAAAGACTAATGCAAGAACTCGTAAGGGTAAAAAAGGCTTAGCTATAACTAAGAAGAAAACAGCTTAGACAAAGAGTCTAACAGGGTTGTTTATTAATAAAATGAAATAAGAAAGTAGATAAGGAATAAAAAAATGGCAAGACCAAAAACAACAAAGAAAAAAGAAAAAAAGAACGTATTACAAGGTGTTGTTCATATTCAATCAACATTTAATAATACAATCGTAACTTCAACAGATACTCAAGGTAATGCAATAGCTTGGGCTACTGCAGGTGCTTCAGGATTCAAGGGTGCAAGAAAAGGTACTCCGTTTGCAGCTCAATCAGCAGCAGAACTTGTAGCTAAAAAATCAATCGACCAAGGTATGAAAAAAGTAGAAGTATATATAAAAGGACCTGGTTCAGGACGTGAAACAGCAATCAGAGCTATTCAAGCTGCAGGTTTGGAAATTACATTAATTAAAGATGTAACTCCAATTCCTCACAATGGTTGCAGACCACCTAAAAAACGTCGTGTATAGTTTAGTTAATTATTAGAGAATATAAAAGGAAAAGTAAAATGTCAAAATATACAGGTGCAAGAAACAAATTATTCCGTAATTTTGGAGTAAAAGATTTATCAAATAGAAAGTTGACTTCCTCAATGCGTCAAACTGCATCAGGTCAACATGGTGCTGTTAGAAAAAAACTTTCTGAATATGCATTACACTTAAATGAAAAGCAAAAAATCAGATTAACATATTTAGTATCTGAAAAACAATTTGCAAAATATTATAATGAAGCTGCAAGAAGAAAAGGTGTTACAGGTACTATTCTTTTACAATTATTAGAATCAAGACTTGACAATGTTTTATTCAGAGTCGGTTTTGGAATAACAAGAAAACAATCAAGACAAATAGTTAATCATGGACACATTTTGGTAAATGGCAAAAAAGTAGATATTCCATCTTATTTATTGAAAGCCGGAGATGTAATTACAATAAGAGAAAAAAGCAAATCATTTGTTAAAAACGTAATTGATATGATTGATTTACCTTGTGAATCAGCATGGATTACAAAAGATAAAGATGCTATGAAAATTACATTTGACAGAGTTCCTGAAAGGGAAGAACTTGATCCTGAATTAAAAGAACAACTTGTAATTGAGTATTATTCTAAGTAGGATAATTTTATTGAGTTTTCAAATGTATTAATTTGTAATTAAATAATTAGGAGAAAAAATAAAATGGATTTAAAAATAAAAACAGTGAATACAACAACTGATTCAGATGGTTCACAATATGGTAAATTTGTTATTGAGCCTTTATCAAAAGGTTTTGGTAACACAATAGGTAATTCTTTAAGAAGGGTATTATTATCAAGCCTTGAAGGTACTGCTGTTACAGCTGTAAGAATTGAAGGTATTACACATGAATACACTGCTATTCCGGGTGTTGTAGAAGATGTAATAGATGTAATGTTGAACTTGAAAGGTTTAGTAATTAAGACTGATTCAAAGGACCCTCAAAGTTTAAGAATTGATGTTGACCATGCAGGTCCTGTTTTGGCAAGTGATATTCAATTACCGGCAGGAGTAAAAGTTGTAAATCCTGACTGGTTAATTTGTACAATAGCTGATGGAGGTAGTTTCCATGCAGATATTATGGTAGAAACAGGAAAGGGTTATGTACCTCACGATGTTCCAAGAGATGCAAAATCAGGTCAATCAATAGATGTATTACCAATTGATGCAACATTTATGCCAATCAAACGTGTAGCATACAATGTTGAACCTACTCGTGTAGGTGATTCAATAGATTTTGATAAGGTTACACTTGAAATTTGGTCAAACGGTTCAGTTGATGTTACAACTGCTTTGACTCAATCAGCACAATTATTAATTGAACATTTCATGCAAATTGCAGCTATTTCAGGACAACCTATAACAGTAAATCAAGTTCCTGTTGCGGGCGAAGAAGAAGTTGATGAATCAGAACCTACAACAACAATTACTATTGAAGAATTGGAATTATCAGTAAGAGCGTATAACTGCTTGAAAAGAGCAAGTATCAATTCGATGTCTGAATTATTGAAAAAATCAGAACATGATTTATTGAATATTAAAAACTTTGGTAAAAAATCATCAGATGAAGTTATTGAAAGATTACATCATTTTGGTTTAGATTTGGCTCCAAATCCGGAACTACCTGAAGAAGAATTGGTATAATAAAAAAATAAATATAGAAAATAAAGGATAAAAAAATGAGACACTTAACAAAAAAACATACGCTTGGAAAGGCAAAAGACCAGAGAGATGCCTTATTGCGTGCTTTAGCAACTGAGTTATTTACTCATGGTGAAATCAAAACAACGTTGGCTCGTGCAAAAGCGTTAAGACCATACGTTGAGGATTTGATTACGCTTGCCAAAAAAGGTGATTTAACATCTCGTCGCCAAGCTGCCAAATTTATTTATGACAAAGAAATTGGTAAATTTATTGATAATGCGACAGGTGAAGTATTTGAAACAGTAGAAGAAGGTAAAAAACTTCCAAAACAAACTGTTTTGAGAAAATTATTCTGTGTAATTGGTAAAAAATACACTGATAGAAACGGTGGATACACAAGAATTTACCACTTACCACCAAGACGTGGTGATGCAAGCGAAATGGCATTAATTCAATTAGTATAATTTATGACAAGGTATTCGTTTTTAGTACAATATCTGGGCAAAAATTATGCGGGAAGCCAGATTCAATTTGAAGAAGATGGTACGGAAAGACCCATTCCGACGATTCAAGGCGAATTGGAAAAGGCAATATGTACATTGAAAAGGGTTCAAAGAACCCCGAATAATCCAAGACCAATAAAAACGGTCTTTTCCGGAAGAACTGATGCAGGTGTTAATTCAGTCGGACAAACGGTTCATGTTGATTTTGATGAACAAATTGTTGCTTCTAGGTTTATCAGATCAATAAACGGTTTGTTACCGAAAGATATATCAATATCGGACGTGGTTGAAGTTCCTGAAACATTTCATGCTCAAAAGTCTGCAAAATCAAGGCAATACAGATATGTATTCTTAAATCGCAGTCAAAGACAAGCTTTTGATGGTGAACTATTAAGAGTGAGGCATGAATTGAATATAGAAAGAATGAATAATGCTTTAAAGTACTTAGAGGGTTATCATGATTTCACAAGTTTCAGAAATAACGGAAGTTCTAATCCATATACAGATTGTGAGGTATATCAAGCAAGTTGTGTAAGGAACGAAGATATGGTTGTGGTTGATATAATTGCAAACAGATTTTTGTATAACATGGTGCGAATAATAATAGGTACGTTGTTAGAAATAGAACGGACAAATAAATCTCCTGAACATATGTTGGAAGTATTAAAAGCCAAAGACAGAACAAAAGCGGGAGAAACGGTTACACCAGTCGGTTTAACCTTATTGAAAGTAGAATATTAAAAAAAAACATAATGGAGAAAAAAGCATGAAAACTTATTCAGCAAAACCTCTTGAAGTTGAAAGAAAATGGTATGTTATAGATGCAACAGACGAAATTTTAGGTCGTTTGGCTGTTAGAGTAGCAAACATTTTAAGAGGTAAAAACAAACCGGAATATACACCGAACGTAGATACAGGTGATTTTGTTATTGTAATCAATTCTGATAAAGTTAAGGTTACAGGAAACAAAGAAACAGATAAAATTTATTATCACCACACAATGTATCCGGGCGGATTAAAATCAGCTAGTTTCAAAGAATTAATGGAAAAAGATTCAAGAAAAGTAATAGAAATGGCTGTAAAAGGAATGCTTCAACACAATACATTAGGCGCAGAACAATTCAACAAATTGAAAGTTTATGCAGGTGCAGAACATCCACATGCCGCACAAAAACCTATTGTATTAGAAAAGGAGGCTAAATAATGGCAGATAAAGAATTTATTGCAACAGGACGTAGAAAGACTTCTATAGCAGTTGTAAAGTTAGTAAAAGGAAAAGGCAGAATTTTCGTTAACGGCAGAAAATTATTAGACCATATTGGAAACAAGCCTGCGATTGAAATGATGGTATATAGACCATTAGTATTAACAGAAAATCAAGAAAAATACGATGTAAGAGTAAAAGCAGTTGGTGGTGGTGTTGTATCACAAGCAGGTGCAATAAGACATGGTATAGCAAGAGCTCTTGTAAAAGTTAATGAAGAATACAAATCAGTATTAAAAGCTGAAGGTTTATTAACTCGTGATCCACGTGTAAAAGAACGTAAAAAATACGGTCAAAAAAGAGCAAGAAAGAGATTCCAATTCTCAAAACGTTAATACAAATTGTATTTATAAAAATAAAATTAAAAAAGAGGCGTATAAAATATGCCTCTTTTTTGTTCAATATTCAATAAAAAATGCCCAATTAAAATTGGGCACAAAAACTTGTTAAAAATATCTTATTGAGCATTAACAACAGTTTTGAATTTTTTACCTGCAGAGAAAGCTGGAACAACTTTAGCAGGGATTTTAATTTCTTTACCTGTTTGAGGGTTTCTGCCATTTCTTGCTGCACGTTGACGAGGTTCAAAAGTTCCGAAACCAACTAATGTAACTTTTTTACCTTTAGCAACAGTTTTTTGAATAGTATCAACTAATGCTAATAAAATTTCATTAGCATCTTTGTGTGTAACTTTAGCTCTTTTTGCAATTTCTTGTACTAATTCTTCTTTGTTCATCTTAATTTCCTTTCTTATAACATACTATAAACGAATGTACCTAACCATTATAAGCATAAATACTTTAAATGGCAATATTTTATTTTTTTAAATATTTTATGACATAAATATTTGAAAATAGTTGATTTGTATGTGTTTTGGATATTTTATAATTTTACATTTCTATACAAAAATGTAAAAATTTCGATTATATGCATGATATTTTGTATTGTTTTTGGTATAATTGTCGGGTAACTAAAAAGAATTGCAAGGATTTTGGGATAGTAATGAAAGAAAGATTGATATTGTTTATAATTATGGCGGGTTTGTCTGCGTTTTTGTATGTGTACCAATATCATTTTAATACTATATGGGGATTGGCTTTTTTAATATTATGCATGTCCATTTATTCAATATATATGATTTTGGCAGACAAGCACAAACGTCGTAAATTGAAGAAAAATCCGCAAGTAATTAATCAAAATTATAAACCGTTTGTCACAATAATGGTTCCTGCTCATAATGAAAGCAGTGTAATAATGGATACGGTTGAAAATATTTTAAACATTGATTATCCGAATTATGAATTAATTATAATTGATGACAGGAGTACGGATAATACTGCTGAGATATTAAGAATGTTAGAAAATAAGCATGCTAATGTAAAAGCACTTATACGAGAAAAGCATGCATTCCCCGGTAAATCTGCAGTACTAAATGATGCAATGCAATTAGCAGAAGGTGAAGCAATATTAGTTTTTGATGCAGATGCAAGAGTTGAGCCTGATTTTTTGTTAAAATTGGTTCCGCATTTAGAAGCTGATGATGTTGGGGCTGTTCAGGCCAGAAAAGTTATTTCAAATCGGGATGTAAATTTTCTAACTCGTTGTCAAGATAATGAAATGACTTTAGATACGCACTTTCAAATTGGAAGGGATGCTGTAAAAGGGGCAGTTGAGCTTAGGGGAAACGGTGAATTAATAAAAAGAAAAGCATTAGAAGATATAGACGGTTGGAATAATTACACATTAGTTGATGACTTAGATATGTCAACAAGACTTCATATAAAAGGTTGGGATATTCGTTTTTGTCCTGACGTAGAAGTAAGAGAAGAGGCAGTAGTTTATCTAAAAGCACTGTACAGGCAGAGAAGACGTTGGTATGAGGGTACAATCAGACGTTATTTAGAATTGTTTGGTGAAGTGCTGAATTCGAAAAAGATGTCTTTACGTGCCAGTTTGGACATGACTGCGTATATTTCGGAATTCGTTATGCCAATGTGGTTTACTTTGGAAGTTGTAATAAGATTATTCAAAGTTTTAACCGGTAAAGTCGCAGTAAATGATATCGGAATATTTACTTCAATTATAATAGGTGTAGTGATAGGAATTTGTTTTACATTGGCTACTCGATACAGTTTAAGAAAATATAATCATTTAGGTCGTTTACAAGCATTAAAACAGGCTGTGGAAACATCTGCTTATATATTGGCGATATGGTTTCCGATAGCGTTTTATATATCATTAAAAATAATATTTTTACCAAAAGATATGAATTGGGGAAAAACTACTCATGGTTTAATTTTGGAAGAAGCAGAAAAAGAAAATACAAAAGAAAAGGAAAAAATAACAATTTAAGATAAAGGGGTACGAAATGTTAGCAGGAATTAAAGAAAAAATCAGAGCTGTTAAAGATTTTCCGAAAGAAGGAATAATATTTAGAGATATTACAACTGCACTAAAAGATGCAGATGTTATGGCTGCGATGATTGATTATTTGTATGAACAGTATAAAGATAAAAAAATTGATTATATTGTGGGTTTAGAATCTCGCGGATTTATTGTTGGCATGCCACTTGCATATAAGTTACATGTGGGTTTTGTTCCAATTAGAAAACCGGGAAAATTGCCTGCTGATAAGTATAGTCAAACGTATGATTTGGAGTATGGTTCAGATACAATAGAAATGCATAAAGATGCAATCGAAGAAGGTGCTAATGTTTTGTTAGTTGATGATTTGTTAGCAACCGGCGGAACAGCATGTGCTGCTTGTAATCTTATTCGCAAAGCAAAAGGAAATATTGTAGGAGCTGCTTTTTGGATTGAATTAAACGGTTTAAACGGCAGACAAAAGTTGAAAGAATTCGAAAATTGTGAAGTGATTTCAATGCTTCAATATTAGACTTTATAATTTTTTTAAAAAAATAAAACTTTGTTATTTTACGTATATTTTGTTAATTAATTCATCAGGCAAAAACTGTTGATAGGTTTCTGGATTAGCATGTGTGTATATGTAACCTTCCCCAAAACCATACTTTTTGGCATCTTTGTAGTGTGAATCTCTTAAATGCATTGGCGGCGGATAATCTTTACCAGAATAAATATCCGATAATGCCTCATCAATAGCGCATACTGTTGAATTTGATTTTTTAGATTTGGCCACATATATTACGGCTTGAGCGAGTGGAATTCTGGCCTCAGGGAATCCTAAAATTTCAACGGCATGATAAGCACTAACTGCAAGTGATAAAGCCATAGGATTTGCGTTTCCGACATCTTCTGCAGCGCATACAATTAATCTTCGAGCAATAAATCTGGGGTCTTCTCCTGCTGCAATCATTTTTGCCAAATAATATATTGCAGCATTTACGTCAGAACCTCTTAAACTTTTTTGAAATGCTGATGCGCAGTCATAATGTTCTTGTCTTGAATATCTTGTTGCTCTTGATTGAACCAATTCTTGTAAATTATCAAATTCAATTTTGCGGGATTTTCCGTCGAATGACCCTGAAAAATAAGAATTTTCAACAATATTTAAAGCATATCTTGCATCTCCGTTAGAGATATTAACTATAAAATCAACAATTTTATCATCATAATTTACAGGTTGATATTTATCAGCTAAATAGTCGTAGCCTTTAATCACAAGTTTTTTTATTGAATCATCATCTAATGTATTCAATCTGATTACTTGGAGTCTTGAAAGGAGTGCCGGTACAACTTGAAAAGACGGATTTTCTGTTGTGGAACCCATTAAAAAAAATGTTCCGTTCTCTAAATGAGGTAAAAGTGCATCTTGCTGTGTTTTAGAGTATCTGTGAATTTCGTCAATGAAAAGCACAGTTTTTTGATTGTTTCTCAATGCTTCTTTTGCTTTTTCTACTGCTTCTTTAATATCTTTTACTCCTGAAGTAACGGCTGATATTTCAATAAACATAGCATTTACGGATTTAGCGATAATTCTTGCTAAAGTTGTTTTTCCGCAGCCGGAAGGTCCCCAAAAAATTAATGAAAAAAGTCTGCCTGATGTTATTAAATTATAAAGCGGTGAATTTTTTGAAATAACGTTACATTGTCCTAAATACTCGTCCAGCGTGCTTGGACGTAATATTTCTGCTAACGGAATTTGTTTATTTTTATTTTCTAATTCAGTAAATAAATTGTTCATAGTATAATTGTATCATTAAAAGGGCAAATATGAAAAAGAATAAGTTAATTATTATAATAGTATCTATAATTTTAGTGTTGGTTTTGATATTGGCTGTGTGTTTTTCTCTAAGGATTATAAAAAAAATATCAGCCAAAAATAAAGAAATTGTTGTTTGGACACTTCAGATGAATGATTTTACGCCATACATGATTGACGTAATTACAAAATTTGAAAATCAAAATCCCGGAATAAAAATAAAATGGATTGATGTACCGTTTTCCGAAGGTGAGAAACGGACATTAGCAGCTATTTTAAGTGACAATCCTCCGTCGCTGGTTAATTTGAATCCTGATTTTTCAAGTGTTTTAGCGCAAAAAGGGGCTTTGGAAGAAATTTCAAAAAATACTTTAAAAGATTATAATCAGTCATTGATTAACGCTTTTGAAATTAACGGTAAAAATTATTTTATTCCTTGGTATGCAACTTCTGCAATAACGATATATAATAAAAAATTACTGAGTAAAGCAGGGTTTCAAATTCCCCCAAAGACTTACAAAGATGTAGAAAAATACGCACAAGAAGTTTTTGACAAAACAGGTTCATATATATTTATGCCGACGGTTACTGAAAATGATACTTTATTGAAAATATTGAATAAATACGGGATTGATAATCCAAATAAATTAACGAGTAATAAATCAATCGAGATATTTGATTTTTATAAAAATTTGTACAAAAAGAAATTGATTCCTGAAGAGAGTGTTACTCAAACGCATAGAGAGGCGTTGGAAAAATATATGTCGCAAAATATAGTTACGCTTCAGGCAGGTGCAAATTTTTTGAATTTAATAAAAGAAAACGCACCAAATGTTTATAAAAATACTGATGTATCAAATCAAATTGTTGGCGATTTAGGTCAATATGATTTTTCAATGATGAATTTTGTAATTCCTAAAAAAGCAAAACATAAGCAATACGCTCTTAAGTTTGCACTATTTTTAACAAATGAAGAAAATCAACTGGAATTAGCAAAATTAACAAATATTTTGGCTACAAATGAGAACGCATTGAAAGATGAATATTACCAAAAATACGATGAAAAAGATTTACTTTCAAAAGCAAGAGTTTTAAGTGCTCAACAGTTATACAAGATTGAACCGATATTAAAGACACAAAAATCACAAAAAGATGTTAATACAGTATTAAACACTTCCATTCAAATGATATTATTGGATAATACCGATACAAAAAAAGTTTTGGAATCAGCTTCAAAAAAATGGTCAAAATTAAATTATTAAGGTTTAAATTTGCTTAACAGTTAGTAAAGATTTTGAAGTTAGTCATGTAATGAATGCAAGTTTGTAGTATAATATTCTTAGAATAACAAGTAAAATAAATATATTGGGGGAAATATAAATGGAAGAAATGCAATCCGGCGCAGCAGCAACGGCTCAAAAACAAGGATATGATGCGAGTAATATTCGTGTTTTGGAAGGTTTAGAAGCTGTAAGGTTACGTCCAGGTATGTATATTGGTTCGACATCTCAAAGAGGTTTGCACCATTGTATTTATGAAATTGTAGATAACTCTATTGACGAATCATTAGCAGGTTATTGTACAGAAATTAGAGTAAAAATAAATACGGACCATTCAATTACGGTTGAAGATAATGGTCGTGGTATTCCGGTGGATATAAAAGAGGAAACAGGAAAATCCGCATTAGAAATTGTACACACAGTACTTCATGCAGGCGGTAAGTTTGGTGATGGCGGTTACAAGGTATCAGGGGGACTTCATGGTGTAGGTGCTTCTGTTGTAAATGCATTATCAGAAAAGATGGTTGTTGAAGTATCAAGAAACGGTGGAGTATATAAACAAGAATATTTTAGAGGTGAGCCTTCAGCTCCTGTTGAAAAAATTAGAGATACTGATAAAACAGGTACAAAATCAAGATTTTGGCCGGACCCTGAAATTTTCCAAGAAACAATAGAAGTTGATAAAGATGTTGTTGCCGGAAGATTAAGAGAAATGGCATTTTTAAACAAAGGTTTAAAAATAATATTCATTGATGCAAGAACAAATGAAGAAGAAGTTTTCCACTATGAAGGCGGTATTGCGGAATATGTTTTATTCTTAAATAAAAATAAAGCAGCTATATTTGAAGAACCGATTTATATAGATAAGATGGTTGATGATATGCGAGTTGAAGTTGCTATGCAGTATACAGATGCTTATAATGAAAGTATTTTGTCATTTGCTAACAACATCAATACACATAGCGGCGGAACTCACTTAACAGGTTTTAGAAACGGTATTACACGTGTGTTAAATGATTACGCAAGAAAAAACAATATTTTAAAAGATTCTGACCCAAATCTTACGGGTGATGATGTTAGAGAAGGTTTGACAGCTATTGTAAGTGTAAAATTGCCAAATCCTGAATTTGAAGGACAAACAAAAGAAAAACTCGGAAGTCAAGAGGCTATGGGTGCAGTTCAGGATTCTATCAGAGATAAATTTCAAGAATGGTTAGAATTTAACCCTAAAATAGCAAGAACAATTATTGAAAAAACTCTTCAAGCGCAAAGAGCAAGAGAAGCAGCAAGAAAAGCAAGAGAATTAACAAGACGTAAGACTGTTTTGGAAAATTCTACACTACCGGGTAAACTTGCAGATTGTTCAAACAGGGAACCGGAAAAATGCGAAATATTCCTTGTCGAAGGTGATTCTGCAGGCGGTTCTGCTAAACAAGGCAGAAACAGAATGTTTCAGGCAATATTGCCGCTAAGAGGTAAAATTTTAAACGTTGAAAAAGCAAGATTGGATAAAATTTATGCTAATAACGAAATTCAGTCTATGGTTCAGGCTTTTGGCGTAACAATCAGCAGAAATCCTGAAGAAGTAAGTATCGAAAAACTAAGATACCATAAAATTATTATCATGACCGATGCTGATGTTGACGGTGCTCACATAAGAACGTTAATGCTAACATTCTTCTTTAGATATTGTAAACCGTTAATTGAACAAGGTTATGTATATATTGCTCAACCGCCTTTGTACAAAATCACTCAAGGTAAAGTTAGCGAATATCTTTTCGATGAAAAAGCTCTTGATAAAATGTTAAAAGAGCGCGGTATTAAAAATGTTTGTTTAACAAATAAAAATAAAACTAAAGTAGTTGAGGGTAATGAATTATTGAAATTATTATCTAATATGACTGCATATTATAATTCATTTAACAATCCTATTTTGGGCAGAATACCTGCGGTTATGGTTAGAGGTATGGTTCGTGCGGATATTCAGGAAACTGATTTTGATGACCAAGCAAAAATGCAGGAACATTTAGATTACCTATCTCATTATTTGGTTGACCATGCCGAAAATTACAATATTTCTGAAGCTAAAGATTATAAAATCGAATTAAAATACAATGCTGAAAATGCAAAATATAATATTAAAATGATTTTGGCAGATGATGATTTTGTATTGATTACTCCAAGTATAGTCAAGAGTAATGAATATAAACGTTTAAAAGCTGCATATCCTTTAATCAGAGAATATTTAATTGAAGAATTAGATGATTTGGTATTGGAAACAGATTCTGATACATCAGAAATACATTCATTTGATCAATTAAGAAAAATATTAGATGACAGAGGTTCAAAAGGTTTGCAAATACAAAGGTTTAAAGGTCTTGGAGAAATGATGCCGCAGCAGCTATGGGAAACAACAATGGATCCTTCTACAAGAACTCTATTGAAAGTAAATCTTGAAGATGCAATGCTTTGCGACCAGTTGTTTGATATTTTAATGGGTGATAAGGTTGAACCTCGAAGAGATTTCATTCAACAGCATGCAGTATACGCAACAAATATTGATGCATAATAATAAAGAGGAAAATATGAAAAAAGAATTGATATTTTTAGGACCACCGGCATGCGGTAAAGGAACACAAACAAGTAAATTAGCAGAATACATGAATTTTCCTCATGTAGATACAGGTTCTCTTTTAAGAGCAGCCGTAAAAAATAAAACGCCTGAAGGTATAGAAGCTGAAAGTTATATGTCAAAAGGTAAATTAGTTCCGGTGGAAGTTGTAGCTGCAATCATTAAAAGAAGATTATCTGAATCTGATTGTAGTAACGGATATGTTTTAGACGGATTTCCAAGAAGTCTTGAACAAGCACAAATGCTTGAACAGATTAATAAAGAAACAGATACGGAAAAAGCTGAATTCAGAGCTATTTATTTTGATATAGATACAGAACTTTTAATTGAAAGAATAGTAAACAGAAAATCTTGTCCAAAATGCGGTGAAATTTATAATATGAAATTTAAAGCACCAAAAGATGGTGTTCATTGTGATAAATGTAAAGCAGAACTTACGCAAAGAAAAGATGATACAGAAGAAATTGCAAGAGCAAGATTTGAAACATATTATAATGAAACGGCACCTTTAACAAAGTATTACGAAGATAAAGGTGTTCTAAGAAATATTGATGCAAACGGAACAATAGAAGAAGTTTGGGAAAGATTGTTAAAAGCGGTAAATGATTAAAATAACAACAAAAGGGAGTCAATAAAAGGCTCTCTTTTAAATAGGAAAATATTGAAAGAAGGTATTTATTATGATAAATAAAAAATCCAGAGATGAAATAAAAAGAATGAAACATGCAGGACACATTGTTGCATTGGTTCATAAGGCGATGAAGGATGCTGTAAAACCCGGAATCAGTACAAAAGATTTGGATGATATTGCTATGGATATTATAAAATCAAATAAGGCAATACCTACTTTTTTAAATTATAACGGCTTTCCGGCAAGTATATGCACTTCTATTGACGAAAATGTTGTACATGGAATTCCTTCAAAAAATACAATCCTTGAAGAAGGAAGT
This sequence comes from bacterium, assembly GCA_017405375.1. GTDB lineage: Bacteria > Cyanobacteriota > Vampirovibrionia > Gastranaerophilales > Gastranaerophilaceae > UBA6984. The sequence continues at coordinate 56,691 of JAFRAO010000022.1, forward strand.
ATTATAAGTATAGATGTAGGTGCAACTTATGGTGGAATGGTTGGAGATAGTGCATGGACATATCCTGTCGGTAATATTTCAGAAGAAAAACAAAAATTATTGAAAGTTACGGAAGAGGCATTGTTTGCAGGTATTGAACAAATGAAACCCGGAAATGTTTTAGATGATATTTCAGGCGCAATAGAAGCAGTTGCAAATAGAGAAAAATACGGTATTGTGAGACAATACGGCGGGCATGGTGTAGGTCATGCTATGCACGAAGATCCGTTTTTATATAATTATAGCGTTGGTGATAGAACATTAATAAAAGCGGGTTATGTCATTGCAATAGAACCAATGATAAATCTTGGTTGTGATGATGTTGAATCTTTATCAGATGGCTGGACAGTAAGAACAAAAGATGGAAAAGCATCTGCACATTTTGAACACACCGTTCTTGCAACTGATAAGGGTCCTGAATTAATGACAATAATCAGAGAAGAATTCTTATAAATATTCTAAAATAGTTTAAATACACGAGTTAAAATATTCATATTTATAGTTAAATAATGTTGTATGAAACATGGGGTAAAATAATGGATATTTTTGCGATAGTTGGTTTATTTTTTGGAATAACATTTATACTTCTTGGTCAAGCAATGGAAGGTGGTAATTTGCAGCAGTTGCTTCAAGTTACGGCTGCGTTTATTGTATTTGGCGGAACAGGCGGTGCTGTTATTATGAGTTATCCGCCGGCAGTTTTAAAAAAGGCTGTTTTTCTTATAAAAGATGTATTTATGCCTCCAAAAGCAGACTTAAAATCTTTAGTTACAGAAATTGGTAAATACGCTCAGCGTGCCAGAAAAGAAGGACTTATAGTTTTGGAAAAGTCGGCAAGAGAAGCATCTGATCCAATATTAAAATTAGGACTTGAAGCAGTTGCCGATGGTGCAGATCCGACTTTAGTTCAAGGTATGATGGAAAGTCAAATAAGTCAACAAGAGTTAGAGGTTATGAATGCAGCTAAGGTATTTGAAGCAGCAGGCGGTTATTCACCTACTTTAGGTATTATCGGTGCTGTATTGGGATTAATTCAAGTAATGCAAAACTTATCAGACCCGGCCTCACTTGGTGCAGGTATTGCGGTTGCGTTTGTTGCTACAATTTATGGTCTGTTTGCTGCTAATTTGGTTTTGATTCCTATTGGTACACGTATAAAATTAATTTATGAAAAGATTTTCTTATCAAAAGAAATGATGGTAGAAGGCGTATTAGCAATACAAGCAGGCGAATCACCGGCATTAATTGAAAGAAAATTAAATGCATATATTTTAGAAAATAATATAGGTGCAGAAAGTACATAGTATGGCAAAAAAGAAACCACCTGAAGAACATATAAATTTAGAAAGATGGCTCGTTTCGTATGGGGATTTTATGACGTTGTTATTGGCAACGTTCGTAGTTTTGTATGCTTTATCACAAATTGATATATCAGAATTTATAAAGCTGGAAGACAGTATAAAAAAGGCATTCAATGCACCAAGTCTAATTGAAGGTTCAGAGTCTATATTAGATGGAAGTGAAAGCATTTTTGATAATAAATCTGCAGATTCGGTTATTGAGCCGCTTATGTTAGAGTATGTAAGTCAAAGATATGAATCAAATGCGTTTAGTCAAATTAAAGAGTCAATCAATGAACTCAAAAAAAATGGTGATATTGAGGGTGTTGATGTTAAAATTACAGAAACAGGTTTGTTGATAACATTTAAGGATGATTTATTATTTTATTCAGCTTCAGCAACTTTGACAAGTAAGGCCCTAAAGGCATTAGATGAAATAGGTACTCTTATCAACGAACAATTTGCGTTGCACATGATAAGAGTTGAAGGACATACTGACAGTCAACCGATTAATAATATTATGTTTCCTTCAAATTGGGAGTTATCGACTGCTCGTTCAAGCTCTATAATAAGGTACTTCTTGGCAAGATTCAAATTTGCTCCAGGAATTTTTACTGCGGTAGGGTATGGTGATACAAGACCTATTGCAGATAATAAAACTGAAAAAAATCGGGAGAAAAATAGACGTGTTGAAATTATGATTCTTAAAAATAAATACAAAGAATTTGAACACCCATCAATAAATTCGTTTATAAAACAGTCTAAAACTGTTCAAAAGAATTTCCAAAAAGATAGATTGGAAAATATAGAACGGATTAAAGAAGAAAATATTGAATTAAAAAAATTAAAAGTTCGTTCATCTTTAATTGATGATAATGCCGATGTAAATGATGTTAAAAAGAAAAATAACAGGATTTTGAATCGTTATAAAAAATCAATTAAAAACGATAATTCGAAAGATTCCGGTACTAAGGAAAATAGTTCGCATGGCTTATATGATGATACTACAAAGAATATTTTAAAAAATAACTTAGATGAAGAATTTGGTTTAACAAAGGAAAAATAATGGAATATTATATAGGAATAACAATGAGTAGTGCATCTACTGTTGAAACAGGTATAGCAATACTTGACAGTTTTGGGAAAATAATATTAATTGATAAATTCTACAAAATGAAAGATATTCAATTTTTCTTAGATAATTATTCATCATTAAAACAATCACATATTGCAATATCGCTTCCTTGGGATAATTCAATGCTTGAGGGTAAATGGAGATTCTTATCAAAACCATATCAAATGGTAAATTCAAACAAGAATATTCCAAATCGTGAAAATTGGACACAAAGGTATGCTAAAAGGGGCTGTGAATATTTTTATTCACTTGTTCAAAAAGGTATTGATATTTGCAGAATCGAATTATATTTAACCAGACAAAAATTAAATTTGAGTTCATATTATAAAGAAAGAACCCCTGCAGATTGTAAATTTTTACAAAATGCATTAAAAACGGAGTATCAATTTATAAATTTACCTTCAAATATGATGCCGATGAGTCAGCTTGAAGCTATTGTTGGTGCGTTGATTATGAGAGAAAGAGCATCAAACAAAAATAATATTGAAACATTATTCAATTTTGAAAATATAGACGTGATAAATATCAAAAATAAAATTGTAACAAATTTGTAATATTTGCTTTAATAATAGCAATTTTAAATCTTTAGTGCTATTAATTATCATGTGTTATTGAATAAGGATTAAAAAATATACTATGGCTATGAATCTAATAGAACAAGGTATGATACCTGCAATTATAACAAGAATTGATGTTCAACCAAAAGCAAATGATGCAAATATGAAGCAGAATTCAGATAATGTTGAAAATAAGGTAGTTCATACCAATCCGATACAAAGTAACGGTGTTTACAGCAGTATTCCGACAAGTTCTATATATAATAATCTGTCTGCAAATAATGTATTAAATAGTAAAAACAATACTTTGACTACTTCCGCTGCAAAAGTGCCGGAAATGGCCCATGCCGGCGTTATAGCAAATGCTACGACAGTTACAAATGCAGTAAATAATAGTGTTTCGGTTATACCTAAACAAACAAATGTTGATGTAAAAATTTTGAATAATCAAAACCAATATGACAAATCTGAAGTTTCAAAACAAGTTTTTGAAAAAGTAAATACAGCAGATAAAGCAGATAAAACAGATAAAACAGATAATGCTGATAATAAATCTGCACAAGAAGCTGCAGTTGAAATAAAAACTCCTGAAAAAATTAAATCGGTTATAAATATTAATGAATTGATAAAACGATTGAAAAGTAGTGATTATGAAGAACAAGCAAATGTAATGGAAGCTATATCAGAAAAATTATTTAATGATGCGCCTTCAAGTTTAAATGAATTATTTGATAAAAATATCTTTAGATCATTAATTTCGATTATGAATAAAAACACATCAAATTTATCGAAAAAAGAAATGCAGATTGCAAACAGAAATAAAGAATATGCCATGTACACTTATGCGTTAATTCAAGATAAATATGTAAAAGCGTTTAAAAGTGAAACAATGAAATCGGTTCCTGCAAAGGATTTATATAAGATTGATGTTATCCTTCAAAAGTTTAAAGATAATGATATGAATATAAGAAATGCGGCATATAAAACTATAAGTATTATCAGAAAAGATAATCCGGAGTATGACGATTTTTTTAAAGAGTACATAGATAAAAACATACTGAGTAAAAGCTAAAAATTAAATATTTAGTTTAATTTCATTTTGAAATGTTTTTATTTTTTGAGGAATTGAATTTGCTGTGCATATTGTTTTTGTTGTTTTGTGCAGGAGTGTTTTTTTGAGAGTTTTGTTCTTTTATTTTAGTTTCTTTGTGTTTTATATTATTTTTAATAACAGGTTTGTTATTAGTTTCAATCAAATCGTTTATTGAACAAGCCCCGCCTGTCACAGCGCATTTTGCATAAGAAACAATAGGAATTAATAAACATAATTCGAGAGGTATTACAAATATCAATAATTTTTTTATATAGCCTAATATACTGTTCACATGACTATGATAAAAATTTTATTAGTAAAAAACATTACCTAAAGTAAGTAATTAATTATTAATCATAAGTAGTGATTTTGCAAAATCTATTGCCGAATCAGTAGTTTCACCAGAGGCAAGACTTGCAATAGCATTTATGCGCTCTTCGTTTGATAATGTTTTTATTTCAATATTTGTTGTATCGTCTTGAATTTTATTTACATAAAAATGTTTATCTGCTTTAGATGCTATTATTGCTTGATGCGTAATTAATATAATTTGTCTGTATTTAGCTAATTCAACGATTTCATCAGCTACACTTTGTGAGGCTTTTCCTGAAATGCCTGTATCTATTTCATCAAAAATAACTGTATCAATATCATCTGATTTAGCGAATATAGTTTTTATTGCAAGCATAACTCTTGATATTTCACCACCGGATGCAACTTGGGCCAAAGGTAATAAATCTTGCGATATATTTGTTGAAATATAGAATTCAACGTTATCTTTTCCAAGAATAGATAATTCAATAGGTTGTATTCTTATTTCGAATTTAGATTTAGGAAGTTCTAATTTTTCCAATTCATCTACAACAAGTTGAGATAAAACTTCTGCATAATTCTTACGCTTTTGTGAAATATCGTCCGCTAAAGTATTTAATTCTTTTAAAATAGAATCAATTTTATTATTTAATTCGATTATTAAATTTTCCGAACAGTCTATGGATTCTAATTCTTTTGTTAAATTATTGTAAGTTTCTAATATACTTTCTAATGAATTACCGTATTTACGTTTTAATTTATCTAACAGATACAGTCTTTCTTGAATTTCATTTAATCTTTCAGTGTTATTTTCAACAGAGGAAGAATAATCTCGTAAATTAGATGACAGTTCACGCGCCATTTCTGAAAATTCAATAAACGAGGATTCTAATTCGGATAAATCCTTGTCGTAATCAACAGCTTTGGATAAATTGGATTTTATTTGCATAATAGCATCAAGCATTGAATTGTCATCACCATTTAAAGCCCAATATGCACTATATGTAAGTTCTTTTAATTTTTCTGCATTTTGTAATACACTTAACTCATTTTCAAGTTTAGAATCTTCTTCTATATCTTCAATTTTTGCATTATCAATTTCTTCAATTTGAAATTTTAAAAAATCAAGCTGCGATTTTGAAACATCTGTTTTGGATTTTGCTTCTTCCAATTTTTGTAATAAATTTTGATATTGTTTGTATAAATTTTTATATTCATCTAATTCTTTTCCATAAGAATCTTTTGCATAATTATCAAGCAAACCTATATGTGATTTTGGCTGCATGAATGTATAAGTTTGGTGTTGTGAATGAATATCCAAGCATAAATCTTTTAATTCTTTTATAAAATTTTGATTTACTAAAGTTCCGTTAACCCTTGTCCTTGAAGAGTTTTTCATTATTTCTCTGACAAGAATAATTTCATCGGAGCAATCAATTTCATATTCTTTTAATAACGCATTAACAGCAGGATTATTAGTGGATATAAATAATTCTATTAAGGCTTTGTCTGCATTTTTCTTAATAACATCCGAATTTATTTTTGCTCCGAAAGCAATGTCAATAGCATTTATTAGTATACTTTTACCTGCGCCTGTTTCACCGGTAATTACGTTGAATCTATCAGAAAAATCAACAGACAAATCGTCTATCAATATATAGTTTTTAACATGAATAGTTTTTATCATAAGTTTTTGGTGCAACTCCCCAATTTAATTTATTTCTTAATACAGAGTAAAACATGTCATCTTGCAGTAGAGCCAAATGAGCTGAATGTTCGGATTTTTCAATAAAAACGGATTTGCCTACTTCAACACTTTCAGCTCCGTCAATAATTAAATTAAATCCGTTTACATCTTCTTCAAAAGACGTAATTTCAATTTTTTCATCTGCAGGAACAACGATAGGTCTGGCTGTTAATGTATGCGGACATATTGGTACGATAACTAAAGCATTCAATTTCGGATATAAAACCGGACCGCCCGCTGATAATCCGTATGCAGTTGAACCTGTCGGTGTGGATATAATCAATCCGTCTGCAATATAATCGCAAACGAATTTCCCGTTAATGTTTAATACAAATTTTGATGAACGTGAAGTTGAAAGTCCTTTTATTACAAAATCGTTCAATGCTGTATATTCATTTGATTTTAGCATTAATCTCTTTTGAACTATATAATTTTGTTCATAAATATTATTAACTGCAAGTGAAATTTCATCAGCATTAACTTGAGATAAAAATCCTAATCGTCCAAGATTTATACCCAAAACAGGTACTTGTGAAACTCCGTAAAACTTTGCTACATGCAGAATTGTTCCATCTCCGCCGACTGCAAAAACAAAATCAAAACCGTATTTCATTTCGTTTAATTCTAAAACTTCAGGATTAGCGCCTTTATCCATTAAAATTTGTTCTAAGGATTGTAAAACAGGATAAGGATTTTTAACGCATTCGTTAAAAACAACAGCAATTTTTTTTGAATTAAAATCAAAAGAATCCATATAGTAATTTTACAACGTAATAAATTATATTACAACAGCTTTTTTATAAAACTTACCTTGCCAAGAATCACGACGAATAAACTCTGCATCTATTTTATTCAAACATTCAAATTTCTTTCCAATCCACTTCGGTTCTACGAGTGTTGATTTTAAACCACTTCCAGCAATTCTGTGTAATGTGGTTGTAGGCGGTAAAAGTTCTATCGCATCGCAACATAGATTTACATATTCCATTTCGCTCATAAACTGAAATTCTCCGCGTTTGTACATCTGAGTAAGTTCTGTTCCCCTAAGCCCGCATATCATGTGAAGTTTTAGTCCGTCTATTTCTAAATCTGCTAATGCTTTTATTGTTTGCATCATTTCATCATGAGTTTCCCACAATCCAAAAATTACATGCACACAAACATTTATTCCTCGTTTTTTTGTTTCTTCATAGGTTTTTAAAAAACATTCAAAATCATGACCTCTGTTTATACGTTCTAAAGTTTTTTTATGCATAGATTGCAAGCCGTATTCAATCCAAGTTTCATATTTATCTTTATAGCTTGCGATTAAATCCAATTTTTCCGCATCAACACAGTCAGGACGTGTTCCGATTGAAATTCCCACAATATCTTTGTGATTTAATGAGGCATCGTATATTTCTTTTAATTCTTCAACAGGTTTATAGGTATTGGAAAATGATTGAAAATATGACATGTACTTAACAGCTTTGAATCTTTCATACAAATACTGTGCGCCAAAATCAAGTTGTTCTTGAATTGTCATATCTGCTGAATGTGATTGAGAAAAACTACCCCCTGCATCGCAGTAAATGCAGCCTTTTTTACCATTTTGTCTGTTTGGGCAAGAAAAACCGGCATCAAGAGTTATTTTATAAACCTTGACACCGAATTTTTCTTTTAAATATTCGCTAAATTGGTTATAACGCTTATTTGTATTATTAAAATTCATAATTAGTTTAGAAACTATTAATTGTTTCCTTGTTCTTCTTCTTTTGTAATAGGGTAAACATAGTGTTCGCCACAGTTAGGGCATACTACTTCTTGTTGTTTGCCGTCTTCCAATACTGCTACTTCAAATAATTGTCTGCAACCTGATTGAGTACATCTTATTGCCCAAGTTGGTCTAACTAATCTTGCCATTTAATTTCTCCTTTTCATTATTATTGTTTATCAAACATTTGTTTTATACCGTCAACTGATGATAGAATGCCTGTTGCTTCGTAAGGCATATATACAACTTTGTTATTTTGACCTGCAGTAATACTTTTTAACGTTTCAAGGTATTTCATTGCAATTAAATATTGATCAGGTTTACCTTTTTCGCCTATTGCATTTATAATCATTTCTACAGCTTGTTTTTCACCTTCTGCTTCTAAAACTCTTGCTTTTGCGATACCGTCTGCGCGTAAAATAGAGGCTTGTTTTTCACCTTCTGCCTTGTTAATAGCAGCTTCTTTTTCACCTTGAGCTTTTAATATCGCAGATTGTTTTAAACCTTCAGATTCTAAAATTACCGCACGTTTTTCACGTTCTGCTTTCATTTGTTTTTCCATAGCTGCTTGAATATCTGCAGGCGGATTTATGTCTTGTAATTCTACACGATTAACCTTTACACCCCACTTATTTGTAGCTTCATCCAATATTTCACGTAATTCATGATTAATTTTATCACGAGAAATAAGTGTTTCGTCCAAATCTAATTGTCCGACTAACTGTCTTAAATTCGTTTGAGTTAATTTTTCAATCGCATCAATCAAATTTGTAATTTCATATACAGCTGATTTTGAATCTACGATTTGGAAATATAATAAAGCATTTATGCTTATAGTTACGTTATCTTTTGTAATTACGTTTTGACGAGGGAAATCATATACGGTTTCTCTTTTATCAATTTTTGTCATCAATCTTGTGTAAGAATAAGTTTGACCGTCAATACCTTTTTGAGATATTTTCCAAGCGATTCCGCAAGGTGTATCAATGAACGGAACAATAAAATTCAAGCCCGGAGTTAAAGTTCTGTGATATTTACCCCAGCGTTCAATAATAACTTCTTCCATTTGTTGTACGATAATTACACCTTTTAAGATATAAAGTACTGCTAAAACTAATAATACTACTAACCAAAACATCATTTTATAAACTCCTATTTATCTGATTTTTTTACATACATAATGAGGCTGTCATTTTTTATAATTTCGGCATCTAAACCTGCTTCAATATTTTCATCACTACGGGCTTCCCAGCGTTCACCGTAAATAGAAATAACGCCCTCATTTTTATTTACTGATTTTACGACTTTTGCAATTTTACCGATGTATTTGCCGTCTATTCCTGTTTCGTTAGAGCTGTTATGTTGATTATTTTTTGCTAAAAACGGTCTGAATATCAATAATGAACATATTGATAGAATCGCAAATACAGGAATCAGAACGACTTTAGATGCGAACCAAACCGAAACAATAGCGGTAGCAAACGCACCTATTGACAAACTTAAGAAAAAAGTCAAAGGCATAAAGAGTTCCAATATTAAGAATATTAAACCTACACAAATGCATATTTGCCAAAGAACCATAGTTTATTCCTCGATAATAGCATTCATAGCGTTTACCATTTCATCAATATCAATGCCATGAACTTTTGCACCTGCTTCAAGATTTTCAAAATGTGCAGCTGCACAGCCGATACAGCCCATTCCGAATTTTTGAAATACTTCAACAGTTTCAGGATATTCTTGTACAATTTCCATAATACCCATATCTTTTGTAATTTTTGCCATGATTTTATACTCCTTTTGTTTGTTTAGTTTTCTAATGAGTATATAATACAACAAATAAGATAAAATTTAAATGCTATAGGTGAATATTTTTTATAAATATTAAAAAAACAGGTTATCAAAAAAGTTTAGGTAAAATATGTTTTTTTATTTTTTTATGTTATAATTTGGTTATAATTATTCAACTCACAAATAGATTTATCGTAAAATTTAAAAATAATGCAAATAGTAGTACCTGTAAAAAACGTAAACAAAATTCAAGAATCACAGAATCAGAGCAAATCGAATTTGGAAAGAAATAAGAGTTTTCAGATGTCAAAAGATGGAATATTGGTTGACAATTTTATCAAGGATTCTGCAAAAGTATCACCGTGTTGTAATATAACATTTGATGACATTTGCGATAAATTGCTTATATCACAAACAGAATCACAGATGCCGAATTCATTAAATACAGGCTCGTCTTTCAGTTTCAAAAAAGCAGTTATGCCGCTTTTAGTTGGTACAGCTGCGGCTTTTGGCGGGGTTGCATTGTTAAGTTCAGTTATATTAAAATCATCAAAATCATTGGCGAGTGCTAAGCATTTTGAGAAATTACCTGATTTGGCAAGAAATATGAATATAAAGCAGGAACCGCAATTTGCGACATATAGGGCTCTTAGAAATCCGAACACAAAAAATATTATAGGTGCTGTTGGAGTGTTTTTGTACAGTGGTTTAACAATAGCTGCAAAAAACTTTATTGACGGGGTAAAAGAGATTTGGGTAAAGAAACAGCAAGCGGATATAGAAAGAGATTTGCAGGAGAAATTAATTGATACAGAAACAAAAAGTTTTGCCGGAAAAATAAGAGTAACAAATGAAATTTTAAAAGACAACGTAAATTATTTTAAAAAAGTATTAGATAATAAAATAACATTTAGCGGTAAGAATATTGAAAAAGAAGAAGAAAGTAATAAAGATAAGGGCAAAAGCAATTTAAAATTTGTATTATTATCATTGGGTTTGGTGGCAGGTGCTATTTTAGCGGGAAAATACAGCATTTCGAATATAAGGAAAGCGTTAAACAATGCGAATGATTTTACGAATAATTTTACGAACAGAGCGATAGATGCTATTGAGAAACTGGCGAAGGAGCAGAAGCCGGATTTAAAGAAAATGGAAGAATTGTTTCAGGTAATAAATGCGAAGCCTGATTATATAACAAGTGTATTAGAGCGCTTAAATGTTCCGAAATCGGAAATAGAAAGAATAATAAAGTCAGTTGATGAGAGCAAAAAGACGTTATTTGCGAATGCTCCTACTGCATTGGGCGGGGTTCCGGAAAAGATACAATATTATTGTTATTTAGATGAGGACAGGGGGCATTTGTATAATTGGATTGTGAATCCTGAGAATAAGTTTTTAAAAGCTATATTTTTATCATTTGCTACTGTAAGTTCTGTTGGTTATACAGTAAAGCAAGGATTTGATGCATTAAAAGAGGTTGCAGTTTCAAGGGAAAATGCGAAAACTGAGCTTAATTTAAAAAAGCGTTTGGTGCAAGTTGAGGTTGAAAATTTCAAATCGAAGAAGAAAGCGGCATATATGCCAATGATAGACAAATTCAATATACAGCTTAATTCGAAGAAAAAACCTGAAGAATTAAAGTCCTTGGCTGAAAATATTTTGCTTGAGATAAAAAATGGTCCGCCATACATCTTCGGCTAATGCCATACATCTTCGGATAGTGCAATCATCTTTGGCTAGCACAGTACATATTTGGATAATATATTTATATGATTTTTTTGAATAATGTATTCATTTTGTTTGTTTTTGTGTGAAAATGAATTTGGGTATTAGTATTTATTTAGTGAAGGAGAAAGTATGGAAAGAAAAGCTAAAAAAACATTGCTGGCTTCAGTTCTATCAATGTTAATGTTGTCTGCTCCAGCTATTGCAAGTGAGGCGGATTTAGTAGTTCCAAAAATTGCTGAACATTATCCTTTAGGACACTCATTACTTTTAATTGGTATTGCAGTTTCTGTATTGGGTTTAATTTTCGGTCTTTTGGCATTTGCTCAAGTGAAAAAAATTGAAGTTCATGAATGTATGGCAAATGTTGGAAACACAATTTTTGAAACTTGTAAAACATATCTTGTTCAACAAGGTAAATTCTTAATCGCATTAGAAATTCTAATCGGTTTATGTATTGCATTTTACTTTGGTGGATTAGCTAAAATGGGTTGGCAAGGTGTTCTAATCATTTTAGCTTTTTCTGTAATTGGTATTTTAGGTTCTTATGCAGTAGCTTGGTTCGGTATCAGAATGAATACTTTAGCTAACTCAAGAACAGCATTTACAGCATTAAAGGGTAACCCTTTAAATATTTTAAACTTACCTTTAAAAGCAGGTATGTCAATTGGTGTTGTTTTAGTATCAATTGAATTAATTTTAATGTTGGTAATTTTATTATTTGTACCTGGTAATATTGCAGGTGCTTGTTTTATCGGTTTTGCAATAGGTGAATCTTTAGGTGCTTCTGCACTTCGTGTTGCAGGTGGTATTTTCACAAAAATTGCTGATATCGGTTCAGACTTAATGAAAATCCAATTTGGTATTAAAGAAGACGATCCAAGAAACCCTGGTGTTATTGCCGATTGTACAGGTGATAATGCAGGTGATTCTATCGGACCTACAGCTGATGGCTTTGAAACTTATGGTGTAACAGGTGTTGCTCTTGTTTCATTTATTTTATTGGCTGTAAAAGGTGATGTTAACCAATGTCAATTATTGGCATGGATATTCACTATGAGATTCTTGATGATTGTTACTTCAATTGTTTCATACTGGATTAACGGTGCAATCACAAAAGTTTATGCAGCAAATACTGCAAAGTTCGATTTCGAACAACCTTTAACAAATTTAGTATGGATTACATCAATCCTATCAATTGCAATGACTTATGGCGTAAGCTATTGGTTATTGGCTCCAATGGGCGGAAGCTTATGGTTAGTTTTATCAACAATCATCTCTTGCGGTACTGTTGGTGCAGCTTTGATTCCTGAAGCTACAAAGAAATTTACTTCACCTCAAGCTTTACACACAAAAGAAGTTGTAACTGCTTCTCGTGAAGGCGGTTCTTCATTAACAATTCTTTCAGGTATTGTTTCCGGTAACTTCTCAGGATTCTGGATTGGTGCAGTTATTGTATTATTAATGGGCTTAGCTTATGCAGCAAGTTTACATATTCCTGAAGCTACAATGGTTTATCCATCTGTATTTGCTTTTGGTTTAGTAGCATTTGGTTTCTTAGGTATGGGACCTGTTACAATTGCTGTTGACTCTTATGGCCCGGTAACTGATAATGCTCAATCAGTATATGAATTATCATTGATTGAATCTATTCCAAATGTTGGGGAAGAAATTGAAAAACAATACAATTTCAAACCTGATTTTGAAAATGCTAAAAAATATTTAGAAGAAAATGATGGTGCAGGTAACACATTCAAAGCAACTTCTAAACCTGTATTAATTGGTACAGCAGTTGTTGGTGCTACAACTATGATTTTCTCATTAATCTTAGTTATCCAAAATGTTTTAGGAATTACACCTGAAATGATTTTGAATATGTTAAATCCATACACATTACTTGGTTTCATTGCCGGTGGTGCTGTAATTTACTGGTTCTCAGGTGCTTCAATGCAAGCTGTTACAACAGGTGCATATTCAGCAGTTGAATATATCCGAAAACATATCAAATTAGATTCAGATGAACAATCTGCAAACATTTCAAATTCAAAAGAAGTTGTTAAAATTTGTACTCAATATGCTCAAAAAGGTATGTGGAACATCTTTATTGCATTGTTCTCATTTGCTTTAGCGTTAGCATTTTTATCAGCTCCTTTAGGAGAAAACTTACATCCTGTATCATTCTTCGTAAGCTATTTGATTGCAATTGCGGTATTTGGTTTATTCCAAGCTGTATTTATGGCAAACGCAGGCGGATGTTGGGATAACGCTAAGAAAATTGTTGAAGTTGACTTAGCAGAAAAAGGAACTCCTCTACACGATGCAACAGTTGTAGGTGATACTGTTGGTGATCCGTTCAAAGATACTTCTTCAGTAGCTATGAACCCAATTATCAAGTTCACTACATTGTTTGGTTTATTGGCAATGGAAATTGCAATTAACCCTGCATTCCAAAAATACGCACCTGTTGTTGGTGTAGTATTCTTAGTAATTGCATTAGTGTTTGTATGGAGAACATTCTATGCAATGAGAATTCCTGAAAAGAAAGACTAGGTAGTTTTTTATATAAAGATATAAAGGCGGTTATAATCAAGGATTATAACCGCTTTTTAAATGTTTTACCAGACGAAATTTCTAAGAATTTATAAAATTTTTAACAATTGTAACATTTTTGTAATAAATGTGGTATAATATCTTAAAGATATTAACGAAATATGCCGATAGACATGGAAGTTAATAGAATACAAAAGGGAATGATATTATGGGATTAGCAGCAGGACAAGCAAGATTACTATTTATAACAGCAAGAAGACAAGATTTGGAGTTTAAATCTTCTGATATTGCAAATAGAAGAATGCGATTAGCTGAAGAGAGCAGCGAACTTGCTATACAGAAATCTCGCGAGTTGAATCGTGAAACCATTGATATGCAATACAAAGGTATGGATAATGTACCTCTAACATATGACAGATTAATGGAAAGTGGCTATTCTATAAGAGATAATCGAGGAAACAGAATATCACCTGTATCTAAATCTACAGCTACTTCAGAAACATCTGGCGTAGGAGAGGTATCCGGTCCAAATGGTCCTGGCGCTACGCCTGCGAATGGTCCTGTACAATATTCTAATCTTAATCAGGTTCCGCTTTCAGAAATAAAAAAAGCAGGATATAGTGTTACTGCGGATTATTATAATGTCATAATGGATCACGAAACAGGTATTGGTGAACCCGAATTTAATAGTTATAACATTTATAGTGATATACTAGGACCAACAAAATCTCCAACTTGGCGAGGTGGAGTGCCCAATAGTATTATAAAAACTAATAAATATGCTACTAATGGTACAGCTACTGTTGGTGCAGGTTGTGGCTCAGGTTCAGCATATAGTGCAAACCAAATTGCTGGTATGTCAATTGATGATATTGCCGGTAAAGCCAAAGGTGAACATGTTATTATAAATATTGGTTATGATAATACAAATATTGGCACAAATGATCCAAATGCTACAGAATCGCATTCATGCTCAATTGATCAAGCAAAAGAGGATGCTCAAACAAATGTGAGCTATATAATTGATCAATATGGAGATTCTTTATTAAGTAGATCTATTGCGGAACCTTACAGAGCGGAAATAAAAAGTGAATATGAAAAATTAAAAAGCTCCTATAATGACTTAATAAAGGGGCTTACTTCTGACTTCGAAACTAATGATAATAGGAATGATAGTAATTCAGCCACAATAAAAAATAAAGACGGCAGTATTATAAAGGAAAGAGGTGTATTATTTGTAGAAGATAAAAAGGGTGATTATTTCAAAGATGCTGAAGGTAACTATGCTCTTCTTAACAATAAAGATTATACAGGGACTAGATATACGAAAAAATATACTGCAGCATCAGAAGCATTGCAAGATGGAGATAAAATAGTTGCCGCTTTTGGTAAAAAAGGCAAGAGATACGGTGTTGATCTAGACCTGACAGATTTGTTACAACGCATGGTGACTATAGCTAAAAATGTAATTGCAGGTGAAAGCAGTGCTAATGAAGACATTATTTCATTAGAAAATAAAAAGTTAAATGATAATAGAAACTATAAGATTCGCAATTGTGGCTTATCAGATAGAGGTTATACCCGCAGTGAGTATCAAGATAAATTTGAAGAGTTAACCGGTCATAGTTATTATGATGAACATGATAACCCTATTGATTGGCGTCATCCAATTGAAGTAACCAGTGATGCAGAGTATGCTGCTGCATTTGAAAAAGGTATTATTTTATTTAATGGAGAAACGAACAATTATGCAGAGGTATTAAAAGCTGTTAATGATGCAAGACAGGCTGAGTATGAAGGAATACAATCAGAATCAGAGGATCCGGATATAGTTCCTGTAGATGACCCATCTGTTGAAACTCAAGAAACTGAGACTATAGAAGAATTTGCAGGTGATGCAAAAATTATTGAAGATTTTAGAAAACACCCTGATTACTTAATTCAAGGTCTATTAATGGGCGCATTCGTTTTATATGACCCTGAGGGCAAACGTGTTGATTTAGGCGCAGACACAAATTTCTATAAACACAGAGATAAAGATAATGATGCTGAAATTGAAGCAAAATATGACTCTAAAATAAGAGCTCTTGATAACAAAGATAATCAGTTAGAACTTGAACAGAAAAAAATTGATTCAGAACACTCTGCCTTGACGACAGAATACGAATCCGCTAAAAAATTGATTGATGATAATATCAAACGCTCATTCAACTTGTTCAGTTAATCTATTGTCGCCTTGAATTTATTTTCAGGGCGACAATATAATAATCTGTCTACCCTGAACTTGTTTGACTACTTTTTCCAAAATCTTTGATTTTGTGAAAAATGTCCGGTTTCCCGCAGAATTTATTCTTTGTTTTAGATTCCGAAACCAGTTCGGAATGACTTGTTGAGATTGGCTTTTCAGGATTTGTTAACGTCTAATGTGTACTTAATAGATTGATTCGTATAAATGAAATAAAAATAAAATGACTTCTGCATTGTACAGAAGTCATTTATTACCTGTTTCATGAAAAGTTCATAAATCGAGATTATAATTTTGATGCAACCATGTAAGTTGTTTCTGCTAAACGAGTTGAGTAACCCATTTCATTATCATACCAAGAAATAATTTTAACTTGGTTTCCGCCCATTACACGAGTTAATAGAGCATCAACTGTTGATGATTGAGAAGTTCCAACATAGTCTGAAGAAACAAGAGGTTCTTCTGTGTAGCATAGAACGTGTCCGTCAGCGCCTGCTTTTAATGCTGCATTAACTTCTTCAACTGTAACGTCTTTAGCTAATTCAAATACTACGTCAACTAAAGATACGTCAGGAGTAGGAACACGCATAGCGAAACCGTCCAATTTACCTTTTAATTGAGGTAATACTAATGCTACGGCTTTTGCTGCACCTGTTTTTGTAGGAACTATATTTAAAGCACCTGCTCTTGCTCTACGAGGGTCTTTGTGTCCTGCATCTAAGATTCTTTGGTCGCCTGTGTATGAGTGAACAGTTGTCATTAAACCTTTTACAATACCAAATTTTTCATCAATAACTTTTGCAACAGGAGCTAAACAGTTAGTTGTGCAAGATGCCATTGAGATTACATTGTGTTTTGCAGGATCATATTCATTATCATTTACACCTAAAACGATTGTTTTATCTTCGTTTGTTGCAGGAGCTGAAATAATAACTTTTTTTGCACCGGCTGTAATGTGTGCTTTTGCTTTTTCAGCATCTGTGAAGAAACCTGTTGATTCAACAACAACTTCTACACCTAAATCTTTCCAAGGTAATTGTGCAGGATCTTTTTCTGCAAAGAATTTAATTTTTTTACCGTTTACAATGATACCTTCATCATATGCTTCAACAGTACCGTCGAATTTACCCATAACTGAGTCATATTTAAAAATTCTTGCTGCATCTTCAGGTTTTAAACCAGGGTCATTGATTGCAACATAATTGATTTTATCAAAGATACCTTCTCTGATAGCTGCTCTTAATGTGTTACGGCCAATTCTTCCAAAACCGTTAATTGCTACGTTTACCATATTCTTAATCTCCTTTTAATATGTATCGTTTACTGTTAAGTTATACCAAAAACAAAAAACATTATCAAGCAAATTAACATTTTTTTAATTATTTAAAAACATTACGTACGTAATAATTACTATCTGATTTGAGTTTATCAATAATTATTGACAATTCTTCATCTAAGTCAATTTTTACAATTATCTGTGCACATTTTTCACGTATTACGTAGTCTTGTATAATTGAGCATTCTTTTAATATTCGTTTTATATCGGCTAGTTTTATTTTTTGTATAAACAGTATCAAACTTTCTAACGCCCAATATATTTTGAATATTTGTTTATTTGTTTTATATTTTTTATCTTTATATGTTATTTTTTTCAACTCACACAGAGCTTCATCAATTATTTTAATTAAACCGTTTGTATAGTATTTTGTAAAATCATCATACATTATCAAATTAAAAGCCGATAATATTACACAACGACATACATTTCCGTCTATATCTATTGTTGCTTTGACAAAATTTTCAAAAATTTCAGGATTATGAAATAATTTGGGATAATCATTTGTAAAATCAATTAGTTTTATTGCAACAACTTCTCTTATTTTTCCATCAACGCCTACTAAATTTGAGATAAAAGTCTTTGCCTCTTCACTTGATTTTAATATGTCTATATTTAGCGCCGCATACTGTTTTTGAACAATATCTCCGTTTTTCAAAAAATCAATTAATTCATCGTGAGAAAAATTATTTTCACATAAATTCAACGCGCTATTATAATTTTTATCATTATTTTGCATAAAAAAATTATAGCATAACCGCATTTTGACATAAATTTAAAAATAGTCTTTATGTACGATTTCGAAAAAGTATATGCGTAATATACTTCAATGTGTAGGAGAAAATATATGAGTATACAAAACGTAATTAAGAGATTATTATCATTTAACAAAAAAACACCAAGAAGAGGTGCCGTTGGTCTTTCTTGCATTAAATCTGCAACTAAAACAATAGAAAATGCTACAGCACATATTCCGTCAATTAGAACGACAGAAATTAAATTATCTGATTTGATGCGCAGAACAAACATTTATTAAGAAGAGAGAGCAAAAGAGAGGGTATCTGAAATTCGGATACCCTTTTTGCAAAACATTGAAATTTATCAAATAATGATTTTACACATAACAATTAGTACATGCCAATGATATTACGAACATCATTTAGCACTTTTTGTGTAACTTTTCTTGCTTTTGCAGAGCCTTCTTCAAGAATACCTTGAACTTCATCTAAATGTGCTTCATAGTATTTGCGCTTTTCACGAATATCTTTAAAGTATTCGTTGACTTTTGCTGCCAGTTGACGTTTGCAATCAGCACAACCTCTTGCGCCGGCGATACATTCTTTTTCAATATCAGCAATTTCATTTTCATTTCCAAAAATTTGCCAATATTTAAAAGCAACTTCACATTTGTCTGGGTGTCCGGGGTCATTTTTTCTTGCTCTTGACCTATCTGTTATACATTGCATAATTCTTTTTGCCGTAACTTCTTCGGTATCGGATATTTTTATGTCATTATTGAAAGATTTACCCATTTTAGCGCCATCTACGCCACATATAAGCGAGCATTCATTTAATTTTGGTTGAGGTTCTACAAAATAGTTCGTTTTATAGACATTGTTAAAACGTCTTACCATATCACGTGTAAGCTCTACATGGGCCACCTGATCTTTTCCTACAGGAACATAATGAGCATTTACAGATACTATATCAGCGCTCATCAAAACCGGATAACCCATTAAGCCAAAACCTATTTGAGAGTTTTGACCTTCTTTGTTTTTTAATATTTTTGCCATATCTTTCAATGTAGGGTCTCGTTCTACCCAATTTTGAGGGGTTACCATACCTAAATATATATTTAATTCGGCAACTTCAGGAATTGTTGACTGAACAAAAACAGTTGCTTTATCAGGGTCAATTCCGCATGCCAGCCAATCCATAACAACATTTAGAACATTTTCTTTCAATACATCAGTTTTATCATATCCTGTTGTAAGAGCATGCCAGTCAGCAACAGAGAAAAAGCAATCGTAATCTTCTTGAAGTTGTTTCCAATTTTTCAATACACCCAGATAATGACCTAAGTGCAATCTTCCTGTTGGGCGCATGCCTGACATTATTCTTTTCTTTTCTTCCATTAATTTTCCTCCGAATTCATTTTATCAACAAAATTACAGATTTACAATAAAATCGGTAATTCTTTTGATACACCAATCCATACTCCAATGACTGCCGCGTTCTGCAAGATATAATTGTGCGTTTAATTTTCTTTCATACAATTCACGTGAATTTTTAGATGGGGAAACTCTGTCAGTTTTGGAATGTACAATTAGAATCGGACATTTAACAAGCGAGATTTTTCCGATATTATCAAATTTTTGTAAGAATTGAACATCTCTAAAATGAGCTTTTATATATCTTCTAAGCCAAATATTTTTTAATCGTCTAAAATAAAAGTTTGCAACATCATAAGCTGCAGTTTGAATATTTTTTATTGGTGATTGCAATATTAATGCTTTAACGTTATTATTAACTGCTGTATTCATAGCAACTGTAGTACCTAAAGAATGTCCCCATAAAATGACATCTTCGTTTTTTACTCCAAACTCATTCAATTTTTCCAAAGCAGTTTGAGCATCGTTAAATACACCTTGCTCGGACGGTAATCCCCAAGCTCTGTAATGACCTCTATAAGAAAGCATAAAAACCCCATATCCATTTTTTAAGGCAAATTCAACAACATCTTGGTGGGCAAGAATTGATTCTGCCTGACCGTGAAAATATAAAATGGTCGGTTTATCTTTTTGGGGTTCAACAAACCATGCAAAAAGTCTTGCGCAATCTTTAGAAACGAATCTTACGGTTTTAAATCTTCTGAGCAGATTTCTGTTAATACGTTGCGCTCTAAATTTTGCAGGTTGAAATATTAAGTAATTTTCAATACCCATTCTAATAAATTTAATAAATTTTGACTCACCCATAAAAAACGGATAAATAATTATATATAAAACCTTTTTGAATAATAAAAGATAATACACAAACTTTTTCATGTATTAAATTATAGCTTAATTCACAAAAAATTGCCAAATTGTAAAATATGCGTTAATATCCAATAACTTTTTGAGAAAAATGTCGGGTTTCCCGCAGGGTCTAAAATGTTTAACTGATGCTGTGGAAAACAGGATATTTTCTAGCAAAAATGTATTAGGGAAAAACACACTCTACGAGTTTATATTTCACCCCTAAATAATCCGTGGATATTACACAAAGCTCTGGACCAAAGAGTTTTGCTACTTGTTTTTACATTCAATTCAGGAGTTTCGTTTATGTCTAAAAATTTTGTTTTTACATATTTTTTATCGTTTGAAATAGCTTGAATAAAAGATATGTGATGTTCCATTGTCATAGGATGCATCACTGCTCCGACTCTAATACGCATATGGTCTATTTCCTTTTCTATTACAGGTATGTGTTTTTCATTTAATTCTTCAATTTCTGATGTATTGCATTCTATAAGCTCCATAGGCTTATTACAACAAACTAATTCACCAAAACCATCGTTTAAAACTTCAACCAAATTGTTACATACGTTGCATTTATAAAGTTCTAATTTATTTGTCATAGCATCTCCTTTTTTATGATTTTTTACAACATAAAAAATTATTTCACTACACAAATAGCTAATATCACTTGGTAATAATGTTTTACACAATAAGTTTATAAAAATATCAAGCATTTAATAATTATTTTAATAATAAAAACTGTACTTTTGATACTTGAGAATTTGTCGGTTATTTTTAACAATCTGTATGTGCAATTATTGTATGGAAACTTACTATTAAATATTTTGTTGTATAATGTTTATATGATTAAAAACTTCGCAAAAAAAATTGTTATATCGCTCTTAAATACAACATTTACAATATTCATTATATATTGGAATATTATATCAATAATAAATGCTATTAAAACTCCTGATGCTGATTGGAATCAGGTCCTTACATATTTAATTGTATCAGCCATCATTCTTCTGGTAATGTGGTTTGTTTCGTTTTTGAAATTCTTACGAAATATGCTAATCTTAGTGTTGATTATCGTTTTTTGCGGATGGTTATATTTACCTAATTTATTGCCTGAAATAGGCGGCGGAATGTGTATGAATATGGGCTCTTGCAAACAAGGTGCTACTGTTAAAACCGTTTCAGGTAAAATTATCATCAACAAAGATACATGCATAAACAATGGTTGGATTTGGGACGAAAAAAAATCTGTATGCAAGATTAATCGTAAATAACAATTCTATTACATTTTACGTCTAAGTGTATTCATCGGCATTTCTATTACATAATGTAAAAAAATCGAAAATATAAATGTTATTATAAACATTACAAAAAATATCGCAACAAATATACTGTTTCCGGTAAAAACTACTTGCAAATTGTATTGCTTAAATAAATTCGTAACCATTTCTATAATGTTTGCATGAAACAAATACATATTAAACGAAATAATGCCAATATATTCCACGATTCTTAACGGATTTTTCAATACACTCAAAAATGTTACCGGCAGAGGTTTTGTTTTGCCTTCATAATCGTTTGATATAGTTACTAAAATTAATGCCAAAAATGTTAGAGTAGGGTAGATATAATCATATACCCACCACGATAAATCTATAACAGGCAAAGTATAAGATAACATCAATCCTAAAAATATAAGCAAAGAAATCGGTCTTAGTAAACTTTTCCAAACATTATCCGCTGAATTTTTTGTAACCGAGTTCAAAAGCATACCACCAAAAAACAAATCTATGTTTGCTATTGAAAAGGTTAATACATACTTGTAATAATTTAATTTAAATAAATCTGTAAGTAATCTGTAACCTATCCCAAACGCAAGCAAAACAAAAAATAAAATCCATAAACTTTTTTTGTTTTTATCAAATTTAGATAACAATTTATATCCGAACGGCGCTAAAATATATAACTGAACAATCGCAGAAATAAACCACGTATGCCCTGTTCCGTTTATTCCGCCTATACCGTTATAAGTAAAAGTAAATAAACGCAATACATTAATCGGATTTTTAATAAACCAATCAGGATTATAAAAAATGAATACAATAAACAATAGCAAAAAATATAAAGGCAAAATCCTAATTAATCTGGATTTATAAAATTTTAAAATACCTTGCTTTGATAATTCATACTTGTTATTATAAAATCCTTTTCCTAACAAATATCCTGATAAAAAGAAAAATATCCACATCGCCATCCATGCCGGCGTATTAAAATAAAAAGGATATGTTTCTAAATTAAAACTTTGTATAATCAGTATTGGTGTATGCGCCAATATTACACATATTATAGCAATACTTCTTAATAAGTTAAAAATATCAATTTTATTAAAAAAGAATTTATCACATAAATAATTTAATTTACTTAATAACATTTTCATCAAACTCATTTCTGTCTAAAAATGGGAACATATCTTCTAATGTAGGTGAAACCATGGTTCCGTCAGGTAGTTTTTTAGAAGAAAGTTTTGGCAAAAATGCATATTCTTTTTCAGTCATAACTTCACATAAAACCGAACCTTCAGTATTTAAAACATCTTTTATATCTGATTCTAAATTTTTTGGATTTTCTATGCGTTTTGTTTTTAACCCAAAAGCCTGACCTACTTTTACAAAATCTGGAACACTTACTCCACTATCTGCGCCTGAACCTGTCATACGACCGTCAAAGAAATTTCGCTGTGTCTGTCTTATTGACGAATATCCGCTATTGTTTATTACAAACAATTTTATTGGCATATTATTATGAACAACAGTCTGAAGCTCTTGTATGTTCATCATAATAGAACCATCACCTTCAAGACAAACGACCCTGCGTCCATTTGCTTGATAATTTGCACCAACTGCTGCAGGAAGCCCATACCCCATTGATGCATTTCCTGAATTTAAAATAAATCTTTGACCTTCTTTTACAATAGCATTTTGAAACGGGCAAACGCATGCTGAACCGTTTGTCATTACAAATATATCGTTTTGTCCAAGACATTTGCTTAGCATGTATGTGAAATAATACGGATTAATTTCACTTTCGCCTTGCTCTTGTTCAGGATGATTCTCGTATGAATATTTATCTTTCAATTTCTTACTAAAATCTAACCATTCACTCCACTCAGTTTTAGCAGGAAGACTTATATCTTCTAATTTTTCGATAAATTCTTTTAAATCAACATTTATTTTTAAATCAGGAACAACAAGAGGTTTTTCAAGTTCAGCCTCATCTATGTCAACAACGATTTTATAAGCATTTTTACCGAAATTTTCCCAATTATAACTTACTTGACGAATGTTGTTACGTGTTCCCAGACAAATAATCAAATCAGCATTTTGTAGTGTGAAATTACCTGCTCTTTGCCCGATTGTACCAATTCTTCCAATATAATACGGATTTTCATAACCTATCAAATCCATTCCGTTAAATGTCGTAACAACTGGAATTTTTAATTTATTCAAAAGACCTCTAAATCTATCAACTTGATTTGATAATCTTATACCGTGCCCCGCAATTATTAACGGTCTTTTTGCATTTCGAAGTTTTTCTGTAACCTTTTCAAGTTGCAAATCATATTTTTCTTTTTCCGGTTCTATAAATTCTTTTAATTCATCTTCATCAATCATTGTTGCTTGAACATCTATAGGAACATTTATCCAAACAGGACCGAATCTTCCTGTTGTTGCCTCATATATAGCTTTATCTATGTGATACTTAATTTCATTAGAATTTTCAACCGTTACAGCATACTTGGTAAGAGGTTTTACAACAGATATTATATCAACTTCCTGATCACCAAGCTGACGTAAATTTATTTGCGGAAATGAAGTTAGCATTGTACGTTTTTTAACTTGTCCTGAAATATATAAAACAGGTACACTATCAGTCCATTGTCCGAATACACCATTTAAGCAATTTAATCCGCCCGGACCTGTTGTAACATTAACAACCGCAAGTTTTTGATTCACTCTCGCATAACCCTCAGCAGCTATTGAGCATGCCTGTTCATGGTGATTTGCCGTATATGAAATAGCGTGCCCTAAGCTGTCATTCAAGTGCATTGCACCGCCGCCTGATACCATGAAAAAATGTTCTACACCATGTTCTTTTAATCTTTTGGCTATATAATCAGATAATTTTATTAATCCCATAATTCTTTCATTCCTTTAATTGTAATATCTGCATTGTCAATTAACGGCTGTTTATCGTCGCCATAACCCCATAAAGCACCCACAGCCGTTATTTCTGCCGATTTTGCTGCAATCATATCAGTTTTTGCATCGCCAATCATTACCGTTTTTTTTGCATCTAAATTGTACTTGTTTATGATGTCTTTAATCATTTCTTCTTTAGTTATATGTCTGTCAAATTTATCTATGGTATAAACATCTTCGAAATAATCCATATTAAATTGTCTTAAAATGCGCATTGTCGACTTTTGCGGTTTGAAAGTCGCAATAAATAATTTTTTACCAAACGATTTTAAGTGTTCAAGAGTTTGATAAACATCAGGATATATGTCAGAAATATCATCTTCTTCATTGTCGTAAAAATATCTAAAATTACTTATAATTTCGGATAATTTTACTTCATCTTTTAATTCCGGCACTATAGCTTGAATTATTTGTTTTATCGGCGGACCTATCAAATTTGAAGTTAATCCGGTTTCATCAATATCATAATTAGATTTTTTGAATGCATTTTTTAAGCACAATAAAACTTCATTAGAAGAATTTATAAGAGTACCATCTAAATCAAATATATAATTATCAAATAATAATGACATAATTTTTTTGAAATCTCCTGAATATTATTTTTCGTTAATAAAATAAAACAAACTAAATAATAACACGTACAAAGTTAAAACACAAGTAAATGTTCGGGTTCAGTATATTATAAACAAAGTTTTTTCTTTCAGCCTAAATTAGGACAATAAAAAACCGACTTATTTGCCGGTTTTAAACCACGTATTAGAAGAGAGGAATTAGAGATATAGGCAAATAATAAATTAACAAAATAAGTAAATTAACCTTGCCCACATGATATATATTCCACAATTTTTAAAATTTATAACAAAAATAACAAAAAAATCTTAAATTTTGTAATAGTTCTTAACAATTAATACATTTGTAAATTCAATAAACAATTGTAATACTAAGAAGTTTAATTTTTGTATTATTTATTGAACTTGTGTTTATTGCATCATATTAATGTTTGTAACAAAAATGTAAATTTTAGCAATTATTTTATATAAAAAAATTTTATAAACGTATGGGTAATATTAAAATTTTGAGGATATATGATAAATGTTAAAAATTTATCCTGATTTATCAACAGATAAAGATGTTTCTTGTGTTCATGAGTTATTAGATTTAAAAAAACGCATGAATACATCAATAATAAGCTATTCAAAGGCTTCTCACAACTACGCAAGTGCTAACAGCATATTTAATGCATATAAAAAGATGGCAGACAATGCCTTAAAAGATTGTTCAAGTATAAAATACATTTACGAAAAAGAAAATGATGTTGATGATTCTTGTACAATTAATATTGATAAATTCACTTTGGCGGAATATAAAAAAATAACTACAGAAATTGAAGAAAAGGCAAGTGCACGAGAAACACAAGCATTAATAGAAGCCTTTAACTCAAAGCGTGAACAATGCAGAGATACGCAAATGAAAGCAGCTTTATATCGGAAAATACCTGATTATTCACATTGGTCAGAAGGATTAGAAAGAAAAATAGATACAATAAAAATGCCATTCAAGTTAAATGAAAAATTGTTAAGCGAAATGGAAAATTTAGGCAAAAAACTGGGTTTTAAATTAGATATTATCATATCTGAATCTAATTGGCTAGAAGATTATGGCGTAAGAAGGCATGACGGAAAAGTCTTAATTTTGGATAAAAAAACACCTCAAGTAGAGAATCCGACACTTAGAGCAAATAAGGACAGAGTTTGGGCACAAGATTTTATTAGTACTCTTTCTCCTAATGAAATAGTAAGAGGAAATTCATATCTTGAAGGTGGAAATGTAATAAATACAATAAAATCAGATGGAAAATCGGGTGCAATAATTGGATATGAATCTATAAAATATACATTAGCAATACTAAGACAAAGTAGTCCAAAAGCTACAGAACAAGATGCAATTAATGCAATAGCAAAAGATTTGGATTTACCTATTCAAGATATTACCTTTATTCCGTCAAAAAATATCGGACACATAGATATGACATACAGGTTTTTTAATAATGGTGAGATAGCGATACCTGATTATGAAGCCGGAATAGATATGTTAATAGAACTTTTGCAAAGTGATGCGAAGAATTTGGATAAAGCAGAAATATTGGAAATAATAAAATTGATGCAACAATATTCGGAAGCGACCAAAGATGATTACAAAAAAGCAGAAGATAATTTAACTGAATCCGGTTATAAAACAGTAAGAGTACCTGCATTTGTTGGGGGCATTTTAGGTGGTCCTAATTATATGAATGGGGTTTGTGGTCGAGATAAAAATAACAAAACATTCTATATAACAAACAAATCGCAGTATCCTGAGTTAGATGAACAAATGAAAGAATTATTGAAAAAGACATTCGATATTGATAATGTTTATTTCGTATCAACAGAAACAGGACTGAGTTATGGTGGTGGTATAGATTGTCTAACTCAAGAATCCAAATAGTACAATTCTAATTCAAAGGAATTTCGCGTTTTAATTTATTGTATTTTGCTCTTTGCTTGCGAGTTAGAATTTGTTTAAAATCAGCTTCGTTGTTCTTTTCAATGAGTTCTATTTCTTTTTTTATCTTAGAAATAGTTTTCTTTTGATTTCTTTTTTCAATTCTGCTAATATTTTTGTTATTGTTTAGATTGTTTAATAAATTTGTTTCTTCTTTTAATTTTAAATAAAGAATAGCTTCTTTTTGGTTATCTTGATTAAATAGATTATATAAATTTGTTTTTTGAGAATCACTAAGCAGAAGTGCGTTAGAAATTATAATTTTTCTGTTTCTGATTTTCAAAATTTGCGATTTGATTTCTTTTTTGTTATACAAAGTTTCATCTAATTGAGATTCACAAATGGCAAAAACAGGTTTAAAATTTATAAAAGTGATAATAGCTAATAATAATAACAAAAACTTTTTCATAAAATCCTCCAAAGAAATTATGACTGAATAATGAAATAAAAGCAAGAAAAAAGAAACGAATTGTGATAAAATTAAACAAAAAGGAAAAAAATGGAAATAAATTTAAGAAATTATGCGCATTTGGGTGATGCAGTATGGGAATTATTTGTAAGAGAAAATCTTATGGAAAAGATTATAAGAACGGAAGATTTGCATAAATTAACGACAACAAAAGTAAAAGCATCATATCAAGCTCGAATGTTATTATTGCTAGAAGATGAATTAACAGATGAAGAGCAAGAAATGAAACGTCGAGCTAGAAACATGCCTGTTCCTGTAGCACGGAGGAATAACCAGTCAGAATATAGGCAGGCTACTGCATTTGAGGCATTAATTGGATATTGGTATAAAAACGATAAACAAAAATTAGATGTAATATTTAACAAATTATTAAGTGAGATAAAGAAATAGGTATTTACAAAAAAAAATTACCATGTATAATTAAAGAGTGGTTGACAGGTTATCTGTACCGCGCCCGACAGTATGGGGGATTAGCTCAATTGGTAGAGCACCTGCTTTGCACGCAGGGGGTTAGGAGTTCGAGTCTCCTATTCTCCACCATTTTTAGAAAAATCAGTTTTTAATATCAATTCAAAGACGGGATTAAGCTCTATACTTAGCTTCCCGTCTTTGTATATAAAGTTCGAACCTATTAAGTTCAATATCTTTCTTTTTGTTTCGGCTGATTTACTCAAAAACTTTACTGGTGCGTCTTTACACCAGTTTAATAGCAAGTTCGAACTCTCATAAAAATTCTTTTTCTGCTGAATATGATACATTTGTTATACAAAAAATTGTACAAATAAAACAATTATTTTATTACTTTCATTACGTCTTAAATTACTCAAAACTTAAATATAAAAACACTTAATTATAATATTAATATTGCATCAAGAGTTACCTATCAAACTTTTTTACTGTTTGATCTGTGTTATAATAATTTTACCAATTGAAAGATAAAGGATAAAATAATATGAAGTTTATATTAGTAAGCATATTGATTATATTTTTTGCATTAATAGTGGCAGCGATATGTAAAATTAATGAATTAAAGAACATTAAATATAGTCAACCTCAGTTTCTGACGGATAAAAAAATATTAACGATATATTACTCAAATGGCGGAAATACAAAAAACGTTGCTCAAAATCTTCATTCCATTGTAGGCGGTGATATAAAAGAAATTGAATTAGAAGAAAAATATCCGAATAATATTTTCAAAATGTCTAAACTTGTAAGAAAACAGATTAAAGAAGGGAATTTGCCCAAAATAAATAATATTGATATTTCAAATTATGATGTCATTTTCGTTGGTTCTCCGATTTGGAATTTTTCACCATCATTGCCAATGAAATCCTTTATTATAAATAATAATTTTGAAAATAAAACTTTAATTCCGTTTTTTACATATAGTGGCGGTGCAGACAAAACAAAAACAATTAATGGAATTAAAGAAGCAGCAAAAACAAAAGATATTAAACAACCTTTATTTATGTTCGAAAATGGCATTTTTCTCGTAAAAGAACAATTAATAAAATGGTTAAATAATATATAAAATTTTTTGTAAAATTTAAGATTTATACATTAATAGATAAAGAATGTATATCGTGTGGCAAATGATGTAGTCTTTACAAATCTTCCTGTTTGATGTCAATAACTTTTTCTTCTGCTTGTTTAAGAGGTATACCTATTTCCTGTTCTAAGTTTGCAGCAGTAACGTTGTAATTCAATATTGCATTATAGAAATCTAAACGAGCATTCAAATAAGTATTTTCTCCGTCTTTTAGTTCTATTGCATCACCGACACCGGCTTTATAACGACCTGTAACTTGTCTGTATTGCTCTTTTGCTTGGTCTAGTGCAAGTTTTGCCATTACGATTGCCTCAGCTGCTGTTTGCAGTTCGGTATAACATTTTTTTACATTAAAATATACTGTGTCTTTTATCTCTTGATATTGTGCTTTTGTCATATTATATGTTGAACGGGCTTCATCAACTTTCTTTTTTATTTTTAATATGTTTAATCCGTTATAATTTAGACCAACACCAACTTGCGCTGTATTAACATTATATTCACTACCTAAATTGTTTGCATAACTTCCATATATACTAATATTAGGAGTGAAATTCCTTTTTTCCGCTCTTAAGTTCATCTTTGCCGCTTCCATTTCTTTTTGAGCAGATATTAATTCAGGTCTTACTTCAAATGCAAGTTTAATAGCTTCATCCGTATCTATTCCAAATTTATTTAAAGACATCTCATCCGAAAGTTCGTAATTTGTATATTCAGGAATACCCATGATTTTAGAGAGCCTGATTTTTGCAACTTTTAAAATTTCTTCTGCTTTAACAAGATTTAATTTTGCTTTTCCAAGATTATATTCTGCGGTAACAACATCAAGTTTTGGTTTTTTACCATATACATAAAATCCTTTTGCCTGACTTAATTGTAATTCATAATCTTTAACGGTATCTTTATAAACCTGTACCTGTGCTTGTGCGAACAAGATATTATAGTAAGTCGCTTTTATATCATAAATAATTACATTAATATTTTCTTTTGAATTTTCTTGAGCTCCTTCATATTGACGTTTTGCCATATCTGCGATGGCTTTTGTTTTACCAAAATCAAACAGCAGCATATTAGCAGAAACAGTAGGCACATAACCTGTTGTGTTATAAACATTTCGGCTGTAATACGGAAATATTTCTTTATTATAATGATTCCATGTTCTTGAAAGCTCAAATCCAACATTTATGGATGGGAAATAATTAGCCCAGGCTTGCCCTATTCTGGATTTATAGGCATCTTGGTTATAAAAAGAAGCCTGTATTGAAGGATTATATTCTATTGCAATTCTGATACAATCATCTAATGAAAATACAGAATGTATATCATTTGTGTATTTTGCTCTGTTATCAATATTATAATCTTTTTTATTATCTTTTGAAACAGATACAGCCTGAGATTTTTTATTGTGTTTTAATCCAAAAGCCTGCGCCGTATTAAAACTTATTCCTGCTATACCCGATATTAATATTGCAATTAAACAATTTATATAAAATCTTTTCATTCTTCTTCATCTTTCCTATTATTAAAATGTTTATCAACAAATTCTTGTACTATTACATAAAATGCCGGAGTCAAAACCGTACCTAATGTAGCGGCAACTATCATACCGCCAATTACCGTTGAACCTACTGAAATTCGGCTGTTTGCACCGGCTCCTGATGCAAATAATAAAGGCAAAATACCTAAAATAAATGCAGCTTCAGTCATCATAATAGCTCTAAATCTAAGCAAAGCTGACTTAATCGCGGCATCATAAATTGTCAAACCGTTTTTTTCATGTTCTTCTTTTGCAAATTCCACAATCAAAATAGATTGTTTCGCAGCTAAACCGATTAAAGTAATT
Source organism: bacterium (assembly GCA_017405375.1). Taxonomy (GTDB): domain Bacteria; phylum Cyanobacteriota; class Vampirovibrionia; order Gastranaerophilales; family Gastranaerophilaceae; genus UBA6984. The sequence goes on from JAFRAO010000022.1 coordinate 87,995, forward strand.
AATCCGACTTGAGAATACAAATCAAGTGCTTGTCCCATCATTAATTGGAAAATAAGTGCTCCAACAATAGCGACAGGAGATATTAAAAGTACTGCAACAGGTATCATATAGCTTTCATACAACGCAACAAGGAACAAATATACAAATAATAATGCAAAACCGACAACTATACCTGTTTGTCCTGCTGATTCCTTTTCTTGCAGAGAAGTTCCGGACCAAGCAAAAGTATAATCATTTGGTAACAGTTTGCTTGATAATTTTTCCATGGCATTCATGGCATCACCTGATGTTTTGCCGTTTGCTTGGGTACCCATAATTTGAACGGAACGGAATTGGTTAAATCTTGTAATTGAAACCGCACCGGTAATTTGTTTCGCTGTTATCATTGTTGATATAGGAACGGGTTTTCCTTGAGTATTCATTACATATATTCTCTGTAAATCTTCAATTTTATCTCTGTAATTACCTTCAGCTTGCATAAATACTCTAAAAATTCTTCCGATTTTATTAAAGTCATTTATATAAGAGTATGAAAGTGTTGAACCAAGAGTATTATGCAATTCTGCTATATCAACATCTTGAGCAAGAGCCTTTTCATAGTCAATATTTAAAATGTATTGAGGTACATTTGCTTGAAATTGTGTATATACATTTGCCAAATTTGAATCAGCGTTAGCATTTTGTATGAATTCATTTGCAAAAGCTGATAAATCTTGAACTTTAGCATTGCTTAACGAAAGTAATTGATATTCAAAACCTCCGGACATACTTAAGCCGTCAATTGCCGGAGGAGAAAAAGTAATAATTGATGCTTCATTTATGTCAGCAGTTCTTTTATATATTTCCATCAAAATACCGTTATGCGATAAATCTGTCTGTTTTCCTTGTATAAATCTTACAATCTTACCCAATAGGCTGACTTTTCTATCTCCCCATTCTTTGAGATTTATTACTACAAATCCTTGATTTGATGGTCCCATACCGCCAAAAGCAATTATTTTTTCTTTTTCAATACCTTCAATATCTTCAATTGCTTTGGTAAATTTAATCATTACATCTTCTGTTCTGTTCAAAGAAGCACCGTCAGGAAGTGTTACAGCACTTATCAAATACCCCTGATCCTCATCAGGAATAAATCCTGTTGGAATTATTTTAAACAGACCGAGCATTAAAAGCATAATAGCAATATATGTAATAACGGTTAATTTTTTATTAAAAACAAATTTTTTAACCATTTCCATATAATATTTTGTTAATATATCAAAGTATTTGTTGAAATAATCCAAACCTTTCTTGATATATGATAAAATTATTTTTATATATTCGTTTGTAATATCTTTTGTTCGTTTTGTTTTTTTTAGTAAAATAGAACACATAGCAGGAGATAATGACAGGGCGCAAATTGCTGATATTGCAATTGACACGGAAATACAAACCGCAAATTGTTTGTACATAGTTCCTGATAAACCGCTCATAAAACACATTGGAACAAATACTGCCATTAGAACAGATGCCATAGCAATTAATGAACCGCCAACTTCTTTCATAGTTATCTGAGTTGCTTCTGTGGCAGATTTACCGTCTTCCATGTGTCGTTTAACATTTTCTATAACTACTATCGCATCGTCAACAACAACTGCAACTGCGAGAACAAGTGCAAACAATGTTAACAGATTTAATGACATTCCAAGCATTTTTAATGCAATAAATGTGCCGACTAAAGAAACAGGAATAGTAACACAGGGAATTAATGTAGCTTTAAAATCACCTAAAAATACGAATATAATTAAAATTACGATTAATGAAGTCAAAAGAATTGTAAATTCTACTTCATTCATTGACTCTGTGATAAATATGGCACTATCCATCATTGTATCTATTTTTAAAGAATCAGGAAGTGTTTTGGATAATTTATCCATTTCCTTATGTACATTTTTAACAATATCAACGGTATTTGCTCCAGGCAAAGGCATTACCTGAATTAAAGCTCCCGGTTTTCCTGCAATTAAACCAAATCTTGAATAAGATTTTGCACCCAACTCAACTCTTGCCAAATCTTTCAGCCTTACTTTTGAACCGTTTGGATTTGAACGAACTACAATATTTTCAAACTCCTCAACTGATGATAATCTGCCTTTGGTAAGCAAAGTTAATTTTAAACTCGGTTTTGATAAAGATGGTTCATCGCCCAATGCACCTGTTGAAATTTGAGCATTTTGATTTCTTACTGCGTTTTGAATTTCAGATACTGTTACCTTGTAACTTGCAAGTTTTGCAGGGTCAAGCCAAATTCTCATACTGTAATCATCCGCACCGAATACATTCACTGCACCGACACCGCTTATTCTTTTTATAGCATCTTTTAGGTATATGTTTGCATAGTTGGTTAAATCCAATTGATTCCAAGAATCGTCTTCTGATGATAAATTAAGTATTATTGCACCAATGCCGCTAACCTGATTTTCAGCTGTAATTCCTTGTTGAATAACTTCTTGCGGAAGCATTGATTGAACTTGTTGAAGTTTATTTTGAACATTCATTAAGTTCAAGTCATTGTTAGTACCTGTTTTAAAAAATATATTTAATGAATATGCCCCGTCATAACTGGTAGAATTCATATAGAGCATATCTTTAACCCCGTTTAATTGTGTTTCAAGCAAAGATGCAATAGATGATTCTATAACTTCCGCACTCGCACCGGGATAACTTGCTGATATAGTAACTTGTGGAGGTGTAATATTAGGATATTTTTCTTGTTGTAAACTAAACAGAGAAAGTAAACCTATTATAACAATCAATGCAGATATTACAACTGCAAATCTCGGTTTTTTTATAAAAAAGTATAAATCTTCCTTCTTTATCGCCATTCTTATTTCCCTTTTGTAATTTTTAAACTATTTTGCTTTATTTTCAGACTCTTTTTCTTTAACGTAAGGAGTAGCCTTAACTTTTTGTCCGGATTTATAAATATCCTGAATACCTTTTAAAACTACTTCATCATTTTCATCAAGTCCGCTTTCAACAATCCAGTTATTATCAATATTTTGGTTGACTTTGATATCTTTTTTAACTGCTTTACCGTCTTTTACAACCCAAACATAATATCCTGTGCCGACATCCGTTTTTGTCGCTGATTGAGGAATCATCATAACTTTATATGGTTTGTTAATTCTAATTGTTACTTTGACATAATCTCCCGGAACAAGTAATTCATCAGGATTTTCAAAAATAGCACGAAGTGTTACTGTGCCTGTACTTTCATCAATTTTATTATCAACAAATTCTATTTTTCCTTCTATTTCGTATTGAGTTCCGTCTGCTAACCCTAAAAGCACAGAAACGGCATTTTCGTCATTTCTGTCTTCTTTGCTTGCTGCTTTATAATATTTTTTAAGTTCTATAAAATCGCCGCTGTTTAAAGGAAAAATTACTTTCATAGGATTTGTGGAATATATTTGAGCTATTGCACCGCTTGATGGCGTAACATAATTCCCTACTGAGATATTAACTTTTCCTATTCTTCCATTCATTGGAGAAGTTATATTTGTATAACTTAAATTCAAATTTGCTTGTTTCATTTGAGCAATAGCACCGTCAAGTGCGGCTCTGTTTCTGTTTCTTTGAGTAAGAGCATTATCATAATATTCACGACTTACAAGATCATCTTTTAGTAATTGTTCGGCTCTTTGTAAATCTATTTGAGAATTTTTATAAACTGCAGAATTTTCGTTAACGGTTGCTCTTGCATTTTGTGATGCCAAAATATATTCATCAGGCTCAATAAGGAAAAGTTTTTGACCTTTTGTTACACGATCACCTTCTTCAAAATATTTTTTTTGTAGCCAGCCGCTGACGCGAGCAACTATATCAACAGATAAATTTGCTTCAATTCTTCCTGTAGTATCAAATTTAGGTTGAATATCTTTCATTATAGGTTTTGATACTTGAACAACTTTAGGCTGATTCATCATATAATTTGTAAGAACGCTCATTACAATAGTTTTTCCCTGATTCCACATAATAGGAATTATAACTACTGCAAGTATTATAGCCGTAATTTTTGTTTCTTTTTTCTTCCAATCAATTTTCATATATTCCCCAGACCTTTCTAAAACTAATTATACATTAAAAATAATAATTTTCCATATTAAGTTCATTGTAGTTTAGGGTTGAATCATTATATAATGAACCTAATGCTGAGAGTAGTTTATTGAAGATAAATTATTGGTTTATAGTATAATCTTATATATGGAAAGATTTGATGCAATATATTGTGATTTTGACGGAACAATTACAAAGAAGGATTCAGTTAACGGATTTTTTGAATTGTTCGCTCCAAATTGGATGGATTCAGAAAAATTGTGGATAGATGGTAAAATCTCATCAAGAGAGAATGCTATTATTCAGGTTGGTTTATTAAAAAATATTTCTCAAAAACAATTAAATGATTACATTAACTCAATAGAAATTGATGATTATTTTTTAGAGTTTGTTGAATTTGTAAAATTAAATAATATAAAGTTAACAATACTAAGTGACGGATTTGATTTATTTATTCAAAAAGTTCTTGAACGATATAGTTTAGATATTCCATATTACGCAAACAAACTTATTTACAAAAACGGTAAATTCAGTATCGAATTTCCATATTTCAACGAGAATTGCGACAAAAAAGCAGGCATGTGTAAATGTCAAAAAGTTAAAGAAAACAGATTTTGTTATATTGGTGATGGAACAAGCGATTTATGCATAGCTTCAAAAGCTGATTTACTCTTTGCCTCAAAAAATTTACACAAATATTGTAAAAAAAATAACATACGCCATTTACATTTCACATCTTTTCGTAATATAATAGATATGTTAGAAGATATGTGTTTTAGGGATTCACCATATAGGTAGAAATATGGCAGTATTAGAAAAGGACCTCGTAACAA
>JAFRAO010000023.1 GCA_017405375.1 bacterium
AGTCATTATAATAATTCAATTACACTTGTTCCGGCTGTTACAATTTCTTATAAGGAAATTGATATGGCAATAGAGCTTATTGATCAGTTGTTTACGAGGTTGTCATAGTGGCAAACGGTATCGATTTCGAGCTGTTACATGATGAAATAACCGATAAAAATGATAAAAAAGCGGTACTACTTTTTCATGGACTGACAGGAAGTCCTTTTGAGATGAAAAAGTATGGAGATTTTTTATTTAAAAACGGGTATGATGTTTTTTGTTATTCATTCCCCGGACATGGTGAAAGAATTAGTGAAATAGAAACCGTAACTTGGCATGACTGGTGTGAATTTGCACAAGAAAAATACGCACAGTTAAGACCAAATTATAATCAATTTTTTGTATCGGGTTTGTGTTTGGGGGCTGCTATGGCTATTTATTTGGCAGAACATAATAACGATATAACAGGTGTTGTAGCTCTTTCTACAACTTTGTTTTTGGATGGTTTCTGCATTCCTTGGACAATACATTTGCTTCCGTTTGCGCTTAGTACAATTATCAGGTTTTATTTTACTTTTCCCGAGGACGATTGTTTTGGTATAAAAAATGAGAGAACAAGAAAAAGTTTAGCAAAAATTACGGCAAAAGCTGATATAGGAATGGATAATTATCCTCTTAACTGTGTTGACGGACTATTGAAGTTATCAAAAAATGTCAGGAAAAATCTTAAAAATGTTACTTGTCCTGTTTTGTGTATTCATTCTAAATACGATAATTTATCGAGTTCAAAAAGTGCAAAGGTAGTTTTAGGTGGCATTTCTTCCAAAATTAAACAATATGTTGAATTAAATGACAGTTATCATATGATTTTATATGATAACGAAAAAAATTCTGTAATGAATACTGTTAAAGAGTTCTTGAGCGGAGTTGTCGTTTATGAGAAAGAGGCAGTATGTATATAATTACAACAGGAATAATTATAAATGTATTGTTAATAATAGTACTATTAATAGGGGTTGTTTACAAATTTGAACATCCTAAATGCAAAGCAATTTTCGGATATACTGTTACTGCAAGTATGATTATGTATATTTTATTGTTAGGTATTGTTACAGTATACGGATTATTTGTAAATCATAATTTATATAGTTATATTTTATTTTTATGCATAATTTCACCTTTTATAATAGGCAAATTAGTTAATTATAATTCATTGAAAAAATATACAATAATACAAATATTAAGTTGTTTATTTAGTTTAATTATTTTATTAATTTTGTTGTAATATCTGTTTTTGTCGGGTCTTTTTCATTTGCTTTTAAATTTATTCTAAAATATTTTGCGTAATTATCGTCAACCCCGATTGAAGGAATCTTATCTAAATTGATTTGTGTTTTTGCATTTTTTCTTTCTGTTGGTACGAGTATATTGATTATCCAATTAAGAGGAATATGCATAACTTTAATCTTTTTTATTGACAAATTATCATATTTTCCCCAAATATCAACAACCCCTTGTTCTATTATATAGTTATAAAAACCTTCAATGTATACTGATGCAAATTCGTGCTGCATACGAATATCTATATCTCGAATAAATACATCATCGCATTTAAAGAAACCGCTTATATGAGATTTTACATTTCCTTTTTTCTTGGCATTAAATTTTACATAATCAGAAACTTTAGCTTTTTTATTCAAGTTTTTATCAACAGAAAATTCCAGTTTTTCAAGTCCTGGTAAAGCTCCGTCTTGGATTTCAAATTTCGCAGTTGCATCCCAATTTTCCCAATTTTTGCCTGTTTTAGAATGAATTTCAGCATTGGCTCTTCCTTGAATTTGATTTTTAAGATTAAAAAACTTATCCGCAATTATACTTGAGTCAATATTTTTTGCATTAAAATCAATGATAGAAGAATCTATATTAAAATCATAAGTGCCATTAGCTGATAGTTTGCCGTTTGCAAAATCAATCTCTGAAGTATTATATTTAAAAATTGCATTCTTAAGACTGCCAAATACTTTAATATTATTTACAGGATAATCTTTAACAATAATGGAATTAACTACAATATTATATTTATCAATGTCCATATTGATGTCCCTAACACCCCTGCTCAATTCTTTATTAGGAGAATTAAAATCAAATTTTTTGTTTTGAGTTGCAGTTTTATCGGACTTTTTGACAATGTATCTATCAAGGAATAAATCCATATAGTTTACATATATTTTGTCCTTAAAATCATTTTTAACTTCTGTCTTACAATTAAATTTTTCCTTTTTATAGGTTCCGTCTGCCTTAATTATTGCAGTCTTATCGTTAGCAATTACGCTTGCGGATTTTACATGGAAATGATTAAAAATTGTATCAATAACTTCAAACTTACCAGTCATTTGTTCTGTAATAAAGCTATATTTTAAAGCACCGTTGAATTTTCCGCCTAAAACATATTGTTTAAAAGAACCGACAAAAGAGTTTGGTACATAGCCATTTGTGTTTAAGGTTATGTATTGCGGAGTCATATTGCCGTTTATAATTTTAAAATACCCATTTCCGTATAATATGTCTTTAAAACTATTATTTTCTTGAACAGAAAATCTGTAATCTTTTAAGAAAAACTCCTTATCGATTTTTTGCGTTTCCGCAAATATTTTTTTATTTTTATTTCTAATTCCTGCGTAGAAATCATTAATCATTATGCCCGAATTCGCAGGTATATTTATATAATATTTGGCGTTAGGTCTTTTTTGCTTTATATAATAATCAACTTCCATATCAAGATAATTTTTAACCTTTATATTGGAAGGCAGATATTTTTTAGCCAAAGCGGTTGTAATTTTTGAGTTAACTTTTCCGAAGACTTCTTTTTTCTCTCTGTTATACATTTGTTTTATGAGAAGTTTATGTGTCATTTTTTCTGTTCCGAATGTTCCCTCGGCATAAGATTTTACTTCCCCGTTTTTTATAAAAAATTCTGCTTTTTTGCACTGTACAGGAATATAAAACGGAAGAAATTTAGCAAACAGATTATTACCTGTTATAACACCTGATAAATCATTGTCTTTATAAACTAAATCAATATCGGCAGTACCCTTAAAATCCGTAAAATTTTCTATAAATTTTCTTTCGTGTTCGGTATATTTTTGAAGGAATAACACCGTTTTAAGAGTGTCTTTTACAGGAACTTTATCGCCTTTGATTGTGAAGTTATCCAATTTTTTATCATTAAGAATACTGCCGTTTAAAACAACCTGAGTTTTACCGACTGAAAGCGGAAAGTTTTTAGCAATTAACTTTTTATTTTCTATATATAAACTCCCAATCTCACCTATTATTATTGGGTGCAAAACTCTATCAAGTTTTATATTTAGAATTATATCCATATTTTTGATTCCGTTATTTTCCTTAATTATGAACCTGTTTGACGATATGGATAATTTTTCGCCTTCGTTTCGTACAATCTCTATTTTTTTTATGTTTACATTCGGTATTTTACTTATATCAAAAGATTTTTTCTTTTTTGTATCTTTTTTGTTTTCGCTTTTTAGCTTTTTTAAAATATCAAGATTTGCATAGATTAAATCCGCATCTATATCTTTTAATTTCAAACAATTAATAGATGTATCCAAATTTTGTATATTTAATCCGTCTTTATTATTATCTTTAATATTTATGCTTTTTGCTTTTAGCTTAACAGATACCGACGGTGATATTTCTATTTTTAAGCCCCTTATATCAGAAGTCATGTTATATTTGGTTTTTATAAAATTATTGGATATATCTATAAAATTGTCTGAATTTAAGAATAAAGAAACGGCAAATATGAATCCTAAATATATTCCAACTAATATTGAAAGAATTATAACTGAAATTTTAAGTTTTTTCATTTATTAATACCACTCCTTATATCTTAAATGTTAAAAGTATCGGGTTGAATATTAATTATTCAGCCCGATATAAAAATTTATTAATATGAAAAAGTATATGTTTTGCCGAGTTTTTTTACCGTAAATTGAAGCGGTTTTGGGTCATCCTTAAATTTTAAACAAAGTATTCTCATTGAAGAATTTGCCTTTAAATCATAATTTTCAGGTAATGAATGAGCAAATCTTGTAGATTCCTTTACTACTTTTGCAAGTCTTACATTGTTTGCAACGGTAAACCCTAACGACAAACCACCGGTAGCAACCGCTAAAGGAACACCCAAAGTATCTGCTACATCTAATTTATCCATATCTACAAATGTTGATGTTGTAACATCTTTTAATGCTGCAAGTCTTTCTGAGTAAACTTTCTCTACTATCATATCTGAATTTGAATTATTTTTAACAATATATTCAAATGCGTGGACATATTTATTTTCTTTGTTTTTTAAACGATATTCATTAACTGTAACCGTAACATTAGCATCTGTATTATAAAATTCTTCTGAGTCAATACAAGTTAAATCAATCGGATTGTAATCTTCCGAATACGGAATCGCAGAGGTTTTTTCATTTCCTTTTGACATTTTATCATTCAATTTATTCATGCCTTTTTTAAGTGGTTTTAAACCGTCAGGTAGAGTGAATAAACCCTCTAATGCGCCTGACCTTGCGTAATCTATGAAATCAAACTTATATTCTCTATAAGCCTCATTATCTTCAAGTGTTTCATATTTGTATTTTTGACTTTTAAAGAAATCAGTAACATCGTTGTTATCTTTGTCATATTCTGCGTCTGTTACAATATATACGTCCGTATCATGTAAGGCAGGATAAAACTTCATATAATAGTGTTCATCTCCGTATGTTGCATAATATGCATTTTTTTCGAGCTTCTTAACTTCAACTTCTTTACTTAAAATGTTATCCACAATTGGCACAACAGTTCTTATATTTTGATCTTTAATTCTGTATGCATGGTAATCTTTAATCATGCCGGCAGCATTTGCAGTTAATGATAATAGTGCAAGTAATGATAATACATAAACACTTTTTAACAATCGTTTCATATAAATTTCCCTTCTTTGTTTATACATTTTCTTCTTTTTCTTTTATGTTTTTTATATATAGTTCATCAAGCAAAACACAAATTGTTGCAGACATTGCAGGTCCGAAAAGAACTCCGATGAAGCCGAAATATTTTCCGCCTAAAATCAATGATAGAAATATGATTGTTGGATGTAAATCCATTAGTTTACTGAATGCATAAGGTCTAACCAAATTATTTTCTACAAGTTGTGCTATAACCATAACAATAAATGTTGTAATAAGCGCTTTCGTACCAAATTCATAAACACCTATTAAACAAATCAAAATTGCTATAGCCGGACCTACAACAGGAACAATGTCCAAAATAGCAGCTATTATTGCAACAGAAATTGCATAAGGATTTTGCAGAATTAATAAACCGACTGCATTCACAACAAAAACACTTAATACAGCCATTGTTTGAGCAAATACATATCCGCCCATTTTTGATGATATATTGTCAATAATTTCTTCTGTTCTGTTTTTTATATTTTGAGGGAAATATTTCAAAACAGTTTCTTTAATATTCTTTTTATCTTGCATAAAGAAAAACAGAAAGATTAAACCTGTTAAGCAATATGCAAAACTTGACCCCATGCCTTTTATTAATTCTATAGCATAATCTATTGCATTTTCGGTAGAATTTGCAATAGAGGCGGTCATACTGTCAAGATCTATTTTTGTTATGCCCATTGCTTGAAGCAACGTACTTCCTTCAATAGCTTCATCTAAATTTTTGATATAATTAGGATATTCTTTAATTAATTCACTAATTTGGTATGCACCCAACATAAATATAAATGCAAGTAATACACCTAATATAGACAACGCCCCAAATAATACAATACATGTTGCAACAGGCCTTGGCATTTTATGCTCTAATTTATCCACGATTGGATTTAATGAACAAGCAAATACCAATGAAATAAATAGCATTATTGCAACATCGACATTTGTGAACATAAAGAATAAACAAAGTACAACAAAAAAACCAAAAAGAATAGTATTAATCGAAACTTCATTATTAAATAGTTTAATCATCTTTCCACCTATTATTTTTATAAAAACACCTTAATCATATACTAAAAATGATTATTTTTCAATTTGTAACAAAATTATCTATTTGTGAAATATGCGATTTGCAGGATATTAAGAAATGTAAAGAGTTCACAAAAATTTTTATTCTTTGTACAAAAATTTATCTTAACTTTCAAAAATTTTTAAAAACTTTTATTTTTTTTTAAATATAAATAAAAATTAGAAATTATTATTAAATTTTTATCGATTTTATAAAACTTTACAAATTTTATACCTGCTAATTATTTTGACATTCAAAAACAGCTCAATATATAATTTGTGTATGTAATAGGAGAATAGAAGTATGACAAAAAGTATTATTGATTACAAAAAAACTTTATCAAAAGAAGAAATTAAGCATATTGTAGAAGAAAACAATATTGAATTCATAAAGCTTGAATTTTGTGATATTAACGGAATTATGAAGAATTTATCAGTTCCATGCGAGCAGTTAGACAGCGTAATGAATAACGAAATTATGTTAGATGGTTCATCAATCAAAGGATTCAGAAGTATTGAAACATCAGATATGTATTTTTATCCTGATTTAAAAACTTTTGCGATTATTCCTTGGAGAAGCGATGATGACGTAAAAGTTGCAAGATTTATCTGCGATATACATAATGCAGATGGGACACCATTCGAAGGTTGTCCGAGATGTAATCTTAAAAAGATGATTGCTAGAGCTGAAAAATTAGGTTATACGATGAATGTAGGCCCTGAAGCAGAATTTTTTATTTTTAAAAAAGATGAAAATGGTAATCCGACATTAACTACTCACGATAATGCAGGTTATTATTCTGCTGCACCGACAGATAAAGGTGAAAATTTAAGAAGAATAATGGTTAAAACTCTTAAAGAAATGGGATTTGAAGTAGAAGCATCACATCACGAAGTAGCAAGAGGTCAGCACGAAATTGACTTTAAATATGCGGATGCTCTAACAACGGCGGATAACATAATGACTTTTAAATATGTTGTTTCAGCAATAGCCGAGCAGAATGGTGCAGTTGCGACATTTATGCCAAAGCCTATTTTTGGGATAAACGGTTCAGGAATGCACTGTAATGTTTCATTATTCAAAGACGGCAAAAATCTTTTCTTTGACAAAGACAGGACTTATCAACTTTCAAAAGAAGCTTTGTATTCAATAGGCGGGCTTTTAAAACACGTTAAATCATTCACAGCTATAACAAATCCTCTGGTAAACAGTTATAAGAGATTAGTACCGGGATACGAAGCTCCTGTATATCTTGCATGGAGTTTAGCGAATCGTTCAGCGTTAATCAGAGTACCTGCAAAACGCGGAAATGCAACAAGAATCGAACTTCGTTCACCTGACCCTTCTTGTAATCCATACCTTGCATTAACCGTTATTTTGGGTGCAATTTTAGACGGTGTAGAAAATAAAATTGAACCACCTCTACAAGTTGAAGAAAATATATATCACATGACAACAAGGGAAAGAAAACGTGCAAAAATTGATTCTCTTCCTGCAAGTTTAGATGAAGCGGTTGATATGCTTGACAAAGATGATATTATCAAAGAAGCATTAGGTTCACACATATATGAGGAATTTGTTACTGCAAAAGAAAATGAATGTGATAAATTCAGAACATATGTAACACCATTAGAAGTTGAAATGTATTTGAATATGCAATAAAACTATTCACATATATCTAAGAATATTCCTTTACGGTAAAATTTATATTGACAAATAGAAAAAAATCATGTAATATTACAGTACGGGAATATTTTTATATGCAAATAACATCAACAAAAGATATTGGTAATTTGGTCAAAGAAACGCGCAAGAAACAAAAACTTACGCAAGTTCAGCTTGCTCAATTATCAAATGTCGGTACCCGTTTTTTATCTGATTTAGAAAGCGGAAAACCAACTTGTGAGATTGAAAAAACAATAAAAATTCTGTCTAACCTTGGGGTTAAACTTATAGCACAGGAGTAATCTATGGTAAAAGAGCTTTCAGTTAGATTGAATGGAATTGAAGTAGGCATTTTATCTTTGATAAATGGCAAGATGGAATTTGTATATAATGAAAAGGCTGAATATCCTATATCTTTATCTCTTCCTTTAACGAAAGACGGATATAGAGAAAGAATTTGCAGAGCGTATTTTGGCGGGTTATTGCCCGAGAATTCTAATATGCGTGATTTACTTGCAAAAAAGTATAAAATAGGTATAAACAATGATTTTAAGCTGTTAGAAGCAATCGGAAGAGATTGTGCAGGTGCTATTTCTTTTTGTCAAAAAGATGAACCTGAACAAGAAGAGTATTTTATAAAAATAGAGGGTACAATTCTATCGGATAATGAGTTAAAAAGATTTATTGAAGAGTTGCCATATAAACCATATATGGGAAATAGAATATCTTTAGCCGGTGCACAGGAGAAAACGGCAGTATGCGTTATTGATGGTAGAATTGCGATACCTAATACAGACATTCCGACAACGCACATAATAAAGACTGCTCTTCCAAAATATGCTCAATCTATACAGAATGAATATATTTGCATGAAAGTAGCAAACAAAATCGGAATAGATGTTCCGAATGTTGAAATAAAAAATATAAACGGTTTGGAGTTTTTGTTGATTGAAAGATTTGACAGAAAGATGAAGGAAGGTAAAATAAAACGAATTTTACAGGAAGATTTTGCACAAAGTCTTGGTGTTCAATCAAGGGATAAATACAGCGTAACGTTTAAAGATTGCTTATGGATATTAAATCAAACAACAACTCCTGCAAGAACAAAGTTAGAGTTTGTAAAAAGGGTTGTTTTCAACTATCTTATAGGTAATACAGATGCTCATGCCAAAAATTTTTCTATATTTATCAACAGTGCTAATAATATAAATTTAACTCCTGCTTATGACATACTATGTTCATCAATATATGATTGTAATCAACGAATTGCAATGAAAATAGGGAAAGCAAAATTTTATAAAGATGTAACAGACACAGACTGGGAACTTTTTGCAAAAGATATAGATATTTCACCGAAAATTGTCAAAACTGAATTAGAACATCAAAAAGGAATAATTACAGATATCATAAAAGATGTTGCAAGAAAACAAAATTACGAAATTGGAAGTAAAATTTTAGATTATACAAGAAGTATTTTGTAAAATTTCTAATCCGGATTTGATATTAATTGTCTGCAGGATTCAATATTATCAAACGCTTCGCGGACTTGCTTTTTCATAGAAGATATTAAAAAATCTTCTTTGCGACGGCCTTCAACAATTTCTTCAAGAATATCCAATAGATTTATCGTATTGTATAAGTTATTGGATATTTTTGTTGTCAATTCTTTTAAATTTTTATATTCTTCCATAATATTCTCCTTTTTGGACAAATAGTGCATATTGATATCTTTATAATATGGAATAATAAGTCATGTGTCAAGATTAAATTTATTAGGATTAAATATAAAAAAATATCGAGAACAAAAAGGGTTAAGACAAATTGATTTAGCCGTAGCTCTGGATTGTACAGGGGAATATATTACTCGAGTTGAACGTGGACAAAAATATCTTAGCTTAAGACGCTTATTTAATTTGGCTGATATATTGGAAGTTGATGTAAAAGATTTGATGAATTTTAAATAAGGTAATTTATTTATTGTTTTCCATTTCCCAAATTCCGCAAGGACATAACCCCGCACAAATTCCGCAGCCAATACATTTATCTGAATCTGATACATATTCAAATTTGCCGTTTCCTTTGTCAATTCTTGAAATTGCATTTTGAGGACAACTCTGTTTGCATAATCCGCAATCCCTGCAATAACCGCAAGACATACATCTGTTTTGCTCGTTATCACAATTCGAATTGTAACATTCATAGTATTCCGATTTTATCCTTTTTGACGGAATTAAATCTTTTTCCTTTAAAGGTGCCAATGTTTCGCCGCACAAAAATTTGATGACATTTTCCGCAGCATGCTTACCATCTGCTATTGCATTTGTAAATAAACCGGGTTTAATTGCATCACCTATGACAAAAACTTTATCATTTTGTGTTTGCATAAATTCATTGACTTGTATTCTCGATTTTTCATCCAAATAATCTTTTGGTAAAAAGTCAAATATCGGTCTGTCGCCAACTGATATGATAGCGCTGTCAGCTTCTAAAAATCTTCCATCCTTTAATTGTACCCCATTTTCCGTTATTTTTTGGGTAAAACATGGCCATAAAATTTTTGCACCAAGTTTTTTGGCAGCATTGATTTCTTTTTCAAAAGCCGAAGGTTCTTGAATATCTATCGCCGTAACATCCTGTACCCCGCCTTGTTTATATACTTCTGTTATAACGTCCATCGCAGCATTACCGGCACCGATTACAACAACTTTTTTGCCTAAATTATACTTTTTACCGTTTTTGGCATCTTTTAAAAAGTTTAAACCCTTAATAAGTCTTTCATACCCCTCAAAAGGTATTACAACAGGATTATGACCGCCTATTGCCAGTATTACCGAATCAAAGTTTTGTTCGAGTCTATTAAATAATTCAGGCGTAACTTTTGTAGATGTATGAATTTTTACACCAATACTTTTAAATCTTTCAAGTTCAGTTTCTAAAATCTCTTTGTGCAATCTTTCTTCAGGAATTACTTGAGATAGCTTTCCGCCAATTTTATTGTCCTGCTCATAAATCTCAACCTCATAACCGCGTCTTGATAATTGCCAAGCTGCAGAAATTCCGGAAACACCGGCACCTACTATTGCTATTTTTTCTTTTTTTGTTATCTCTATTGGTTTTGCTTTTATATCTTTTGATAAACTTCCAAGCATTTTAACATCTAAAGGTTCGTCAAAATTACCTCTCGAACAGTTATTTAAACATAAGTTAGGACAAACTTGACCGCAAACAGAAGCAGGAAAAGGACTATAATCCAATACCAACTCAAGTGCTTCTTTTATTTTTCCTGAACGAAGAAGTGAAAATCTTTTTTGTGTAGGTATTTTTATCGGGCAGTTGTACTCACAAGGTGCAGAATAAGCGTAATTTTTCCAATTTGGTTTTCTTAATCTTGATTCTCCCGTTTGAACCAAATCATACGATTTAAAATCATCTGTGATTAAATCAGAAAATATTGAACCGCCTATCTCTTCAAACCATTTATTTATTCTAAACGTCTTTAAAGATATACTGCTTTGTTTTTGCCTTTCTTCATAGGTTTTTGCAACAATCTTGTGCCATTTTGAAAAATCAATTAATTCTTCATAATAATCAATCTTTTTTATTTCGGATAAATATAATTTGAGTCCATTTTTGAGAAAATCTACATCGTTTTCATCTAAATCCAAAAGGAATACATCATCTGATAAGTTTTTTATATTGCCTCTTACGTAAACAATACCACCAACCATACCAACACAAGCTCTATCACCCAAAACAGACGGCATATCTTCACAATTAACACCACATACAACTGCGATTCCGCCACCCATAAACTCAAAAGAAAACGAACCTGTTGAACCTAATATCCAAAGTTCGGGAGCTTCAAATTTAGGGTCTTTCTTCATCAAAGCACCTGACCTTGTTCCAACATTTCCGCCTATATAAATTTTACCTGAAGCAGCACAATGTCCTGTTGTATCACCGGAATCCCCATTTACAACAATTTTTGCACCGCTGTTTAACCAACCTGTATCCGCAGGTGCTGAACCCTCAACATATATATTTGTACCTTTTGCACCCATTGAACCAACACGCTGACCCGGATTTTTGATATAAAAATTTAATTCTGCCCCATTTTTAGACCAAACAGAACCGCCAATATTATGTTGACCGCAGGCATCTATTTCAAAATCGTTATAACCGGCACCAATCGCAGACCAAATTTCTTGCATTAAATTTTGTGTTGAAGTCCTTTTATCATTTTCAATCGTATTTATTATTTTTTTAGCACACATATTGAATATTTAACCTTTCCGCAACATTTTTATCAACACAAACAAGTGCATCACTTCTTCCGATTGGCAGCGTTGAATTACCGACAGGAGCAAGCAGTTTTTTAAGCTCAATATCAGTTGCACAAATATAATTAACGATATTTTCCGCAACTCTATCAACATCAAGTCTTTGCATAAGTTTTGGATTTTGTGTTGTAATACCTATAGGACATTTGCCTGTATTGCAACCGTTACATTTTCCAAAATCGTTTCCGACACACCCTGCAATTTGTAATATTAATTTGCCTATAAATACACCGCTTGCACCTAAACATATCATTTTAAAAGTATCAGCAGCAAGGTTTCCGTTCATTCCAATTCCCCCGCCTGCAAATATAGGAATTTGACCTTGTTTACCTTGATGAACCGCTGCCAAATAGCAATCTCTTAGTTTTGAAACAATAGGGTGCCCTGTATGATTTAAAGAAATTTCATGAGCTGCACCTGTTCCGCCCTCTAAACCATCTATAAAGAAACCGCCTACTATATTATACGGATCACGAAGAAGATTGTTATAAACACTTACGCTGGTCGAAGATGCCGCAACTTTTATCGCAACCGGAACTTTGAACTTGAAAGCACAATTCATAGACAAAAACATTTTTTGAACGCTTTCTTCAATAGAATAAAGTCCCTGATGATTAGGCGGTGAAAGCAAATCTGCTTTTGGAACACCTCTGATTTCCTGAATAAGTTTTACATTCTTCTGTGCCATCAAAAGTCCGCCATCACCAGGTTTTGCACCTTGACCTATTTTTATTAAAATTCCTGCAGGGTCCTCTTGCATATAAGGCATAGAGTTAATTATTCTGTTCCAACCAAAATGACCTGATGCAATTTGAAGTATCATATATTTCAAATATTTTGACCGCAATAACTTATCCGGAATCCCGCCTTCACCTGTTGCCATTCTGATTGGTATATGCTTAACTTCGTTTAAATATGCAGTTGCTATTGCAATCGCTTCCCACATTCTTGGAGATAAAGCTCCTATTGACATATCCGAAAACATAATCGGATAAATTGATGTATTTACAGGAAGATTTTCGTCTTTCTTTTCTTTAAGTTCTCCGTTTTCAACTTCAAAATGAAGATTGTCAGCACTCACAACTCTTCCCAAATTTGTTCTTAAATCAAATGTATGTCGAAGTGCATCTAAAGAAGGGTCGGTCATTTGAGAAATTCTGCCGACTTTAATTTTGTCTAAAGTTCGCCCTTCAGTATGAACATTACTCCTTCCGCCACGTTTAACTGATTCTGCCGTTTTTGCTCTGTATCGTGTACCAAAAATCTCTGTTTGATTTCTAACAACTTTTATTGCTCCGTTTGGACAAACTTTCGTGCAAATACCACACCCTCTGCAAAAATTATTTGCATCAATTACTTGTCTTATTACAGGAATTGCTTTTTGGTCCTCATCTATTTGAAACCCTTCTTCGTTTGAAATCGCACGAACTTTCTTCCTCTTTTGAACATCAACTTTTATTGCATCAAATGAACAAGCTGCAACACAATGACCGCAAAGCATACATTTTTCGCTGTCATATTCTATTATCCAAGGTAAATCATCTTTTGAAATACTGTTTATATTTACTGTCGTCATTGAGCTATCCTTTGTATGTTCAAATCGTTATCCACAACAACAAGTTCACGTTCATTTGTGTATATATCTTTTGTAATATCTCTATTCGGTAATATTTCATTTGCTCCGCAAACTTCCGATGTCATAATTACAACATCACCGTCCTTGCACACAACAGTCGGTCTTAATTTTTTTGAATCTATTACATTAAACATTGTGCCGTCAGGTAATACCCCTATTGTTGTATTCGGTCCGTTTATTTCTAAATTCTGTAACGATGTTCTGATTCTTCCCAAAACATTCTTATTATCACGTTTTTCCATTTCTTCAAACGGAAGCGGAGTTAATACGTGTTTGTAATATTTTAGGGGCCATTTTAAAATTTTATGCACATAATGAAGTGTATATAAAAAACATTGAGAATCACTTTCAAAACCAATGTAACCCTTGTGAAGTTTTTTTTGCATTAACTTGTTCTTTTCATAAAAAGTATTTTCACCATTTGTTAATGTTGTATAACCTTGCAAAAAGAATGGGTGCGCTGCATATCGAACAATGTCATAATTTGTATTCTGTCTGCATTGAGCTGTTATGATTTTTGCTTTTAAATTAACTTCTTCACTCCAAAGATTAAAATATGTTCCAATGTCATTTGGATCTCCAATTTCCTTTAAAGAGATTACATCTGGATAAAACGAATAAACAAAACCTTCTTCATTTTTTTCCAAATATGCTCTTAATTTTAACCTTGTATCAAGAAGTAAATTTTCTTTTTCTTCTTTTGTAGCATTTTTATAATTCTTAGGATATTGAAACACTTCAAAAACATAGTTCGTCATTGTTTCTATTTTTAAAGATTCATCAGGATAAACTTCAGGATTGTATTGAAAAACTCTTACAAATCCTATTTGATGAAGTAAATCTTCAGCATACTTCATTCCTTCGTCCGTTACAGCCATTGACAAAATCGGCAAATCTTTGTAATTTTCAAAAATTCCGCCTAAATCTTGCATAATAAATGCAAATCCTGAATTATCATGCCCTTTCTGCTGAGAGCGCATTAACCTTAAAGCCAATGACGGATGAATGTAATGTTTTGACTTAATTGAACCTATTCTGCACATAGTTTAATTATTATACTTCTGTATAATACCGTCAATTTTGATTTTTTATTAAGTTTTCTAAAGTTTTTTGATTTTTGATTATTTTTGATGGTTTTGTTTGTAAATTTCCCTTTTTTTATTAAAAATCTGAAAAAAATTTAACTTTTCGACCAAAAATAACACAAAACCTTTCAAAAACTTTCAAAAAATAAATATTTTACAGTTATTCACAAAGCAATATTATGGATAAATTTTTTTATTTGTTTATTATTTAAACTATGTCAAACATCAAATTCACAAAAATGAACGGTCTTGGAAATGATTTTATTATCCTAGATCGGGAAGAATATGAAAAAACAAAATCTTCGCCTGATGAATTAGCTCTTAAACTATGCAATAGGAATTTTTGCATAGGTGCAGACGGACTTATTATTGTAAATCCAAATGCAAATAACGCAGATATTTCTTGGATTTTTTATAATTCTGACGGTACACCCGCTCAAATGTGCGGAAATGGTATGAGATGCTTTGCCAGATACGTTTATGATAAAAAAATCATAAATAAAAAAACTTTTTCCGTTGAAACACAAGCCGGAATTATTATTCCTGAAATAATTTCAGATAGAGAAGTCCGAGTAAATATGGGACAACCTATTTTAGAACCGGTGAAAATTCCTTGTAAAACCAAAACAAATTTAAACATACCTTATAGAATTGAAGATAAAGAATTCCTTTTAAATGCTGTTAGTATGGGAAATCCGCACTGTATTATTTTTGTTGAGAAAAACAGTAAAGAATTCGTTTTGAAATATGGTTCTGTTATAGAAAACGATGAATTATTTCCTGAAAAAACAAACGTAGAATTTATTGAAATATTATCTAAAAATGAGGTCATCATAAATGTTTGGGAAAGAGGCTGCGGTATAACACATGCCTGCGGAACAGGAGCTTGTGCGACAGTTGTTGCGGGAATTCTAAACGGATATCTTAATAATATCGTAAAAGTTAATTTGCCGGGCGGTATCTTAAATATAGAATGGCAAGGTAGTATTGCCGACACAAAACAAAATGTCTTTATGACAGGCTGGGCTGACTATTCATTTGTCGGTGAAGTTAAAATATAAATTAATTTGGTTTAATTTTTTTAAAGATAATTTCGTATCCCATTTCTTCGAGAATTATATTTAATTCATTAAAATTTGCGGTGCCCTTTTTTAATTTAGATGACAAATTTTGAACAGAAAAGTTTTTCCCTTTTTTATCAGCTATTACTTTTGCCAGATGCGTTAATGTAATTCCGTTATCAACCGTTAGTTTTTTTATTTCATTCCCTATATTCATAATTAAATAATACATCAATCATTGAAAAATTAAAATAAACTATAAAATCTATTCATTGCTTCGGTTGTTTTTTCATAAGTGTTAAATGAGGTTAATCTGAACCAGTTATCGCCGTTTTTACCAAATCCTGCTCCGGGTGTTCCGACAATACCGATTTTGGTTAATAACAAATCAAAAAAATCCCATGAATTCATATTATTCGGACACTTTAACCAAATATACGGAGAATTTTTACCGCCTGTATATTTAATGCTTAATTTATCCAATGTATCACTTATAACTTTAGAATTTTGCTTATAGTAGTTTATGTTTTCTTGAATTTGTTTTTGCCCGTCCGGTGTAAATACAGCTTCTGCAGCTTTTTGAACAATATAAGATACACCATTGAATTTAGTTGTTTGACGACGCAACCACATTTTATTAAGATTCATTCCATTAAAAGTTAAATTATTAGGTACTATTGTATAACCGCATCTTGTGCCGGTAAAACCTGCTGTTTTAGATAGTGAACAAAATTCTATCGCACAATTTTTAGCTCCGTCAATTTCATAAATACTTCTCGGTAATTCATTATCAGATATAAAACTTTCATAAGCCGAATCAAAAAGAATTATCGCGTTGTTTTTAATTGCATAATCAACCCACTTTGAAAGTTGAACTCTATTATAAACAGCTCCTGTCGGATTATTAGGTGAGCAGATATAAATTAAATCTGCATAAATTTTATCATCAGGTAAAGGCAAAAAATCGTTTTCTTCGTTTGCATCAATGTAAACAATTTTTCTTCCTGCCATAACATTGGTATCAACATATACAGGATAAACAGGGTCAGGAACCAGACAAGTATTATTATTATCAAATAAGTCCAAAATGTTTCCTAAATCACTTTTTGCACCGTCTGATATAAATATTTCGTTTAAATCAAGAGATACGTTAAACTTTTTGTAATAATCCTGAATGGAATTTTTTAAAAAATCATAACCTTGCTCAGGACCATAACCCTTAAATGTTTCTTTATATCCCATTTCATCAACGGCATTGTGTAAAGCCTTAATTACGGCAGAACATAAAGGCAGAGTAACATCGCCTATACCAAGTTTTATTATATCTACATCAGGATGTTTTGAAGAAAAATCACTAACCCGTTTTGCAATAGTCGAAAAAAGATAACTTTCTTCTAAATTTTTATAATTTTCATTGATATTCATTATTTAACCTCACTTAAATTAACTCAATTTTAGTGCAGAATAAAGTTCATTCAAGTTTGGTAAATAAATTATAACATAAATAAAATCGGCATATACATGATAATTATTTTAAAGCGTTTTTAGATACTCTATAATATCATTCGATTCATACATAACAATATTTTTTTCATTATCAAACAGCAGCGGAACCTGACGTTTTCCACCAAGTTTCATCATGGAATCATAATTTTGCTGATTATTTATATCTAAAAGTTCATATTTCAAATTTGTACTTTCTAAATATTCAATAACTCGCTTGCAATAAGGACAAGTTGGCAGTATAAAAATATTAAGCATAATAAATTACTCCTTTTTATGCATTTTATAATGATTTACATTTTTTTAAATCGTTATAATGTCTATCCTTTTAGATATTTTTAAAACAGATTTAAAAAATAAATCACAAAAAAATCCCCTAATTTTATTATTTTTATCTTAAACGTATTGCATTTTGTTTGAAAATTCACGTTTTTTAGGGGTTGATTGAACTAATACAGTTTGACCTATAAGAACAATTAGTATGACTCTTTCATGGTGGTGCAGGCTGGAAACGAACCCGAAAATTTGATTATTAAGTCCCTGACTTGGTTTTATCTGTTCGCAGTCTTGATTTTTGGTGTACTCAAATTATTAAAACAGACAGTTTGCAAATTTTGGGACAGATGTACTTCATAGTTTCAAATATTAACAACTGTAAACTATTCAGTAATTACCTATTGAAAATTACTTGCATATAGTTTATACTTATAAAAAATGTAAACTATAAACTATGGAGTAACAAATGGAACAATCTATATATTCATTGCTATCACAAATATCAGGTAAGAAAAGAAAATTTAATAAGCTCTTTATCGATAATAAAGGCAAAGAACAACTGTATAAATGGCTCAAATCTGAATTAGCATATACTTCAAACAACATTGAAGGTAATACTTTAACGAGAAAAGAGACAAGACTTGTTATTGAAGAAGATATAACATCATCTTCAAAACCTTTTGTGCATTATCAGGAAGCAGTAAATCATGCTAAAGCATTTGATTATATTATTGATATTTTGAAATCAAAGACAATGATAACTGAAAATGTCGTACTCGATATGCATAAAAAACTGTTATCGGGAATTGATGATTATAACGCAGGCTTTTACAGAAATTGTCCCGTTAGAATTTCCGGCAGTCGTGTAATTTTGCCTAACCCTGTAAAAGTTCCTGATTTAATGAAAGATTTTTTTGAAAAATTCGATAGTATTAAAGGTGTTGAAGATATAATTAAAACTCATCTTGATTTTGTAAGTATTCATCCGTTCTCTGACGGTAACGGAAGATGCGCAAGATTATTAATGAATCTTTTGCTTATGAAAAATGGCTTATGCCCGATTATTATTCGCCCGAGGGATAGAAAACGTTATATCAATTCAATTGAAAAAGCTCAACTCACAGGCGAAATTGAAGATTATATGAGGTTTATGCTATATAGATTAAATAGTTCTTATACTACTATATTTGATATTTTTGATACCAAGAATGAAATACCGCAAGAAAAACTTATGACAATTGCAAAATTTGCAAAAGAAGTTGGTGTACCTGTTTCAACTATCAGATACTGGGTAAAAGTCGGCAAATTAAAACCGACAATGTACACAGAATCCGGTTATATGATGTTCTCTCAGGAACAAATAAACAAAGTACAACGCTTGAATCAAAAATAGGTGCAATAATGGCTTATCATAAAATTGATTGGGAAATGATTTAAGGTAGATTTAAAAGAGTTAAGGATTGTGCTGAAGAATGGGGTATTTCCAAAAGACGAGTGCAAATATATTGTGAGGAAGACAGAATTGAAGGTGCTTTTAAATACGGACAATATTGGTTAATCCCCAAAAATGCGCAAAAACCACCGGAAAAGGAAAGAAAAAGATAAAGTTATTTATGCTATTATATACTTACAATGGGTAATGTACGCAAAGAAATATTCTTAAAAGGCGAAAGACGAACAAATGATATTGTAAGTTGTGTAAGAAGTGGTAAAGTCTTCAAAATTACTTTTAAAGGCCATAAGACATATACTTATAATTATTATGATGTAAAAATTGTAGAACCTAGCAAAGAAGAATTATTTATAGATAGTCGTTTAGATTATTTTAAGAGTATCGCAGATAAAATTGGTCTTGAACATACAACAGATAAAGGTTTAAAATTCAATATCCTGCTGAAGAATTATGGAATGATAGAAAAAGTAATTCCTGAAACTATATTATATACCTTTTTAAAAGGTGAACTTCCTGTCAAAGAAAAGAAACAAGATAGTTGCATAGGTGCATTTTTTAAA
Source organism: bacterium (assembly GCA_017405375.1). Lineage (GTDB taxonomy): Bacteria > Cyanobacteriota > Vampirovibrionia > Gastranaerophilales > Gastranaerophilaceae > UBA6984. The sequence goes on from JAFRAO010000023.1 coordinate 19,652, forward strand.
ATTATAAAACCAATTAAAAATGAAGAAAAAGAATTTACAATATTTCCATTTGGTTTTAATATTAGCCAAAAACAAGCGGTAGATTATGCATTAGATAATAACTTGTCTATTATTGAAGGACCTCCCGGAACAGGGAAAACACAAACAATATTAAATATAATTGCAAATGCTGTTATTAGAGGGGAAAGTGTTGCTGTTGTTTCAAGTAATAATTCTGCAACAAAAAATATTATTGATAAATTAAAAAAATATGGCGTGGATTTTATTTCAGCATATTTGGGTAATACTGAAAATAAAGAGGAATTTATTAAATTCCAAACATCCGTTCCTTCAATGCTTGATTGGAAACTTGAAAATAATCAAATTAAGGATATACAGGAGTCATTAAAACAAAGATATAAACATCTTCAAGAAAAATTAGAACAACAAAATATACTATCTAAAATAAGACAAGATTTATCTGCGTATGAAATAGAATATTCGCACCACTTAAAATATATTGAACAATTTAATATTAAAGAAATCCCTCAAGATATAATTAATATTAAATCAGCTGATAAAGCACTTGAAATGAGTTTTTATATTGAAATTGCCGATGAAGAAAATAAGAATAAAAATAAATTTTTAGAAATAATAAAAACAATTATTGAATTCCTAAAAATTAAAAAATTTAAAAGAACAATAGCAGAGCAATTGTTGAAAAAATATTCAAAGGAATGTTTAATTGCTTTATATCAACAAAAATTCTATGAACTCAAAATTGCTGAGAACAAAAAGAATATTGAAAATCTCGAAAAAGAGTTAAATTCTTTTGATTTCAGTGCCAAAATGAAAGAATACTCTGAACTTTCAACTCAAATATTCAAAGCCAAATTGGCAGAAAAATATTCTATACAAAAAAGAAATACATACACGATTTATGAATTACAAACAAAATCAGAAGATTTTATTATAGATTATCCGGTTGTTTTAAGTACAACATACTCTTTAAGAACTTGCTTATCAAAAGATGTAATGTATGATTATGTAATTGTTGATGAAGCTTCACAGGTTGATTTATGTACAGGAGTATTAGCATTGTCTTGTGCTAAAAAATCCGTAATTGTGGGCGATTTAAAACAACTGCCAAACGTTGTTGATACAAAAGATGCAAAATTAACTGATGAAGTTTTTGGCAATTTTAATATGCCGGAAGTTTATAGATACAAAAATCATTGTTTACTATCTTCAATATCGGAATTATTTAAAAACGTACCGCACACATTATTAAAGGAACATTATCGTTGCCATCCAAGAATTATAGAATTTTGTAATAAAAAATTCTATAACAATGAACTGATAATTTTAAGCAATATTCAAAGCGACAAAAAACCTTTGATTGTGTATAAAACCGTGGCAGGAAATCATTCAAGAGATAATGTAAACCAAAGACAAATTGATGTTATAAAAAATGAAATAATTCCTAATGAGAATTTATGTACCACAGATGATTCTTTAGGGATAGTTACACCATACAGAAATCAAACTAATGCCCTACAAACTCAATTCAAAGGTACTGGAGTTAAAGCAGATACAGTAGACAAATTTCAGGGGCAAGAAAATAAAGTTATTATTCTATCAACTGTAGATAATAATATAACTGATTTTACAGATAATCCAAACCGTTTAAATGTTGCTATATCAAGAGCAATTGAACAATTAATTGTTGTAATTAATGGGAATGAACAACAGAAAGACACAACTATAAATGAATTAGTTAAGTATATCGAATACAATAATTGTGAAATCAAAGAAAGCAAAATATTTTCAATATTTGATTTGTTATACAAGAATTATGCAAAACAAAGGCAGATATTTTTAAGAAAATATAATAAGATTTCAGAATATGATAGTGAAAATCTAATGTATGCTTTACTTGATGATATTCTTGAAAAATACAATGGTAATTATGATGTTGCTGTTCATGTGCCGTTGAATATGATAATTAGAGATTTCAGTTTAATGACAAATGATGAGAGAAAATATGCTAAAAATGATTGGACTCATGTTGACTTTTTAATTTATAAAACCATTGACAAATCACCTGTATTAGCCATTGAAGTTGATGGTTCAAAATATCACAAAGAAGATACTAAACAAGCAAAAAGAGATGAATTAAAAAACACTATTTTTGAAAAGTACGATATTCCATTATGTAGATTTAGTACAACAGGAAGCAATGAAAAAGAAAAACTTATGCAAATATTAAAAGAAAAAATAGGAGAAATGTAATGAAAAAAGTATTTTTGTATTTTGGTATTGCAATCTTGGTTTTTGCAACATTTTTAATTGGTAAGTTATCGCAAAAGGATACAGGTAGATACCAAATATTTATGCATCCAACATTTAGAGCAGATGAATATTTGCTTGATACTCAAACAGGCAGAACATGGCAAATGACACAAGAAAGCAAAGAAAAATATATGTTCTGGCATGAAATTCCAAGAGACGAATTACCACTACCTACGGAAAAAGAATAAAATATTGTGTTTTTTTGTAAAATCTTTCCTGTTTTTTGCTTTTTTGATTCCTTTCATGTATTGTGTTTCCTGATTTTAGGAGGGGATTATGGAAGAAGCAGGATACAATATTACTAATAAAGAATTTAAGCAGATTCGCAAATGGGCAGAGAATGTTTATAACATAGCCGTTATTGTAGATTATTCTGTTAACAATCAGCCTGAAATAGAAGAATGTTACAACCTCGCACCTGTAATTAAAAGTTTAAGAGATAACGCAGATTTATTAAATGCATTTTTTATTGATAATGAAAAATGATTTTTTTATTTTCACATCGCCGTAAAATATCAAAGTTAATTAACATGAGAAAGCAGAAAAAGTAACACAAATTTCCAGAAATTTTACAATAGTGAAGATTTAGTTTTATCATGATAAAATTGCCTTACAAGGGGTGATTAGGTGATTAATACAAAAGATTCAACTTCATTTATTCGCAATTTCTTAGTTAGTAGTGACATAGACTTTTTTTGTACATTATCAGAGACAATGAGAATACCGACCGGGGAAGTTTGAGAGAATTCTCAATTTGTAAGCATTTTGAGGAAAAAATTTCAAAACTTAGTGATACAAATTCCAAAACTCTCTGATAATTCATTCTTAAAGTTACTGATACTTTTTTGATAAATTATGTGTTAATCTATGTTTAAATTTACAAAGATAAACGCCGAAAGTTTGAACTTTCGGCGTTTTATAAAAATTATAGTTCCATAATTTTATGCTGTTCAATATTCAAATATCCTTCAGGACAGTGGGTTGAACAATAAATTGTTTTGTTATTTTTTATAAATTCTCGAACTTGTGAAAGAGTTTCTCTAGCTTTTTCTTTATCTTCAAATACAACCGAGAGTTCGTCTGCCAAAAGTGCTGCATCACAGTAGGTTACATCACCTTGAAACATATAATAACAGTCATTATCTTTATCTTCTAAAATAGAAATTGAGTTGCCCTTTGTGTGTCCGACAGCTTTAATCATAACCAAAGAATCAGTTATTCTTTGGCTTTCATGGAAGTTTTTGTATGCACCGTCTGTAAAATTAACTCTTACAACATTATCACCCGTTAGTTTCATATCGTCTGCTTCTTGTTCAGAAATATAAATTTTAGCGTTCGGGAACATTCTGAGTTCTCCTGTGTGGTCAGGGTGTTTGTGGGTTACAACAATTTTTGTTACATCTTCAAATTTATATCCTGTTTTCAAGAAGGCTTCTTTAAAAGTTGCAACTTTTTCTCCCATCCAAAGCGGGGCATCATCTTTTTTAGGGAAATCAGGTGTTTCGTTTGGCATACCTGTATCAGATAAAATAACTTCATTACCGTCATCTATTAAGAAATTCTGCAAACTTGAACCGTATTTTACATCTTCGCACTTCTCTTTATCTCTTGTTCCGCCAAAAGCAAAAGCCTGTGTCATAAATCCGTCGTCATAATATTTTAATGGAATAACTTTAATCATCTTTTTCTCCTTCTAAACTATATATGCGTTTACAATTTCTCCGTAATAAACAGTGTGGTAATCATCATTAGTTTTTGTACCGTCAGATGATGGTGTATTTTTATAAAATTTCTCATACAAATCTTTCGGGATATTATTGTGTTCCTGTTCTTGCTTATAAATAACTTTGCACTCTAATGTTAGAGGAATTTCTTTTATTGCAGGAGAATTAACTTCAATACCTTTAATTGTCGTTAAACTGCATTCTTTAAATTTATCAATATTTTTACCGTTTCTATAGCCGCAAAAGCCAATAGCTTTAGCAATATCAGGTGTCCGTTCCAATGGAATAGAAACCGTGAATTCATTTGATGCTTCAATTTGTTCGTGTGTGAATCTCGTGTGGCGTATGTATGTGGTAAACACAAATTTATTCCACTCAATACCAATTTGCCCCCAAGCAATAGCCATTGTGTTTAATTTATCGCCGTTTTTTGTGTTTACCAAAACCCCTTTTTCAAGTTCGGTCATAATTTTCGGTAAATATTCTATTACATTTATTTTTTGCATAAATACCTCTATACCTTTTTAAATACACCTTTTGCACAACCGCAAATCGGGCATTTGTAATCATCTGATTCATTATCCAATTCGCCTTCATATTCAAATCCGCAGACAGAACATACATAAACTTTTCC
>JAFRAO010000024.1 GCA_017405375.1 bacterium
TCCTGAACAGAGTATTTATCTTGCAAGAAACGGGCAAGCCGCTTGGAATAGGAAATATAATAACTATATTGATAGAGATTATTCAACAATAACCTGTAATCAGGTTTGGGTATCAGATCACGCACAGATTGATGTTGCTTGTTATGATGAAAAGAATAAAGTAGTATTTCCGTGGGTTACCGTTTGGAGAGATTATAAGTCAGGGAAATGGCTTGGTTGGATTTTACAAACAGGGAATCCGAATTCTGATTTAATATTTCAATCTTTTTATTATGCGGTAGAAGAATTTGGTCTGCCTAAAGACGTTATTATCGATAACGGAAAAGATTATCGTTCAAAAGATTTTGCAGGAGGGCGTAAGCCGTGTGTGAAGAGCGGACGTCGTGCGTTGAGCAAGACGTTAAGCCCGCAACCAATCGATAGCGACGTAAGAGTTTCCGAAGGAAACTCCACAGGAGCAAAAGGGAGAAAGAATTTTAAAATCGAAACAAACAAAAATAAAACTTCAGCAATGCTAAAAGAATTGAATGTTAATGTGCATTTTGCCCTGCCTTATAACGCACAAACTAAGCCTGTTGAAAGAGATTTTTTGAAAATCAAAGAACTTTTATCAAAACATTGTGTCGGTTACCGTGGCGGGAATGTTGTCGAAAGACCTGAAAAATTGGCTAAAGAAATTAAAGACGGCAAAATTATGAAATTTGAAGATTTTAAGGAACTCTTTGATAAAACAATTATCAACATATTAAATAAAAAACCATCAAAAGGTAAAAATCTTAACGGAAGATGTCCAGATGATCTATTTTATGAAGAATATAAAGAAAAAATAGTAACGTCAAGAGATGCATTAAAATTGTTCTGTTCAAGAACATCAAATACCTACACCATCAGCAAAAATGGAGTAAAAGATGGAAAATTGCAAACTACCTATTGGGCAGATTGGATGATACATAAAAAAGGTACGAAAGTATATTTGCGCCGAGATATAAAAAATTACAAAGAAGCTTGGGTATTTAATACCAAAAATGATGAATTTATAGGAAAAGCAGAAGCAGTAAAATCTGTTGCAGCACTTTACGCTCCTGAAGTTTCAAAAGAAGAATTTGAAGCCGCAGTTGCAACTAAAAAACGTAATATCAAAATTACAAAAGCTTATATTAAGCAAAATAAAGAAATATCTGCAATGGAAAAATATCAAAACTACGAAACGGCTTATCAGAGTGTAGAAAGAGAATATAAAAAACCTGTTAAAGTTTCAAGAATTGCAAGTACCAGTATGGATAAAGCAATACAAAAGAATAAAGATATGCAAAGTTATGGTAAGGCAGATTTGTCAATATTTTTAGATGAAGAGGAACCACCAAAAAAGAAGAATTATTACTATTGGAATACGGATAAATATTTGGATGAGCCGGAAGAAGAATTGTATTTGTGGGAAACAGACCGAAAAATTGCAGAACAAGAAAAAAAGCTAGGTTGCGGATAAATGAAAAGAGATAAGTTTTTTGATATTGCAGAAAAAATGTATGTTGAGCAATTTATAACCGAAGAAGAAATTGCAAGGAGAATCGGTGTATGCGATAGAACCATAAGACGATGGAAAGCTTTAGGAGATTGGGGAATAAAACGTGACGGATTTTTGAAAGCAAATACGATATCAAAAGATGCAATGTATGCTCTTGCTCATAAAATGCTTAGTCTTATAAAAAGAGTCTTAACCAAACTCTCTAATAAAATATTCCGTAAATTTGGGGTTTTTACCGATATATAAAAAATTCGCCAATTTCTTTAATTACATGCCTTACCTATGGTAATAATAATTTTCTAAAAGTGCATTAAATAAAGGAAAACTTTATTTTTATAAATAGTTAGTCCAAAAATCTGTTATTTAATTTTAATATAGCTATTCATTATATCTAAAAAAAATTTTAAATCTTTTTCTTCAAAACCATCTAAAATTTTTTCAATATCTGCTCTAAAATATTTTTGAGGAATAAATTCACTGAAATCAAAAAGTTCTCTTTCTGTCGTATTGAGTGCTTTCGCTATTTTTTCAAGAGTTTCCGCTGTCATAAAACGCTTTCCTCTTTCTATATTGCTTAAATTTGGCTTATCCATATTTATTAATTCAGCTAAATTTTCTTGTGATAAACCATTTTTTTTACGCAAATATTTTATTCTTAAACCTAGTTTTTCTTTCAACGTTGGCATTTTTACCCCTTTTTATTAAGGGTAGCCAATAAATAATAAAATTAAAGCTACTATTTTGCTAACTTTTATTGACAATATTAGTATTTATTGCTAATATATTTTTAAGTTTATTATCATAAATGCTAATTAAATACCTTAAAATAGTATTTTTTACAAATAGAAAGGAAGTATCATGGAAAAAAATAAAACAATAAAAAAAATTTGTCCGCATTGTCATTCTGAAATAGAAGCATCTTTAGCGATTTGTCCTAATTGCAATGAAAATGTTGGTAAATCATGGGTTATAACATATATTCTTGTAACGACTTTACCACTTGCTATTGGTGCATATAATTTTTATACAAAAAGAACTAAAATCGCAGCAATTCAATTAATTTTAATGCTGTTAGGAATTGGACTTTCACATGCATTTGCTGGAGCTATTATATTTGCCAGTATAGTATCTGTTTGGATTATAATTGATTATTTTAGAATTTTATTCAATAAATTCAAAGATGGTTATGGTAATAAATTATCAAAAAAAGTAACGATTAAATCAACGGCTTTATTGACATTATTAGGTGTACACCGTTTTTATGTAGAAAGATATGTTTCAGGAATATTTTTTATCCTTACTCTTGGAGGTTTAGGTATATGGTGGCTGGCTGATTTAATTGCTATTTTAACAGGAAACTTTAAAGACAAAGAAGGAAATTTAATAACAGAATAATAAGCGAGGATAATAAATTATATGAAAAAGAAAATTTTATTATTACTATTAATTTCTATTTGCCCATTATTTTTATCGGCATGCGTAAAAACAGATACAGATATTGTTATAGATAAAAAAGGTAATGCTACATTTTCATCAAAACTACTGTTTGATAAAAATATAGAAAGCTATATGGGAGATGCTCTAAATCCCGAATATTATAAGAAAAATAGCCAAGATACAGAAATGGAATTTACAAAAATCTATGAAGATGGCTATGTTGGAATAAAATCTTATAAAAATATCAAAAATATATATAAGAATGATTTAAGTGTTTTACTTGATGGCAGTTATTTAACTCCTAAAAATAAAAAATTTCTGGAAGTTAGCAAAAGTGTTTTTCATAAAAATATAAAAATCAATTTAGTTTCTGATTTTTCAAATATGAAAAATTCAAATGGAAAAGCGATAGACAAAAGTTCTGCAGAAATGATTACTCCAACATTTAGAATAACTATCCCTTATAAAGCATATAAAAACAACGCTCAATATGTTACAAATGATAGTCATACTTATGAATGGAAACCTTCAACTACAAATTCAAATGAAATCATACTTGAATATAATATTATAAATTTCTTAAATATTACTATTTTTGCAATTGCAGTATTATTGTTAATTTCTGCAATAGTACTTTGTTTAATAAAAAAACAAAAAGAAATTTATATAAGTCTTTTTGCTATATCAGGATCATTACTTTTATACATTATAATTTTTGAAATAGTTTGTTTTATAGATAATATTCCAAAATTGTCAGTTATTGAAAATGTATTAAAACAAGCAACAGAAGTTAATGAAACAGAAGATACTTATTTAATTGAGGATTATAGAACAACACCTGCTAAAAAGTATCATTTCTTTGATGATAAAGATTTTTCTGACGTATTTGAATTTAAAGATAAGGGTGTTTCTGTTTATAAATTTAGTGTAGAAACAGATACGGATATAGGAAATAGTGGTGAAGAAAAATTTAGTTATGAAATAGGCAGGATTTATATAAATCCTCAAGATTCTAAAAAATCTAAATGTGCATATAATTACATGGGAAAATTTAGTGGTGAAAAGATTGATTATTTTGAATGTTCAGAATCTCAATTTATAAAAAGTCTTCCGAAAATTGCAGAAGTAAAAAAGAAAAAGTTTAATGAGTTTAAAAAAGTTTTGGAAGAAGAAAAATTATTAGATTTTTGCGGAATGGGAGATAACGAAAATTCTCCTGAATGTGCTCGCTTTAAAGGTAAAGATTGGGAATCAGAGTGGGGAAGAATAGAAGATTTGCACTTTAGTTATCTTGCCGAATTACGCAGTGCAACATTAGAGAAATAAAAAGGAATATTAAAATGTCAGAAGAAAATGAAACAAAAAAATGTCAGTATTGCGGTGAAGAAATTTTAGCAACGGCAAAAAAATGTAAACATTGTGGAGAATATCTTGAAAACGGTTATTCAACAAGAATTTTTTCAAAACAAGAAATTAAACAAATACGAGATAAAATACAATCTTTAAAATTACCTGAAAAATTTAAAAACAATAAAGATCTAAAAGAAGAATTATCTGATGCTACAAACAGATGTGAAAGTTTATTTGATTCAATTGTTACACCTGGGTATCGTCCGTTTTACTTAACTTTTAGTGTTATAATGTTTTTTATATTTATAATCTCTGTAATAGTAGGAATTTCTGCAGGCGGTTTTGGCGGTTTTTTTGTAGGTATTATTGTTTGTATTTTAATAAATTTGTTAATATACCTATATTTTCTTCCATCATATACTGCTTTTCGTAACGGACATAAACAAGCCTGGCTTATATTAGTAATAAATATATTTTTTGCCAGTCTTATTTTGCCTTGGTTTATAATACTTATTTGGGCATTATCGAATAAAAATAAAGAAGACATTGTAAATTTGGAGCAATCTAACAGAATAAGACAAGAAGTTTTGCCTATGTATGAAAAAATTGAAAATAAAATCAATAAACTTTGTGATGATTAGTATAAGAGTTGATAGTAAAGGAATATAATTATGGAACAAAATAATATAAATACAAATTCGGAAAAATTTACACCTAAAAATATTCAATCTATTTTTGCATTAATTATTGCGATAATTGGTGTAATTTGTCATACTGTAATGATGATTACAGGTATGGAATTTTCGGACACAAATGTATTTTTAAAAATATTAATACTTTTAGGTTGTTTTATATTACTATTTATTGTCGGTTGTTATTTTTTCGATATGTTTTTTTTCGGTTCAATTGAAGCTTATGAAAAAGATTTACCAAATAAAAAACAGATATTTTTGATAAATCTTTTATTATTTTGGACAGTTATTGTTCCTTTTATATTGTATTTTTATGTATCAACACAAAACAAAAAAAATTCATTTACGGATAATTAATTTTTTAAAATTGAAATGCTTGAGGATGCAATAAAAATGGATGAAAATCTTATTTATTTTTATGGGAAATAACAAGGAATAGTTAAATGACAGAAGAACAAGAAACCAAAAAATGCCCATTTTGCGGGGAATATATAAATACAAAAGCTACAAAATGCCGTTATTGCGGTGAATGGTTAAACAACTTTTGTCCTTACTGCGGAGAAATTGTTTCAAAAAAAGCTGAAAAATGCCCTGTGTGTAATTCTAATTTAAATAAAAATGAAAAAAGTAGTTTTAAAGAGAAAAATTCAACAGCATTTGGTATTTTTTCTTTAGTTTTTATGTTTTTTGTTATTTTTATAACCATTACTATTTTGGTGTATATTTGGAATGGATAATCAAATTGAAAGGATTATACTTTAATATGAGGTTTTTATAATTAAGTTATACAAAGCTGGTAAATATATTTTACACAAAGACTACAAACCCGAAAATTAGAAGTAAACAACGGAATTCAAATTAATCCAATATATAAATTTTCTGTCTGCATTCTTCAATTTCATGAAATGCGGATATAATGTTTTTCATAACTTGTTTGTGCAGTGTTTCCAGTTTAGATTCGCCATCAATAATATCTTCCATAATATCAAGTAAATATTTTGTTTCCAAAAGTCTGTTTGATATATCTTTGGTAAGTTCTGCGAGATTTAGTTTGTTTTCCATAGATGTCCTTTATCATATTTAATTCTACTTAGTAGAATTAAATATGATAAAATAGAATTGAAAAGTCAAACAAAATAGCATAAAGTTATAATAAAGTATGATTTTATTATAATAAGGATATATCTATGTCAGAAGAAAAGAAAAGATTAACATTGTTGATTGATAATGACATCTTTGAAAAATTTAAGGAGTTAGCAAAGGAACAAAACCGTACGGCAGGAAATTTGGGTACAAAGTTGGTAAATGATTTTGTAAAAGAAAATTATAAAAAATAATAATGGAAAAAGTTAGAATTGGTGTAAGGTCGTAGTGTCCTGAAAGAATTGCAGAAGCAAAAAGGAATTCTGCTTGTTCATTGATTATCAAATAATTATTTACCCTACACAAAGAATCATCTAAAGAATCTCTTTACAAAAAGTTCAAATTGTAATCCTTAATTTTGTTAATTTAATATTTCTCATAATTTAAAAATGTGTTATAATAAATTAAATAAGGGGATATGTATGAAAGAACAACTACTTTCTATATTAGAAAAAAACAGCCGTATAGGGATTAATGAACTTGCAGTTTTATTAGGCAAAGAAGAAATTGAAGTCGCAAATGAGATTAAAAAACTTGAAGAAGAACGAGTTATTTGCGGGTATCATACTTTAATTGATTGGGAAAAAACTTCGCTTGAAAAAGTTACCGCTTTAATAGAAGTGCGTGTTACATTACAACGCGGACAAGGTTTTGATAAAATTGCACAAAGAATCTATAACTATCCGGAAGTTAAATCGGTTTACTTAATTTCCGGCGGATTTGATTTGATGGTTACATTAGAAGAAAAATCTTTAAAAGAAATTGCTGCTTTTGTTTCTGATAAGTTATCAACTTTAGATAATGTTTTGAGTACAGGTACGCACTTTATTCTTAAAAAATACAAAGACCATGGCACTATACTTGATAAAATTGAAGAAGATTCCAGAGAGGTTGTTACTCCGTGAGAGATTTTTTATCAGAAAGAGTTAAAGGAATAAAACCTTCAGGGATAAGAAAATTTTTTGATATTGTAAGCGAGATGAAAGATGCTATTTCTCTTGGAGTTGGTGAACCTGATTTTGAAACTCCTTGGCATATAAGAGATGAAGGTATTTATGCTTTTGAAAAAGGTAAAACTTTTTATACATCAAATTCAGGGTTATTACCTTTACGAGAAGAAATTTCAAAATATATAATTCGTACTCAGGGTGTAAAGTATAATCCAAAAACTGAAATTCTTGTAACTGTAGGTGGTTCGGAAGCTATTGATATTGGATTAAGAGCATTATTAAATAATGGAGATGAAGTGATTATTCCTCAACCATCCTATGTTTCTTATGCTCCGTGTTCTTATCTGGCGGGCGGTAAAAATGTTTATATAAATCTAAAATCTGAAAATGATTTTCGTTTAATGCCTGAAGAATTGAAAAATGCTATAACTGAAAAAACAAAAGTTTTGATTTTACCATATCCTAATAATCCGACAGGAGCAATTATGGAAAAATCTGACCTTGAAAAAATTGCAAAAATTATTATTGATAACGATATTTTTGTTATATCTGATGAAATATATTCAGAGTTGACGTTTAAAGGAAAACATACTTCTATAGTAAGTTTTGAAGGTTTAAAAGATAGAACGCTTTTAATAAACGGTTTTTCAAAAAGTTATGCAATGACAGGCTGGCGGCTTGGATACTGTTGCGGACCTGAGGAGTTAATTCAACAAATGACAAAAATTCATCAATATGCGATTATGTGTGCTCCGACAATAAGTCAATATGCAGCAGTTGAGGCTTTAAAAAACGGTGAAGATGATGTTAAAATGATGCGAGAATCTTACAATCAACGCAGAAGATTTTTAATGAATTCATTTAAAAAAATGAATCTTGAATGTTTTGAACCATACGGTGCGTTTTATGTTTTTCCTTGTATTAAAGAGTTTGGTATGACAAGTGAAGAATTTGCAACAAGGTTTTTACAGGAAGAAAAAGTTGCTGCAGTACCGGGAACTGCTTTTGGCGATAGCGGAGAGGGTTATTTGCGAATATCTTATGCTTATTCGCTTGAAAAACTTAAAATTTCCATGGAACGTTTGGAAAAGTTTATAAATAAGTTGAGAGCATAATTTTATTTCAAATTCAAAATAATATTATTTTTTATCCATAATATTGTAGATTAGAGTAAAATATTAAGAAATGTGTCTGAAAATACATACTTTTGGACAAGATTTTTGAATATTTATACAAAAATAATTATTTTTATTTTTTAATAGTAATTATTAGAGGAAAGCATTATAAAGATTGGGGTATAGGTGTTTTAGGCTGGAAATTTTGTCCTAAAATATTATGTTTTTCGTCGTGCAATTATGTAAATAAATATTAAATTAAAAAATAAATGTAAATACATAGAAAAATTTAAATATTTATGGTGTTTAATAAAGATATTAGAAGTTGAGGATAATCAATTTCAATATTTATTGATGTTAATGGAGGAAAAATGAAAAATTTTACAGATAGAGAAACTGAAATATTAAAAGAAGTTGTAAATGGAGAATCAAACAAAGATATTGCGAAAAAATTATATTTAAGCCAATCAACCGTAAAAGTTTATGTCAGTTCAATTATGCGCAAATTTAATGTGCAGAATCGAGTAGGTGTAGCGGTAGAAGGATTTAAATACATTTACGATATTGATGAAGCTGAATTGAAAGCAGTGCTTTAATAAAATCATATATATAGAGGATAAAATTATTAAGAAAATGCTTTATCCTATTGATATGAGATAGTAGTTGGATAAGTTATGCTGAGGTAGTTGTATGAGTTTACCTATAAAACTTTTAAAACAATTTATTGATGAAGAATTTGAACCTCAGAATAATGGCGAAATTTCTGATTCCATAACTCAGAACTGGACAGAGCAAGCCCTTGAATGTTACAGTATAGGTTGTGATTGCTCTAAATGTTCAATTTCAAAAGGTCAATATTCTTTTGTATGTCAAATGCCTAAAGTTATAAAAATACTTTTAAAAATGGGTAAACCAAATTTACAAAGAGCTTAATTTATGAAGTAAATTTTGGGTGGCAGTAAGCATTGGGTCAATACTTGTTGAAAATGGCGGAGCATAGGTAATATCGTCGTCATAAAATTCTTCTATTGTCATTTTTGACAAAAGAGCACTTGTTAGTGCATTTATACGTTTGTCAACTTCGCCCAAACCTAATCCTTGTGCACCAAGAATTCTATGCGAAGTTTTATCTGCTATTAATTTTATAACAATCGTTTGAACATCAGGCATGTAACCTGCTTTATCATTTTTTTTAACGACAACTGAAATTGGTTCAAATCCGTAACTTATTGCTTTTTTTTCATTTAGTCCTGTTAAGGACATTGTGTAGTTAAAATATTTTGTAACAGCAGAACCTAGTACCCCTTCAAATTCATCATACATGTCTGCAACATTTATTGCACAGCATCTTCCTTCTTTATTTGCGGTTGAGCCGAGAGGAATCCAACAAGGAGCATCTGCAACTATATGCCTTTTTTCTGCACAATCACCACACGCATATATATCTTTTATATTTGTTTGCATTCTTGAGTTTACTTTTATTGCACCTGTTTGCCCAATTTCTACACCTGCATTTTTAGCTAATTCAACGTTTGGTACAATACCTGCTGCAATTAATACCATATCTGTATTTATTTCATGTCCGTTTTTTGTTATAACCTTTTCAACTTTATTTTTTCCATGACAAGAGATGATAGTATCATTATTTAATATTTTTACATTTTCTAAAGACTTCATGTAAATTTGTTTTTGAATTGTTTCTGACATATCTTTATCAAAAACTTGCATAATGTAATCATTTGAATTAATTAATGTTACATTTAATTTTTGTTGTACCATTGCTTCTAATACTTCAATTCCAATATAGCCACCGCCAAGAATAACAGCATTATTTGATTGCAGTACGGCATTTTTTACTGCCATGCCATCTTCTAATGTTCTTAGTGTAAAAATATTGTCTAAAAAATTATTTTCAAAGTATGGTACGTACGGTACAGCACCTGTTGCAATAATTAATCTGTCATAACCTGTTGTAAAAATTTCATTTGTATTTAAATTTTTTACAAGTAATTCTTTTTTTGACGGGTTAATATTCAAAACTTTATGGCAAATATTTACATTTATGCCTTTTTTCCTGAATTCTTTTGGCGTTCTTACGATAAGGTTATTTATATCATTAATATAACCTGCGATATAATATGGCATGCCACATTCAGAATAGGCTATATTTTTTTCATTAGAATATATAACGATTTCCCAATTCGGTCTTAATCTGTTCAATTTAGATGCAGCTTTTGAGCCTGCTGCAATAGCACCTATTATTACAACTTTCATAGATTAATTTTATATAACTATTGAAATATTTATATCCGACAACAAGATAAATAAAAATGATTATATAAAATTATGCCAGCTCTAATAATGCTTTTTCCATTTCTTCGTTATTTGGCGCTTTACCATGCCAACTTGCTTGATTTTCCATAAATGAAACGCCCTTACCCTTTATTGTATGAGCAATAATTGCGATTGGTTTATCTGAATTATTGTTTTTTGATTTACTCAATGCTTCATAAATTTGATTTATATTATGTCCGTCAATTTCTATAACATTCCAATTAAACGCTTTTAATTTATCAGCTAAAGGTTCTAAGGATTTAACTTTTTCAACTTCACCGTCTATTTGAAGCATATTTCTGTCAATAATTGCGGTAATATTATTTAACTTTTTGTGAGGAGCGTGCATAAACGCTTCCCAGCAAGAGCCTTCTTGTAGTTCTCCATCGCCTAAATAGCAGAAAACATGAGCCGGATTTTCGTCTAATTTTAGACCTAAAGCCATACCGACAGCCATTGAGAGTCCTTGTCCCAAAGAGCCTGTTGCAACTTCAACTCCCGGAATATGAGTATTTGGGTGTCCTTGTAGTCTGGAACCGAATAATCTAAAAGTCATTAATTCTTCTTCAGGAAAGAATCCGCATTGAGAAAGAACTGAATAGTAAACAGCAGAAGCATGTCCTTTTGATAGAACAAACCTGTCGCGATTTTCATAATCAGATGATTTTTCAAGATTTGGATAAATATTCATTATTTTGTTATATAAAACAGTTAAAATTTCTACAGCCGAGAAAGCTCCGCCAATATGCCCTGATTTTGCATTATTTACCATTTTTATAATATTTTGACGAGTTTGTTTACACATTTTTTGCAAACGTTCAATCTCTTTTTGTTCTAACATAAAATTATCCTTTCTTTGAAAATCTTTCTATTATAATTTTACACATAAAAACAGGTAATGTAGGAAAAATTCTTTTAAATCTTTGAGGTTGTTTAATAGTTCTGTACAGCCATTCAAGACCAAAATTTTGCCAAATTTGCGGAGCTCTTTGAACTTTTCCTGCCCATACATCAAAACTTCCGCCAATACCAATCATTAAAGTTGAAGGTAATATTGATTTTAATTCATATATAAATTCTTCTTGTTTAGGAGAACCTAACGCAACCAATAAAATTTTTGGACAAACTTGTTTTAATTCTTCAAAAATCATGTTATTATCGCTAAAATAGCCATCATGTGAGTACACAATATTTAAATCAGGGAATTTCTTTTTCAGATTTTCGCTTGCTTTTTGTACAACTTCTTGTTGAGCTCCAACGAGTGCTAACGGAATACAATTTTTTGAAGCAATTTCAATTAACATTTGAGCAAAACCGATTCCTGTGATTCTTTCAGCATTGATGCCGTTAATTTTCAATCCTAATGTAACTCCGACACCATCAGGCAAAACCAATTCAGCTTCTTTAATTATTTTTGCAAAATCTGCATGTTTGCTTGCATATTCAATCATTTCAGGATTTAAAGTAACGATATGAGAACTATTTACACCATCTATCAGATTATTAACATAATCAATGGCTTCTTTAGAGTTAAATAAATCAATATCAAATCCTAATAATTTAAATTGTTTTCTTTCCATAAATACATTATAGCATATACAAAAATACTTGAAAAAAAAATTGATAGATTATATACTTATTAGTAATCAAAGAAAAGGAAACAAAATTATGAGAAAAAAACTTGTAGCATTAAGCGTATTATTTTTTATGTTAGCTTCAACTTCAGTATTTGCGGCAACAGTTTCAAAGACAGTTGGCGGAACAACAGTATCGGTTTCGAAATCAACGCCTGTTGATTCATCTGTTACGAAGGCAAAAAAAGTGAATAAAGCAACAGTTAAATCGAATGCGAAATCTGAAGCAAACAGACAAATCAATAAACAAACCCGAAAAAAGGGAGTAAGTGTTTACGTAAAGTAAAAACACAATGTTGAAAAAATTTTTATATTTGTGTTACAATTCAAACAGACAGTTTAATGAATAGGCACATGGGTGTGTGGCACTCTGCCGAGAAAAATGATTAAGTATCATTTTTCGAGAGGAAGGTAGCGCAGGCGCTGCCACAAGCCTAACAAACAATTAAATAAAAAACACATGGGTGTGTGGCACTCTGCCGAGAAAAATGATTAAGTATCATTTTTCGAGAGGAAGGTAGCGCAGGCGCTGTCACAAGCCTGACAAACAATTAAATAAAAAACACATGGGTGTGTGGCACTCTGCCGAGAAAAATGATTAAGTATCATTTTTCGAGAGGAAGGTAGCGCAGGCGCTGCCACAAGCCTGACAAACAATTAA
>JAFRAO010000025.1 GCA_017405375.1 bacterium
AACGGTTGATAGTAAACTGTTGTGGGTGAACTGACGACTATTAACTGTACGACAGTTATTAGCATTTATATCATTCTGTTCACGGTTCACTCTAGACTGACGACTCTGTTCACTGTTCACTCTGGACAGTCCACCTTTAAAAGAGTTACAAATAAAGGTGTCTGGCGCCTTGAAGAATTAGAGGCTTTCTACGTTTGCTATTTTTCCAGTTAATAAGCTTTTTTAAGGCATCTCTTTTCATTATTATCACCTTGTTTTACATTTTTTCTAACGAATGTCAACGTAATTTCAACATTTTTTCTAACTATTGTTATTGAAAAAAGTATGCAAGGTTAAATCTATTCTTTTCCAAACAATTTATCTTCAACAAGTTTACAAATCAAATGACCGATAATCATTTGCGATTCTTGTATATTTGGTGTTTCTTTTGAAGGAACTTTTATTAAGATGGAACAAATACTATCCATATCAGATTTTTTCGCACCAACAAGCCCTATTGTTGTAAGCTCCATCTCGTTTGCTATATTAATTGATTCAACTACGTTTTTTGAATTCCCTGAAGTTGAAAGAGCAAACAAAACATCACCTTTTTTCCCTATCGCTTCAATTTGTCTTGAAAATGCTTTGTCATAACCAAAATCGTTTGATAGTGCAGTTATAAGAGCATTATTTGATGTTAAAGATATGGCATTAAATGCATGCCTGTCTTTATAGAATTTTGAAACAAACTCTGTTGCCAAATGGTCACAATCACTTGCAGAACCACCATTTCCGACAAAAAGAATTTTATTTCCGTGTTTTAATGCCGAAATTATTGTTTCGCAAATAAGCTGTATTTTATCTAAAATACTTTCATCTGCCAATATTTTTTGCTGTGTTTGCACTGAATCACTAATATAATTTTTTATTTGTTCAATCATGTTTTTTCTCTATCAATTCTACCTCATTACCATCAGGGTCTTTTACGAACGCAATTTTTGTACCTGAAAAAATCACGTAAGGTTCCCATAAATATTCATACCCTAAATTTTGCATTTTTTGAGTAAATTCGTCCATTGAATTAACCGAAAAAGCAAAATGTCCGAAAGCATTACCGTTGACATAGCCTTCTTGTGGAGTTTCGTCATTATACGTTAACTCAATTTGAGCACAGTGTTCTTCGTCTTCAAGATAATATAAATCACAATCATCTAATCTTTTCTTTTTTACAAAACTCATATTTAACAACTTTTGATAAAAATCTAATGATTTTTGTAAATCTTTTACTCTTATCATTGAATGCAAAAATTTCATTATATTTCCTTTCTTAGCATTACAACCGCATTAGCTTCAATCGCTCTTTTTTCACCGACAGAATCCATTTTTTCTTTGGTTTTTGCCTTTACTGAAATTAAGTTTACATCAATCTTGAGTACTTTTGCAAGAGTTTTTCTTATTGCCGGAATATGTGGTTTCATTTTTGGCTCTTGAGCAATAATATTACAATCCAAATTGTTAATCGTATATCCTTCATCATGTATAAGATTATTTGCTCTATCTAGTAATATTACACTTGATATACCTTTGTATGCATCGTCTGTATCAGGAAAATGAGTTCCTATATCACCCAGTGCTAAAGCGCCAAACATAGCATCAATAATTGCATGTATTAAAACGTCAGCATCTGAATGCCCTATTAAACCTAAAGTATGTGGGATTTTTACCCCGCCTATTATTAAATCTCTATTTACACCTAAAGCATGTATATCGTAACCAATTCCAATTCTATACATTTGCACCTGCTTTAACAAATTTATCTATTGCTTTAACAAAACCATCGTTATCAACTGTATCTGTTACAAAATCGGCAACAGTTTTTAATTCCTCAGTCGCATTACCCATAGCAACTTTTACTCCACCTGCTAATAATAATTCTATATCGTTATTATGATCCCCTATTGTAAGGGTTTCTTCTTTTTTAATTCCGTATAACTCTTGCAAATATCTGAGTCCATCGCCTTTTGTTGCCTCTTTATGACAAACTTCACAGAAGAAATCTGTTGATTTTGCAATAAATAATTCCGGAAAATCTTTTTGTAATTGTTTGTTTACAAAGGTTATCTTGTCAGGGTTATCATAATCTATTAACAAAATTTTATTTACATCATGCAATTTTAAGCCGTCAAAAGGAGTTACGTTAAACGGGATATGTTGAAATGATACGTATTTTCTCGTAAATTCATTTTCCTGTTCAACATATAACTCATCATTCATATACAAATTTATATGAACATCTTGTTTTTTTGCCCAATTAATTATTTTTGAAGCAGTTTCGTCTGGAATATATCTTTCATACAATATTTTAGCATCATCAGAATTATCTCTGACTAATGCTCCCTGATATGCAACAATCGGAGTTGTAATATTTAATGAATTCGCTATTTTTTTTGCAGCTTTGTACATTCTTCCGGTAATTAAAACTACTTTTATTCCGCTTCTATCTAAATTTTGGATACATTTTATTACATCAGGATTAAATTTTCCGTCATACTTTAAAATTGTTCCGTCTATATCTGTTGCAACCATTCTGATTGTCATTTTTGTTTATTTCCTTATTTTCTTTGAAATGCTCTATGAATAGCACATATTGTTTTAGCGTCGTTTATCTCGCCATTGTTTATCATAATTAAAATATCATTAATATTATATTCCAAAGATTGCAAAACTTCACCTTCATCGGGATTTGGTTTTGTGTATATTAAATCTTTTGCCAAATACAAATAAAGTTTTTCATCACATATACCCGGTGTTGTATGAATATACCCTAGTGATTTCCACGTTTTTGCGATATAACCTGTTTCTTCTTGCAACTCTCTTTGCGCTGCATTATCAGAATTTTCATTGTATTCCAATTTTCCTGCAGGGAGTTCCAATGATGTTGATTTTAGAGGGTATCTGTATTGCTTTACCATTAATATGGTATTTTCATCTTTTTGCGCAACTATTACAACTCCGCCGGGGTGTCGTATAACTTCCCTAAAACTCTTATGCCCGTCAGATGTTTCTATATCGTCATAATCTACAAATACAACTTTGCCGTTATATACTCTTTTTGTTGATAAAGTTTTTTCCGTAAAATCCATAACCACCCTCTATAGTGCATCTATAATTAATTTTATGTTTTCATCCGCAACGTTTTGTAATGCGATTTCCTTATCAGCATTTGTTAAGCTATTCAAATTTTTTAAAGTTTCCAATGCTTTTAAAACAAGCGTTTGATTTTTTGAGGTTAAGAGTTTTCTTATACTTTGTAAATTGGTCGCTAAATCAAGCGCAAAATATACAAAATCACTATTCTCATTTATTTCAGGATATATAAAATTAATCAAATCATAATCTAATGAATTATTTAAAAGTAGCTTGATTTCGTTAACTTCGTCTTTTGTGTTTTTATCTTCATCAAACAAATACTCATCATTTTCGGTTAATTGATTAAATTTATTTTGCGCAGTTAGTAATAAAATGGAATTTTTCGAATCAGGGATTGAATTAATTAATTTTTCAAAAATTTCAAAAAACTGAAAAGCGAAAATATTTGATAATGGTACTATTTCACCCAAACCTTGCAAAATATTTAATATAGCCAAAATAGTGTTTTCGTAATCTGTTGTGAGTAATTCCACGAAATTTTCCATATATCCTATTTCGCAAGCAATATGTTCTGACATTGAAGTTTTTTTCATGACTTCGAAGATTTTTGGGATAAAAGATTTTGCCCCATAAGCAGAAATAAATTTTACGCCTGATAAAATTTCGAAGTCATCATTTGAATTTATCTTTTCAAGTGCTATATCCAAACTTACTTTATCTTGAATATGAGATAGCGCCAATGTAGAATTTAGCGCCAAAGCCTCGTTATCACAAAAAGCAAAGCCTCTTAATTTTTCTGTAACCGATTCATCTTTGCATAATGAATAAAACTTTGCCGCATAACACTGTTCATCAACAGAACCGTTATAAATTAAGTTTTTCATTACATTAAGAATTTCATCATCTGCGAATTTTACCAGAGCTTTTGCAATAAAATCTTCGTATGACGGAGAATAAAATTTTAAGAACTTAAACAAATTTTTGACGTTATTTCTATTACAAGCATTTTCCAAGCGATTCGCAACATTTTGTTTAATAAAATCAAACAAAAAATCATCTTTTTTAACCAATTCTTCAAAAGTACAAACATCGGCACAATCTATAATATGTGCGGCAGCTTGTTCATAATCGTTTTTATTTTTACCTGTAAGTTTTTTAATTAAATCCATTATTAGTCAAGGTAAAAAGTAGTAATAACCTTATGTCCTTCTTCAGCGTATTCAATAGCACCATGCAAAGTTTTTGACGTATGAGACAAGAAACAAATTAACTGGTTACAATCATCAATAATTTCTCTGTTACAAATTCTTGAAGCATCAGCCAAAGTCATCATGGCTCTATCAGGGTGTTCAACAATATTTGGCACACCAATTAGTTGATCTTGAACATCAGAAGGTTGTTGACCGATAGTTTGCGGTAAAATAACCTTTAATTTTTTAGGATTTGCTTTCATTGCACCGCGGATAGCCGCAGCATTTGTTCCTGAAGAACCGCCTGAAGTAATAATTGTATTACCTTGTTGAGCCAATGCCGTAACAAGAGTTTCAATAATTTGTTGATGAGTAATTGCAAGGTTTCTGCTTCCGATAACTGCAATTCTTTTAGCAGATTGCTGAATAGTAGCAAGTTCCATAGCTAATTCATCAACAGTATTTGGTGAATCTTCCGAGATTGAATCTAAATCGTCAAACGGTACCATAATTGACCCTTGTGATTCTTCATTTTCATTACCACTAAACATATTAATTTCCTTTATTTCTGCCATAAACCTTTACCTTTGCAAAATATTATCTTTTCTATTATAATTATAATAGCACAAAAATAATTTTTTGAATAGGGATATGGAAAATAATATATTAGATAATCTTAATCAACAGCAGAAAAATGCTGTAACGACAACAAAAGGACCCTTGCTTGTGCTTGCAGGAGCAGGTTCAGGGAAAACAAAAGTTTTAACTTCAAGAATTGCCTATTTGGTTCAAAATGGAGTTAAACCTCGTGAGATTCTTGCTGTTACATTCACAAATAAAGCTGCCAGAGAAATGAGAGAACGTTTATCTTCCATTTTGGGTGAACAAACCGTTAAATATATGTGGGTAGGCACTTTTCATAGTATTTGCGGAAGAATTTTAAGGCAAGATATTGAAAATTATGATTTCAAATCAGGTAAAAAATTGGACCATAATTTTACAATTTATGATGATTCAGATTGCATGTCCGTTGTTAAAAATGCCTTAAAAAAACTTAACATGGATGATAAAGTTTATCAACCTAAGTATGTTAGAACTGTTATTTCCAATGCAAAAAATAAAATGGAAGATGCTTATCAATTTGCAACATTTGCAAGAGATTTTAAAGCACAAAAAATTGCGGAAGTATTTGAAGAATATGAAAACACGCTAAATAACAACAATGCGATTGATTTTGACGATATGCTTATGCTTACCGTAAAACTTTTTGAACAGAATCCGAGTATCAGAGAAAAATATTATTCAAGATTTCAACATATTTTGGTAGACGAATTTCAAGATACAAATATTGCGCAATATAAACTTATAAATATGTTATTTACAAATATGTCTGATGAAATACCTGAATCTCGTTCACTTTGCGTTGTAGGTGATGTTGACCAATCAATATACAGTTGGCGTGGTGCGGATTACAAAATTATTTTAGGTTTTCAAAAAGATTTTCTAAATACGAAAATAATCAAGCTGGAACAAAATTATCGTTCCACAGAAAACATTTTAAAAGCGGCAAATGCAATCATTGAAAATAATGAAGAGCGTGTTGAAAAAGTTTTGTTTTCGCAAAAAGGCGACGGCGAAAAAATAAAATATTACGAGGCTCAAGACGATTCTGATGAAGCGAACTTTATTGCTTCAACAATTCAAAAAACTTGTGAAGGTGATTATAACAAATATGCAATTTTGTATCGTACAAATGCACAATCACGTGCGATAGAAGAAGCATGTATGGCATCAGGTATTCCGTATAGAGTCTTTGGCGGTATGAAATTCTATGACAGACAAGAAATTAAAGATGCTATTGCATACTTAAAGTTAATATATAATCCGCACGATTCACAAAGTTTCAAACGTATTGTAAATGTGCCAAAACGAGCTATTGGAGAAACTTCAATATCAAATCTTCAAAAATTCGCAGATGAACACGATTTCAGTTTGATGCAAGCTATTGAAATTATTGAAGAATCTGATTTAAACGCAAAAACTCAAACTAAATTAAAAGATTTTAAAGAATTGATAGACAAATTAAGACAAGCAGTTGATAAATATAGTCTTGCTGAATTTTTAAGTTTAGTTTTGGAAAAAACAGGTTATGTAAGAATGCTGCAAGCTGAGAATACGCCTGAGGACGAAGCAAGAATAGAAAACTTGCAAGAATTGGTAAATGTTGCATCTGAATTTGAGCCTGAAGAATCTGATAATATTTTAGGTGAGTTCCTATCGCAAGTGGCACTTGTTTCAGACATTGACGGAATGGACGAAATCGCAAACAATGTAACTTTAATGACACTGCATTCCGCAAAAGGTCTTGAATTTCCTATTGTATTTTTAGCAGGGTTGGAAGAAGGAACGTTTCCTCATCAAAGAACTTTTACGTCAGCAAGTGAGCTTGAAGAAGAACGCCGTTTGATGTATGTAGGAGTTACAAGAGCTGAAGAAAAATTATATATTTCATCTGCAAAACGCAGACAAACTTGGGGTGAATACAGATATTATAATCCAAGCAGATTTATTGAAGAAATCCCCGCAAACTTAATAGAATCATCGACTTCATCAAACATTGAATCTTCTCATTCTACATTCAGAAGTGCCGTTCAAAAAATAAAAACAGATTCAAAAACTTCAAACAGTTACAGTAAAACAAATTTTGATTCTGACGGATATGTAAAACCATCAAGCGGTTTTGGTTCAAATTTTGTTGCGCCTTCTCGCAAAAAATACGAAAATTTGCAATACAATACTCCTGTAAAACATACGCCAAACAAGGTTATTGTAAAAAAATCATTAATAAATAAACAAAAAGAAGAAGAAAAAATTAAAGCATTTTTTGAAAATAATAAAATAAAAAAAATGATTGAAGAAAAACAAAAAAATGAATTAGCTCAAGCAAAATTAAAAGAAGCGCAACTAAAACAGCAAGAAGAAGAAATAAAATATTTCTTTAGCAAAGGAGAAAAAGTTTTTCATGAGCATCTTGGATTTGGCGAAATACTTGATGTGATTGAAGTCGGTGAAAGTTTAATGTACACGATTGATTTTGGTTCTATGGGTAAAAAAGCTATGGATGCAAATTACGCAAGACTACAAAAAGTTTAATGATTTAAGGTAAAAAGGAAAATTATGAAAAAAGTTTTGATAATATCAACAAGTTTAAGAAAAGATTCAAATTCAGAGATTTTATCACATGAATTTATGAAAGGTGCAAAAGAGGCAGGACACGAAGTTGAATTAATTTCGTTGAAAGGCAAAAAAATCGAATTTTGTAAAGGCTGTTTAGCTTGTCAAAGATTAGGCGAATGCATAATCGACGATGATGTAAATGCAATTACAAAAAAAATAAGAGAATCAAATGTTATAGTTTGGGCAACTCCTGTATATTATTATGAAATGAGCGGACAAATGAAAACTCTTATAGATAGAGCTAATTCGCTTTTTTTCACTGATAATAATTTCAACGAAGTTTACCTTATAGCTACATCAGCAGACTCTTCAAAAGGAGTTGTTAAAACAGTATTAAACGGCATTAACGGTTGGATTTCATGTCTTGATGGAGTTAAGTTATCAGGATTTTTGGAAGCAGGCGGACTGGATACTCCTAATGAAGTTAATGAAAGCAAAGACTTATTAGAAAAAGCTTATATTATGGGCAGAAATGTATAAAAATAAAAATATTCCGTCGTAGCATGCCCTAAACATACTACAATTATTTATATTTATTGTTACAATTTAACACATATACTTATTTTAATGTTAAGAATGTAACAATTCATCTATTACGCTTGGAACAATAACACAGGCAGCATACACGATAAAGCCCATAGTTACTAAAGAAATAGTGAACATTTTTATACTCCTTTTAATCACATGAATAATATTCCACAGTTAGACTATTTTTAAACATAATTTTGGGGTATATAATATCCATGTAGATAGGAAAGGATACTATGCAAAATACAAAAACAAAAATTACAAAACTTTTTAACAACTTATGTTGTTCGCAATGCAAATCAGATTTTCGTGAAGATTCGATTGAAATTGTAAGAAAAGAGGATTCTATGCTGGTAGTTAAGCTACATTGCTGTGAATGCGGAAAAACATTTGGATTAGCTTTTTTAGGGATAAATAGCATTGATGTGAAAGATGACGTTGAACCTTTAGAAATGGTTACGGATTTGCCACCTATTACAAAAGACGATGTATTAGATGCATCAATATTTATTCAAAATCTTGATGAACATTGGACAAAATATCTGCCATAATATCCTGATAGCTCTTTTCTAAATTAAAAAATTGGTTGATATATAATATATCAACCAATTTTTATATACATTATTTTTTAATAATTAGTGACAAGTAGGAGCATTATCTTTTACAGTATCACATTTTAGATAGTCCATGTTATCATGGTCAACAACCCAACCTGTACAATTTGAAGCATCGCCTGTTACACAATCAGTAACATTGCTGGTATATCCGCCACGTCCTGCAGGAGTTAGCACAGCATTGCTTTCATTTTTTAAATAGAATTGGAAAACATCCTTACCAACTTTAGTTTCACCTTTCTTTGGACCATCGACATCAACAAGGAACATGAAAGCTGTGTTATCTTTACTTGTAATAGCAATAGATGAACCATCAGCATTAACAAATGCAGCAGCCAAACCTGTCGGATCACTCAAACTACTAGCATATGCATCCCCGGGATTAAAGGTTGTACCATATAATGCGTAAACTGATGTATTAAAACAGTCACTGGTTATACTATAACCACAATCTTTTGTTGTTTTCATAAAATCCAGCATTCTGTTTTCTAATGTACTGGCTTTCAATTCACTATCTTTCCATTCACTGATTGGACCATATACAGCTTCAACCCTGCCTAAAGCATCTTCAAGTGTTGCATACATTTTTTTTACTCTTGCAACTTTTTCTTTTTCACCTGTTGATTGGTTTAAGTTAGGGATAGTTAAAGCTGCAACAACACCGATAATACCCATTACAATAAGTGTTTCAGCTAATGTGAACGCTAATAGTTTTTTAAATTTTTTCATAATTAATTTCCTCATATTTTCTTAATATCTATTATTTTTTATAAGTAGGTGATGAATCATTTAAAGAATTTTTAGTTGTATTATTAACTTTTTCATAGTCAGCATTACCATGGTCAATTACCCAAGCTGTACAATTTGAATTTGTAATACAATCATCAACACTTAATGTATAACCAAAACCTGTATCAGTACCAACTGTAGAATAACGACCGGCAGGTGTTAGAGTATAATGATTAACAGATTTCAAGTAAAACTGAAACACATCACTACCAAGTGTTCCCGTACCTTTGTTAGGCCCATCTATATCTACAAATACTGTAAAATTTGTTCCGTCTTCAATAATTCCGACCGAACTTCCGTCTGCAGTCAAAAAAGCAGCTGAATTTGTACCGAATGCTTTATATTGCGTACTAGTAGTATTATATTTATACACCTTACCATCTTTAAAGAAAGTATTTTGAATCGCAGCATTACTAGTTGTACTATTTACAGTCTTTAGAAAATCTACCATTCTGTCAGATAATATATTAGCATGTTTATTTTCAGTTGACCAATCTTCAAGTTGACCATAAATTGCTGTTGTTCTGCCCAAAGCATCTTCAAGTGTTGCGTACATCTTTTTAACTCTTGCTACTCTTTCTTTTTCACCGGTTGCTTGGTTCAAGTTAGGAATAGTCAAAGCTGCAACAACGCCGATAATACCCATTACGACAAGTGTTTCAGCTAATGTAAACGCTAAACCTTTTTTTAAAAAATCTTTCATAAATTCACCTCTTTAACCATTTCGATAATGCATAAAACACTTACATTACCACATTCTAGATTCTATCATTATCTTAAAAAAAAAGCAAGTGAATTCTAAAAAACATTCTAAATAGTTGTTGCTAATGCGGGAGCAATTTGTATAAACATTCGGATTAATTCTGCATCCCACTGAGTTCCTGCGCCTGATTGTAAAATTTCACATGCTTTTTCAACACCCAAACCTTTTCTGTATGGTCTATCACTTATTAATGCATGATAAGTATCTGCAACAGCAACTATTCTTGCTTCTAAAGGTATTTCTTCACCTTTTAATTTATAAGGATATCCACTACCATCATAATGTTCATGATGATATTTAACCATTGGCGCTAAATCTTTTAGTGCTTCGTTTTTCATTAAAACTTTTTCTGCCCCGATTATTGGGTGCTGCTTCATAATTTCCCATTCTTCATCTGACAGATGTGTCGGCTTCTTTAATACTGATTCAGGAATACCTATTTTCCCTACATCGTGTAATAATGCACCTAATCTGATTCTTTGAACTTCGTGCTCCGGTAAATTTAGAGCACGAGCAAGAGCTTCCGAATATTTTGATACAGATGTAGAATGACCTTTTGTGTATGGGTCTTTCGCATCAATAGCACTAGCTAAAGATGACGCTAATTCTTCTAAATGATGCTGCGAAGAAATATCTTCATTTGCGAACTTACTTACAAGTTCTTCTTCAAAATTTACACCAAGTTGTGAATGTCGTTTTGTTAATACTTCTGCAAATGAATGCAAAGCCAAATCGTCCCAGAAATTAAAATCTGATGCACTAATAATCGCACTCATTCCATCTTTATAACCCTTTGATTGAGATATATACATAGCTTGTTCTGCAGATACCAATAATTTTTCTTGTTCCTTTGCACATTGCGGATAATTTGCAATACCAACAGATACTTTTATCGGACCAACATCATCGACAAAGCAGCAAGATAAACTGTATGTTAAATATTCAGCTAAGTATTTTGCCTCATTTGTGTCCGTATTTGGTAAAATAATCGCTATTTCATCACCACCATATCTTCCGGCAGTATCGCCGGAACGAATATTTTGCTTAACTTTTTCTGCTACAAGTTTTATTATTTCATCACCTTTCGCATGACCTAATTCACGATTGATTTTTGATATGTTATTTATATCCATCATAACCACGGAAAGTGTCGAAGATTTTTTCTCCGCTTTTTCTAATTCGTGAGATAAAATTTCCTGAAAACCCCTATGATTACTCAACGAGGTTAAGCTGTCCGTATTTGCATGAGCATTTGTTTGTTCAATTAAATTTGCATTATGCATAAACAAAGCATAGTGATTAACAATTAAGGAATATAAATCTGTATGTTCTTCTACATTGTTATCGCCAATAATCATTACTCCAAGGCAATTTGTAACAGATATTAACGGTATTATGGCAACAGTAGAATACTGTAAATAGGATAATTTTAAAAAGTCTGAATCACGTTTTATCAGAATTTCCTGTTTGTTAAACGCTTCTACAATAGGATTAGTTTCATCCGATAAAAAAATTCTTGTAGAATACGTTCCGCCAATTTTGTCTATGAGTTTTATATTTATGCACTTTGATTTTTCCTGATATAACCCGACTGCCGTAAATTGTGCACCTAATTTTCTGGTTAATATTGCATTCAAAGAAGAATAAAAATCAGTCGGATTTGTTTTGCCTTTTAACGAAGTGTTTAATTCTGAAATTATTTCTCTGTAATCCATTGTGCGGAGCATCGAACTGTTATCCGAATTATTATACCCGCAATATAATCTGTTCATTGTAGGACGAGTCGTATTACTAATCTGCGGTCTTGGAGTGAATCCTGAACCTGCAATAGGATTAGTAGCCATACTTTTGTTATATAATATTTCTTTTTCTTGCTTTAATAGCGCTTCTTTGTTAATCAATTCTAACCTTCGAATTTTTACACCACAATGCTATAAAACATGTGAATCAAAAAAATTGCCTAATTATTAATTTTGCACAACCATTTACAAACCAATTATAATCAGAATAGTAAGTTTTTGCAACAAAATGTTACATTAATTTACAAAACGTAATGAAAAATTTACGCCAATTACTTTATTTTGTGATAATATCTTTATCGGAGGAATAAAGCGATTTCTATGAAAAAAATATTAAACTTTTTTATGCACATTTTTAATGTTGATTGTTCAAAAGTTATTTCTAATGAAAAAATTGATTACGAAAAAGTGAAAACAGCAAGTAATATTATCACAGAATTACAAAATGATATGAAGTCATATACAGATAAAGGTTCAGGTCCCTTTGTTGCTGCTATATACAATGACAAAAATGAATTAGTTGTGAAAGTTGCTAATTCAGTTGTAAATGAACATTGTTCAAATAATCATGCTGAAATGAATGCAATAAAAGCTGCCGAATCAAAACTCGGCACTTTTGATTTAGCCCCTTACAATTTAAAATTGTATGTAACTGCAGAACCTTGTATGATGTGCATTGGCGGTATTATGTGGTCAGGGATAAAAGAAGTTTATTATGGTGTTCCTTCAAAATCAGTTGAAAAAATTACAGGATTTGACGAAGGCTTTAAACCAAACTGGTTTGAAGAATTCAAAAAAAGAGGGATTACCGTTTACGGAAATATTGCAACAGATATTGGTGAAGAGGAATTACGCAAATACGTAAATGAAGGGAAAAATATTTATACTCCTTCTCGCTAATTTTATATTTTAAATGTTGTGCAACAAATAGATTTTTTGGTTCCTTCTTTCTCTATTTCATCTTCAAGGTGTTGCACTTGCTTCTTGAATGCTGGGTTGGATTGTTTATTAAATTTTGTAACGATTTTTTGGATTTTTGAAATTCGATGGTCTAAAATGTTTTTATATATCATGTGTATTACTAACTAAAGAAAGATGAGGTGCTTATGATTAAAATGTATCCAGAAATACCATCACCGGGAGTAGGTCCGGCTTCTATTAACAATAAAAACATAAGTGCAAAAACTACCGAAGGGCCCCAAAAAGAAGACCCAAAAAATATTAATGTTTTTGATAATCCTCCAAAAATAGATTTATCTAATCCTGATGATGTAGGCAACTTTTTACTCGAAACTATGAAAAAATGCCAAGAAGAAAAAGAACGGGCACTTGATAATAAAGGTTAAAAAAAGAAGGCAAAATACAATAATTTATTCAAATGATAATTTTAATTTCTTTAAAATAAAATTGAACTAACAAGAGTTATATATCAGTCTATATATTTTTCATATATAGACTGATATGTTTCCTATAATTTTTTTTTTAACAGAGATTGAAAAATTTAAAAAAAAATATTAAAATAAATATAGATATTTGTTTGGAGAGTATATTATGTCTGAAAATCAATTTGACGGTTTTTTAAATAAAAATAAAGATAATTTGGAGTATCTTAACAAAAATGATAGACGTATGCGATTTAATAATGCGCCTGACCCTATATATTTTGTGTTCAATACTATCGAAGACAGACCAATTAAAGTTTTATTTACTGAATTTGTAAAAGATATCTTTAAAAGTATATTAAAAATATTTAAGAAAAAATAATAATTTTAATTTATTACTTTAAATATACATCCCCTTGTCGATATATCTTTAAGCCTGTCGGTAAAACACCTGCAACAGTTGATGCATGCCCTTGTGCTTTTTCTCCGTAATCTTTTATAACCAAATCCACTTTATCACCAATATAATTCAAAGCTTCTTCATATGTTAAGGCAGGAGGTTCGTTTGAAATATTTGCGCTTGTTGTTGCAAGTACATGCCCGTCTATTAATTCACAAATAGAAGAAAAAACTTCATTTTTAGGTACTCTTATACCGACTGTTTCAAGTCCGCTTGTTATATAATCGGGTGTATTAACAGATTTGTTTACAACCAGTGTTAATGCTCCGGGAAAATATTTTTTTATAATCTCTTTTGCCATTATCGTTTGCGGTTTTACATATTCTTTAAGATTTTCATAGCTATTTGACATTAGTATTAAAGGTTTTTTAGAATCTCTGTTTTTTATTTCATATATCTTTTCAACAGCCTTTTTAGATGTCGGTAAACATCCTAAACCCCATACTGTATCTGTAACAAAAGCTATTACTCCATCATTTTCAAGTATTTCTTTTATATTTTTTTCTTCAAAATCTATCATCTTTTTATTTTTTCCATTACTCTTTTTGCCAATTCTCCGGCATATTCCATTTTAAATAATAAATTTAATCCGCCATATAATACTATGCAAATTAATCCGATAAAACATATCTTTATTAATTCATAAGTATATTTTGGCATTACTTTTATAATATTCATAAATTTTAAATCTGCAAATTGAATTATAAAATAACAAACAACAAATGTAATTACACCTGCAATTACCATTTTTAAAAGATTTATAAATAGTTCTTTATAATTAAGTTTAATTTTTTTGCTTATCAATATTCCAAGCATAACAGCATTAAATAATGTTACCAAAGAAGTAGATAAAGTAATACCACCAATACCTAAAGCTAATTTTTTAACTAATATGTAATTAAACAAAACTTTTAAAACTATAGATGAAAAGGCGATATAAAAAGGCGTTGCAGAGTCATTAAATGAATAATACACTCTGGTTATTGAATCTCTAAAAACGTAAGGTAATATTGAAAAAGATAAAAACCATAATGCTTGAGTTACCATAAATGTTGCATTATCGTTAAATGCACCTCTTTCAAATACTATTTTTACACCATCATATCCTAAAAGAAGAATTCCTATAATAATTGGTATTGCTGCGAAAAATAAAACCCCAACACCTTTGTTAAAATATGTTCTAATTCCGTCAAAATCTTTTTCTCCAACCAATCTTGAAAATAGAGGAAATAATGGAACTAAAAATGCCGTAACTAAAATTCCGACAGGGAATTGAAAAACTCTATTTGCAAATCCAATCGCAGTCCAAGCACCTTCTTCTAAGCAAGAAGAAAAGAACATATCTATATAAATGTGTATTTGTCCGATTGTAGAACTTAATACCGCAGGAAATAGTAATTCCAAAATATTATTGAAATTTGTATTATTAAACACTTCTAAATTTGGTCTTATTTTGTACCCTATTTGTCTTACTCTTGGCATTTGAAGTAATAATTGACATAATGCACCGACTACAGTTGCCGTTGCAAGCACTATACCTGTATCATCGCCTTTGGTAATAAGCAAAGCCCCGATAATAACAACACTTACAACAATTGGAGATAAACTGGGTAAAATAAATTCTTTATATGTAACTAAAATTCCGTAATATATCCCAATTAATCCGCCAATAACGAGTGTCGGACACATTATTTTTAAATGTATTGTTGCAAGATTTACTAATTCTGCACTTCCGTCAGAAATAATCAAAGACATTATCGGATGTGCAAAAAAGAAAAATATTATCGTCAATAAAGTAAAAAATATAAAACTTACGGTTAAAAACGTATTAAAAAGTTTTTCGGCAACTTCAGGAGGTTTTTCGTCTAAGTGCGGCACTATTTTTGTAAATACAGCAACCGTTGCACTATGAAAAGGTCCGCCCATTCCACCCAAAAGAGTTACCGCAAGTGCAGGAAATTGATATGCATAAAAATACGCATCGGATACTGTTGATGCACCATAGTAGTTTGCAACAATTACATCTCTTAAAAATCCGACTAATTTACTAATAACAGTAACTACTGCTATTAGCCACGCTGCTTTTAATATGGTTGCACTTTTATTATTAGAATCCGA
Source organism: bacterium (assembly GCA_017405375.1). GTDB lineage: Bacteria > Cyanobacteriota > Vampirovibrionia > Gastranaerophilales > Gastranaerophilaceae > UBA6984. The sequence goes on from JAFRAO010000025.1 coordinate 16,010, forward strand.
ACTTGTCTGCATAAGGATTTACTGCCTCTATATATAATCTTGCTGCTTTCATATTGCTTTCATCAAGAGGATAGCAATATGTAACTGTATTTTCACCTTTTTTAATTTCCTTTGATATATCAATTACCAAATGTGTTTTTGGAAAAATACTCTGTTCTAAAGGTATTTGTACTTCTTTGTTGTTTATTATTAAATTGATTTTTGAAAGATTGTATCTGTTATCAACTATTAAATTTGCATTTTTATAATCAAGATAAAATTTTTGTGTTTGTTTTTGTTGCGAAGGGTGTGCAGAAATTATTATCGGCATTGTTCCTAAAGTAATATCTGTATAATAGTGTTTTAAAATTTTATCATACGACATTTTTAATTCTTTTCCCATGAAGCCTGCACCATATTGGCTCATTCCGACTCCATGACCAAATCCTCCGCCATTTGCAATAATATTTACAATATTACCCTTTTCATCTTTTACAAAATCAAAAACTACATTTGCACTCGGAAGCGAAATGTTATCTTTTTGGAATAATCTTCTTATTACAAGTTCTTTTTGTGCTGTAAAAATACCTTTATCTGTTGTTATTTCTACAATCATTAATTTTCCGGAATCGCCTCGTCTTATTGGTTTTATATCTAGTAATTTTCCAAAATTTTCTGCTTTTTCCAATTTTGGATTTACAAAACCTGTTTTTGATTGTTCAACCAATGTTCTTGCTAAAACCTGATTTAATTCTTCATTTGACCATTCTTTCTTCCAACGGTAATATGGAGAACGAATATCATAAGAGTCCGGTTTAGTCATATAAAAATTTCTTACATCTTCTTCTGTTTTTAACGGTTGTTGTGTTAGCATATCTGCTTTTGCCATTAAATATGGCTTCCTGTTTGCGGGAAATTTTTTACTATCCGGTTCTGAAAAAGCATTCTCATAACTTTCTGTATATCCGCCGGCTGTTGAACTATACTGTGCAAGAATTAATTTCCAATTATGAATTGCAACAATACCGTCTGTTTCTTTTACCGCTCTATTGGAAATTTCTGTTTCTGTATTTGCACCGTAATAAACTTGGCTTGCAACAGAATCAACTACATCATATTCATTCGTTTTTTTATCTCTTGAACACAAAACATAATTTCTCGCAGCAATTGTTTGTGCCTTTAATGCTTCTAATCCAAACCTTATTGGCATTTCATTCGGAACAACACCTTTTAAATATTCTTGAACATCTAAAACATTTATAACAAAAAATAAATCGTTCGTTTTTGGTTTTTTTATTATTTCCAGAGAATCTTTATATAACGCCTGTTTACCACTTCTTTTTAAATCTTTAATCCCCAAAAGTCCGCCTGGAGATTTTAAAACAAAATCCGAATTTAATGTTATTGTTTCTTTTTGCTTTTGAATTAAATTGTTTGTTTCTTTATCTTTTTCTACGTATATTTGATATGTATTATCTTTTATTTTTATATTAATCGGTGTATCTATTGGAATGGTTGTTAATAACTCATTTGTCTTTTTATCTATAATTTGAACATCTGATGTTCCAAAAACAGTTATTTCATTATAATTATATTTTTGGAAATTTTGATTACCTATAGCTACTCTGACATTCTGTTGAGCTTTTTGTATTTCATCATTTGCAAATATTTGCGAATTTGTAAAAATAAGTATTGAAAATACTATTATCAGAATTATATGTTTTATTTTTTTAATTCCCAAACTGTGCCATCCTTAGAATCTTTTACCACAATTCCGACTTTATCTAATGAAATACGTATTTTATCAGCTAATTCCCAATTTTTTTCTTCTCTGGCTTTTTTTCTTATTTCTAATAATTCATCCATCGAATTAATTTGTAAATCTAAATCAGAATTTAATATATCAATTTTTTCTTTTAATTCTTCTTCTGTCAATTCTGTTTTTGTAAAGTTAAAACCAAGTACAGAACCTAATTTTACAAGAAGGGTATAAGCATTTTTTTCATCTTTATTTGCTTTATTAACCAAGTCAAATAAAACAGCCAAAGCCTTAGATGTATTTAAATCATCATCCATTGCATCCGTAAATTGTTTATATTCTTCTGTTTGAGTTATATCCAATGTTTCGTCAATTGGTGTTGCTTTTGCATTTAATAAACGTTTTGCACCTGCTTGCGCCGATTGTAAAACTTCATCGGAAAATTCAACAGGCATTCTGTAGTGATTTGTTAAAATAAATAATCTTATTGTATTTGCATCATAATTTTGTAAAACTTTGTCTATAGTTAAAAAATTACCCAAAGATTTTGACATTTTTTCTTTGTTAATAGTTACAAAACCGTTATGCAGCCAGTAATTTACAAACTTGCAACCGTTTGCACACTCAGATTGTGCAATTTCATTTTCATGGTGAGGGAAAATCAAATCAGCTCCGCCAGCATGAATATCAATTGTTTTACCTAAATATTTTCTGCTCATTGCTGAACATTCAATATGCCAACCCGGACGACCTACACCCCAAGGTGAATTATATCCGAATTTTTCATCTTTCTTCCACAATGCAAAATCCAAAGGATCTTCTTTTATATCACCAACTTCAACCCTTGCTCCGCTTTCTAACTGGTCTATCGGTTGTTTCGAAAGCATGCCATAGTTTTTAAATTTCTTTACCCTAAAATATACATCACCATTTGATTCGTATGCATATCCGTTTTTAATTAAATCTTTTACGATTGAAATCATTTCGCCGATTGTTTTTGTCGCAAATGGTTCTATATCGGGTTTTAAATTATTTAAACCTTCCATGCTTTTTGTAAAAGATTTATACCAGTATGTTGAAACTTCTTCAGGTGTTTTTCCCTCTGCTTCTGATTTCTTCAAAATTTTATCGTCAACATCAGTTACATTTCTGCAATATGTAACATCATATCCTTTGAATTTTAAATATCTGTACAAAACATCCCAAGTTATATAACATCTGGCATGTCCTAAGTGTGCATAGTCATAAACTGTCGGACCGCACACGTACATTTTTACTTTGTTACCTTCTATTGGTTTAAATTCTTCTGTCTTGTTTGTATATGTATTATGTAATTTCATCATATACGTATTTTAGAACAAAATATTTGTTATATCAATCATTATTATTTTTTATGAAATCTTTTTTAAACTATCCAAGTCTTCTTTAGGTGTTGTAATCATTTTTATTTCGAAAATATCCCTAAAAGCATCAGTTATTCTCGGATTAATTAACATCGGAGAACAATGCCCCAAAAAGATATTATCAACATTTAGTAGTTTTAAATTTAGTAAATTTGCAATCGCAAATTTATCGCATTTTGTTAAAAATACTGATATATCAAATGTTTTTTCTTCTGTTTTCCTGTTCAAATCTTCTAAAATTTCATACATTAGCATAAAATCGTAGGAAGAATTTATTTGAAAAGTATTTGACGTTGGAATATACGTGGATAAAGTTATTGCATACGTCGTTTTTGGTATAGATTTCAAAAGTCTTGAAAAATAATTTTTTTGTAAAGAAGTATGATTTAGAATTCCGATTATAAACAAATGCTTTATGTTTTTTGCTTTTATTTTTTTTATAACTTCATTTACTTTTTCTTTAATCACATTTTCTTGATAACCGATTTTTAAAGGTTCTCTGATTTGACCTTTTGCAAAACCTTTTGCTTTTTGTGCAGATTCTATAAGCGGTCTGTAATCATTATTAAAGATTTGCGTTATTCCTTTCGGAACATTTATATCTGTTGTAAACAATCTTCCTCTATATAAATATTCAACATTTTGTAATGAATTTTTAGTCATCAAAATAGAACCCGGAAAAGTTGCAAAATCCAATAAACAATTTTCCACACCAAGCCCGTATTGACCAATTAAATGTTTATATTCTTTTATTTTTGGATATGTATGACCTAAAATCATTGAGCCATGAGTATAAACATCAATATTTTGACCCTTTGTTGCATTTAGTACTTCCTCCAGTTCTTTCAAATTTGAACCGGAAACAAGTATAGCCTTATTTGGTCTTGTTGAAAATGAAACTTCTATTGGTTCTTGCTTGCCGTATCTTTCTTTTTCCGCATCATGAAGTATTTTTTGTAAACTATAATTGGTTTTTACCAGCGTATTTACAAATTTTTTCAATTTTTCAGCAGGAAATTTTTTGTAATCAATAACATTTAAAACGTGCAACATTGTATAGTATGAATTATCACATTCTTTGTTATAGCTTTTTAATTGTATTAAGTTCATACAAACATTTTTTATTAGAATTAAAAGAATGTCATAAATTTGTCTTTGTGTTTTTGATAATAATTTATTTTTTCTTATAAATTCTTTTTCTCCCTGTTTAATGGCTTCATTAAAATTAAAATTTTTATTTAAATCCAGCTTTTTTTCGATATTTTTAGAATTTTCATTATTACCTTTGCAAAGTCTTTCGTATAAAATTTTTGATTGTCTGATATTCTCATACAAATTCATAACAATTTTTTCAAATTGTTCATGAGAATAATCTGTATTTGAAGAAAGTCCTGAAATAGTGTTTATTATATTATCTCGTATAATTTTGTTAGTAACACCTTTCTTTTTTAGTCTTAATGTATAAAAAGCTAATTCTTTCAAATACATAGTAATAACTTCCTGCAAAGCAGTTATTGTAGGGTCAACGGAACAAATACCTTTTCCCATGCAATCATCAAAATTATAATCATCAAATTGAAAATATTTATAAAACATATCTATACACCTTTTTTATGTATATTAATATATTTTGTTAATATTTTTATTCGACTTTTTGGCTATATTCACTCCCCAAAAATACTAAAATAATTATTTTAAAACTACTTCAAGTTATAAAAACAAATATTAAAAAGTCATGATTTTTCAAACTAAAGTATGATAAATTTCTATCTAAAGAAATATAAAGATGGTTTTGGTTAATCCCGATATTGGGTATGTAAGGAAACACATAGTATGTTAAACAAGCATAGGTACTAATTGAAAGGAGATCAAAACTATGGGAATTACAGTAAACACAAATATTTCATCACTAATTGCACAAAAATCATTGAATTCAGCTACTACCACGATGAACAATGCAATGCAACGTATGTCAACAGGTTATAAAATTAATTCATCAAAAGATGATGCAGCAGGAATGGCAGTAGTTACAAAATTAAATTATAAAGTAAGTTCATTGGGTGTTGCCCAAGACAACGGTCAAATGGGTACATCAATGTTAGATACACTAGAAGGTGTTTTAGGGGTATATCAATCAAACTTACAACGTATAAGAGATTTAACCGAACAAGCAGCCAATGGTACTTATGGTTCAGATGCTCTAAATGCAATCAAATCAGAAGTTGAAGCTCGTTTTAACGAAATTACAAGACTTTCAGAATCATCAGAATTTAACGGAAGACACTTATTAAACGGAGAAATTACAGAGGATATAAAACTTCAAGTTGGTATTACAAGCGATTCTGATGTAAGTACAATCTCTTTAAATAACAGTTTATTCGAAAAAGCAGATGCTTCAACATTGATTGGAACATTTGAAGGTAAATCAGATATTGCAGGTATTTGTCAAGAAGCATATTCAAATGATACAAAAGCAAGAGCATTCTTAGAAAAAATTGATGCTGCTTTATCAAATATAACAGATAGAACAACAAAAATTGGTGGTTTCCAGCAAAGAATTTTATCTGCAATAGATGCAGCAGGTGTAATGCAAACTAACTTGACATCAGCAGGTTCACTAATTCAAGATGCTGATATAGCTGAAGAATCTTCTAACTATATTAAAGAACAAATTCTACAACAAACATCAGCTTCGCTATTAGCAACAGCTAACCAAACTCCTGCAATCGCTACTCAATTAGTTTAGGAATTAGGGACTATTATATAAAATGGGGTTCTGAGTAAAATCGGAGCTCCATGCCTAATAAAAAACTAAAAATTGCACATTGAATTAAAAAAATATTTAATAATTTGATTGAATTTCATCCAAAAGTATTAGAAAGTTCTAACTTAGTTACAATACATTTGGAACTAAAAAAACGATACTATAAATGTGTGGAAAGGATATCCACGTAAAATTTCTTACAGTATAGAAATTGCATTTTGAAAGGAGATCAAATTATGGCAATTACAGTAAACACAAACATCGCATCACTTACAGCTCAAGGTTCATTGAACAAAGCTACAACCAAAATGAACACAGCAATGGAACGTATGTCAACAGGCTTGAAAATCAACTCATCTAAAGACGATGCAGCAGGCTTAGCAGTGTCTAGAAAATTAGACTACAAAACAAGTTCATTAGGTGTAGCTCAAAGTAACGCTCAAATGGGTGCTTCATTGTTAGATACGATGGAAGGTGTAATGGGTGTTGTTAATGACAACTTGAATCGTATCAGAGACTTAACCGAACAAGCTGCCAACGGTACTTATGGTTCAGACGCAATGTCAGCAATGGCAACAGAAATTAATGCAAGATTAACTGAAATTTCTCGTATTGCTGATTCAACTGAATTTAACGGTAAAAACTTAATTGACGGTTCAATTACAGATGGTATAACATTACAAGTTGGTATTACAGGTGGTACTGAATCACAAATTACACTTGATGCATCATTATTCCAAGACTGCCATGCTTCAGTTTTAGGTTGTGATGCAGTAAGTACAACTTGGTCAGATTCTGATGCAAGAACATTCTTATCAAGTGTAGATGGTGCAATTGCTAAAGTTACAGATGCTACAACTGCAATAGGTGGTAAGCAAGCTGCAATTACATCAGCTATAAGTTCAGCTAGTGTAATGGAAACTAACTTAACCGCATCTAGTTCATTGATTAAAGATGCTGATATCGCTGCAGAATCTTCTAATTATATTAAACAACAAATTCTACAACAAACATCAGCAACATTGTTAGCAACAGCTAACCAATCACCATCAATCGCTTTGAACTTAGTATAAGTTTAAAACAATTCTAAAAGTTTTATGGGCTATCTTTTGATAGCCCATGAAACAAAAAATTAAATAATAAAATGAAATAAATAATATTTATATTACAAAGTTTTGTAATGAAATATAAAAAAGTCTTTTCAATTAGTACATACTATGACATTATTACCGGCTTACAGCCGGCTTTTTTTTTATTTTTAGTAAAAAAAAGCCCATAAATGGGCAGAATCTAATTCTAAGGGGAATATAATATAAGATTTTATTTTTATTATCCGAGCAAACTAAGTGCAATTGCAGGAGATTGATTTGCCGTAGATAACATTGATGTTGAAATTTGTTGTAATATCTGTTGTTTGATATAATTTGATGATTCAACCGCAATATCAGCATCTTGAATTGTTGAATTTGCAGAAGTCATGTTATTAGACATTACTACCGTTGCATCAATAGCAGATAAAATTCTTTGTTGAATACCTCCGATTTGAGTGATTCTATTTGTAATATTACTTATTGAACTATCTAATGTTGACAGGAATGTTCTTGCTGCACTATCATCTTGGTATGCAGTATCACATATTTGATCTATTGTTTGACCTGAGTATATACCTGTTGCAATAAGTGCTGTTGTTGTGCAACTTTCAAAAAGGCTTGAATTTAATTCTATAATACTGTTGCCGTTAGATTCTATGCCAACTTGCAAACAAATATTTTGTGTAATAGAACCATCTAATAAATATTTTCCGTTGAACTCGGTTGACAAAGCTATTCTCGATACTTCTTCCAATCTTGCTTTAACTTCAAGTTGAATAGCTCTCATTGAATCAGAACCATACGCTCCATTGGCTGCTTGTTCGGTTAATTCTCTTATTCTTGTAATGTTACTTGAAATAACAGATAAAACCCCTTCTTGTGTATCTAATAATGAGCCACCCATTTGTCCGTTATTTTGTGCAACTTTTAACGATGATATTTTAAAATTTAATTTTGAAGATACAGCCATACCTGCTGCATCATCTTTTGAATTGTTAATTCTGTAACCTGTTGTTAATCTTTCCATCGCAGTATTCATTCTTTCTGTCGATGTGTTTAATGATTTTTGCGCGGTTAATACTGATAAATTCGTGTTTACACTAATAGGCATTTCTATTTCCTTCTTATATTTTATTCCCTTATGTTTTTTATATCGGTTATATTTTTTTGAAGTTTATACTTTAGTTGTAGATTTCATATATATAGTGTAGCCAATATGGAAAATCATTATATAATAAGGCTTTCGGAAACATAAAATAATTCTTATTCGATTTGAAAAAACTCATTTTTTATAAAACATCAAACTTTAGTTGTAGATTTTATATAAAATATGTACACACATTGAACAGAATTATGATAATAATATTTCCTGATTTTTCAATAAAGCCTAACTTTTAAAAAAACAATAAATAATACTAAAGATGTAAAAAGATACAAACACCGTATAATTATAAAAATGTATAAATTTGTTAGTATTATAGTGTATGAGAGGTGTTTTATGGATACTTTTTCTGATAATAAATACGTTATAGGTATAAAGACTAAAGATTTGAATTTTAAATCTTTAGCTAATTTGGCAATTTTATTAAACAAAATGAACTTTAAGGATAATTCTATTGCTTTGGATTTAAAAGAAGTTGAAAGTGTTTCCGAAGATTTTTTCACTTTCATTAGGAATTTTTCAGAAACATCAAAATTAACTTTGCTGAATATACCGGCAGAATTATTTGCTATATTAAATTTGCGCCGATATGATAAAAATGTTAAAATGTTTAATAACAACTTAGATTTTTTTCAAGACAAAAATGAATTGATAAATCGAACATTCCGTTTAGTTAAGTGAATATACATTATGAGTGAAATTTTAAAAAATTTTATATACTTTTTTATACTTTGGCAAGAAAAGCTAAAAATAAAAAAATACAACAATGTATCAACAGTATCAGACAATAAATCTTCCAAAACAATACTGACGGAAAGTTATTCACTAAATTTTAATGCTGAAGTTTCAAAAAATAAAGATATACTTGAAAACGAAATCATAAATATTCTAAAAAGTTTAAACAATGACATAAAAAACTTATTATCTTTTATAAACGAAAACAAAACTCCGGTAATAAGGCGAAAAAATGCAAAAAAAATTCTTGATATAGTTAGAGAAAATCAAGGATATTTGTACGAATTATCAGGAATAAAAGCATTTTTCTTAAATTTATTTCTATTCAAGAAAATCAGTTTCAGGACAAATGAAATGTTTTTGTTGGATAGTTCGGAAGAAGATGAATTTTTGATATTATATCAATTTTATAGGTGGTATGCTTTTAAAAAAAACATGCCCGGATATAATGTTGAAGCTCAAGAGAATTTAAAGAAATATACAGACGAAAGGCCATACCTAAATATTAACGCTTTAGATGTTGATGAGATTTTGAATTTGAAATCTGCAGTAGCAAGAGATGTTGAAGCAATCGATTTTGTTGAAAAATTTATAACACAAATAAATAAAAAATTGACAGATGGAGAAGCATCTATATAATATGAATTACATTTAACTTCTTGCAAAAATTGAGCGAATTGTGTATTATAAAGTGGTTAGTAATTAATTAAAGGAGTTTAGCATAAAAAATAGCATTGGTGCAAACCGGCTCCCAGACAGCGTTTCCAGTAGGGTGGGGGGGGGGACAAAGCTAGACGTAGCAAGGCTTTCGACCTACTTGTGTGTTTAAAAACCTTTGTTTGTAACCCATTTAAGGGTGAACGGTCAGGAGTGAACAGAGGTGAGAGTTGTCAGTTCACACATAACAGTTCACTATCAACCGTTCACTCACACGCGTTTACTTTAGCAGAAACTTTGATTGTAATGGGAATAATCGGTGTTGTTGCCGCTTTAACTATTCCTAATGTAAACAAAAACACAGGTAGAGCCGAAGCAGTTGCTAAAGTTAAAAAGATTTATGCTGAACTAAATGAAGCACACAATAGAGCAACAGCAGTCTATGGTCCAATAGAAAAATGGTTTACTCAAGATAAATGTAATGAATATCCTAACGAACAATGCACACAAAGGTATTATGATAGAATAACTGAATTTATGAAGTTACAAAAAGATTGTCGAAATAATTCAAACTGTACAAAATCTGTGCGTTATTATTTACATAACGGAAATTCTGGCGGATTTAATCGTTTTCCTGCTGCTATATTAGCAGGAGGGTTTTCCATTAGAATAAATGGTTATTTTTATCCAGCTTGTAATAACTCTAATGTTTATAATTATAGCACTTGTGGTTTGATAGAAATTGACTTAGATGGGCCTAGCAAAGGTAAACAATCTTGGGGTACAGATATATTTACATTTGTAATAACAAAGGAAGGTATAAAACCTTTTGGTGGTGGTACTAATTGGACCGATAGTAATATAAAATCTTATTGTTCTTATTCTGGTGAGTACTGTGCAGAATGGGTAATAAGAAATGGCAATATGGATTATTTAGATACTTATCATACAAATGATAGCAACAAAGGTAAGTGTAAAAGTAATGGGAAACTACTTTCCACAACCGTATCAAGTTGCAAGTAAAACAATTTTGCCATACTGAAAACGTACCTTCATGTGTCATTCTGGAAGCATAGAAAACAAGCACATCTGTGCGTAGTTTTCTTGCTGTTCAGAATCTGTTTGACGTTGATTATTATATAGATCCTGAACCAAGTTCAGGATAGACAAAAGAGGCTATATGCCTTGAAATAGATCTGCTGAAAAATGAATGTTATAGATACTGCGAAAAACTGGACATTTTTAATAAAATCATATAAACTCATGATTTGAAATTATAAAATATATCATTATACTATTTGTATGAAGAGAGCATTTATAATATTTTTCATGATTTTAATAACAGGACTTGTCGTAAACGCTGCAAATGAAGAATTGGTTTTGCGCGGTTATGATGGTATTGAAATACCTGCCGGTACGTTTATACGTGTTATAAATCTAAGACAAATATCTACAAAAACAGATGATGATACAACAAAAACTTATTTTATGGCAACAAATGATACTTATATCCAAGAAACAAATATAATTCCGTCAGGTACAAAATTTCAAGGTGTAATTGAAAAAATGAATGAGCCTGTTGTAGGAACAAATGCTTCTATGGTAATAAAAGTTACAAAAATGGTATTGCCTGACGGATTTGAAATCCCTCTACGTGCATACATTTATACAGCGAACGGCAATAAAATTGGTGGTGAATTAACTCAACCTGCATCTTGGCGCAAGCACCCTCATTATCAGCAAGGACTTGGTTTAGGAACTTTAAAATATACGCCGGGACCCAAAAGAAAAATGGGTGAACATTTGACTATTGCAGCAGGTGCTGAATTAATGATTGTCTTGGCAAGTCCTGCATGGATTACACATACCTTAACAAATTGACAAAATAACTAAAAATAAATACAATATTATTATAGTAGTATGATGAGGTATTTTATGAAAAGGAAGATAATTTTTGTTTTAACATTACTGTTATTGTCATCAAATGTTACATTTGCAACAAGTAATTATAATTTTGAACAAGACGATGAAAAATATGCAAAAATGCAACCGCTAAAAGGACATGTTGTAAGTGTTCCTGCAGGTGTAGTTATTCCGATTAGAACAACTCAAGAAATCAGTTCTGCAACACTTACTCAAGGTCAAAGAGTAAATTTCATGTTGGGTTCTGATTTTTATCACAATAATCAGTTGGTTGCGCCTGCCGGTAGTACGGTAAGCGGAACCGTAACCGTTGCAAAAAAAGCAACTTTTGGCGGTATAAACGGTAAATTAAAAGTTGTATTTACTCAAATAGTTACAACTGACGGATTGGATATACCTATAAATGGTATTATAAAAACAAATGACGGTTCCGGTTTACTTGTAGGCGGAACAAAAATGGATTCTGCTAAAGAATATGTAAAAGATTTAGCTGTCGGCTCTGCTGTAGGTGCTGTTTCAGGTGTTGTGTTCGGCGCTTTGGCAGGCGGTGATGTAGGCAGAGGTGCAGCTTTAGGAACTGCAGTCGGTGCAGGTGGCGGAGTTGTGAAATCAATAGCTGATAAAGGTGAAAATGTTGATATACCGGCAAATTCAACGGTTGAATTGATTTTGAGTCAACCGATTACGGTAAATCCAACTTCGTATAATTATTAAATATAGATAATTGGGGAATATTTTATTTTGTATTTAGATTTAAAAATATATTAGATATAAAATAAAAAGATGTAGGTTAGTAAATGTCAATTTTAGGAAACATTAATAGTATTTTAAATAACATAGACGAAGAAAATGAAAATAATTCGTCAAATAACGTTTATACAACTCCGGCTGTAATAAAAGATGATAAAAATTATATATCATTTAAAAAAGCATTGTTGTTTTCAACTCTGTTACACCCGACTGCCGTTGCGTTGTTTTTAATTATTTCTGTTATTCTTATGTTTTTTGGAATAAATTGGCTTCAATATAAGCCGCCAAAAGTAAAAATGAATGATATAGAATTTGTATTGGTAGATAAAGAAGATACGCCAATAAACAAAAATACACGTTTTCGTTCAGAAGTAAATTCAAGAGCAGGCGGAAAACATGACCCTACAAGAAAAGTTTCAATGCCTTCTCCGACTCCTGCGAAAACGCAAAAACCAAAGGCAGCAAGCAGTTCTTTTAATTTGAAGAAACAGGCAAAATCTTTGTTTACACCAAAGCAACAACAGAAAACTGCAACAAGTCAAAATAAATCACAGTCTGTATCAAAATCTATGTCTGCACCAAAACCGAGTGCGCCAAGTTACAGACCTTCAACAAGTGTATCTGCGCCAAAGCCTACGGAAACACCTAAAACGGCATTTAATGTGCCGGTTCCGCCAAGTGCAACAAAAGGTGCTTTAGCAACAGGACCTGTTGGCGGTTCAGGCACAACAAAATCATCAGTTGGTGGCGGATATTCTCCAAAACCTTCTTTAGCTCCGACTTATAAAGGCTCAGGCTCCGGTTCTGGTGCAGGGTCAAAAGGTTCATCATCAAGTTCCGGCGGAACAGGCAATTATGGTAATCCTGGTCCGGGAAATCCAAATGGCAGACCCGGCATAGATGCTATTGCCGAACCTGATTTCGGACCATATATGCGTGATTTGCAACGCAGAATAAAAATGAATTGGGATCCGCCAAAAGGTAACGAAAGTAAACGTGTAGTTTTATTATTCAAAATTGCTCGCGACGGAAGATTGCTTTCTTGTTCGGTTTCCAAATCTTCAGGACTCGCTTCTGCCGATAATGCAGCATTACAAGCAGTTAAATTGACGGCTCCTTTTAGACCTCTGCCTGCAAATTTCAAAGGTTCAAGCGTTGATATTCAATTCACATTTGATTATAACGTCTTTGGCGGTAGTTACAAGTAATAAGTTAAAAATTAGTTATCACAATAATATAAAGGGAAAAATTATGGAATTACTTTTACATTCAATTCAGTTAGATTGGCCGGTTTTAACACCAATTTTAGTTTGTTCGATTTTAGTATTGACAGTAGCAATTAACAGATATTCTTTCTATTCAAGAAATAAAAGAGATGTTGTGCAATTTATACCAAAAATACAAAAAGAACTTGCTAAAAACAATTTAGTTGGTGCACAAAATTTATCTATACAACTTGGTGGTGTTGTTGGTGAAGTTACAGAAGAGGCTGTGAGAATCTTTTCAGAACAAAAATCCGGTTTTGCACGTTCTTTTGATATTGCTTCGACTTTAGCAACAAGAAAATTAGAAAATCATTTAACAATTTTAGGAACAATCGGTGGTGTTTGTCCATTCTTAGGGTTGTTTGGTACGGTTGTAAGAATTCTTTATACATTCCAAGATTTAGCTGTTCAGGGTAATCAGTCTGCTGCGGTTGCTATGGGTATCGGTTCAGCGTTGATTGCTACTGCATTCGGTCTTGGTGTAGCTATTGTAGCGGTTATTTTCTACAATTATTTCCAATCTGAAGTAAAAAATTATGAAGATGATTTTAATCTTATCAAATTATTATTCTTAAGTTTTGTAGATTCAAACGAGGAAGTTTTACCACAAACATCATCCAATATAGCTCTATAAGGTGATAAACAATGTCAATGAAAACAAATAAAGGTAAAGAAGCACTATTTACAGAAATCAATATAACACCTCTAACAGATATATTTTTGGTGTTACTGATTATAATGATGGTAGTTGCTCCTACATTTCAATCAATTAATAATGATATAAATATTCCTGAAATTAACAGCGGAGTGTCAATTGAGCAAAAAAATTGTACGGTGTCTGTAACAAAAGAAGGTTTATTGTATGTAAACGGCAAACAAATATCTTCTGATAAGTTAAGCAGTGAATTAAATACCATAAAACCAATGCTTGAAAAGAAAGAAGTTGTTGTAAAAGCTGATGAGAATGCAAAAAATTCCGTTGTTTTAAAAATAATGGATGCTGCGCAAGATGCGGGTTATGAAAAATTAATAGTTGCTGGCGAACCGTTGAGTAAAAAAGAACAAAAGGAATTAAAAAGTAATTATGTTTCAGATAATAATTCTGAATCAGACGGTGAAGTTCCGGTAAGTAATGTTAGACAAAATAGTGTTAATGTTCCACAAGATGAAGAATGGGTAGAATAATATGGCAGGCAACAGAAGAAATACTTTTAATGAAATCAATATAACACCTCTAACGGATATATTTTTGGTATTGCTTATCATAATGATGGTAATTGCTCCATTGTTAGATAATCAAGGTTTAAATTTGAATGTTCCTGAAATAGTAAAACAAGAAAATATAAAACAGGATACGAAGTTAATTAACGTATTGGTTAGTGATAATGACAAATATTTTATTGACGACGAAGAGGTTATGCCAAACGAATTACAAGATGTTTTGAAAAAACTTAAAGGTGATAAACCTGACGGACTTTTAATTCAATCTCAACCAAATTCTACACATGGTGCCGTTGTAAAGCTCATGGATAATGCTCGTAATGCAGGTATTACAAGTATTTCTGTTGTCGGGGGCTAAAATATATCAGTATTCATCGTCATAAAATTCCATTTCTAAATGACCGATGATTACTGTATCGCCGTCTTTGATGTTTTGCTTTCGTAATTCATCAAAAACACCCATACCTTTTAAAATATTCTGTAATCTTAAAATTTGCTGGCGATTTCTTTCATCTGTTACTGCTGCTAAACGTTTGATTTTACCGCCCATAACAATATATGTGTCTTTTGCAGCTTTAACTATTTCAAAACCGCTATCGTCATTATCATAAGCTCCTGTATCTTCCTCTACTACAACATCGGATACTGGTTTTTCAATTTCATCGACTTTTTGGGCCATAAAATATGTCAATTTATCGACATTTTCGCGAGTTACTGCAGAAATTAAAAATACATCTTTTGCGTATTTCTTGAACAACTGATAATATTTTTCTTTTGTTTCGTCGTCTATTGCATCTATTTTATTCAAAGCAATTATTTGGTATAAATTTGCTAATCTGTCTGAATATTTAGCTAATTCTTGATTAATTTTTTCATAGTTTTCAATCGGGTTTTCTTGAGTTAAATCAACTATGTGAACCAAAAATCTACATCTTTCCACATGTCGCAAAAAGTCGTGTCCTAAACCTATACCTTCAGAAGCTCCTTCTATTAATCCCGGTATATCTGCAACAACATAACCATCTCCTGTTGTTTTTTTTACGACTCCAAGATTTGGAACCAGCGTTGTAAAAGGATAATCTGCAATTTTTGGCTTTGCAGAGCTTATAGCACTTATAAATGTTGATTTTCCTGCATTTGGCATACCTAATAAACCGACATCTGCAATTAATTTTAATTCCAATGCCAATTCTCTTTCTATTGGCGGTTCCCCCGGTTCACAGAACTGTGGAGCACGTTTTTGCGGAGTACAGAATCTTGCATTACCTCTGCCGCCGCGTCCGCCTTTAGCTATTAGCACCTCTTGCCCGTCATGAATTAAATCTGCAATTATTTTACCGTCTTTTAAATCTTTCACAACTGTTCCTGCAGGAACTTTTATTTTTAAATCTTCTCCGCCTTTTCCATGTTGATTTTTTATTCGGCCGTTTTCTCCGCTTTGTGCTTTAAATACGGATTTGAATTTAAAATCTAACAACGTAGATAGACTTTCATCGGCAATTAAATAAATATCTCCGCCGCGTCCGCCATCACCACCGGCAGGTCCGCCTTTATCTACAAATTTCTCACGACGCCAAGCAACTGCCCCATTTCCGCCGCGTCCTGAAATAACTTTAATTTTTGCCTTGTCTATAAAATTCATATTTGTATTATAATACAAATATGAACAAAAAATCTCTTTTAAGCGGTAAAGATACTCAAATAGGCGAAAATAACAATAATATAATAATGGCGATAGAATCAAGCTGCGATGAAACAGCTTGCGCAGTTGTTAGAAACGGAAGAGAAGTTTTAGCAAATGTTGTTGCTTCTCAAATAAAAACTCATGCCAAGTATGGTGGTGTTATTCCTGAAGTTGCGGCAAGAGAACATTTAGAAACAATAAATATTGTTATCCAAGAAGCATTAGAACAGGCAAATTTAAAACCAATAGAAATAGATGCATTTGCAGGTACTGTTGGACCCGGGCTTGTGGGTTGTCTTTTGGTTGGATTGAATGCTGCAAAAACAATGGCTCTAATTTACGATAAACCATTTATAGGCATTAATCATTTAAACGCTCATATCAGTGCGAATTACCTAAATACCGATTTAAAACCGCCATTTATTGCACTTCTTGTAAGCGGCGGGCATACACAAATTATTAATGTAAAATCAAATTCTGAAACGGTTATTATGGGTGAAACTATTGATGATGCTGTTGGTGAGGCATATGATAAAGTTGCACGATTAATGGGACTTCCATATCCTGGTGGTGCTACATTGGATAAACTTGCACGGGAAGGTAATCCAAACGCCTTTAAACTTCCTGAAGCAAAAGTTGACGGATATAACTTCAGTTTTAGCGGATTAAAAACTGCAGTTTTGAGATTAACAAAATCTTTTGACGGAAAAGAACTTCCGATTAATGATATTTGTGCATCTTTTCAAGAGTGCGTAAGTTCAACATTAATTAAAAAAGTTAAAAAAGCTCTTGATGAAACAGGTTACAAACAAGCTGTTATAGCCGGTGGTGTTGCCGCAAATAGTGAAATCAGAAGAAAAATGTTTGAATTAGAAAAGAACGGCATTAGAGTTAATGCGCCTGAAATGAAATTCTGTACCGATAATGCTGCTATGGTTGCATCGTGTGCGTATTTCTTTACTAATAGTTTTGATGATATAAATGTGGAAGTTTTTTCGAGAGTTAAATCGTTGAAATAAGGAGCAGAAATGAAATTTTTAAAGGTTCTTTCGATTAGCTTATTTGCAATTTTAGTTTCATCTTATTTAATTTTTTTGTTTATTTTACCAAATTTTGTAAAATTGGACAATTATCAATATGAATTAAAT
Organism: bacterium; assembly: GCA_017405375.1. Taxonomy (GTDB): domain Bacteria; phylum Cyanobacteriota; class Vampirovibrionia; order Gastranaerophilales; family Gastranaerophilaceae; genus UBA6984. The sequence goes on from JAFRAO010000025.1 coordinate 33,551, forward strand.
GATGAAAATAATGCACAAAAAGGTTTAATCATAAAAGCAGAAAATGTAAAACCGTTGACTAAATGGAATTTGTCTGCAGGTGCAAGTATTGAACAGTTAAATGCGTATTATAAAAGCGGAGAAAAATTTGCTCAATTAGATAATATAAAAGTTTCTGTGTCTCTGCCTTATTTGGTGTTAAGACAATTAAAATTTGATAAAATAAGTCTTGATTCAATAATTGCGCATTTAGATGTTGATAAAAACGGTATATTTGAAATAGAAAATTATATTCCGACAACTGATAACAAAAATCAAAATGCGGAATTTGAAATTCCTTATGGAATTAAATTTTCTGAAAACATGCCTGATATAAATATCAATAAATATTCTTTAGTGTTAAAAAATACATCAAACAATAAAAAATACTCATTAAAAGGTAGTTCTTTCAAAATTTCTGATTTTAATTTACAAAAAAGGATAAAAATAAAAACTCTCGGACAAATTTTCTTTGGAGAAAATGAACAAATTAAGTATGATTTAACGCTTCATTCTTTAGTAATTCCTCAAATTATTAACCAGGAACAGGAAAATCAGCAACAAGAAAGAATTAATATTACATCTATATTAAGGAATATTGAAAAAATAAATTTAAAAGCAAATTTATTTGCTGATATAAAAATTAAAAATGAAAATGAAAGGATTAAACCTTACGGGAAAATTGAAATAAGCGAATTATCGAGTAAAATTAATTCTCAACAATTACCGAATAGTAATATAAACTTAGATATTAAAAATGACAAAATTAATATTTTAGCGGATTTATATACCGCAAAAAATGAAAAAACAGCAATAAACGGGTACTTTCAATATGGCAAAAAATCGTATATAGATTTAAATGTAAAAAATAATGAGCTTGCTTTAAGTAATTTATTTTCACTGTTAAATTCTGTTTTACCTGCGTTTGGAATTAATTATACTGATGGCATTATGGCAAATGGCACAGTCAGAGCGGATTTTAATATAAAAAGTGATTTTAAAACAATAAATTCATCAGGATATTTAAAAGTTTCAGATGCAAATTTATATTATAACTTATACAATATTGCATTAAGAAATATTCAGGCAGACATTGATTTTTCAAGAAATCAAATTGATATAAATAAAGCAAGTGCAAATTGCAACGGTGCTCCTTTGCAATTAACAGGTGCTGTGAATTCAAATGCTTATGCAAACATAAATATTTTAGCGGATAAAATTCCTTTAAAGGCCGTTATTGCAGGATTAGGTCAATTTAATTTGTTAAAAGAAAATAATATCAATTCAGGATTTATAACCTTAAACGGCATTGTAAAAGGCAATTTAAAAAATGTAAAACCTGAGATTAATATTACAGCAAATAATATAAATTTGTTCAATAAACCGTCCAATGCCAATATAATTTTGTCAAATACTAAAATTCAGGCTCAAACTACCGGTGTAAAAACTAACGGAATTGGTACAATAAAGGATTTAAAACTTGCAATTAAAGGTTTACCAACTTTTTCTGTCCCTGATTCTACAATAAGTTTTGATGAAAAAGATATTAAATTAGATAATGTTTATGTAAAATTAAATAATTCAAAGATAGATTTACTTGGTTCAATCCAAGATTACATATCAACAAATGCAAACATTAATATAACTGCAGCAGGTATGGTCGATTGTAATGATATTAGAAACTCTTTAGACAAAGATTTACGAAATATGATAAAAGCAAAAGGCCGACTTCCGATTGCAATCAGTATTACGGGTAACGGTAAAACTCAAAATATTAACGGTCAAGTAATGGCGAATAATTCCAATTATTTGTCATTACTCGATATAAGTTCTTTATATGGAAAAACGTCTTTAATAAATACATCGATGAAACTTGAAAATAACAGTTTAAAAATAGAAGATATTAGTATTAACGAATTACCTATAAACAGAAGCCTTACAGCTAATTTTGCCAATAACTTAACAAATGCTTCAAAAATTTTATCATTAAAAGGAAATGTTCATAATTTAACGGGTAAATATCAACAATTAAGCGGGATAAATATATCAATACCAAATCAGATAAATATTACAATTCCTGAATATAAAGATTCAAAAGTTCAAATTAAAGGTAATGTAAATTTATCAGGAACTACATTAAATCCTATAATAACAGGAATTATAAATATTCCGTCAATAAATATACCAACATTGAATGTAATTGGTAAAAATATTAACGTAAATATAACAAAAAATATAATAGATGTGTTGTGTAGTCAGTTAAAAGTAGCTGATTCAACGATGAATATTTCAGCGATTATAAATAATAACTTTAAACATGGTGTAAAAGTTACTTCAATGAATTTTGATGCATCAAATTTGAATTTAGATTCGTTCTTTACAATGATTGAAAAATTACCACAAAATTCGATTGCTCCCGGAACTGATATGGCTATTACGATTTCAAACGGTAAAGGTAAAGTTGAAAGGCTACAATCAAATAATATAGTTGTAACAAACGTCGTATCAGATTTTACGCTAAAAAACAATTTATTCAAACTGAATAATATAGATGCAATAGCTTATGGCGGTAAGGTTGTCGGAAGTATTACATATAACATGTTGTATTCAAATACTAATATAAGTTTGCAAGGCAGAAACTTGAACGCACAAAGTGCAATGTATGGCTGTACAGGCGTGAAAAATTTAATAAACGGAACTTTGAGTTTTGATGCGTTGAATCTTACAACAAGAGGATTGACTGATATTGAAATTATGAAAAGTTTAAAAGGTACTGTAACATTCATTGTTTCTAACGGTCAAATGGGTTCTTTGTGTAAGTTAGAAAATTTGATTTATGCTCAAAATATATTAGCAAATAACATTCTAAAAACGACTTTAGGGGCTATTGCGGGTGCCGTAAAAGTTAAAAAAACAGGTGAATTTAAATATATTAAAGGTACGACAGTACTTTCCAACGGCTGGGCAGATTTAGAAAAAATACAGATGTCAGGTTCTGCTATGAGTATGTATATCAGAGGTAAATATAATCTTTTGAATAATACAACAAATTTGATAATACTTGGCAGAGTGTCTGATGAAGTTGTAGATGTTCTTGGTCCAATCGGTTCATTTTCCGTAAACAGTCTTATTGCATCTATTCCTAAAATAGGACAAGTTACAGCATCTTTAATAAACCAAATTACAACAAATCCAAATGGTGAAAATATTACAAATTTGCCTGAATTAAATCCATATCAAGCAAATACAAAAATATATAAATCATTTATTGACGGTTCAGTTGAATCTACTTCATCAATAAAATATTTTAAATGGCTTTCAACACCAAAAGTTGATACCTCAGCGCAATCAACAGAATCTATGCAAAGTACAGCTCAAACAAAAACTCAACAGGCAGTTAATGAGGCAAAATCAAAAGTTCAGGAATCAATAAATAAAGTTTTTGAGCAACCTGTTCAAACAGCTCCTCAAACTCCGCCTACTACAAACAATAACGGCGTTGCAGATTTTATAAACAAATTGCCAAATCTAAGTAAATAAGCATATATAATTTACTATGCTTTTGCATCTATTTTATTTTGTTTGGATTTATTTTTACTTTTTATGTGAACTAAAATCTTACTAACCAGAGAAATAGAAACCGAGCAACACGCTACCCAAAGCCCAAATTCTATAGCTGATTTCTTTTTTAGATTTTTAATAATTTTATTCTTTATTTCATTTATTTTCTTTGTATTTTCACTATTGTTTTTATTGTGTTCCAAAATATCTGAAAAACTTGGGTGTTTTGTTTTGTTTGTTTCATTCCATTCATTAACAAATTTCATACAAAAATTAAAGATATATTTTTGCACAAAATAGGCTTACTGACTTCTTCTTTTTTAATGTTGTACCAAAAGAGGATTTTATAAAAGATTTGGATTATAAAGATTATCGAGAACGAGAAATTGCGTATTGTAATATATCAAATTTCCAAAATACTCTCATTGAAGGGCTTATGGATTATTATGAAGAATGTTACAAAAAATACCATTCCACTCGAACTTTTTCAAAATAGGTTCTAACTATTACTATCATTGAGTTATAGTGATTTGTGCTAAAAACGATTTGTTTTTTGCGTATTTCTTGCTATAACTACAAAGCACACTTATAACATGAAAAAAAGACACTTATTTTAAGTGTCTTTTTAATGGTAGAGAGAAGGATGCTAAACTAGAACTTTTGTGTAAAAATTTTGTACAAAAATTAAAATCAGATAGCATATTATACATTGATTTTTTACTTGATGAATATGAACAGTTAAGAAAAATAGCATAAATTTGATTTTTAGTATTGACAAATAATCAAAAATAGTAAATAATGTTCGTATAGGGGCAAGCCCCAAGCAAGTGGTATTTACTTGATGCTTGACTTAGTACCCTATAAGAAAAGATAAATTAAATTTAAAAGTGCTACCAGTAGCTTGATGGCACTTTTTATTATATGCCTTTTTATATCCTCACCCCCTTTCCACCGATTTCTTAGTTAAATACGTGTGTGGGTGGAGGTAAGTGGTACTACCCTTAGAAATTATTATATAAAAATATTTTTGTATTTTCAATATTTATACAATAGGAGGTAAATATGAAAAATCAAAAATTAAATTATGCTATTGAATTTGATGGCAATGTCGTATCAAAAGAAGAACAATTAAAATTATTTGCAAAATTAGTATTTTGCCTTAATGATTTGCATGAGTCTGCAAAATTAAAAAACAAAGAGCATAAGAGTCGCTAGAACTTTTAAATAAGCATAAATAAAGGACAGAATTGATTTCTGTCCTTTATGGTGGGCCATCCTGGACTCGAACCAGGGACCTCTCGCTTATCAGGCGAACGCTCTAACCACCTGAGCTAATAGCCCGCAAAATTGCTTACCACTAACATAACATAAAGATTTTATAAAATCAAGCGTTTTTATTAATTTTTGTATTATTATAATTGAGGTTATATTTAAAATTAAAAGGACGTTTATTATGAAAGCATTAAAATCATTACGTTTACACATCGGGTTATTTGGTCGAATGAATGTTGGTAAATCGTCTTTCCTAAATAGAATTACTCAACAATCAATATCCATAGTTTCTGAGGTTTCAGGCACTACTACCGATGTTGTGGAAAAATCTATGGAGTTATTGCCGGTTGGTCCTGTAACTTTTTTGGATACTGCGGGGTTTGATGATGCTTCTGTTTTGGGTGAAAAACGTGTCCAGAAAACTAATAAAATACTTAATAGGTGTGATGTCGCTGTTCTTATAACTGACAATTTCAAGTTGCAAAATTCTGAAATCGATATGATTAATAAATTTAAAGAATTAAATATTCCTTACTTTGTTGTAGTAAATAAGCAAGATGATAATTTGAATGTCCAATCTGATTTTTTGGTTACTTCAACATTAACGGATAACTTTATAATTGATAAGTTTAAAGCAGAATTAATTAAATATCTGCCGGATGATTTTGTAAATTCTCCAAAAATTGTTGGTGATTTATTACAAGAAAAAGATATTGTAATTTTAGTTATTCCGATAGATAAGGAAGCTCCTAAAGGCAGAATTATCTTGCCTCAAGTACAAACTCTACGTGATATATTAGATTCTAATTGTATATCAATCGTTGTAAAAGAAAATGAGCTTAAAGATGCTCTTGATAATTTAAAATGTGCTCCAAAACTTGTAATTACTGATTCTCAAGCATTTGAAAATGTTGCAAAAATCGTGCCGGAATCAATTCCTTTAACTTCATTCTCAATGCTTTTCGCAAGATTAAAAGGTGATTTGCATGAATTTATAAAAGGCAGCGAACAAATTGAAAAATTAAAAGACGGTTCAAAAATATTATTTCTTGAAAGTTGTACTCACCATGCTATTGATGATGATATCGCAAGAGTAAAAATCCCAAAATTATTACAAAAGTTTACGGGTAAAAAATTGATATTCGAATATTATACAGGACATGATATGCCAAATCTTGAAGAATATGATTTAATTGTACATTGTGGTGCTTGTATGACAAATAGAAAAGAAATATTGTCAAGAATTATGCTGGCTAATAAATTTAATATCCCTATTACTAATTATGGAATTGTTATTTCTTATTGCTTAAAAATTTTGCCGCGTGCAATTAAAATGTTTTTATGATAGCATGCTACTAATAAATGGAGTAAAGCATGGCAATAACAATTAAAGATGTTGAGCACGTTGCTAAATTAGCACGTTTAGATTTAACACAGGAAGAAAAAGAAAATTTTACTCGTCAGTTAGGCGACGTTTTGAAATATGTTGAACAAATGAATGAAATTGATACTTCAAATGTAGAACCGTTATCTCATCCGATTGATTTCACGAATGTAATGCGTGAAGATGAAATTCATTATGAGCAAACGAAAAAAGAACTAATGGCAAATGCGCCTGAAGAAGAAGATGGATTTTTTAAAGTTCCTAAAATTAATTAATCTTTTTCGAGATTGTTTTTGTGTATCTAAAAGGTTTTATAATAACAAAATTTCTATACTTTAGGTAGATGAAATTATGTTAAAAATATTTTTGTATTGTATGATTTAAAATTAATTATTGGAGGAATATGTCAACTAAATATATATTTGTAACAGGTGGGGTGGTTAGTTCGCTTGGAAAAGGTATTGTAAGTGCTTCATTGGGCAAATTGTTAAGAGCAAGAGGTTTTTCTGTTGCTATACAAAAATTTGACCCTTACATAAATGTCGATCCCGGTACTATGAGCCCGTTTCAACATGGTGAAGTTTTTGTTACTAATGACGGTGCAGAAACCGATTTGGATTTAGGTCATTATGAAAGATTTACAAATACTGATTTTGCACAAATCAATAATGTTACGTCCGGAAATGTTTATCAAACGGTTATTAACAAAGAAAGAAAAGGTGAATATTTAGGCGCAACGGTTCAGGTTGTTCCTCACATTACTAATGAAATAAAATCAAGAATTTACAAAGCAACAGAACAATTTAAACCGGATTTTATGATTATAGAAATTGGTGGAACTATTGGTGATATTGAAAGTTTGCCATTTATTGAAGCTGTTCGCCAATTTAAAACAGAAATCGGAATTGGAAATGCAGTATCTATTCATTGTACTTTGGTTCCATACTTAGAAACGTCAAAGGAATTGAAAACAAAACCTTCTCAGCATAGTGTTAATATACTACGCAGTTACGGTATTCAACCTGAAATTTTGGTATGCAGAACTTCTCATCAGTTATCTCAAGATGAAAAAGATAAATTAGCGTTGTTCTGTTCTTTGCAAAAAGATGCAGTAATTGAATGCAGAGATATGAAAAGTATTTACGAAGTTCCTTTGGCTTTGGAAGAACAAAATATGGCTGCAGTTGTTTTAAATTTACTTAATACTTGTTATAAACGTGCGGATTTGAAGTCTTGGGAAAAACTTGTAAATAGGATTAACAATCCGAAACGTACATTGAGTGTAGCGATTGCAGGAAAATATACAAAATTATCAGATGCGTATATTTCTGTTGTTGAAGCGCTTAAGCATGCAGGATATGCTTATGAAACAAAAGTAGATATTAAATGGATTAATGTTGAAGAATGCATTGATTATAATAGCGGAAAATGTCAAGAATTAATGAAAGATATAAAAGCATTAATAGTACCTGGTGGTTTTGGTGCTCGCGGAATTGAAGGTACTTTGAATATTATCAGGTATGCAAGAGAAAACAATATTCCGTTTTTAGGGTTGTGTCTTGGTATGCAATGCGCAGTAATTGAATATGCAAGAAATGTTTTAAATATCAAAGATGCTAATTCTCGTGAATTTTCGGAAGATTGCGACAATCCGGTAATTGATTTAATGCTTGAACAAAAAGAAGTTACTTCTTATGGCGGCACAATGCGTTTGGGTCAATATGAATGTCATTTAAAGAAGAATTCTATTGCAAGAAAAGTTTATGAAAAGGATGTTATATTTGAACGTCATAGACATAGATATGAAGTTAATAATGCATATATTGAGCAATTCGAAAAAGAAGGTTTGGTATTCTCCGGAAAATCTCCTAACGGTAAATTGATGGAAATAATTGAACTTCCAAAATTAGATTGGTTTGTTGCTTCTCAATTCCATCCTGAATTCAAGTCTAAACCTGAAAATCCACATCCGTTATTCAAAGGACTTATTGAAACTGCTCTTAAACAGAATAAGCTTATTTAACGAAAAAATCAGCAACAACAAGTGGACGTAATAAATTATTTTTATCGAACACTTCCATGTAATAGTGTCCTGCGCTGTGCATTACAACATAATCAGTGAAGTAGTGCGGTGTATTGGGATTTGTGCGATATTCATGAGTGTATGAAATTCCGGTGATTGCTCTAATTGGACCTTTGCTGTTTGTTTGCGCTACTTGAATTTTTATATATGGAACTTTAGTTAAAGACTTTTTGGACATAAACAGCCAATAAATCCTTTCGTTTCTTTTAAAACTTCTTTTATAAGTTTGCGCATTTTCAAGCGTAAACGGTTCATCATTAAATATTATTCCATATTTAAATTTTTTTGTGTGAGTGAATCCGGAAGCAAGAAGGCTTATTATAAGAAAAAATAAAATTAACTTTTTCATTCATTTTTTCCTAAAGATAAAGTTGCCAATTCGGCAAGTTTATTTTTAATAGCATTTTTCATTGATTCATCTTGTTCTAAATCTAAATATTTTTTATAAAAATTTATTGCATTTGCATAATCTTTTTCTTTTTCATAAGAAATAGCAAGTGCGTAGTATGCATAAGCATAATTTGGATTTTGTTCTATTACATTGTTGAAACAGCTTCTGCAGTTTATTAAATCTTCTTTTGAAGCATACGCTAAACCCAAGTTGAACCAAGCATCTGTGTAATTTTTATTTATTGATACAGCTTTTTTGTAATTAATAATAGCTTTGTCAATATCATTTTCAAGTCTATATAGATTACCTAGCTTAAAGATTGTAAATTCATCATTTGGAGTTATTTTCAAAACTTCGTTATATGTTTCTATTGCAACTTGATTTTTTCCGCTTTTATACAATTCATCTGCTTCTTCAATCAATTTTTTTACTTTATCTTCTAACTGTTGTTTTTCTTCTTCTGTTGAAGTTAATTTTGTTGTTGATTCTTCTATTATGTTTTCTATCTGTGGCTTATTGTTTTCATTCAATGAAACAGCTATGATAGATGGTTTTTCCGCTAAATCTGTAATATTTGCCGATTCAACTTTTGATATAGTTGTGTCATTTTTGTAATTTTTTGCTTTAAATGAATCGAAATCTTGTTTATATAAATCATTATCGTTTTCTATATCTATTGCTTTTTCATAGTTTTCGAACGCTAAATCATTTATTTTTAACATTTCATATGCTTTTGCAAGTCCATAATAAGCATAACTTTGATTTGAATCAATAGCAATAGCTTTTTCAAAATATGAAATAGAATCTTTATATTTAGATTTTGTTAACAGATAATCCCCTTTTGAAATTAGCGCAGAAACAAGATTGGATTTTAATCTTTCATTGTCTTTTTCTGGGATTAACTCTTCATAAAGTTCGATAGCTTCATCGTATTTTTTTAGTGCGTGTAAAGCTAAGGCTTTGTTTGCTTTTACGTCATAAGCATCAGGTACATCTTTCAAAATTTCATTATAATATTTTATTGCATTTGAGTAATTTTCATCTTTGTGATACTGAAATGCCAATTCTTTTTTAACTTCAATATTAGTATTGTCTTTTTCTAATGATTTCAAAAGATTTTTTACGACTAAATCATCCTTGCCTTGTTTTTTATAAACGTTTGCGAGTAATTTATAAGCATCTGCATCATCAGGATATGCTTTAATATATTTTGAATATTCATTGATTGCATCATCATACAATTCCATATCTGATAATAAGTTTGCATAATATATTCTAAGTGCAGTTAAATCCGGCTTAATAGAAAAAATTTGTTCGAATTGTTGTTTAGATAAATCGTAGTTTTCTAAATTATAATAAGAAACAGCCAAATCAGCTCTTGCTTGGAGATTATCAGGGTTATCTGTAATAGCTAATTTTAAAATATCAACAGCATTTGAGTACTGCTTATTTTGGAATAAAGCATATCCGTAATTGGCTAATTCTTTAAAAGATTGACCGCCATTTTTGTATGCAACAGCGTATGATTTGCAGGCTAAATCATATTTGCCTGATTTCAAATATGCAGTAGCTAAGTTTTCGCGTGCATCAAGATGGTTAGGATATACTGTTAAAAATAGATTATAATACTCTATTGCTTTATCATATTTTCCTTGAGCGTATAAAACATTTGCAAGATTTATATAATTGTATTTGTATGTCGGGAATATTTCCATAGCTTGTTGATAAGAGTTATATGCGTTTTCATAATCGCCAAGTGTTTGTAGAATATTACCTATACTTATATATATAAATGCATCGTTAGGTCTTAATTTTATTGCAATTTTATAAGCACCTAATGCATTTTGATAATCTCCTAAATCATTGTATAAACCGGCTAATTTAGTATATAAAATAGCATCTTCGCCCGCAATATCAATAGCTTGTCTAATCAATTTGACAGCTTCTTCCTGATTGCTTTGGTATTCTAACTTGCAAGCTTTTTCATATAATTCTTGAGCAGCTTTATCCATTTGAGCGGTTGCAGGTGAAATAAAATATAGAGATAATAAAAATGTTATAATTATTTTTTTCAAAATATAGCCTCCAAATTGTAGTAAGAAAATATTATCAAATTTTTATAAAATAATCAATATTTAAATTTGAGTAAAACTATGCGAGTATATATTTTTATTCATAATAATACATGCTGTTTTATAAATATCAACAGATTCTTTATCGGATTTATCATATTCAATTTCAGCAATATCAACAAAATCAGATATTATTGAGCCTAAATTTAATAAAAGTTCATCGGCTTTTGTATCAGGCTTTTTAGATTCTAACATTTTAACCATATTATAAAGTTTTGAATCTGTTGCATCAACGATAGCACAATCTAAGCCTGCACCATAAGCGATTGCTAAAAACACTCGGTTGATAAGCGGACGCAGTTCTTTTGGTGAACCGTTTGAAATATTTGATAATCCTACAACTGTATTGCAAGCAGGGTCAAAACTTTCTTTTAACATTTTAACAGTATTAAGTGCTTCATTTGCTTGCGATTGATTAACGCTGATAGGCAAAATTAGCGGATCAAAATAAATTCTTTCATTTGAAATGTCTTTTTGAGAACAAGTTTCATATATATCTAAGGCTAATTCAATTCTTTCATCTGCTGTTTGCGGAATGCCGATAGAATTATTTAAAGTTAGAGCAATAAGTTTAGTGTTGTACTCTGCTGCCAAATCTGTCATGGATTCAAGTCTGTTTTTATCATCACTTGCACTGTTAATTATTATATTACTAAAACCTTTACAGCATTCAAGGCCTTTTTTCATTTCTATTGAATTTGTTGTATCAAGCGATAATCCTTTTATGGATTCATTTTGGGCTAAATTTATAAGCCAAGGAAGTATATTTTCTAAATTCCCTTTTGCCGGTCCAACGTTTAAATCAACATAATCCATTGATTTTTGTTTTTTAATAAGCTCTTTTATAAAACTTTCATCTTTTGAAACAAGAGCTTCTTTTATTTTTTTTGATATTATGTGTATATTTTCGCCTATTAATTCCATAAATATATTCTACTACAAAAATATATTTATGCAAAAAGAAAAACCGCCGAATGGCGGTTGAAGTTATTTATAGGAAGGAAATAAGGGAATTATTATAAATTTTTATTATTAACTATTAAATACTTTACCAAATGAGCCATCAATATTATCTTGTAATACTTTTTTTACAGCTTCATATTCTGTTTGAAGAGCTTTGTATTCAGTTTCTTTTTTACTGATTTCTGCATCAATCTTTTTCTCTTCATTGTTTAATTTAGTAAGTTCTGCTTGGTATTCAGCTTCAGATGCTTCAATCGCTTTATCATCTGATTCTGTTAAGAAGTTACTATTTACTGATGGATCGAATCTTTGCCACATTGAGTAGTATGTTCCATCTTCAGTTTCATTTACCATACATAATTGTTTTTCAGCATCTGAAAGTGCTTCATATTCTTCAGGTGATACACTTACAGTTTGTTCAATATAAAGTTCATTATTCATCATCATTTCATATAGTTCTGATTCAGAGTATTCTTCTTCGTTATAATTAACTACTGAATTATCAGCTGTATGTACCAAACGATAGTTTTGCATTGTTTTTAAAGTGGATGTATTTACAGGCATACTTACGTTGCTACCGTTTTGGAATATATTCATTTTAAACATTTGTTGGTTCATCATTTCAGCACGTCTTGTTGCTAAGTCTTCACCAACTTTTGCAAGTTGCATTCTTTTGTTATTAAGTTGTCCAACGCAAAATACATTGTCGCTCATTCTAGCTGTCAAAGATAATAATCTTACGTTTGATGACATTCCCATAATGTATTCTCCTAGTTGACTTAACTTATTTCCCTTACATTTTATATATCGACTTTTTTAAAGAAAACTTTAAAATTTTGAACAAATATTTAACAATTTGTAACATTTGTTTTACGGTGAGATAAATTTTACATAGGACAGATTATGTTTATTCTCATTGTGTAATCCCAAATAGTCGATAAATAGTGGGTTTGTTCTGAACAACAATCTTTGTCTCCATAAACCGGTTTGACTACTTTTTCAAAGAACTCTGATTTTGTGAAAAAGTAGTCAAATAAATTCAGCATAAACAATTTATTTTTTGTGTCATCCTGAATAGCCGATTAATAGTGGATTTGATTTTGTATTGATATGATAATCTTAGGCGTATTTCAGGATCTGTTTAACATCAAATGTATACTTAATAGTTTGAAAGATTATGAACACCTGAAAAACACGCAAACTTAGGCATATTAGTATCTTTCCAAGTACTTATCTATTTCCCATTGAGAAACATACGTTCTAAATGAATCCCATTCATTATGTTTTGCTATTGTAAACATGTTGTAAACGTGCTCACCTAAAGCATTTTTAGCAACTTTTGAATTTTCCAATTCCCAAAGCGCTTCTGCCAAACTTCCCGGTAATGAATATATTTTCTTTCTTTTTCTTTCTTCTTCAGATAATGCATAAATATTTGCAACAACTTGTTTTGGCGGTTTTATGTCATTTTTTATACCGTCCATGCAGGCGCCTAAAATCACCGCAAAAGCTAAATATGGATTGCAAGAAGGGTCAGGCGACCTTAATTCAACTCTTGTTGCATTTCCACGTTTTGCCGGAACTCTTAGTAAGGCACTTCTGTTTGCCAATGACCAAGCTAAATAAACAGGAGCTTCGTACCCCGGAACTAAACGTTTATAGCTGTTTACTGTCGGGTTAGTAACTGCAGTGAAACCTTTTACATGTTTTAATAATCCGCCAATAGAATTCATTGCTATATCAGATAATTGAGATTCTGTCTTAGGGTCATAAAAAGCATTTTTACCGTTTTTGAACAATGAAACATTACAATGCATGCCGGAACCGTTAATACCATATATAGGTTTTGCCATAAATGTAGCGTGTAAGCCATATTGAGCAGCTATTGCTTTTACGGCAATTTTAAATGTAACCACATTATCTGCGGCAGTCAAAATATCTGCGTATTTGAAATCAATTTCATGTTGACTGTCTGCAACTTCGTGATGTGATGCTTCAATATCAAATCCCATATTTTGAAGTGTTAAAACGATTTCAGCACGAATATCTTCTCCTGAATCATCAGGCCCTATATCATAGTATCCTGCTCTATCATCTTTTAACAATGTAGGATTGTTTTCACTATCACGTCTGAATAAGAAAAATTCAACTTCAGGACCCATGTTCATCGTATAGCCATATTCAGATGCTTCTGTCATCATTCTTTTTAAGTTACAACGCGGACAACCTTCAAAAGGTGTACCGTCTGCATTATGAATATCACAAATTAATCTTGCTGTATTAACTCCGTTAAATTCGCGCCATGGTAAAATACAAAAAGTATTTTTATCAGGGAAAAATAACATATCTGATGTTTCTATGCTTCTAAAACCTTGTATTGAAGAACCGTCTAACATCATTTCATTTTCTAACGCTTTATCTATATGCTCTGACGGTATAGTTAAACTCTTAACTTGACCGTTTATATCAACAAACTGTAATTCTATAAATTTTATATTATTTTCTTTTATCGTTTCTTTAATTTGTTCTTCAGTAATATCTTTCCCGTTTAACGGAACATGCTTGAATTCAGTTTTCATACAAATCTCCTTTTTTATATATTATTAATTTTACCATAATAATTGTGTATCTAAATATTTTTTTAATATAAATAAAATCATAAATATGTATGATTTAAAAATTAAAACATACTGCTAACATAATACTATACTCCTTAGAGACGACGATACACATATCCCTAATCAATAGCTGTGAATTAGATTCATAGCTTTTTTTTATATAGGCTTTTTTGCGTATTTTTTGTTGCTACCTATTTTAAATTTTCGAATTGTATTATATAATTTGTATATGAGAATTTTAACAACAGAAGAATTAGCAGATTTAAAAGTATTACCTTACAACATTTATTCAGAATATGGTGAAAAATTATTTTCGGCAGGAGAAGTTTTAACACCCGGAAAATTGTTACAACTTAAGAGTCTTAATAAAATATACCGAGATGATGAAGAGATTTTCGATGCTAAATCTGAAAACTTGGCTGATATTGATTATATAAACAAAAAAGCGACTGATGATATTAACATTGAAGATATAGAAACTGAAGAATCTTATATAAACAAGGAAAATACATTAGATAGTTCTAAAAAAAATATTGATGATACACAAGACGATGAAGATAACCTTTTAAACAATAATGATTCAATAGAAGATATATTTCAAAAATATACAATTTCTTCTCAGAAAAAAGAAAAAGTTGTTGAAGTTTTTGACATGTATCAAAATCAAAACAATTTAAGAACAAACAACACCATTAATAACGCTGATCTAATAAATTATCAGGGTCCGATTAACAAAACTGCAAAAATTACTCCTGATAACCAAATAAGAATCAAAGCATCTTTTTATGATGCAATAAATAATATGCGAAATCGTTCAATTAAAGAAACTGTAGATTTGTTTTTAAATATCAGAAACACAATTTTGCAAGATATAATATACAGTCATGAAGATTTTACCTATTCTTCGCAAATTAAACTTATCGGAGAATACCAAAAATGTCATGCTTTGAATGTAGCAATTTTATCCGGATTAGTTGCTAAAAGAATGCGTATGTCTGAATCACAAGTTTATGATATAGTTTTGGCAGGATTATTGCACGATATAGGCAAAATAAGACTTGACCCTGATTTGATTAACAGACACATACAAACTTTATCAAAACAAGAAAAAAAGATATTACAATTACACACAAATATTGGCTATAAGATTTTATCTCAGGAAATGAAGTTACCTGAAAATATCGCATTAATAGCACTTGAACATCATGAAAACAATGATGGCTCAGGCTATCCGATACAGAAATCAGGCAATATGATTTCAAAAGAAAGTAAAATTGTTCATATATGCAATTACTTTGATAATCTTTCTTTCAACAGAACTCAATATATAATAAAAAGCAATAAAGAAGCAGTTAAAATGATGTTAAAACTCGGTACAAAATACTTTGCACCGGAAGCATTATATGTATTTGTAAACATGTTTAGTTACAATGATACCCAGAATTTTGAAGATATGATTCTTTAATTTGGCATTTTTACTTTTTTGATTTTACTTTTATTATGTAACAATATGTAAAATTAAAAATTGTGTAATAGCAATTATAATATTTATGCGTTTTGATATAACTACAATGACGTTATAGGAGTAGATATGGACAGAATAAACAATTTGACAAGCATCAGACAAATAAGCAATAGAAATTCAATCGAAAATAAAAAAGCACCTGTGCAGAATTTATATAAAGGTAATGAAGAAAAAATATCTAACGAATTAGACAAACTGGCTTTAATTAATAAAGTTTCTTTTTCCGGTAATCCTATAACAGAAACTCAAAAATCAGCAGACAAGAATTTGGTTGTTGGCAAAAACGGTTCATTTGATTTCAGAAATAAAGACATTTCAGGTATAAAATTTGACAAACGAGTTATTTTAGATGCCTGTCTTGATAACACAACGAAAATGTCTCATAAGCAAACTGATGATATTAAAAATCATATATCTGAGATGAAGAAACCAGGATTATGCAGTGAAAATTTAAAGTCTTTTATTGAAGGAGATAAGCAAATAAATTTAGCAATAATTGATGATAAGCTATCAAATCACGTTTCATATAACCAAGCAATAAAAAGCTATTGCGAAAGAGGGTTTGATGAAACAGATAAACCGACTGACCATGCAAGCGGAACCGTTTCAATTATAGCAGATAAAGATAACGGTATTGTACCAAAAGCAAATATACATTATTACGCAGCAAAAAATGAAAAAGACTCAAATAAGAACTATACAAGTGTTATAAAAGAGATTATTGAAGAAAACAAAAATAAAGATAATAAAGATAAAATTTCAATGATTGTTATAACTCAAAAAAATAATGAAAATGCTTCCGATTATAAAGAATTTGAAAAGACAGTAAAAGAAGCTATTGATTCGGGAATTTTTGTTGTAACAAGAAATATGTCAAAATTTTATGACGGATATGATTTTGGCGGATTAGACAGAGATCCGCTTCAAAATTCTGATGACCCAAGAAATTATAATGTAGTTGATAAATATAGAGAAAAAAATATATATGTTCCGATGAATCATATGGTAACTGCAAAATGTTCTTCTGATAAATCTTTTGATATGAATAAGACAAATTCAGATTTGGATGCAGAAGATAAAAAAACTTATACACGTTTTGGACAACTAAGTAATTGGTACTTATGCGATAAAAATGATGAAATACAGAGTTACAGATATGAAGGTAAAGAAGGCGGTAGAGCCTGGGGGGCTGCATGGTTAGCGGGTGTATATGCTGCTTGCAAAACAAAATACAATGATATGACACCATTAGATTTCTTTAAGGTAGCTGATTTAACTTCCCTAAATCACTTTGAATTAAATGATCCGGACATATTTGATGCGGATAAAGATGAACTAATGCCAGCAGACCACAATGGTAATCATAAATTTTTTGCAAAATTAATCAATCCTGTAGCATTGTTCAATGGATTAGAAACATATGGACTAAAACCTTGTGATAAAAAATAAGATTAAACAGCAATAGTAAATTAAGTTTTTGTCAACGAATAGTTTTTACATTATTATTTGCGTGCTATAATAGTGCTTGTACATAGCATGATTATAATACTCGTATGAAAACTGATTTAGCTGAAGTTAAAAATTCTCTTGCAAAAAAGTTAATAATAAATTTTTTGATAATATGTACCGTTACGGGTATTATTTTAACCTCGTTGTCTTATCACAATTCAAAGAAATACATTTGGAAATTGTTTTCAAGAATTGCGACAAGCTGTGCAATCAGTACTGCTGATACACTTTATGATGCACCTATTAACGATTATCTTCATCATAAAAAAATGGAATCATACGATTATTACTTGAACATACTTAAAAATTTTGCAAAGGCTTTTGGGTTGAAATATCTTTATGTATATGTTCCTGATATAAAAACGGATAAATTAATCCCTGTTTTTGGTGTTATGGGTGAAAGCGGAAAACCTATTGATAATTTTAGTCTTGGAGAACCACCCGAAAATCTTAGATTGAATAAAAACGTTGTAAATATGTTTTTAACAAAACAAAGAAAATTAACACTCGAAATGAACAACGAATATGGCCATGTTCTTACGGGATATTCAACAATTATTGATAAAAACGGTAATGCAGTTGCTATTGTCGGCGCCGATATTGATTTTAACTATTTAATGAGGAAGTTATTGAAAGACTGCTCTTTGATTTTTACACTTATTTTCTCTACGCTTTCAATACTTTATTTTCTTGGTATTTTTTATATTCAAAAGACTTTTATAAAACCTATTTTACAATTATCAACGGAAATGACAAAATATCTTCATCAGGATATATACAACAGCAAAAACCCAATTACGTTAAGTACTGATGATGAATTGAATATTATCGCCAATTTATGCAACGGTATGGCATTAGAAAAAAAACGTATTGAAAATGAACTTAATATCGCTAAAACAATACAATCATCTTCACTACCAACAGTTTTTCCGCCATATCCGGATAACAAAGAGTTTGATATTTTTGCTAATATGGTTACAGCAAAAGAAGTCGGCGGGGATTTTTACGACTTCTTCTTTGTTGATAAAGATAATTTTGTTTTCTTGGTTGCTGACGTTTCAGGAAAAGGTATTCCAGCAGCATTGTTTATGATGGAAATAAAAACTTTAACAAAGAATATTGTAAAAACAGGTATTCCTATAGACCAAGCAATAACTAAAGTAAATCATAAAATTTGCAAAAATAATAAAGAAAATTTCTTTGTTACAATGTTTCTTGCTTCAATAAACTTAAAAACAGGAAACATCTCATTTGTAAATGCCGGACATAATCCGCCATTATTGAAACGAACCGGCAGCGAATTTGAGTATTTTAAAATTAATGAAAATGTCGTATTAGGCATAGTTGATGATTATGAATACCAAAAAAAGGAAGATAAATTGAATAAAAATGATTTATTGTTTTTGTATACTGACGGAGTTACTGAATCCGTAAATGATTCTAATACACTGTATGGTGAAGAAAATCTCAAAAACACTCTAAATATTTTCAGGAATTTTCAAATAGAAGAAATAATATCAAATTTAGAAAATAATTTGAGTGAATATGCACAAAATGCAGAACAAAACGATGATATTACAACATTAATCTTTAAATACAACGGCGATACCGAAATAAACGAATAGATATTTTATTATTTATTTATGTAATAAAAGAGTTGTGTAAGAAGAATTCCAAGGATTTAATCCCTTAAACGCGCTGTTTGCCTGCTTTAATTTTTTCTCGTTGATTTTTGCTTGTTCTTCTTTTACTCTTTGTTTTTCAGCTTCTGTTCTTGTTTTTAATTGCTTATTAATTACTTCCAATGCTTTTTTATAACTTTCAGTCGGATAATCTTGTTTTAATTTTTCAGGAAAATTGTAATTTATATAGTCATATACATTCATTATGTGCTCGGTTGCACCATCTTCATCATAATCAAGATACGTCCCGTAAACAGACAACATAGCCAAAGGATTGTAACCGCCTTGTATCATAAAATCCACACCGGTTCTGTCTGCAGCCAAATCCACTTCATCTTTGTTTAATTTATCATAAGAATAAATGTGTTTCGAACTGTAACTCATTATTTCTTTGCCTGCTCTGTCAGTAATATGCAACGTATTTGTTTTTGCTTCTGACCTTGCAACTGTCGGCATATTATTAGAAATTTTACCGATTTGATGAGCAATAACCGCCGCAAGCTCACCTTTATCATGTGCAAAAGAAAGCTCCCAAGTAAACATTTCAACTGTTTTATAAACATTTGCTTTTACAAAATAATCGTCAAATGTATCAGGAGTATCTGTTATTACAAATTCAGCAGCAGGTAAATGATTTGCTGTTAACAAGTTTCTGCCTATTGAATTTATTAATACCTTATCTTCATTGATAGAAACAGCACAAACAAATTGTTGCGCTAAAAATAATATTGCTATTATACTAAAAATTAATTTTTTCATAAAACCTCTGTATTGATTTTTTAAATATAACAATCTATAACATTATTTTTTTATTGTTTCTAATATTTGATTTATGCTGTAAAATTCCATTCTTTCTTTGTTGTATGCCCTGTTATACTCGGTAGTTCTGTATTTTTCTTCTTGTCTTACGTCCCAGACTTTGTTTTTTCTTTCTTCAGCAGCTCTTAATTCAGCATAGCAATTATCCTGTTCTGCATCTTTATACGCAGAACATTTTGAAAGAGCATTTTGAAATTGTAATCTTCTTTTATACCAATAAGTTGCATCTTTACTGAACGTATTTTCATAAGAATCACAATATCTTGGCGGACAAAATTCTGTCCATTCTGGCTCTAATATAGCAGCATTAGTAAATTCACCCACTACACCAAAAATAATTAGTCCAAAAAATATTTTTTTCATTGTTTTTTACCCTTTAGCATACCTTCTTGCTATTTTTTAATAATATTATAATTACACTTTGATTTCTGTATACAACACGCATACATACTATTTCTTATTTGGCCATTTATATATAATGATTTTCTATGCTATCATTTTTAACTATTTGTGTCAATCTATTAATTGAATGAAATTTTTCAACAATATAAGAGCTAAGGAGCAAGAATATATACACCAAAATTTTCATATCTTAATTTTTTAAGCATATTAGCTGCTTTTGGATTTGTTTTTGCTTCTTTTGCAATTAACATATATGCACTTGGCAAAATAACATAAATTCTTTTATTATTTGGTATAATATCGTTTTTAATTTTATATAAATCTTCCAGCATATCTATAAGTACTTTGCTTGAAACTCTCGATAAATATCCAAAATTAACATTCTTATTGTTTTTTAATGCCCAAATCCAAAAGAAACTATAAAAATAGGTTATCTCCGGATTTTGATACATATTAGTATATTGTACTAAATTAATTCCATCATATTTTTTTGCATATTCACCATTATACCAATTTGGATTGATTAAAATTGATTTATTTGGAACTTTGTTAAAATATTTGACAGCTAAATGTCTATTTATTAAAAGAGGACATAAATCAATTACTTGTATTATAAAAGTAATGCATAATAATATGATAAATCTCTTTTTATTTATTGTGTTATGAAGAATATAAATAACAGTAAAGAAAATAATATACCATACAGGCCAAATCATTCTTCCCGATGTTCTGAAAACATTAAACAATTTGTTGATTGACTCAGGAAGATAATATGAAAAAATTAAATGATTGCCAAAATAAACCTTATTTGTAACTGCAAAAACAATCAAACCTATAATAGCGCAATAAATTGGCCAGGTTTCTTTTATGTGAAAATTTTGTTTTATATCTGTTAATTGTGTAATATTCTTAATTTTATATAAAGCTAACAATAAAAGCAGAATAATTCCGAAACCAAGATACCCATAACCTTCATACTGTCTATTTGTAGCAATAGAGAATTTTCTTACAATAATTGAATAATCAATCGGATTAAATAAAGAATTTAAATTTGCGGAAAAAAGACCATATCCCAAGCCACCAATAGTATCAAATGAAAATATGCCTGTAAGTATCATAAAAAAGAACATAAAAATACATAACAAAAAGAACGATAAAATAAATTTTAAAAGTTTAATCTCTTTTGTTATAAAAATTCTTTTTGCAAAATCAGCACAATATATTGCAAAACACATTGGTAAAAAATTTGGCTGAATAACAAAAATAACTATAAAAATAAGACTCCAAAATAAAATTCTTCTATTTATACTTAAATCTTTAATATAAAAATATATTGAAGCTAAAATTAAAAAATGAGCAGCTAACGCACTATGCTCAAACATTCTTATAATCATTATTGGAGATAAAATTAAAAAAAGTGAAGAAATAATTATACTGCACTTATCTAATTTTAGTTCACGCAATATTAAAACAGAAAATACCCCTTGTAATATAAAACAAAAAAGGGTCCAAATACCAAAATACTGAGTCCAAGGACTCAAACCGAAAAATTTATGCAAAATTTTAAATATAAGAGCAAAAAGAGGTATTGAATCAGTATTTATAACTGACGAACCATAAGGGTAACATATATTAGAAATTGAAAATATTTTTGAATGAAAGTCATCCATTCTATAAAAAACACTTCCTAAATAATGCTGAGATATATCATAAAAACCGCCCAAACTACTTCCAAAACAACAATTTAAGAAATGTCTTTGAACTAAATTGTAGTTATTAATATTAATTGATAAGAATCCGAAAATAAGAAAATAAATAGCTATAGATATTGTAATGATGCACAATAAATCTGCATTTTTTTTAATAATATTCATTTTATTTTTTCCTTCCTATAGCACAAATTGAACCCCCAAAAGGCATATCCATCCCTTTCTCAATCAATTTAGTTTCAATATTTAATAGAAATCCAAATATTTTATTTAAAAATGGGTTAATTTTAATTTCATCAGATATATCGCTATTTTTAGGCATAAATTTTTTCAAAAATCTTGACAAAAACATCAACGGAAATAAAAAGCACATAAATGAAGAAGTAAATTCTATTTTAAAACCGGCATTTTCCATTTTTTCTATAAGTTCCTTTCTTGAATATCTTCTGACATGACCGGTATATTCGTCACTTTTACTCCATAAAATTTTATGTTGCGGAACAATAACAAAAAATCTGCCGCCATCATGCAATGCAGAATAAATTTGTGATAAAACAACCTTATCTTCATCAATATGTTCTAAAACGTCAAACATTCCAATTACATCAAATTCATCAGAAAATGGTATATTTGTTGCATTCATTTGTATCAAATTTTCTTTATCGATATACCTGTTACATAAATTAAGCATTGATAAATAAATATCAGCAACCATAATTTTTGAATTTTTAAATTTATTCTTAACAGCATTTGCTATATATCCGGAACCTGAACCTATTTCAATATATTTTTTGAAATTTCCTTTTGTATATTTATTAATTAAATTTACTATCAAATTTTTTCTTGATACCAGCCAAAAATTTACGTCTTCATATTTTGTAAAAAGATGCATTTGTGAATCATGAAAATACTTATTTTGATAGGCGTCCTTCTTATCAAAAAGCAAAATCCCATTTTCTGAAAATTCGGGTTCAAATCCGCAAGAACACTTAAACCCATCCTCAATATCCCTACTACACTTAATACATTTGTACATAATATACAATTCTAATATAAAATTTATTTATTGCAAGCAGATGATTACAAAAATTGGGTTAGTAGCGTAATATAAAGTGGTTATTAGTTAATAAAAGGAGTTTAGTATGAGAAAATTCAAAATGGCGCAAACTGGCTCCCAGACAGCATTACCAATGGGGGGTCAAAGCTAGATACAGCTTCTTGCATGGGTAATGCTTATGATGATAGTAATTATGCAGTTGCTGTTATATTAAATAATGGTGCAAGTTTATTTTTCCTTTGGAATAGTGATGAATTAGCGTTATGCTTAGATGGATGCAAAAAAAGTAATTGGGGAGATAAATATTTTAGTTTAGTTTATGATGACAATGTAGGAATAGGATTACCTGACATTCCATCTGGTTGTAATAATTAATTACGGATATTGTAGTGACTGGGGAAAATGGATTATGGATTATGGATTATGGA
>JAFRAO010000026.1 GCA_017405375.1 bacterium
CGGATTGAGTGATTGAATCGCATCTTTTGCCTTTGGAGTATTATCAACGGACTGCGGTTCATCAATAATTACAATCGGATTAGTTGCCTGAATATATTTTATAGCCGCTTCGCCATTCAGTTTATCTTGCTCTTGGTTGATGATATTTTCAGCTTTTTTGAACGCATCAATATTTATAATCATTATTTCTATATGGTCAGATGTCGCAAACTGTTTTACATCCGACAATTTAGACGAATTATAAATAAAATATCTGTAAGGAACACCATCATAAAGGTTAGAGAAATGCTCTTGTGTAACCTGCAAAGACTTAAACACACCCTCTCTGATAGCAACAGAGGGAACAACGACAATAAATTTCGTAAATCCGAATCGTTTGTTTAGTTCGAGCATTGTTTTTGTATAAACATAAGTTTTACCCGTTCCTGTCTCCATTTCAATAGAATACTGTCTGTTTTCATAATCACGAGTAATAGGGAGTTGATTGCGTTTTTGAACGGTGTGCATATTTTTTATTAAATCATCCTGAGATATTTCGAGTTTGTTGCCAATCCCGAATTCACTCATAATTATATCAAAACCTCCAACACTACTATCGACAGAGAATGTCATTTTTGACTTCTCTTGACCGACAAACAAATCCGCAACAGAATTTACTGCATCTGTTTGGAATTTTTGATTTTTAAATTTAAGTTTCAATTATTTGTTTTCCTTATTTTTTATTTGTTTTGTTTTTCTTTGTTTTGGTAAAAAATTACTATCTGAAACAACTTTTTGCCCTGTTTCAAGTTCTAATTTTTCTTTTGCTTCTCTTGCAATTTTACCACCACGTTTAGCAGATTTTTTATTTTCTTCCATGCCGGTAGAATTTTCGCTTTCTGCAATTTGACGGGTTGAAAGTTCTGCAAGTGCTGTAAAAATTAATTCTGCCTCGCTCATGTGGTCACGCAGGTTTTGAGATTTCAGACCTTTAAGATTTTTATGTTCTTTAACAGATAATCCGCTCCATTCTTGATGAATAATGTTTGTAAGAATCGCAAACTCTTCACTTTCGGTTATTTCGTGGTCTTTCCAATAGTCAGTAAGTTTGTTTCGGGTTTCTTGCCCCATCATTCTTTGTTGAATCCATTTTTCAGAACGACCGAGTTTTTTATACGTTTCTCTTGCTCTGTCTATTGCCGTTGACGGATCAGACATTTCTTTCATTCTTTCATATCCGACACGAGCAAGCCACAATTTTACAGGTTCAGCTTTCGGACTCGGAACGGATTGAACTAACCTCAAACAACCCTCAACATCAAGAGCATCGGTCTTTCTCATCTTGCCGTCTTTGGACATCATTTTCAAACCGTTACAAGTTGTAACGGTTTCATTACCTTCTTCTTTTAATCTTTTTTTCAATACTCGCCAATATATAGCAGGATCTTTACTATCAGTCAAAACAGCAATTAAATCTACAACCGAGAAATACCATTTTTCTTTTTCTTCATCATATACTGACCTGATTTTGTTATTCTCAAATACTTTTAATTCGTTTTTCATATTGCCACCTACAATATTTCCATTTCAATATCTTTGTCTTTGAGGATATAGTATGCATTTGATAAAGCGGAATCATCTGCAAATGCTTCCTCTGAAGTTACGATTTTGGCAGGAGTGTATTCATCGCACATCAGACGAATATCATCCCCTGAAATTCCGCTTTCGCCTTTGTCTGTGCAGACCAAAACAAGACAATCTTCACCGATAGCAAAAGCTTCTTTATCGTTAATTTTTATCGGAATCACTTTGTAATCTAAAGGAATACCGAGTTTAAGCATAACCTCATAAACCAAGTCTTCAGGTGTTCTGCCGACCTTAACCGTATCAGCCATACCCAAAAATCTTGTTTGTAATTCTTCTTCATCTTCTGTCGGTGTGGAATCCCATTTTGCAAGATTTGAAGTATCAAGTTTGAATACTCTGAAACCGACGTCAAAATTGGAGTTGTCATTGCTGTCCAGTAGTTTCTTTCCTGCCCTTCTAATACGTTCTTTGCCGATTTCACAGATGTTCTTATAGCCTTGTTTGTAGGCTTCTGATTTTTCATCACAAAGCTCAGGTAACTGAACCATTATAAATTTGCGGTTTCCATTGTCCTCAGAGTTCAACTGCATAACAGCGTGGGCTGTTGTAGCACTCCCTGAGAAGAAATCGAGAACTATATCATTTTCAGCGGTCGTAGCATCAAGAAATAATTTTATTAATTCAATTGGCTTTGGATTTTCAAAGGTATCTTTACGTTCAAATAATTCTGTTAATACATTTGAACCGTCTCCAGTATTTGCAATATCATATAAAATACTTCTTTGTTTTATTACTTTGATTTGGTTAGCAAAATATTCTTTTTCATATGGTATCCATTTACCATCTTTGTTTTCCCAATGAACTAAATCGTTTTCAAGAAGTTCATTCATTCTATCTCTGCCAACTCTCCAACGACCATCATTACCATCAGGAGCTATTGGGAAAGCCTCTGTGCCATCAGGTGCAGTTAAAGAAAAATACATTGATGGTCTATCTTCACGTCTTGCCGTATTTCCCCATTTAGCAAGTTTTGTTATTTTAAAATTGCCACGTTCGTCATGTTTATTATAAGAAGATACATCACGTAGTTCTTCTTTATCTTTCCAAACAAAATTTTGACTTTTTTGATAAACGACAATAAATTCATGTTCAATAACAAAATGTTCTTTTGCTTGACCACCACCGTCTTTTTTACGCCAAATAAAAGAACCTATATAATTTTCTTCACCAAAAACCTCATTACATAACTTTTTCAGATTAGTTATTTCGTTTTCATCAATCGAAATAAAAATTACACCGTCATCACGAAGAAGATTTGATGCTAACCTCAAGCGTGGGTACATCATATTCAACCAATTGGTGTGAAATCTTCCCATTGTTTCAGGATTAGATTTTGTTGTCTGTTGGGTAATC
>JAFRAO010000027.1 GCA_017405375.1 bacterium
ACCTTTAACAAATTCTGCTACACAAACAAAAAAAGAAGTACCTAATAATGTTAATTCCAATAATAACTTTAACAAAGTAAATCCGCCTCAAATAAATAATAAAAACAGATATTCAAATCAACAAGTCAACAGACGACCAAGTAAGAAGCCTGACTCAAAACCGGGCGGAGATAAAACACCTTCTGAATGGAGTAAATGAGAATAATGTTTTAATAAAAGATTAGAATAAGGGCAATTAATTTATGAATAAAGATTTAAACATTAAAAAAGCAGAAATATTTAAAGCACTTGCAAATCCCGTAAGACTTGATGTTATAGACCAATTATTAGACGGTGAAAAGTGTGTTTGCGAAATTCAAAAGGCATTGAGCAAATACGAACAACCACATATTTCAAAAAGTCTTGCTAAATTGAAGTCTGCCGGCTTAATCAAAGACAGACGAGAAGGTATGAATGTTTATTATTCTCTTTCAATTTGTTGTATGGGCAAATTTTTTACTTGCTTAAATAAAATCTTGAATGGTGAAAGTTCTGAAAGTGCGTGTAAATAAAACTAACTTTCATTAACAATTTTACCTGTAATGTGTTCGGGAGTTAATTCCAAGCACATTACGAACCTGCCGAAATTTCTAATTTCTTCTTCAATATAATCTTTGCCAAAATCAAATTGATTACTTAATTTTCTGCAAATATCAATAGTTTTATCAAAATCATCAACAATTTTTATTCTGCCGAAAACTATAACACTTTTAACGTCAAGTCCATTTTTGACTTCGGATTTAACACCTTTATCATAGACACAAAATGAAACTTTGTCGCAATTTTTTATGGAATCTATTTTATGCCCCTCTTTTGCACCATGAAAATATATCTTGTTTTCATCTTCCGAATAGTAGAAGTTAATAGGGATGCCGTATGGATAACCGTTATCACCTAAAACAGAAAGCACCCCTCTGACTTCGTTTTTCAAAATATTTACACATTCTTCATTAGATAATTGTTGTTTTATTCTTCTCATTGGTCTGAACATTTGAATTTCTTTTATCATTCTTATATGTTCGCAATATTCATCAAAATAAATATCGCCAACTTGTTTATAGCCTAACTTTTTATAGAAATTAGAAACTCTGACTTGTGCAGAAACTTCTATTATTCTGCCGCCTCCGTTTTTAATTTCATTTTCGGCAATTTGCATAATTTTATTTCCAAGATGTTTTCCTCTATATTCCTTAATTATCGCAACTCTGCCAATGTGATAATTTTCACCCTCTTTAAAATAACGACAAGTAGCAATAGGTTTTTCTTCATCATATAGCATAATATGAGTACAAGTTTTATCTGTTTCATCAAATTCATCTTTAAAGCCCTGTTCATCAATAAAAACAGATGTTCTTATTTTTATAATATCGTCATTCAGTCCGGTAAACTTATTGTATTTAAAATTTTTCATAATTCAATAATATTATAAATAAGCAACAATTACATTCTTTCGATGTACCAGTTTGACATCCCAAAATGGTTGAAGTTCCATTGCAGTTCAAAATAAAAATTAAACTCCAAAGAATTATCGTCTTTAAAATTATAAGAATATTTATTTAACTGCGTTTTACGGTAACTTTCAAACGCATCCTGAATTTCTTTAGCGAACTTTTTCCTGAATTCAGAATACGGAACATCCAATTTTTCTTTAGTCAGTTTATTTTTCACTTTCATTTCGCTTCGCTCCATTACAGATACAGGCTCACAAGTTTCGGCTTCGCCTTAACTGTTCGCTTTGTAAAAATCATCTTCAAATCCCCTTATATTATCAAGCTCAATATTGTAACGTTTGCCGTTTATATCCACGCAAGTTGCAAAATCTAGTGTTTTATCGGCATATTTGTTCTCCCATAAACAAATTAATAAGCCGATTTCTTGTGTTTTTAAATTCAAAATCTTTGTTCCGTATAATTTATAATCTTTTTCAACCATAATATGCTCCTTTCAGTCACTGACATTAATCGATTGCATCTAGGTAAATCTCAAGTATTTGTGTCTGAATGATAAGCAATTTTCAAATTAGTTTTTAAAGACGTTTTATTGGTGTTTTAATAAATTCAATTTATCAGATTGTATAAATCAGAATACAAACTTTTAAAATCCTTACCCCTGCGCCAAAGTATTTCTGCGGTTTTATATTCCAAATTATGTACATTTTGGTTATGAGTTAATTTTCTTGCTAAATAACAATAAATAGTAGTAAATTCTGCTTTCAGTTTTTTATTCATTGTTGCATCATTTTTAGATTTTAATAGATTTTTTGAGATATAAATTTGATTTTCGTAAAAATATAAATAAACTTCTTTATTGAAAAACATTCTGTGTCGGGCATTTTGGGGATTATTTGAATAATAATTATCCAATAATTTTTTCTGTCTTTCATAAATTAAGGTACGAAATATCGTATATAATTTTTGCACCTGCGGTTCCCCGATAGATAATATATGCGAAACTTTAGTCGTAATAATTGATTCACAAAAGCACTTTAAAACCATATCAATTGTTGCTTTTGGATAATATTTGAAAATCAAATATTTATCAGAAACTTTTTGTTTCTTTTGATATGAATAAACATTATTTTCTATTGATAATTTATTCTTGCTAATTAATTCATTCAAAATCGCTAGCAAATTATCCGCAGAAATTTCAGAAATGGTCGATATTTCATCAAGCGTAAATTTGTTTAGCCGTTTGCAAAGCTGTAATATTCGGTTTTTCATTCAAAATACTCCTTAAAATATTTTCATCTAATTCTGTAATACCGTTTGTTCTAGCCAATTTTTCAACCTTATTAATCAGCTTAACTATCTGCCGGAATTGGTTATGACGTGTCGCAAGATATTCAAGTCCGTCAGGAACAATCGGGATTTCTGAAAGTTCAGATATAATCTGCTTAATATCCTGCGAATCATAACTTTCAAATCTATATGCTTTATAAATCCTGTCTTTCAGGTGTGGATATTTGGATAATTTCTTATCGATATTTGCCATTCCGACAAGTACCATGGGGCAACCTGATCTGTCGTGCAAATCCCTTAAAATTTCTATAACATTATTGTTTATTAAATAATCAACCTCATCAATGATTATGGTTTTAGAATTCTGCCTTAATTTATTTTCAATCATATTAAAGGTTTCTTGCGAATGCCAATATGGTTCTTCCCCTAATTCTTCAGCTATTTCTGATAACAACCAACGGACAGACATTCCTTTATTTGCTCTGACATACACGCAGTCGTTTTTAAATGTCCACCACTTGATTGTTTCGGATTTTCCTAATCCGTAATCTCCATATACAAGTGCAATTTTTGGAATATTTGGCGGAAGCGATTTTAATTCTTCCATAAATCCTACAAATTCTTTTACGTTTTTTGTTTTAACAAATTTTTTGTTCATAGTTTAATCTCCATATAGGTTAATATATTCATCACTTCTGATATAATCAGCAAGCCATTTTCGTTGTTCCTGATTTGTACAACCATGTTGCATCAGCCATTCGTATTTTTCATAATTTGATGAAAATATTGGAATATTCATCTGTGTTTCACGCTCGGTCAAATGATGTTTTTTAACCGATTTATTTTGTTCAAAATTTTCTATTTCAACAACTTTTTCTTCCGGCTCAATTTCCAAAACTTCTGTTTTTTCAGCAGGAAAATATTTTAAAAATTCTTTTTTCGCTTTATTAAACTGCCGTTTCTGTTTTTGAATTTGCTGCTTAAATTCTTCCATATCCTTAACAGTTCCAAGATGATTTGCCATAGGATGTACTTTTTCAACTTGTTTTGCGGTACACAAAAATTCGCCTTTGACTGTGTAAACATACACTTTAGATAAATCAAAAAGCGAATACCTGATAAAAACTTTTTCCCTTAAATCTATTAGGAAATCACTACGGAAATGCAATCCTAAAAATGTTATTTCGCCTCGATTTATTGTTCTGATTTCGGTTTTCATCATTAAGTCATTCAGGGTATTTTTATCAATATTTTGTTTTTGAATGGTATTTTCTTGGTTGGCGGCATTAAACGGGTTCGCTGACGCTTTCACCCTCTGCCGCCAATCCGCTAAACATTGTTTAATTGTTATTTGACTATCGTTTGGACAAATTTTTGAATTGTGATAATCTATCCAACAATCAATATATTTAATAACTTCCTGAACTGTCGGGATATAATTTCCTGTCATTTTGCGGTGCAAATCTCTGTGTAACTTCTCTCCTCGTTTCATCCAAGCAGGTTTATTTTCAATACTTGAACCACAATATGAAATCATCATTTTTTCAAATTCTTCCTGAAACTCTCTGAAAAATCGTTCAATTACTTTTGCTCTTGCATTATACGGTTTTGCAAAAACTGATTTTATTCCTAAACTTGCATAAACTCCGTTGAATCCTGCCTCATCGAAGTCTATATGCTGAAAATATTTTGCTTTAAATGCCTTTCCGTTATCCTGATAAACAACTTTTGGTATAACACCGAGATTTAAAATAGCGTTTCTTAAGGCACTTGCGATACATTGAGTATTTTCTGTCATCATAATTTCATAACCGACTAAAGCGGTTGATTTCCAATCTAAAAAACCGACCAAAGTAGCTCTGGTTGGTCTGCCGGTAAATGGATTAATTACCTGAAAATTAAGCACATGACCATCGGCTATAAGCACATCTCCTACTTCAAGTTTTGAAATATCTCTTTCAATATACGGTTCAACTTTGTCGTGGTATGCTTTTTCTCCCTCACGCATTAGTATCCATTTTGAATAATTTTGCTTTTTAAAATGTTCCGCGAATCTTCTAAATGTCAGATTACAAGGAATATCCTCATATCCTCTTTTTTCTAAAATATGCTTTGTTAAACTTATAGATTTTCCGATACTGAATCTATTCGGGTGCAGAAGATAAGTGAGGAAAACTTTTTTCATCTCATCATTAAGTTTTGAATTATATTCTCCAAGCTGATTTGTTTTTCTCTGCGGAAGCAAACCTTTAGTTCCATAGTTTTCATAAGCCTTAACCCAACGATGCAAAGTCCCGATGGATATTGTTCCGACAAACTTAAATATTTGAGGTAAGTATAATCCGCTGTTGTATAAATCCAAAAATACTTCTTCAGCTTCTTTTTTGGTAGAGTATTTTGTTCTTAAATTAAATAATGCCGTTACAATATCTACTCTTGCGAGTGCATTCATTTTAGCGTTTTCTGATACAAAATTTATTTTATTTTCAATGGGAATTAAAGCAGTAGATTTAATCTCTTCATCTTCAAGTCTTTCTTGAATTTCAGGTTCTAAAGAAGAGTATAATATTTCATAAGAAGTTCCGCCGTTAACTTTAACTTCACGAGCAATATATTTGCCTTTCTGAATAGCAATCCTTATTGAGCGGGTACTTTTAAGTCCCTTTATTTCTGCTATGCGTTTTATATCAATATATGTGTTATTCATGGCATTAACACATTAACTCGTTTTACACAGTATTGGAACACCATTTCCGAGCTATGTATTGTTTTGTGTCTTTGAATTTGTTTCCTACCTTTGAGAAAAAATTACCGACCTTTTTGCTATGAAATAAAAATCCCAATTTCCCGGCAAAAATTTTGAAATGTCCTCAAATGTCAAATAATCGTTTTACCCGTGCAATTTAGTAAAATCGGGAGAATGCAGGCTATGACTACATAAAAAATTAAAAATTTGTGGAAAGTAATAGGAAAATAAGTGACAATAAAGTGACTTTTCGTCCCATTTGGTAACGCATAAAAAGATTTTTTCCGACCGCCCAAACTCAAACACACTCTAAACCTTGCCGAATAATCATTTTTTGCGTTCAAATGAAATGTCCTGTTAAACTATACCTAAAAAATAAAATTAAATATTCTATCAAATTATAGCAACTATAAAAAAGCCCTTGAACAAAATGTTCTCGGGCTTTAAAAAAGGAAGAGGTGGGATTCGAACCCACGGTACGCTCGTCACGTACGACGGTTTTCAAGACCGCTCCTATCAACCACTCTGGCACTCTTCCAGATTAGTATCCTTTCGCATTTTTATTTTACTATAAAATATTTGTTTTTGCAAGAACTTTTTATTATTTATTTTTTTAGCGCCGCCTTCAAGCGAACCATCGCTCTTGCTAATGCAGCTTCAGCCCTTTTTGCATCTATTTGAGCATTAACTTCTGCTAATCTGGCTTCGGCTCTTGCTTTGGCTTCTTTTGCTCTCGCTACATCTATATCTTCACCTACTTCTCCGGCATCGGTTAATATTACTGCATTATCATCTTTGAATTGCAATATTCCGCCCATTGTCGTGAAAAATTTAACATCATTATCTTGTACGGCTTTTGTAACGCAAATATCCAAAGATACCATTATTGGCTCATGCCCGCGCAATATTCCAAATTCACCTTCCGTACTGCTGGAATATATTTCATTAACATCTTCATCAAAAATTACATTTTCGTGTGTAATTATTTTTAAATGCATAATTATCCTTTTCTATAAAGTTTTTGCTTTTTCTATAACATCTTCGATTGTTCCGACCATATAAAAGGCTTGTTCAGGCAATTTATCATGTTTACCTTCAATAATTTCTTTGAATCCTTTTATTGTATCTTCAAGTTTTACATATTTTCCTTGCATACCGGAGAATTGTTCAGCTACAAAGAAAGGCTGAGATAAGAATTTTTGAATTTTTCTTGCTCTGTTTACAGTTTCTTTATCTTCTTCGGATAATTCGTCCATACCTAATATTGCAATAATATCTTGTAATTCTTTATATTTTTGAAGAATTTCCAAAACTTTTCTTGTTGTTTCGTAGTGTTCTTCGCCGATAATATTAGGGTCTAAAACTCTTGAATTAGATGCTAAAGGATCAACAGCAGGATAAATACCTAAAGACGCGATTTGTCTTGACAATACTGTTGAAGCATCCAAGTGCGAGAATGTTGTAGCCGGAGCAGGGTCAGTCAAGTCATCAGCAGGAACATAGATTGCTTGAACTGATGTGATAGAACCGTCTTTTGTAGAAGTAATACGTTCTTGCAAATCACCCATTTCATTTGCCAATGTAGGTTGATAACCAACGGCAGATGGCATACGTCCTAACAATGCAGATACTTCAGAACCTGCTTGAGTAAATCTGAATATATTATCAATAAACAATAATACGTCCTGTTTTGAAAAATCTCTGAAATATTCGGCTGCTGTAAGAGCTGATAAACCAACTCTCATTCTTGCTCCCGGCGGTTCATTCATTTGACCGTAAATTAAACCTACTTTATCAAGTACTCCTGATTCTTTAAATTCGTTCCAAAGGTCATTCCCCTCACGAGTTCTTTCGCCAACACCGCCAAATACAGAAACACCATTGTGAGCCATAGCAATATTGTGAATTAATTCTTGAATTAATACGGTTTTACCAACACCTGCACCGCCAAACAGACCGATTTTTCCGCCTTTTTGATACGGCTGAAGCAAGTCGATTGCTTTAATACCTGTTTCTAAAACTTCTATATTCGTATTTTGGTCAACTAATTTAGGAGATTCTCTATGAATAGGCAAATACGTATCTGTTTCAATAGGTCCCTGTTCATCAACCGGTTCACCGATAACATTTAATATCCTACCCAAAATAGGTTTACCTACCGGAATTGTTATTGGAGAATTTGTATTTTCTACACGCATTCCGCGTTTTAAACCGTCTGTTGATGCCATTGCAACAGTTCTTACTCTGTTTGAGCCAATCATTTGTTGAACTTCTGCAACAATATATGTTCCGTCTTCTTTGTATATTTTTAGTGCATTGTAAATATTTGGTAATTCACCCTGCTGAAATTCAACGTCAATAACGGGTCCTATAATTTGAGTTACAAGCCCTTCGTTTTTTGCCAAAGTTTCCATATCTTCTCCTTCATGTTTATTTGTTCTTAATAATACTACAAAATTAATTTTATTTCAATTAGTTATATTTATTGCCAAATTTATTTTAATGATAAAATTAAATTATGATAACAAAAGAAGTAAACGAATGGATAAAAGATGTTGAATGTGGAATGTACTCTAAAGAGGATGCTATGTATGAATTTAGTAAATTTGCTAAATACTTAACAAAGGAAGAACTTATACACATTCAAAACAGATTAAAAACTTATTTAAAATAAATCTGTAAAGACATTTTTAAAGTTTAATATAAAAGGGATACCCTAATGTATTCAGATACCCCCTTAGAGTTAAACGAGTCCTTCTTTAACAGCTTTAACGGCTGCTTGGACTCTATCATTGACACACATTTTTTGTAAAATTGAGCAGACATGTGCTTTTGCGGTATGCACACTTACAATTAATTCTTTTGCAATTTCTGTATTACTTTTTCCTGTAACCAAATGTTTCAAAACTTCAAATTCTCTTTCAGTAAGAGGGATTCTGCCTTCTTGAGAGGAATAATTAGATAACATTTTAGTATTTTCGATTTTAGGGAAAGCGCTTAATGCTAAAGGAGCAACTTCGGGATCAAGCCAGCAAACGCCTTGAGAAACATCTCTGACAACATCTGCCAATTTAGTCGGGTCAATATCCTTTAGGCAATAACCTGTTGCACCTGAACTCAATACTGCAAGAACTTCTTCTTCTCTATCATGAGTCGTAAGTGCTATAACTTTTATTTTAGGATTAATCTCTTTTATTTTAATAGTAGCTTCAATTCCATTTATACCAGGCAGACCTAAATCCATAATTACAACATCCGGTGAGTGTCTTTTTATATATTCTAATCCGTCATTAGCATTTTCAAATTCTGCAACAACTTCAATGTCTTCATTTGTATTCAAAGCACATCTTAGACCAACTCTTGTTAGTTTAAAATCTTCTATGATAATAACTGAAATTGTTTTTGCTAGTGTAAGGCTCATTTTACTTTTCTCCTTATTATTTGTTTTTGTATATTTTGGCTATTCGGAATTCCTATTTACATTATTATTAAAATATATTTTTTAAAAATATGTAATTACCTGAATTGGTAATATTTAATATACAGGTGTACAATATATAAATGTAGAACTCATTATATCGTACAAAAAAATACAAAATGGTAAATTATCCACTCAGATAATATTTCATAAGATAATAAGAAATAGATGCTGCAAAAAACCGAACATTTTTCTCAAAATTATAGATTTTGAAAAAAGTAGTCAGACAAATTCAAAGTAAACAATTTAATTACAATCGTTCTATGTCCTTTATAGCCTTATTTATTTTTGAATCAGACATATCTCCACCTGCCGATTTATACTGCTCTATAAAATTTTTGGCTTCTGTTTTTTTCTTTAATTCCACGCACAATGTTAATAAATTGAACAAAACCGATTTATTACTTTTATTATAATTAAATGCTTTTTCAAAAGATAAATATGAATTATTCACATCGTCCATTCGCGCATAACAAAGCCCTATCATGTTATAAATCGCAGAATTTGAAGATTCATCCGCAGATTTTTGTATAGCGTAATTATAATATTTTATAGCCGTATTATATTTTTCCGAATTATAATAACATTCCGCCATGGATAAATAAATATTAGGATTTGACGGTTCTATCGTCAACGCCTTTTTATATGCATCTAACGCTGCTTCTTTCATATTTACATCATAATAAACTTTACCCAAATTTATCCATGATACGGCTTTATTCGGTGCTGATTTTACGTATGCCTTTGCTTCATCTAATTTTCTTTGAGCAAAACTTGCCGTTTCACGTTTTATAAGCTCCTTATCGTTTGAATACATCATCTTTATTGTCGTTATATCCCTTTGAGATAAATGTCCTGTGTTTTTTGAAGTAAACGCAAACATCACATCAGA
Source organism: bacterium (assembly GCA_017405375.1). Taxonomy (GTDB): domain Bacteria; phylum Cyanobacteriota; class Vampirovibrionia; order Gastranaerophilales; family Gastranaerophilaceae; genus UBA6984. The sequence goes on from JAFRAO010000027.1 coordinate 9,894, forward strand.
TTCATCTTGACTATGACCGACAATGCCAAGAGCATGACCCAATTCATGCATTATGACTGCATACATCTCATCTTCCGTAACTTTTAATTTTGAATTAGGTTTGACAGACAACAATTTTATACTTGAAGAACTTAAATGTTTATCACTACCTTCAAAAATATTGTTCGTCAAACCAGCCATATATATTTCACTTTGAGAGCTTAAAGATTCCAAACTGTCAACTATATCTATTGTTATATCTGCAAAATTTCTTTTTGAAGGAACAAATTCAAAATATCCGTTAAAAGCATTATTGTATGTTCTTAATGCTGAACGTATCACATTATTATAAATGCTCGGAGCAACATTGACTTTTATCTTTTTCTTATTCCATTTTACTAACACACCATTTGTATCAACAGCATAAACCAGATAATTACTGCCGCTTAACCCTGAATTATTACTTTTTTCGCCGCCATCATTATCTGAATTAGCTGTATATTCTTTTTTCGGAATATCAGTAACTTCTAAATCATTATTAACTTCCTCGCTTAAATTATCATTTTCAACATCAACAGAGTCAATATACGAAGGTAAAGGTTCCTCAACTTTATAATTTTTATAATTTGCAACCGATATTATCGCTAACAAAAATATGCAAATTACAATTTGTTTACAACGTTTTTTTTGTTTATCGTCCATTCTTATTCTGACTCCGAAAACTCTCAAAAAAGACATAGACTCACGCCTATGTCTTTTAACCTCGATACAATCTTATGTTTCAACATATTCTCTTAATCTTTTACTTCTGTTTGGATGGCGTAATTTACGCAATGCCTTTGCTTCAATTTGACGAATACGTTCACGAGTTACACCAAATAATTGGCCAACTTCTTCCAACGTTCTTTGACGTCCGTCATCCATACCAAAACGAAGTCTTAACACATCTCTTTCTCTTGGTGATAATGTACATAAAACTTCTGCCAAGTCTTCTCTTAATAAATCTGAAGCAACTGTCTTGATTGGAGCATCTGCTTCTTTATCTTCAATAAAATCACCCAAACGAGAATCTTCCTCTTTACCGATTGGAGTTTCCAAAGATAAAGGTTCTTGAGCTATTTTAATAATTTCTCTCAGTTTTGAAATTGAAACATTCATTTCAACTGCTAACTCATCTTCTGTCGGTTTTCTTGAATATTCCTGAGCTAATCTTCTTGTAACTTTTTTAAGTTTATTAATTGTTTCAACCATATGAACAGGAATACGGATTGTTCTTGCTTGATCAGCTATTGCACGAGTAATCGCTTGTCTTATCCACCAAGTTGCGTATGTAGAAAATTTAAATCCGCGCTCATGGTCGAACTTTTCTGCAGCTCTAATCAAGCCTAAATTACCTTCTTGAATTAAATCCAAGAACAACATTCCACGTCCTACATATTTTTTTGCAATACTTACGACTAATCTTAAATTTGCTTGAACTAATTTTCTTTTAGCTATTGCCCCCGGAGTACCACCTTGAATTATAGCCCTTGCCAATTCAATCTCTTCTGCAGTTGACAATAGTTTTATTCGTCCGATTTCTCTTAAATAAAGTCTTACAGGATCATCAATAGCAACTCCTTTGGGAATTTCTATTTCATCACTCAATCTGTCTTCTGAGGAATCCAATATATATACATCATTATAATCGGTTTGTCCGTCAATTTTATTTGCAGATACTATATCTTCAATATTATCAGTATTTATTTCCACATTCATAAAATTAACACTTGCCGAATCTACGTTCAAATCTTTTTCAGCATTATCAATGTCCAACATATCCATTGATTCATCATTTACACTAATTACTGAACTTGATTGTCTTTTTCTTGTCATTAATCATCTTCTCCAACATTTAACTTTTTAATTTTATCTCTAAGCTGCATCTGAAGTTGTAAGGCTTCAGCTTCATCACTATTCACTTCTTCATACTTTTGCTTAAATTGTTTATGCTCTGCATCTAACCTGCACGATTCAATTTTTGCTATATTTTCCTTTATTATTACATTGATTTCTTTTTCGTTCAATTCCCTAAAAGTGTCAGATATACAAATTAAATCTGTAATCATTTCATGAGCTTTTTCATTATCTGCTAATTCCGCATACAATAAATTAATTAACTCACTAACATTATTTACGGTATCTGTTAATTTGTCAATTGTATTTTTTACAATTATTAATGTTTCATTTGTAAATTTTACACCTTCTATTCTATCACTAATATATTTTAGTGAACATGGACTATTACTTATAAAATAAACGCTGATTAAATTTTTTTGCGCAATTTCATCAATAGATGAAGAAATTGTTACATTTGAATTCTTATTTTGGATTACAAAGTTTGGTCCAATCGCAGTATTTATGCTGTTTTTAAGGGCATCTTCATCTACAGCTATTTGTGTAGCAATTAACTTAACATATTCACTTTGGATAATCGGATTTTGAATTTCATTTAATATTTCAACAACTTTTTTTACCAATTCGGCTTTTTCTTGCGGATTAACGTAATTTGATTTTGTTTTTAATAATTGATTTAATTCAAAATCTAATAATAACGGAGCATTTTTAATATATGCTTTATAAGCATCTGCACCTGCACTTCGTATAAATTCATCAGGGTCCTTACCCTCAGGTGGCGAAATAACTCTTATTTCACAAGCATACATATCATCATTCAGAGCATGCGATTCATCAAACTGTTTAATATTACCTAAACCTTGAAACGCATTTTTTATTATTTCGCCTCCGCGCTTTGTAGCATTCTGTCCGGCTAAATCAGTATCAAACGACAAAAATATTCTTCTGTTTTTCGTATATTTTGAAAATATTTTAATATGCTCTTGAGTCAGGGAAGTTCCGCAAGATGCAACTGCATTTCTAATTCCGTTTGCCTGCGCTGATATTACATCAAAATACCCTTCCATAATAATAACAGCATCTTCCTGCTTTATAGATTCTTTAGCTGTATATAATCCGTATAAAATACGGCTTTTGTTATAAATTGGAGAATCAGAAGAATTCAAATATTTTGGATTTTGACCTTCCTCTATTGCACGCGCACCAAATGCAACATAATCGCCTGACTCATTTTGAATAGGAATTATAATTCTGTTTCTGAATCTGTCAACATATCTTCCTTGAGATGATTTTAAAATTAATCCCGCTTTTTCTAATATCGAATCATCAAATTCCATTTTTAATTTTTTATACAATAAATTCGACTCTTTTAATGCTAAACCTAATGAAAAATTTGATATAACAGCAGGAGTAATACCTCTGTTATTTAAGTATTTTACTGCAACATTATCTGAAGGGGCACTTAACAAAATGTCTTGATAAAATAATACCGCCTTTCTGCAAGCATCTAGCATTAATTCTTTTTCTTTTCTGTTTTTAGTATTTTCATTTGAAAATTTTGGTATTTCAATATGATACTTTTCAGCCAAATATTTTATTGTTTCAATATAATCCCAATTATGAATTTTCATCAAAAAGGTTATACCATCACCACCAACTCCGCAGCCAAAGCACTTAAAAATCCCTCTTTCTTGATTTACACTAAATGATGGCGTTTTTTCTCCATGAAACGGGCATAATCCCCAATAATTTGCTCCCTTTTTCTTCAATACAACTTCTTCAGATACAATATCTACAATATCCATCTGATTTTTAATTTGTAAAATTACGTCATCTAATGTAGGTACCATATTAATATTGTAGCATTAATAAAAAAAATAATGTGATATAATCATTTTATGAACAACTATTTTATAGATACACATTCCCACATAGATATGATTGACGATATGGATATTAATACAATCATATCAGAAGCTGACAAAGAAAATGTCAAAAAAATTATTATCCCGACAATTAACGAAGATAATTTTGAACATGTACTCGAAATTTGTAACAAATATAACAATGTATATTGTTTAATTGGAATTTTCCCAAACGAAGTAAAAACTTGGACAGATAAAACAGCAGATAATATTCGCAATATTGTAAAAAACAATAATAAAGTTGTCGGAATCGGCGAAATAGGACTTGATTACTATTGGGATACAAGTTATATTGAATTACAAAAAGAAATATTTATAAAACAAATAGAACTTGCTAATGAACTAAATTTACCAATAGCAGTTCACGATAGAGAAGCACATAAAGATACTTTTGATATTCTAAACGAATACAATAAAAATTCAGATGTACTTTTACATTGTTTTTCAGGCAGTGTTGAATTTTCAAGAGAATGCATAAAAAAAGGTTACTACTTGGCACTTGGCGGGGTTGTAACATTCAAAAATGCAAAGAAAATGAAAGATGTTGCTATTGACATGCCATTGGATAAATTAATGCTTGAAACAGATGCTCCTTACTTAACACCTGTTCCATACAGAGGAAAAACTAATTATCCAAAATATATCCCGCTTATAGCTAAAGAAATTGCTAATTTGAAAAATGTTGACGTAAACTTAATTATGACAGAATCAACAAAAAATGCAGAAAAGGTGTTTAAGATTTGAAAAAAGAAAGATTAGACAAATATCTAACGGATTTAGGTTATTTTGAAAATAAAAGTAAAGCATCTGCAGCTATACTTGCAGGAGATGTGCTAATTAATGATGAAAGAATAACCAAAGCAGGATACCAAATTAATACACAAAAAGAATATAATATCAGAATAAAATCAATGCCTTATGTTTCCAGAGGCGGTTTCAAGTTAGAAAAAGCATTAAAAACGTTTGATGTAAAAGTTCAAAATAGAATTTGTCTTGATGCCGGAGCTTCTACCGGCGGTTTTACTGATTGTTTACTTCAAAACGGGGCAAAATTTGTATATGCGGTAGATGTCGGTTACGGACAGTTAGATTGGAAAATTAGAAATGATAATCGTGTAAAACCTATTGAAAAAACAAATCTAAAAATTTGCTCAATTCAAGATATTTACGCAGAAAACGAACCAATAGCAGATTTACTGGTTTGTGATGTTTCTTTTATCTCCTTAGAAAAAGTTTTACCTAATTTTAAAAAATTATTACAAGAAAAACAAGAATTAATTTGTTTAATAAAGCCTCAATTTGAAGCGGGTAAAGAGCTTGTAGAAAAAGGCGGAGTTATTAAAAACAAAAATACGCACTACCAAGTAATTGAAAACGTTATAAGATGTGCAAAAGAATTAAATTACAACGTTCTAAATCTCACACATTCAGCGATAAAAGGTCCTTGCGGAAATATTGAATACCTTATACATTTGACATCAGAGAATAAAGAAGAACCTGTCTTTTCAATAAAAGACATTGTGGATGATGCTTTTATTCAACTAAATCCAAAACCTCTTCCCCAAACATAAGATTTTTACCAATAGCTTTTTCCAAATTTGCTTTTGCTGAATTATACTGATATAAAGAGTTATAATAAGATAATTGAGCATTCAGATACGAAATTTGAGCATCTTTCAATTCTGTAGGATTACCTTCTCCAACTTTATACCTGCCAAAAGAAATATCATAGTTTTGTTTTGCCTGTTTCATACCCAAAAATGCAACAGGTAATTGATTCTTTTTTTCAATAAGATTGTAATATGCTGTTTGAATTTCCAAAATAATATCTTGTTCTGATTTTAAAGAAGTTGCCATTTGTTTTGAATACAATGCTCTTGCTTCTTTAATTTCATTATTAATTTTCATAATATTAACAGTCGGAAAATTCAAATAACCACCAAACATATAACCGTAATTTGATGTAATATGTCTGCCGCCTACTGCAAAGTTTCCTTGAAATGTTAATTTTGGAAAATAAGATTTTTTGCTTAGTTTCAAAGTCTGATTTGCAGTTTCAACATTTAATTTTGCAATTTTCCAATCAGGACGCGATTCCCTTGCTATATCTACTGCTTGCTCAAGTGTTATATCACAAGGAGCATATTTCAATCTTTCTAAAACATTATACTTTGTAGAATATAACATACCCATTGCATTATTCAAATCTGCCATTGCCAAACTTACATTTTTTTGAGCCTGAATTAATTGTAATTTCGCATTACTCAAATTAACTTCTGCAATAGTAACATCCACCTTCGGATTCATCCCGATTTCGTAAAAGGCTTTTGCCTGATTATAAAACAATTCAAATTTCTCTACATTATCTTTTTTAACTTTTAAATCATCATTTGCATATAACAATGCATAATATTTATTTTTTGTTTCCATTATAACTTCATTTACAACGCCCGCTAAAACTTCTTGTGCAGTTTTGTATCCCAAACGTTTTATTGTGGCTTGATTTTGAGTTACACCAAAATCATAAATCATTTGAGTTAAAGATATTTGTCCCAAAATATAGTAGTTATAAATTGAATCCGCTCTGCCTATTGCATCCGCAAATAACAAATTTCTATTACGAGAACCGTTTGTTGTCCATTCTAATTGAGGGAAATAATTTGCCCATACTTGTTTAATTCTTGCATCTGAAGCAGATATTTCCTCAATAGCCTCTCTAATACGAGGATTATTTCCCAACGCAAATCTTATGCATTCTTCCAAAGTAATATCAACATTCTTCTCAACAGAACCTTTTATTAATTCTTTTGAATCATTATCTATATCATCAATAGCTGGCAATATTTGTTTTGAATCAGGATAATCAACTTTATCTATAACATTTCCTAATTCAGAGCCGGCTAAAGAACTGTTTTCTGCAATAGCATAGTTACCTGATGTTATAAAAAGAATTAATATAAATATTGCTAAAAGTTTATTTTTCATTATTCTTACCTATTTTGAATACTTAACAACAACGAATGTAAAAACTGTTTTAACTTGTCTAAAATCTTTATAGATTTAACAACATGTTTGTTTTTATTTGCAAATATATTACTTGTATGTTTCTTCATTCTTTGGATACAAACAAAGAATCCCGGAACAAGCAACGTACCAAAGAATGCAACTGCTGTCATACCAGCAAATACTGTCATACCGACAGAATGTCTGCTGACCGCACCTGCACCCGATGCAAATACTAAAGGTAATACACCTAAAATAAATGCTATATTTGTCATCATTACTGCTCTAAATCTTAAAAATGCAGCTTGTTCCGCAGCAGCAACTTCATCACCGCCATTTGTTTCATAGGCTTCTTTTGCAAACTCAACAATCAAAATTGCTTGTTTTGTACTTAAACCAATCAACATAATCAAACCGATTTGACAATATAAATCTAATGAATATCCTGCAACATACTGACCAAACAGCGCACCCATCATAGATACAGGCGCAATCAACATAACAGCAATCGGCAACGTCCAACTTTCATAAAGAGCTACCAAAAATAAATATACAAAAGTCAATGATAATGCCAAAATAACACCAATTTGACCTGTTGATTCCTGTTCTTGTAAAGAACTGCCTGACCAAGCAAAAACCATATCACGCGGCAAAACTTTATTCGAAACCTCTGCCATTTTTTTCATCGCTTGACCTGATGAAACACTACCTGCACCTTGACCGTTTATAGTTACTGCATTATACATATTGAATCTTGTCAAACTATAAGGGCCAACAACAGGCTCAAACTTAACCATTGATGACAACGGCACCATTTTACCTACATTATTTTTTACAAATAATCTTTTTAAATCATTCTCTTTTGTTCTGTAATCCGCATCAGCCTGCACCATTACACGATAAACACGACCAAACTTATTAAAGTCATTTACATAAGTTTGACCATATATTGCAGCCATAGTTGTATAAATTTCATTTATAGAAACATTTTGAGCCATCGCTTGTTGTTCATCTACTCTTACCAATATTTGAGGTAATGTCGCAGTATATGAAGTAAATACCGAAGTCAAATTTTTATCCGCATTAGCAGCCATAATTAATTTAACAGCTTCATCATACAACTGCTGAGGAGTTCTATCGCCTTTATCCAATAATTGGTATTCAAATCCGCCGAAATTACCCATACCCGGAATTGGAGTAGGAGAAAACGCAACAACTTTTGCCGCAGGATAATTGGCAAATTCTTTTCTGATTTTTCCAATAATTGCATTCATTTGTAAGTCGGCTTTCTTACGTTTTCCCCAAGGTTCTAATTGAGCAATGATAAAAGCAGTGTTTTCACCTGCAAAACCAATAATATTAATTGTTTGACGGACACCCGGAATAACTTTTATTCTATCCTCAATTTGCACAGCTATTTGCTTTGTTCTTACCGTAGAAGAACCGTCAGGTAATTGAACTTGCACCATTACAGCACCTTTATCTTCAGTCGGAATAAATCCTGTCGGAATAATTCTACCCAAAAAAGCCGTCATTAAAATTATAATTACCAACGTTAATAAAGTTCTTTTTGGCGATTCTATGAAATATTTTGCACTGTTTAAATATTTATCACGTATTTTATTAAAATATACATTAAATTTTGCTACTATCGGAAGGACTTTTTCATCATCATGTTCTTTCAAAATTGTTGAACACAATGCCGGTGTTAGTGACAATGCTACAAGAGTTGAAATACCCATTGAACAAGCAATACAAACTGCAAATTGCTGATACATTTTACCGTTTACACCGGGCATAAAGCATACAGGAACAAATACAGCCATTAAAACTAATGAAGTTGCGATAACAGCACTGGTAACTTCATACATCGTTATTATAGTTGCCTCTCTCGGAGTTTTTCCTTCTTGTAAGTGTCTTTGAGCATTTTCCAATACAACAATTGCATCATCAACAACAAGACCAACTGCCAGAACTAAACCAAACAGCATTAAAAGATTTATTGAAAATCCAACCATTGCAATAAAAACAAATACGCCTATTAATGAAACAGGAATTGCACATAGAGGAATAAATGCAGCACGCTTTGAACCTAAGAAAAAGAATGTTACTAAAGCAACCAATATAATTGCCAAACCTATTGCATGTTCAACTTCCGAAATAGAATCGCGCACAAATTCCGTTTCATCATGTTCAATTTTGTACTCTAAACCTTTTGGAAATTTTTTGCTTAATTCTTTCATACGTTTAGCACATTTTTTTGCTAAATCAATAGAATTAGCTTCAGGTAACTGCCCTATTACAATAACGGAAGATCTTTTTCCGCCGATATAAGAATCACTTGCATAAGATTCTGCACCCAATTCAATGCGCGCAATATCTTTAAGTTTTACGTTTGATGTATTAGAATTAGAATAAACAACAATGTCTTCAAACTCTTTTACTGACTGTAATCTGCCCTTAGTTCTCAACGTGAATTTAATATCTTGAGAATTGTTTAAAGGTTCTGCACCAATATCACCAACTGCAGCCTGCGAGTTTTGAGCTTTTATTGCCGCAATCACCTCGGATGCTGATAATTTATAATTAGCCATTTTAACAGGGTCTAACCATACACGCATAGAATATTGCGCAGCACCATAAACATCAACACTTGCAACACCTTGGATACGAGCAAGTTCATCTTTTATATATAAAGATGAATAATTAGTAATGTATAAAGTATCAAAAGCATTTGTCGGAGAATTAACCGCAATCATTAATACACCCGGACCGCCGGTTTTTTTATTTACAGTTAAACCATAATTTCTAACCTCATTCGGTAAACGTGGAGTTACCAGTTGAAGTCTGTTATTTACGTTAATTACAGCCATATCCGGATCTGTACCTACTTTAAAATACACGCTTAATTGATATGAACCGTTTCTTGAAGTTGATGTCATATAAATCATATCTTCAACACCATTTAGCTGAGCTTCAATAGGAGCAGCAATAGTATCTCTGACAACATCGGCACTTGCACCTGTATATGTTGCGTTTACAACGACTTGTGGCGGTGTAATGGAAGGATAATCTTCCAACGGCAACCCCATCATCATAATTAAACCTGCAAGTACAAAAATCAACGATATAACTATCGCAAACTTCGGTCGTTTTATAAATAAATTTATCTTTTTCCCACTATTATTTTCTGACATTTCTTATATACCTAATTTCTAATATATTAATTACTTTTCATTTTTTAAAAGTTCATCACTTTCTTTTTCATTTTCATCAGCGACTTTTTCAGCGGCTTGCCTATCAATAGCTTTTATTTCTTCTTCTGATAATTCTCTAACAGGTTTAGACGGAATTACGCCTTGAATACCAAGCACAACAACTTTATCACCTTTTTTCAACCCGGATTTAACAATCCAATCTTTACCGTCTTGCCCGAAAGTTTCAATAGGCTGAATTTGAGGTAAACCTTTTGCATCTATTTTATAAACATATTTATATTGCGGATTTTCCATTACAGCAATTTGCGGAACAACAGGTACATCTTCTTTTTCTTTTGAATAAATATACACGGTTGAATAATTACCATTTAACAACAATCCTTTAGGATTAGGAAAAGTTGCTCTCATCATAATAGTACCGGTTGTAGCATCAACTTTGTTATCATGAAAATTTTGAACACCCTGATATGCATATTTTGAACCTGTTGAAAAATATAAATCGACATTTCTGCTAACTTCTGCCACTTTATCTATTCTCAACAACTCTGTATAATTTTTTGCATCTAATGGAAATGATACATAGATAGGATCAACACTATTAATCGTTGTTAAAGCTCCGGATTGAGCCGTAACAAAATTTCCAACAGAAATATTCAACATACCAATTTGTCCGTCAACCGGCGCTTTTACCTTTGTATATGACAAATTTCTTAATGCATCTTGATATGCACTTCTATTTAAATTTACTTGAGCTTTGTATGAATCTCTTTGTGCCAATGTTTGGTCGTATTGAGATTTTGAGATATAGTCAAGTTTTACCAATTCCTTTGCTCTTATTAATTGTTTTTCATAATACTTTAATTGAGCAATTGAATTATCTAAATTTGCTTTTGCTTTGTCTGCTGCAAGTTGATATTCTTGAGGTTCAATTTCAAACAAGACTTGACCTTTTTTAACAATATCGCCTTCTTTGAAATAAGATTTCGTCAAATAACCGCTAATTCTTGCAACGACATCAATTCTTGAAACAGATTGAATTCTGCCCGGAGCTTCAAATTTTTTAACGACAGAACGCGTGTTAATTTCTTCAATAGTTACCCCCGGAACATTTGCCTTTTTCATTTTATTTGCCATCATAAAACCTTGTACAGTATATGTAATAGCTCTAAGAGCAATGGCAGCAAATAATACAAGTATTGTTATTATAATAATTTTTTTCATATACATAATCCCCAATTCTAATACAATATTACCAGTATAACTTGATAATTTTTAGTGGGCAAAAAATTTACATCACGTTAAGATTTGATTAAAGATATGATTGTAACAAATATTGCAAAAATGGTGGATATATGTTAAAATTTCAAAAAAAGGATGGCATTATGATAAATGTAAAATTGTCAAAACCCCCTCAAATAGCTAATTACAGCAGGGGGGGGGGGGGCTAAACTCTCTTGTAGCAAGGCTTTTGGCCTGTTTAAATTTATAAAAGCCTTTATTTGTAATTCTTTTAAAGGTGAACCGTCCAGAGTGAATCGTGAACAGAATGATATAAATGCCGATAACTGTTGTACAGTTAATAGCTTTCGGTTTACCCATAACAGTTCACAGTCAACCGTTCACTCACTCGCATTTACCTTAGCAGAAACATTAATTGTAATGGGCATAATTGGTGTTGTTGCTGCTTTAACTATTCCGAATGTTAACAAAAACACTGGCAGAGCCGAAGCAGTTGCAAAAGTTAAAAAGATTTATGCTGAATTATCGGAAGCCCACGATAGAGCAACCGCTGTGTATGGACCGATTAATACTTGGCCCAGTAACTGTGATGCAAAATGTTATCGAGATAGAATATTAGAATTTATAAAATTTCAAAAAATTTGCAATGGCGAAGCTGCCAGTCATAATGAACCACGTAGTAATGGTTGTGCAGATGCTTGTTTGTACTATGTTACCAAAGAATTGGATGAATGTGGATATCCTGAATACCAATATTATAGCGCACTGTTAAATAATGGAATGAGTATTAATATTGAACATTTTGGTAATCGCGAAGTTTCAGATGGTAGACACGGATTTATTGAAGTAAACATCGATAGAGCAAAAGGAAGTAAACAGATTAGTGGTATAAATTACTTTTATTTTGACATAACCAATAATGGAATAAAGCCAGGAAATAATGGTAATGAGTGGACTGATGATAGTTTAAAAAGTTGTTTTACATATGGTGAATTTTGTACAGAATGGGTAATTAGAAATGGCAATATGGATTATCTAGATGCTTCACATGAAGAAAGTACTGCAGGCAAATGCAAAAATGGCAAGCAACTTTCCACAACCGTATCAAGCTGCAAGTAAATTCGATTATCTGATATTTTTGAGTAATCTTATTCCTGTTTTTATATAACTCTTAACTTCATATAAACTGTGGATTTTTGTAAGCATTTTTAAAATATATATAGGTCTTAGATAATACCTCTTTATTGCCTGCTTATGGAAATCTATAATCTGTTCTTTTGTTAGTGAATAAGAATTTAACAACGGGCTATAATAAGTACTATCAAATTTTTCTATACATTCGTGCATTTCTTTTATTGCAAAATTATAAAATCTTGTTCCCGGAAGTGGCGAAGCTATATAAAAACTTACAAAATCCGTATCTAATTCTATTGCAAAATCTATTGTATCATTAGCTGTTTGCTCATCTTCCCAAGGTAATCCTAAAATGAAATAATTATAAATCCTTATATGCGCTTTTTTAAATATCTTTACTGTATTTCTAATATCATTTAAGGTTACATTTTTCCCAATTTTATCCAACATAAATTGAGAACCACTTTCAGAACCAATGCTGACAAGTCTGCAGCCTGCTTTATACATAAGTTTTGCCATTTCGTCATCAGCAGTATCTGCTCGAGTATTTGCAGACCAAGTAAATTTCATTCCGCTATCAATAATTTTCTTGCATAAATCAATTACCCAATCTCGATTTTGATTGAATATATCAGACCAAAAAATGAAATTCTTTATGTTGTATTTTGTTATGCATTCTCTAATTTCTTCCAAAATATTTTCAGGTGAACGCATTCTTACTTTTGAACCTGAAACGGGTGTTGCAAGACAAAAGAAACAATGATTCGGACAACCGCGCGAAACCTTTATAACTGCTTGCACTTTGTTATTATCAGGACGACGATATAAATTATTATTTATAAGATGTCTTGCAGGAAAAGGCAGTTCATCTAAATTTTCAATAAACGGACGTACTCCGCTAAATTTTGCAACAAAACCGTCCCTATACCACAAGCCCAATATATCTTTAGGTTCAAGATTCTGTTCTAAAATTTCTTTTAATGTTTCTTCTGCTTCTCCTGAAATAATGTATGTTATAGCCTTATTTGTCAAAAGAATTTTCGAATTTTGAGTAAGGAAGATTGCTCCTTTTGCTATATTAACTATATCAGGTAAAATATTTTTAGCTGTTGCAAAAACTGCCAAATCGCTATCTAAAGTTGTAGTTGCAATATTTGCCAATAAATAATCAGGCTTAATATTTTTTAAATCTTCTTCAAAATCACCACCTAAGCTATAATCCCGAATATATGCTTCTAATCCGCATTTTTCCGCTATTGCTGCCAAATAAAGTAAGTCCGTAGGCGGAAGCGGAGGAATTATTACCAGATTTTCCGTAGGCTGTTGGCATCTGTCTTCTCTATTTATAATTGGTGATTTCGGATATATTAATAATATTCTTTTTGCCATAAGCAAATTGTATATCAAAAAAAATATTATTTAAATATGATTAATTTAAATATTTTAAAAAAATTTATGTTATAATTTCAAAAAGGAGATTTTTATGACCGATGCACTTTTTAATCCGGGATTTACTGATAAATTAATCCCATTGTCTTTGGATACACAATATTTTTATGAAGAATTAAATGCGATAAAAAACTTTAATATCAAAAAATCTGAATTTAAAATTGCTTTACCAAAGTTAGTTCAACTTGTTGACAGGCATGTTGGCTTTTATATCGGATGTATGCTATGGGGAGCATATTTAAAAACATTGGGTAATGAAAAAATTATTAACAATCCTTTTTTAGAAAAAGAATATGACGAAGAATCCGCATTAAGTGAAATTAATTTTGCATTGGATTTTATTAAAAAACTGGATAAAGATTCAAAATATTACATAGGAAAACCTTTTGTTTACGACTATAAAAAAATAAAAATTTTAGAAATTTATAAAACTTTTATTATACAAAATAAAAGTTTTGTCGCCACAGATACTGTTGATAAAATAGTTTTAGTCAACAGTTTAGAAAATTTATCAAATGATGAAATATTGACAATAAAAAATAAAATTGATGAAGTGATTCTTTCAGGTAAATTGGAAGAATTGCTTATATATTGTGATAAAATATTAACAGTTTAATCTAATTTATGAAAGGTATAAAAATGCACCAAGAAGAATTTATTTCAGTAGCATTAGGAGAAAAAAAAGCAGATGTTGTTATAAAAAATGCGAAAATAGTAAATGTTTTGACGGAAGAAATTTATGAAAGTGATGTTGCGATAGTAAATGGCAGGATAGCGGGAGTAAATAAGGATTATAAAGGGGAAAAAGAAATAAATTTAAACGGAGCATACTTGACTCCCGGTTTTATAGACGGGCATGTGCACATAGAAAGTTCTATGATGTTGCCTCACAGATTTGCGCAAGTTGTAGTTCCTGCAGGAACTACAACAGTTGTAGCTGACCCACATGAAATTTCGAATGTTTTGGGGTTGCATGGAATAAGTTTTATACGAGAAGCGTCAAGACATTTGCCATTAAGAGTATATATTATGCTTCCATCCTGCGTACCTTCAACAGAATTTGAAACTTCCGGTTTTGAACTAAATGCTTATGATTTATCCTTGCTAATAGATAAAGAATGGGTTTTGGGCTTAGCTGAAATGATGAATTTTCCGGGAGTTTTGTCAAAAGATAAAAATGTAATGGCAAAGATAAATTTGGCATTAAAAAATAATAAACGTGTTGACGGGCATGCTCCAAAAGTTACGAACAAAGATTTATGTGCTTATATTGCAAGCGGTGTTACATCAGACCATGAGTGTACTGATTCTGAACAAGCGCTTGAAAAATTAAGACAAGGTATGTACATAATGGTTAGAGAAGGCACAGCAGCAAAAGATTTGGAATCGTTAATGCCGATAGTTCGCCATAATAACAATCGTAAAGTTATGTTTGTTACTGATGACAGACATCCGGAAGATTTATCCGTTCATATAGGCGGAATGGTACAAAAAGCTGTTGATTGCGGGGTTAATCCAATCAAAGCAATACAAATGGCAAGTTTAAATACCGCTGAATATTTTAAAATACAAGATTTAGGGGCTATTGCTCCAGGATATAGGGCTGATTTTAATGTATTTGCGAATATGGAAGATTTTACAAAACCGATTATGGTATTTAAAGGCGGAGAAGTTGTTGCAGAAAATGGTAGATTATTACAAAATCTTGATAATATTGAAATACCGAATATTCGTGGTTCTGTAAATGTTGGCTGGATAGAAAATGATTGTTTTGAAATAAAAGCAAAAGGAGATAAGGTTAATGCTATAAAAATTATTCCAAACCAGCTAATTACAGAACAAACGATTGCTAATATAAAAATTGAAAACGGATTAGCAATGCCAAATGTGGATGAGGATATTTTAAAGATTTGTGTAGTAGAAAGACATAGAGCTTCAGGTAATATAGGAAAAGGTTTTGTTAAAGGTTTTGGAATAAAAAGCGGAGCTATTGCTTCAACGGTAGCACATGATTCACATAATATAACAGTTATCGGCACAAATGATGAAGATATGCGTTTGGCAATAAAAGAGCTTATTCGTACGCAAGGGGGCAAAGTTGTAGTAAACAACGGACAAGTTATTGCAAGTTTACCTTTACCGATTGCCGGTTTAATGTCTTATGAAAACCTTGATTTTATTACAAAAAAATCCCAAGAACTTAATACTGCAGTAAAAAATTTGGGTTGTACTGTTGAAGATCCGTTTATGACTATGGCGTTTTTATCCTTACCTGTAATTCCGCAAATTAAAATTACGGATAAGGGTGTGTTTTCAACTAATACTTTTGATTTTATAGATATTTTTGATGTAAATAGCGTAAATAATAAAAACTCCCTGTCATTATAAACTATTCAAAAAAATTCTTTGTATATTTTGTTTTGGGATATGTTTTTTAATTTGAGGTATAATATATTATACAAATAGGAGATTTTTATGAAAAAATTTATAGCGTTTACTTTAGCAGAAGTTTTAATTGCCGTAGCGATTATTGGTATTGTCGCTACCTTGACTGTTCCAAATATAACGGCAAATTATAGAAAAAAACAATTCCTTGATAGAGCTCAAATGTCTTTAAAATTAATTGATTCAGCTTTTTATGGAATTGATGAATTGTACTATGCAGCACAAAGAGAAAAAACTGATAGTTATACTATTAATCAAGCTTTGTTTGATAAATTAAAAACAAATAAAAAATTAAGCGTTAAAGGTACAATTTCAGATACTTATTCGAATTTACCTTATACTTCAGATAAAAATTGTTCAAGTGGTATATTAAATAATGGTATAAGTATTGCAATATGTTTAAACGATACACCAACTTCTGATAATCCGCCTAAATATGGTACAGTATGGTTTGATACAAATACAGATGATAAGAAACCAAACCAAAAGGGTGCAGATATTTTCAGAGCTCAATTAATTGGTGATAGTACTGTTTTAGTTGACGATTCAGGTAATCCAACTCAATTAGAAGATTTTGATACCTTTAAACAATAATATATTTATAAACACGTTTTGAACTCAAATATAAAATCTTCAAAATTGCTTTCTATTTCAGCTTTTGATATTTCATTGAGATTAATTGTTAGACTTTTATTTTCAGGACTGTCAAGTCCGTTATGGATAAAATCTATTATTACAGTATTGCTGTCCTGTGTTATCGAAAATTCACTTTCCTGTTTTTTGTGTATAAATTTTATACTGTATTTTTCCTTTGTTTCAGTAATTGGCATTTGAGTGTTAGCCAAAATATATTTATATTCTTCTAACATCTTTTCAATAGTCGGTTTTATAATATTCTCTAACTTTTTATTGAAAAGAAGTTTGAACAATTTGAAATTTTTATGCTTATTTTTACCGATAATATTAATGTTTTCAAGCCAATTTGTACTATCGTTTGACTCCAAAGAAATTATATACATAAAATTCGGTGCATTTTGAGCATTTATAAGTCCGTCTTTAAGCGCTGCATCAATATTTTCTGTGTTAATATTTGCTATATCTGTTACACACCCGCATAACGTTTCTTCAGCACCTATATTTTGATTAATCCTGTTCCATACTATCATCGCACCTTCAAAGTTTGTATTCTCTAACAAAATATAAAACGTATTTGCATATTTTGTATGCGTAATTACATCTGTTTCTCTTAAATTATTTTTTAGAGTATCCACAATATTTTGATTACTTGGCGAAAGTCTGGAAACTTTATTCGGTTCAATAGCAATAATAATCCCGTCAGCATTTCTTGATTTTAAATATTCAATTTCATTTTGAAGTATTTTTTTGTTATACCTTGTAGAGTAAAAACCTGTTTTATTATTTATTACCCCAAGTTCTTGTAATATTTTTTTGTTCCGTGTTGAAACTTGTCTTATTTCTTGTTTCTGCAAATTCCATATTGTTCTTATTGATACTTCCAAATTATCATGTTGTAAATCTACAATATCATCTATTCCGTATCTGAAAGCATTTTTTACAAATGCAGGATTATATTTTTCTTGAAGTAAAATAAGCGGAGCAGAAGTTAATTTTTTTATTGCAACAATCATATCAAAACAAAAAGGCTCTTCCAATGTATCATGGCAATTTAATAAAATTATTTGGGGTTGTTCGTTTTGAATAGCTGCAACAGCATCTTGGTAGGATTTCACTATAAATTTATTAATGTTTCTAAACTCAATAATTTCAGGATTAAGTACCCCAAAAGTTGATTCGTTATTAGTTACTAATAAAATACTTGTTCCTGAATACACAATAACTACCTGCTATTTATAACAAATTAAACTTGTAAGTGTTTTTTAATAGATAAAAAGCTGCCACTTGCTCCAAAAGCAGTACCTAAAATCAATACTGAAATTACAACGATATTGCCCGCAAATACAGGTGATGGAACAACAAAAAATTTATGGATATTGTTAAGCATCGTTTGAACAATATCGACCGGAACCAGCGCAATAAGTCCGCCTACAAATCCGTAAAGAGCACCTTGCATAATTAACGGAATTCTTATATACCAGTTGCTAACACCCATAAGCCGCATAATTTCTATTTCTTCTTTTCTGGATTGAATTACCAGTTGAATTGTATTATTTATTATGGTTATAGTTAAAATTGCCACAATAATTACTACAAATACTGTTGTTGTATTGACAACTTTGTTCAAAACCTGAATTTTTTTGGCTAAATCTTGCGCATAACTCATATCTTCAACAACAGAAAGAGCTTTTATTTTTTCGAAAACTTCATTTGTATTTGTCGGTTTATCAACTTTTACATGCAAAGTATCAGGCAGAGGATTTTCTATATCATTTATATCAAGTTCACGTTTCAAATCATTCCAAGATTTTTCTTTTGTTATAATTCTAACTTTATCAACATGATTAAATTCTTTAATCCTTTCAGATACAATATTTGCATCGGCATTAGATTTTAAATATACAGAAATTTCAAGAACATTACCAAGTTCGTGAGCAAAAGTTGAAACTGAAAGAGTAGTTCTTAACAAAGCTCCAAAAAGGGTTAAAATAGCTGTCATTGTTGTAATGATTGCTAAATTAATCCAACCTGTGCGTCTGAAATCGTTGAAAATTTCAACAAGCATTCTGTAAACGATTCTTATTTCCGTAAGCCAATCTTTTGGAATATGATTTTTAACTTTCTTTTTTAATTTTTGTGCTTTTGAATTATTCATAAGTACCTGCTTGAACATCTCTTATAATTTCTCCGTTATCAAGCGTAATTACACGCTTACGGAAATAGTCAACCATATTTTGATCGTGTGTTGATACAATTACGGTTATTCCTCTTTGATTAATTTGATCAAGAATCTGCATAACTTCAAGAGAATTTTTAGGGTCTAAATTTCCTGTAGGTTCGTCTGCTATGAGTAATGGCGGTCCGTTTACGATAGCTCTTGCAATACTTACCCTTTGTTGTTCTCCGCCTGAAAGTTCTGTCGGCTTAGCTTTCATTTTGTTGATAAGCCCTACAACTTTCAAAGCTCCGGTAACTCTTGCGTGAACCTCTTTTGAACTCATTCCCAAAGTTCTGATTACGTATGCAACATTATCATATACAGTTTGATTTTGTAATAACTTATAGTCTTGAAATACTATACCCATACATCTTCTTAAATTAGGCACTTTATCAGGCGGAATGTTAGTTACATTTATACCGCCAATTATTACGGTACCTGAAGAAGGTGTTTCTTCTTTGTATAGCATTTTCATCAATGTTGATTTGCCTGCTCCGGACTTTCCTATTATAAATACGAATTCTCCGGATAAAATATCTAAATCAACACTTTTTAATGCATATTTATTTTTGTATTTCTTGGTTACAGAGCGTAGCTGTATCATTATTTTGTTTCCATTATTTTTGTAATATCTTCTGCTAATTCTTTTGAATTTAATCTGTAATATTTCATCAGACTGTTAAAATCACCTGACTGACCGAATGTATCTTGAATTCCAAGTCTGTGAACAGGCACAGGGTGAGTTTCGCAAAGCAATTCACAAACTGCAGAACCTACACCACCGATTACAGAATGATTTTCAACCGTTATAACAAAGCCTGTTTTCTTAGCTGAAGCCAAAACGGTTTCCCTGTCCATCGGTTTTACCATAGGCATGTGAACGATTTCCACATCAATACCATTTTTAGCTAAAATTTCAGATGCTTCAATTACTTCCGCCGTTGTTTCGCCGTTTGTTATAACTGTTACATCTTTGCCTTCTTTTAAAACAACTGCTTTTGTCATATCAAATTGATGATTTTCTTCAAATACATCGGGTACATTTGTTCTTGGAACTCTTATGTAAACAGGTCCGAAATGTTTAGCTGCATATTTTACAGCGGCATTCATTTCAGCGCAATCTGACGGAACTAAAACTTGCATTCCCGGAATACCGCGCATTAAAGAAACATCTTCTAATGCTTGATGTGTTGCACCATCTTCTCCAACAGTTATACCGCCATGAGTCCCTACAACTTTTATGTTAAAACCTGCATAGCAAGCGCCGTTTCTTATTTGGTCATAATTTCTGCCCGTTGCAAATACCGCAAAACTTGATATAAAAGGAATTTTGCCAACAGATGCCAATCCGACTGCGGTTGTAGTCATGTCAGCTTCTGCTATACCGCAATCAAACCATCTTTGTGGAAATTCTTTTGCAAAAATTGCAGTTTGTGTTGAACCCGCTAAATCCGAATCCAAAACAACAACATTTTTATTTTCTCTGCCTGCTTCTGCTAATGCCTTTCCATAAGCCGCTCTTATTGACTTTCTTTCATTTTTATTCAATGTCAACATTTCGAACTCCTTTTATTCCTCTTTCTATATTCTAACATAAATATATAAATTTTTTTACTTACTTAAAGACTTTTGTATATTTTTACATTTATTTACGATACATATAGTGCGAATTTTATGTAATTTGACTTGTATTTTTAACTATGTTAATATATGTTTACGCAAAAAGGGGTATATAGTATGTCAAATTTTATAAAACGAGCATTTACGTTAGCTGAAGTTCTTATTGTTGTCGGAATTATCGGTGTTACAGCATCTTTAGTGGTTCCAAACATAAAAAATGCAAAATATGATAAAGAGCATTACAAATTAATTGCAAGGCAAACTATTCCTACAATTATGACTGCATACGAAAAGGCAAAATTTAAGTATGGTATTGACTCATTTGATATAGAAAAAGTTAAAGAATTTTTAAATATATCAAGAGAATGTGCAAAAGCAACAGACGGTTGTTTTTCAGCCAAAAAAGCAGTAACAAAGGCAAATAATAGTGAAGAAATTTCACTTACTACTTTAGGAGAAGTTAAAGGTTATTTGTTATCAAACGGTGTTGCTATTATAAAGAATAGTGATGACTATTACATTGATTTGGATAATATTAAAGGACCGGCTAAAATAGATTATGATGTTCATTTAGTAGATTTCGATCATATTGAACAGTTATATAAAAGATTTGGCGATTATTAGCAGTATCTTAAGAATCAAATAAAATAAGGGAATGTATTGTTAAAAATAGATAAAAATTTTAAAATAAATCCATTTACTCCACAAGTTAATAAGAATAAGACTGATGTAGGACTTGGTATTTTTTATACAAATGATATGCATGGTGATATTGAGCGCATATCAAATTTTAAAACTGCGCATGATGAATTTAAACGTACAAATGCAGATATTCCAAAATTAACGCTGGCTTCAGGAGATTGCCTTTTTGGAACAAATAAAAAATTTAATTCATTTATTATAAAAATATTTAACAAAATGCATTTAGATGCACTCTCTTTGGGAAATCATGAATTTGCAGGCGGGTCAAAAAACTTGTCTGAATTATTGGCAAAAGCGAATTTTAAATCTTTTTCGGCAAATATTGATGTTAATAAACAAAGCCCTTTGCATAGAAGGATAAAAGATAAAAAAATAGTTAAATCCGCAACATTTATGCGTGATGGACATAAATTCGGAATTATAGGCGTTTCTCCTTTTGATTCATATATAAGCGTTATAGATAAAGCAATAAAAGTTCATTCAATAGACGATACAATAAAATCAATAAACAAAGAAGCAAAAAAATTGGAAAAGAAAGGAATTGATAAAATAATTTTGTGTTCGCACATTGGTTACGGTGAAAATGGTGATTTAAAAATAGCAAGAGAAACTGAAGGCGTTGATATTATAATTGGCGGACATTCGCATACAATTATAGATGGAATTAATAAAACAGATGGCGAAAATAATCATAAATTAAATCTTTTACTGTCAAAACGAAAAGAGCCAGTTTTGGTAACTCAAGTTGGTTGTTTGAATAAATATGTCGGATATTTAAACGCTATTTTTGATGATAAAGGTATCTTAAAACCTGAAAAAAGTATTAATAAGTTGATAGATATAAACAAATTTAAAGAATCGAGTTTCGTAAATAAATTAAAAGAAGAATTTTTCGGACAAAAAAGTTTATTGGCAAAAGTTAAAGGCAAATATATCCCCAAAAATATTTATGAAGAACGATATTTAGAAAATCCTTTAGCAAATTGTTTAGCAGATTCTTTTTTATGGTTTGGAAAAAAATACGGAGCACAAACAGCTATTTTTCATTCAGCTTCAGTCAGAGGCGGTTTGAGTGATGGCAGTATTACTAATTATCAGGTAAAATTTTCAATGATACCTTTTAATAATGAACTTAAATTGGTCGAAATAACAGAAAAAGATTTGGTAAATATATTAAAAAATACCTCAGGTGCTTTGCTTACCAAAAAAGAAGATGCACAGCT
Source organism: bacterium (assembly GCA_017405375.1). Taxonomy (GTDB): domain Bacteria; phylum Cyanobacteriota; class Vampirovibrionia; order Gastranaerophilales; family Gastranaerophilaceae; genus UBA6984. The sequence goes on from JAFRAO010000027.1 coordinate 32,581, forward strand.
TTTACGTTGTGCAGGCATGAAATACACAATAAATACTGATAAAGAATATTACTTAAACGGCGGAAAAAATCCTATTAAAAATTTAACAATCAATAAGCACAATATCAATGTCGAAAATCCAAGCAATAGAAAAATTAAAGTTGTAATGACAGATTATATGTTTTCTCTGCCTGCCACTAAAGATATTTTAGACAAATATAAAAAATCAGCTAAAAAAATAGGAAATGAACAAGATATATTTATTGATTATTTGAAATATAAAAAATTAATTAATTTAACTTCAAATGAAAACAGAATAGAATTTACTTATAAGTACAGCAGTGCTGATGAATTAAGAAAAGCAAAGTCTGAAATTATTAATGCATTAACAATAAATCTTAACAAAAATTAACAATCACAACAAAATCATGCAATTTTTTTTCATAAAAAAACTTTATATAAGTGTAGCAGATATAATTCAAAGGAGAATTAAAAAAAGATTTTAATCGAAAGATGTATATAATAGGTAAGGAAAACTTTAGATAGGGAAATTTGTAAAAGTAGATTTATTAACAATGATAATGAGCTAATTAGCTCATTTTTTTTTATTATTGATTAATCAATTCATATATGGCTTTTTTTAACAATATAGGATTAAAATAAGTGTCTGATTTGATTTTTGAACGAGTTCTTGTGTTTGGATTTACGATATAAACAGCCGGTATAGTCCTTGATTCAGCAGTAGTACAGATATTTTTTGTTTGCGGATAAGAAAAATTAATGTCTACAATATTGTATGACATATTCTGAACTACCGATTCGAATATTGGTGAAAATGCTCTACACGCGTTGCAATAATTTGCATGAATATACAATATAAAAGGTTGTCCTGCATCTATTGCAGAATTACAATCCAAATAATTAGAACAAAAACCTGTATTTATGCTTATAATAAAAATATACAAAAATATTAAAAATTTTTTTACCATTAAATTTACTCTTTTATTGTTTTACGGCTGTTAATTGTTTTTTGTATTGTTCCAATGTTTTTATGTGGTCTTCGTGCAATTTTTCTATATCCAGATAGCTTCTTATTTTTAAATATCTGCTTATTTCATATTCTAAATTACTAACCGTTCCGATAGTTGATAAAGATAAAAAGATTTTGTTTCCGATATACGGGTCAAAAATATAAAGACAAGGTATTCCGCCGACATTACCTCTCATTAAAGGTATATTATTCATGTCATCAACATCCAGTAGCGCAAAGTTATAATCATTTTTATATTTTTTCATCATTAATTTATACACAGGCATGAATTCTTTACAACCTGAACAAGTTTTTGAATGAAAAAGCGCCAATGTAGGTTTTTTAGGGTCAAGTTTTTCTTCGTCAATCAAACTGGTAATTGCATTGTGTTGAGAATAATTCACAAAAATAGGGAATATATCCTCTTTCTTTTGGATAATATATGTTGTGCTTAAAACTATTAACACAACAGCTGCAACCAGTGTACTTGTAATAAAAATTTTTTTGTTAATGTTCATAAATTACTTCCTTTTAGAAAAATTTTATCACAAAATAATATTTATTTTGAATAATTATTTATTAAAGGATAGCTCCTTTCGGAACAACCGTTATACCGTTAGGTGATACGTAAAATCCTTTTTGCATATCAATATCTTTGTTAAATCCAATTTTAGTATAAGGTGGGATTTGAACATTTTTATCAATTATTGCTTGTCTGATTTCACAATGTCTGCCAATAGTAACATTTTCCATCAAAATACTTTCTGTAACAGATGTATATGAATTTATTCTAACTTTTGGGGAAAGGACACATTTAGAAAGTACGCCGCCTGATATAATACATCCTTCAGAAACCATAGAATTAGTAGCCATACCTACTCTTTCGCCATCATGCCAAATAAATTTAGCGGGTGGATAATTGTAATTAAAGGTTCTTAACGGCCATTCTTGTGCATATAAATTTAACTCAGGAGCAGAATCCAATAAATCCATATTTGCCTGCCAATATGCATCAACATTTCCAACATCTTTCCAATATCCGCGTTCGGCATCTGATATGCCCGGAAAAGTATTTTCTTTGAAGTTATAAACGTAAACAGGTTTGTTTTCATTTAATAACATAGGAATTATGTTTTTACCGAAATCATGGCTTGAATTTTCAATTTTATTATCTTTATCCAATGTTTCAAGTAAAATTTCTTTGTCAAAAATGTAATTACCCATAGAAGCTAAACATAAGTTAGGATTTTCAGGTATAGATTTTGGTTTTGTTTTTGGTTTTTCAACAAAGTTTGTAAGTCGCCAGTTTTCATCAACTTCCATAATTCCAAATTCTGAGGCTTCTTCTATTGGAATAGGAATTGCAGCTATTGTCAAATTGGCTTGTTTTTCTTTATGGTAATTCAGCATTTGCGAAACATCCATTTTGTAAATATGGTCGCCGCCAAACACACATACATATCTTGGATTTGCATCAATAATATGTAAAATATTTTGAAATACTGCATCAGCAGTTCCTCTATACCAATCTCCGCCTGTTCTCATCTGAGCAGGAACCAAATCAACATATTGGTCTAAAAAAGGTGATAATGCATACCCTCTTGAAATATGTTGATTAAGTGAATCAGATTTATACTGTGTCAGCACTTTTATTTTATAAAAACCTGAATTTATAAAATTGTTTAGAACAAAATCTATAATTCTATATCTTCCGCCAAAAGGTACCGCAGGTTTTGCTCTGTCCTTTGTAAGCGGATATAAGCGTTTTCCCTCTCCACCCGCTAAAATCATTACAAGTGCGTCATCAATAGACATATTTTACCTCACAATCAACATTTATACTCTACAATAATATGTACACCACTATTACATTATAATATTAACAGTACCTTAAAAAGCCCTGAATAGGGATTATATTACAAAAAATTTACAAACAATCCATCAAATAGTTTAATTAATTTGACATAATATCAATTATGTGTTAATATGTTTATGGGGTAAATGTATATTTTTTATGGTCTTGCTAATTAGTAGGGCCTTTTTGTTCGCCTATATACATCTGTAAATATATGTAACATTTTTGAAATTTTAGAAAAATGTTTGTATTATATTATTGGATTATTATATTTTGAGGAATTTTGTATAATTTAGATGGAAAAAAATAATATCAACTTAATATTTGAAGATATGAAACGACTTTGGGACGGTTTAGAAATTCCTCAAAAGTTTGGATTGCTCGCATTAACTGCAGTTACAATAGTTGTTGCAACATATTTTCTTTTTAGGTCTTTAGAACCTGATTGGGTTGTTTTGTATTCTGATTTGCCTCAAAGTGATATTTCAAATATAGCAGAATCATTCAAAAAAAGCGGTAAAGCGTATAAAATATCCGAAGATAAGCAAGCAATTTTAGTTCCTGCAAAAGACAAAGACGAATTAAAGATGTATGTTGCGGAAAATTCTTTGATTGAAAATCAATCTCCCGGATTTGAATTGTTAGATGATATGCAATTAGGTTCTACCGATTTTAAAAATAAACTTACTAAACAACGTATATTTCAGGGAGAATTAACCCGTTCGATTGAAAAAATTAATGGAATAAAGTCTTGCAGAGTTCAGTTGGCCGACCCTGAACGTTCAATTTTTGAAGACAAAGATGATGTTCCTACGGCATCTGTCATGCTAATATTAGAACCCGGATTCAGGTTGAAAGCATCTCAAGTAAAAGCAATAAAAAATTTGGTAGCATATTCAGTTCCCAGAATGACTCCGGATAGAGTATTTATAACAGACCAAAACGGAGCCAGTTTATCCGAAGAAACAGGAAAAAACTCCAATGATATGGAAACGTTTAAAGCGAATGTAGAAAAACAAACATCAGCTAAAGTTACACAAGTATTGGAAAAAATTGTTGGTAAAGGTAACGTTTCAGTACAGGTTAATGCAGATATTGATTTTAATTCTACAAAAGCTACAATAGAAACGTATGTACCTGTCGGAACAGGAGAAAATGCGCAAAAAGGTGTTTTAACAAGCTCTCAAACCGAAGTAGAAACATACGAGAATCCAAATCAAGCACCTGTTAATGAAAATGTACAAGCCAGAAATTTGAATTATGCCAAAGAAAAAAATTCGGTTAATTATAGTGTATCAAAAGAAATTAAACAAGTTGTATATGCTCCCGGAACAATCAGAAGAATGACAATAGCGGTTGCGGTAAACAAAATACTTACAAATGCTGAAAAAGAAGAACTTCAAAATTTGGTTCTATCAGCTTCAGGTTCAAATTATGAACGCGGAGATGTAATTACTGTATCAAGTTTACAATTTGAATCATTGGCAGAAGAACAAAAACAACAAGAAATTTTGGATAAGGAAATTAAAACAAAATCTATGAGAGATTTTTTAATAAAAGATTTGGGTCCATTGTTAGTTGTACTAATTTTGGGTTTAACAGCATTATTTGTTATAAAGAGTTTTATAGGAAAGAGTGGTCGTATTGTTCAATCTATTAATTCGCCTGTAAATATTCCACAAACTTCTGAACCTCAGTTACCTCAAGTAACAGAAGATATACCTGAAGTATTGTTTAATGAGGCAATGCCTAATATTGAGGCAAATGTTTATCCTGAATTAGAACATGTAAGAATGGAATTGAATGAGGCGATTATGGCTGATCCTGCAGAAGCAGCTCGATTATTAGTGTCATTTATTAAGGAATAGTAAAATGGTTGAAAATGCAAGTGAAAATGCAAATACAAATACAAATGCAGTAGCGAATAACACAAATCCCTCATATCCGAATGTTTCAAGTATGAATCCGACACAAAAGGTTGCTGCGTTGTTAATTCTTATGGGACCTGAAACTGCTTCTGAAGTTTTAAAAAATGTTCAGGATAATGATTTATTGGAACAAATAGCATTGGAAATAGCAAGCTTAAACAAGGTTCCAATGAATATGCTTGCTGTTATTTTAGACGAATTTCGAATTTTGTTTCAAGCAAGCAGTTATATAGCAAAAGGCGGTAAAGATTACGCAAGACAAGTTTTAGAACTGACATACGGTACAGAACAAGCTAAACGTATTATGACACGTTTGGAAACGTTATTGAATGCAAATCCGTTTCAAATGTTTAATGAAGCTGACCCGATTCAATTAGCTACATCATTCCAAAACGAAAATCCGCAATTAATAGCGTTAATTTTAGCGTATTTGCAACCAGCGCAATCAGCAAAGATTTTGAATTGTTTACCACCTGATGTGCAAGCTCAGGTGGCTATGAAAATCGCAGAAATGGATACAACAAATCCGGAAATTCTTGCAGATATAGAAAAAATTGTTGAAACTAAATTTTCATCAATCATGGTTCAAGATTTTTCTCAAGCCGGTGGTATTGATACATTGGCTAGTATCTTGAACAGAACTGACAGAGCTACCGAACGTAATGTACTCGATTTACTTGAAATAGAAAATCCAAAATTAGCAGATGAAGTAAGAGAATTAATGTTCGTATTTGAAGATATAGTAAGACTTGATAACAAAGCTGTACAACGTATTTTACGTGAAATTAATACAAAAGATATGGCTTTGGCACTTAAAGGTACAAAACAAGAAGTTAGAGATAAAATATTTATTAACATGTCAGAACGTGCTCAACAGATGTTACGTGATGATATGGAATATCTGGGTCCTGTAAGAGCAAAAGATGTTCAAGAAGTTCAAACTCAAATATGCGCGACCATTAAATCACTAGAAGCAAGTGGTGAAATTGTTATTGAACAAAATGAAGATGAGGAAGAATTCATTGACTAATAAAATAAATAAAATGAATGTTCAAATAGGAGAAAGTTACGTTGTCCCGTTAGAAAACAATTTGCAAGATGAAGAAAACAAATTAAAAAAAATGATTTTGCTTGCTGATAAAAAACGAGATGAGATAATACAAGATGGCGTAAAAAAATCGAGTGCACTAATTGAAGAAGCCAAACAAATATTAGAACAAGCCAGAATTGAATCTGAAAATATTATAAAGCATGCAGAAAATACTGCAGAAGCCGAATCGGCAGAAATTAAGGAAAATGCTCGAAAAGAGGGTTATGAGGATGGTAAAAATCAGGGATATTTAGATGGAACGGCTCAGTTGGAAGAAAAAGTTAAAGCTGTTGATATATTTGCAAAATGTCAGTTTGATTTAAAGCAAAATATTATTAAATCTGCAGAATTAGATATTATAAATTTAGTTTTAGAAATTGCAAGAAAAGTTTGTCAAAAATCTTTTGATACGGATAGTGATATTTTAAAGCGAATAACTGTTGAGGCAATAAACAAATTAAAAGATAAAGAGTCAATTACAATAACAATCAATCCGAAAATTGCAGAAAAAATTTATTCTATATCTGATGATTTGAAGTCATCTATTCCAAAATTAGAAAACATAAAAATTATTGAAGATAATAATGTTTCGGAAGATGGTACGATAGTTGAATCACTTTTATCACGCGTTGATTGCAGATTAAGCACCCAAATTAATCAAATTGCCGAAAAATTCATGTCTGCGTATTACCAAAAAGAAGACAATATTACCAATGATAAAGAAGAATTGCAAGAAAATGAAACAGAATTTAAGAATACTGATATTAATGATGCAGAAATTGTGAAAAATGACATAATTGATATTAATGGAGAAACTGATAAGGAAGTTAGAAATGACGATTCAGTTCAATAAAGAGAAGTTTTTAAGCGTAATACAAAATACTTCTACAATTAAAGAAATAGGTCGTGTTACGGAAATAAAAGGTTTAATAATAGAAGCTGACGGTCCTGAATCTTGTATAGGTGATTTATGTTATATCTACAAAAAACCTAATGAACCGCCATTATGGGCTGAAGTTGTCGGATTTAAAGAAGGGAAAGTTCTTTTAATGCCACTTGGTTTGATGGACGGAATTCAACCGAAATCAATAATAATAAATACCGGCGGGCCAATGAAAATAAAAGTTGGAAATAATATTTTAGGAAGAGTTTTGGACGGTTTAGGAAATCCTATAGATTCATTCGGGGATATTAATGTAGAAACATATATTTCAACTTCATCAAATCCGATAAATCCTTTGAAAAGGGCGAGAATTGAGGAACCTCTTTCATTGGGAATAAAATCTATTGATGGATTTATTACTGTTGGTAAAGGACAAAGGCTGGGTATATTTGCAGGTTCAGGCGTAGGAAAAAGTACAACTCTTTCTATGATGGCAAAGAATACGAATGCAGATATAAATGTAATTGCCCTAATAGGTGAACGTGGACGTGAAGTTAGGGAATTCATTGAAAAAAATATGGGACCGGAAGGGATGAAACGTTCTGTTGTTGTTGCGGTTACGTCAGAACAGCCTGATTTAGTTAAAATAAAAGGAGCTTTTGTCGCTACATCTATTGCCGAATATTTTAGAGATAAAGGTAAAGATGTTTTGTTTATGTTAGATTCGGTTACTCGTATTGCTATGGCACAGCGTGTAGTTGGTTTAAGCACCGGAGAAGCGCCGGCTATGAGGGGATATACACCGAGTGTATTTGCAATTATGCCAAAATTAATGGAACGTGCAGGCTGTAATGATAAAGGTTCTATTACTGCATTATATACAGTATTAGTCGAAGGGGATGATTTTAACGAACCTATTTCTGATACTGCAAGAAGTATCTTAGATGGGCATATTATGTTATCACGTGAATTAGCACATAAGAATCAATATCCTGCGGTTGATGTATTGCAGTCTATAAGCAGGGTTATGGGTGATGTTACCACAAAAGAACACAGAGATGCTGCAGCGAAAATCAGAAATTGGCTTGCTGTTTATAAAAAGAATGAGGATTTGATAAATATCGGAGCATATCAACGTGGGGCTGATGCTTTGTGCGATGAAGCCATTGATAAAATGCATGATATTATAACATTCTTAAATCAATCTACATCCGAAAACTGTCCTTACGAAAAAACCATTGAGGATTTAATAAAACTTGCTAATTAGTATGTTGGATTTTTTTGCTCGGATTTTATTTTTTCATTAATTACTTTTTTGGCGACTTCTAATTGAGAATCATGATTTTTTTTGAAATCGTCCATGGTTAATTCAACTTCAATATCTGGTTTAATACCTTTCTTATTAATATCATTCCCTTTTGGGGTTAAATATTTTGCAATAGTCAAATTCAATCCTGTTTCATTAGGCAAAGGCAGAACTTCTTGTACCATACCTTTTCCGTACGTTGTGGTACCGATAAGTTTTGCTTTGTTGTAATCTTTTAGTGCACCTGATAATATTTCGCTTGCGCTTGCACTTGAATGGTCAATTAAAACAACAAGCGGTTTATTAACAGTATATTTAATATCTTGTGCGTTAAAATCTTGTTTTGAACCGTTACGACCTATGACACTTACAATTTTTCCGTCGGGGATAAATAAATTCGCTATAAAAATTGCGTTAGGTAATAATCCACCCGGATTTCCTCTTAAATCGAGTATTAATCCATCTGTCTTTTCTGTTTTTTCAAGTGCCTGAACAAATTCATTTGTTGTTGACATTCCTATAAAACTTAAAATCTGTATGTAGCCGATATTTTTATCTACAGAACTCTTAACGGTCTTGATTTTTATTTCTTTACGTTTTATAGATTTTGTAATCTTTTTACCGTTTCTTAAAAGTGTTATTTCAACTACGTTATTTTCCGGCCCGCGAACCATCGAAGCAACATCTGAAATTGACATTCCACTAACTTCTTTTTTATCTACGGCGAATATAATATCACCGGTTTTTATTCCTGATGTACTTGCCGGAGTCCCCTCAATTACATTTAAAATATAAATTTTACCCGCATTTGAAAATATATTAACACCGATACCTGTTATTTTAGAATCAATAGAACTGTTTAAATCTTCGTATTCTTTTTTTGATAAGAATTTGGAATAAGGGTCATTTAAACTTTCAAGCATTGTGTTTATTGCAACATACGCATCATCTTCGGTTTTAATTTTGCCTTGATAGTGGAGTTTCCAATAATACCAATCTTGTTCATTTAGATTTTTATCATAATAAGATTTTTTAATTATTTTCCATGATTTATCAAATAATTTTTGGGGTGGAATATACTCTTTATTTGTAACTGTTTGCATTCTTCTTGGTGAAGATAACATGTGCGTATAAATACTTTTTAAAAAATTGTTAAAAAGCATTAATGCAAACATCAATATGAAAAAAATTAATACATATTTTTTCTTCATAGAAATATTTAACATCAACTATTTATTTTAATCAATAGGTAATGTGCATATATTTTTTTAGATTAAATTAATACTAATTTAAATTGTTTTTTGTTTAATAATGTATTATTATCCTAATTTTTGCAACATCAAATTGACACAAATTTTTGAATTTAAACGTTGTGATACAACTTCATAACATTTGTCTGCAACATAACAATATGCTTTTTGATTATTTAAATAATAATTAATTTTTTCAACCAAATCGGCAGAATTGACATAAAATGGGAGGTTCCCGCTAAATAAATCCAGTTCTTCTCTAAAATCGCTTATTAATAACGTTTTGCATGCAACAGTTTGAATTGTTCTGTAATTCAAAGAAGATATACCTTGTGAGTTCATATTAATAACTATTTTTGCTTTATTTATAGCTTGTGCCATACTTTTTTCGTTATCGATAAATCCCATATAAGCATGCTTTAGCAACTCTTTTTCATCGGTTCTTGAAAGTGCATCTTCAAAATGTCTTTGAATTGCAAACCAACCAAAACTCAAGTTTGGAAAATTTTGCATTAATTCGATGAAAAAATTTAATCTGTAGTCTGTATCGAGCCGCCCTGCAAACATTATGTCAAACTCTTTTTTTAAATTTAGCGGTTTATAGATTTCTGTATTTACGAAATGGGGCAAGTAAAAAATATTTTTATTATTTATTTTTTTACACAATTCTCTATCCCAATAAAACGTATAATTATCATTGCATTCCAGATAAGGTAAATATTTTTGCCAATCATCATTTACGCCTGATGCTTTTCCCTCAATAACATCTGAAAAATAGCTTATTAAAGGGATATGCAAGTTATTATCAACTTTTAATTTTACAGGTGAAAAGTCGTATCCGACGATATAATCGTAATTTTTCCCATTTATGAATTCTAAAAAATTATCTTGCTTTAATTCGTCATAGATTTGAACAAAATGACCGTTTTGAATAAATCCGTCAAAGACACTTGAAATTGTTAATCTCCCGCCAATACTATGCGGTAATATTCCCAAAATATTCATATCTATAATAAAAACATAAAATCTATAATTTGTCTATTCTAAATATAAAATTTTTGTCTGTCTTGAACTTAAAAATATTGTCATACTGAAAACGTAGAAAATACGGACGTAGGACATAATTTTCAAGTTGTTCGGCATGACACGATACCTGAAGGAAATAACAAACTTTATGGCATGAAAAGGTCAAGCAACACAAACTATTGACAACGTAATAATTTTTTGATAGTATTTAGGAGTTACGTTGGCTCTGGTAGTAGTGCGCTAGGGCAAGCAAATTGAAAATTTAATATCCGAGCTCCAGTGGCAAGGACTCCGCGAGAACGATTAAGTATCGTTCGAGATGGAGGGGAGGTAGACGAGTCTACCGATTGCGCTAGGGCAAGCAAATTGAAAATTTAATATCCGAGCTCCAGTGGCGGAATCGGTAGACGCGTCGGACTTAAAATCCGATTGGGCGAACAACTCAGTGCCAGTTCAAGTCTGGCCTGGAGCACCATAAAGACAAGGTTGAATCCTTGTCTTTTTTAATCTCTTTTTTTCAAATAGGTTACTTTTTTATCACCGTATTTTTTTTGTTTTATAATTTCAAACCCTTTAAAATCAATATCTACGGTATGTTCAATTATTACGATATTACTTTTTGGCAGAATTGATAAAATCTTTTCATAAATACCTGCATAGTATGGCGGATCAATATATATAACATCAAAAAATTCATTTGGAACAATTTTAAGGCTATCACCTCTCAAAATATTTGGCCTTATATTTAACAATTTATAATTTTCATTCAAGATTTTTAGAACTTTTGGGTTTTGTTCTATTGCCAGAACTTTTTTAAATCCTCTGGAAAGTGCTTCCAGACCCATTATACCGGAACCAGCAAACATATCGAGGAAAGAAGCATTTTCAAAATCAATTAATGCTTGTAGAGTATTAAAAACAGCCATTCTGACTTTTGAAAGTGTAGGACGTGTTATTTTTTCATCCGGCGCTAATATTTTTCGTCCTTTATATTTACCCGCAGTTATATTCATTATTTACTCCATTTATTGAGAAATAAACATCTTTTAATCGTTTTTTACTAATATGCGTATATAATTGAGTTGTAGCGACATCACTATGACCTAAGAGTTCTTGTACAACTCTAAGATTAGCACCATTTTCTAACAGATGTGTAGCGTAAGAATGTCTGAGGGTGTGCGGAGAAATATTTTTATGAATTTTTTTACCTTGTTCGTGAATAAACGTATAAATATTTTGTCTTGTTAGTGGTTTACCCAAATCAGAAATCAATAAACGTTTTGTATCAAGTCTGAATTTTTTTACCAAGAAATCTCTTTGGGTCATATATTGTTTTAATGCATATATTGCTTTTGAGCCTAATGGCACAATTCTTTCTTTTGAACCTTTACCAAAAGCGCTAAGATATTTAGCGTTTATATCAAAATTATTAACAGTTAAATTTACTAATTCAGATACACGTAATCCGCATCCATATAATAATTCTACGATAACTTGTTGTAATTTTGTCAAATTGGCGTTTAAAATTTCTTCTATTTCTGTTATAGTTAAAACTTTTGGCAACTTTTTCGGAATTTTTGGTCGTTCTATGGTCAATGTAGAATCAATTTTACATTTTTCATTAGCGCATAACCATTTAAAAAATCCGCGTAAAGATGAAATTTTTCTGATTACGCTTGTAGGCAGATAATTTTTTTCTCTTAAAAAAATAATATAAGAATGTATAGTCATTCGTGATATATCGTTATAATCCGTACAGTTGCAAAAGTCTAAAAACATCATCAAATCTGTTTTGTATGCATCTATCGTATTTTTGGATAATCCTCGTTCTAATTCCAGATATTCTAAATATTCTGATAAATCTTGACTAATCATATACAAATTATAATATTTATCCGAATATAATTAATGCTATAAATAAAGTATTTATGCATTATTTTATACAGTTGCAAAATTAATAATTTCAGGATTTTTAGGCAATTCATAAAACATTTTTGCTGCTTGCTTAAATTCATTTGCATTTGCACTGACTAAAAAAGTTTCGCTTCCTGTTTCATTATCATTTAGTAAATTTTTTTGTTTCAAATCTTCTTTTATGAAATTGGCAAAATGATAAGATGGTTCAATAAATAATTCTTTTGGCGCAAACTTTGATAAAACATTTAATAAAAACGGGTAATGAGTACAGCCCAAGATTATTTTATCAGGATTATTTTCCATCATTCTGTATAGATTTTCTTTTATAAGCTCAACACTTAATTCATCATTTTGCTTGTTATTTTCGACAATTTGAACCCAACCAGGACAAGACATTTCAAAAATATCAATATCTTTACGATATTTATGAATTTCAGTACTATATGCCCTTGATTCAATAGTTGCAGATGTTGCGAAAACTCCTAAGCGATTTATATTAAGGTTTGCGACAACTTTTGCATAAGTTTGAATAATAGGATAAAGGATATAATCATAAAAATTTTTATATTCATCATAAACATTTGCAGAAGTAGTATTGCAAGCCATTACAACTGCTTTTGCATTTTTATAATTAAAGTAGCTAAAAATATTAGACGTTATCTCAATTAATTGTTCTTTGGTTTTTTGACCATAAGGACAATTTTTTAAATCACCAAAATAAATATAATTTTCATTTGGTAAAATATTTTTAAGCGCTTTATATACAGTAAGTCCGCCAACTCCCGAATCAAAAACTGCTATTGGATTATTTTTTTTGCTGGTGTTCGTAATAATTCATTATCCCTTCTGCAATAGCTTTAGCTGTTGCTTGTTTTCTTTTTTCTTTAACCAATTCTGTTCTTTCGGCTTCATTTGAAATAAATCCAATTTCAACTAAAATTGCAGGCATTGTAGTATGATTTATAACATAAAATTTAGATTTAAACAAACCTCTATCTTTAGATGAAATATATTTTACCATAGAATTGTGTACATCTTTTGCTAAATCTATACTGTAATCGTGGTAATAGTGTGTTTCAATTCCTGTTGCAGTAGTACCTTCACTGGAGTTTACATGAATACTTACAAATAAATCAGGTGCGACAGATTCAGTAAAATCAACACGTTCTTTTAATTCAACTGTTTTATCTTCATCTCTGGTCATATAGACCTTATATCCACTTGAACGTAATAGGGCGGCAACACGCTTAGAAACGTCAGTTGTAATATCTTTTTCATATATTCCTGCACGAGTAGCACCACAATCTACACCACCATGTCCGGGGTCTATCACAACCACTTTTTCATTTGGATTTCTATCTTTTGTTACAGGATTTTCATTTTGTACAGGTCTTGTTGATTCATAGTTTGAAGGCGGTATTGTTATTACAGGTTCTTGCGTTTTTTCAGGTGTTTGTGATTTGTTTGATATTTTCTTATTTGGAGATTGTATTGCAAGTTTTATTGTTCTTGAATCTGCTCCCGCATAAACTTTTATTTTATCGTTTGCATCTAAAGGCAAGGAATATCTTAATCCTATTTCAGGCATTAATTCTATTTTTGATAAATTCATTTCAGAATTTTTTATATTCGCTTTAAAATTATCTTCATTAAACTGCATAGCGTTAAAGAAATATATTGTTATGTTTTTCTCGGCCCTTTTTATAGAATATATAACAGGTTTATCAAAATAAAAATTAAGTCCATGATTTTGATTATCAGTTTTTGTATATTTTGTATTTATCAAATTTGTTTTAGTATCAACTAATTTAGCATGATTTAATTTTTCTTTATTAGCAATAAGAACAGATTGATTATCAAGTGAAAAAATAGGAAGAAATTTATTTGCATCTTCAGTTGTGATAACCATTCTTGATTTATTAGCTTCAAATTGTCCTATTCTTACCGTATCATTATTATAATTTAATGTTTTATTTCTTATATTACTGCTTGTCATAGTATTTGGCATATCAAATACAAATCTTTCCGGAGAAGTATATTTTACAGGTTTTTCTATTGAAAAATTCCCATATCCGTTGATTAAAATTCCATATTCATTATTACTTACATTATTCAAATAATATTTTGTTTTAAGATTAAATACTTTTTGCATCTGCTTTGAATTATTTTTTTGATATGAAGATTGCTTTGCATTTGCATTAGGATTTTCAAACGCTTGTTTTATTTGGTTTAAAACTTTCTCGGATTTTTCAATATTATTTAAAGATTTATTATCACTACTTGGAAAAGTTTGTGATGTCATTGATATAAAAGAAAAATAATCCGTATTTTCGAATTTATCATCTCTGAACACAGTTTTCATATAATTTGTATCGGAACAAATTTGATTATTAAATGTAACAAAATAATTATCTTTTAATTTAAGTATTTTCATTTTTGACGAATTATAATTTTCGGCAAAATAAATCACAACCCTCACAATATTTGGATTGGTAGAATTTTGTGAAACCATAATTTGCCTTAAATCACCGCCTGAAGATATTTGAAAATTTTGTCTTTCAGTTGCAAGAACAGCATTTTTAATATCAAAATAAATCCTTTTTGGATTAGACAAAACAACAGGTTTAATTTTTTCGGTTTTTTCATTACTGTTACTTGACATAATATGCAGTAAATTTGCCGAAGTATCATAATTTATCGCAGTAATTTTTTCATCAGCAAAAACACTTTGGATAAATAATGACATTATTACTAACACTATGAAAAATATTCTTTTTAAAATATTATTCTTCATTTTTATATTGTAACATCATTAAAGAAAAAAATAAAAAATTTGACTTTTCTTAAAAAATAAGTTAGTATTACACAAATAAAAGTTATACGAGGGTGATAAATGGAACAAAAAAGAAGATGGTACGATTCACATGAAGAGGCAGTTAAGGCGTTTGAAATTTTAAAATCAATGGATTCGGAATCCAGAAAACGTATTTCAAAAGACTTGGTTGAAATTATTGCACAAATAAAGGAATTAAGGAAAGAAGAAAGCGATACAGTATTAAGCCTCGGTATAGAAAGAGTTTTGGGGTTATATCAACAAAGTGCGAATTCAAGACGCTGGTATGACAATAACAGCGACTTAAGATATGCTTTAAAAACTTTATCAACACTGCCTGAAGAAGATTTTCTTAACATCATGGAAGGTTTAGCAGATTCTATAAACAGTTAAATTTTGAAAAGAAATTTATAAATATTTCAGTCGATTTTTCTCAATATATTTTCTTATTTGTCGATTTTATAGACATAAAAGGAGATTTTGAGTATGGCTAGAATTATTGAAAATGAAACTTCAAAAAGAAGATTAATAAAAATGAATTCGGACGATATTATAAATATTGTTCGAGAATATCAGAGGTATGTAAAAAACAGACATAGTTATGAAGAGATTCGCAATCAATTACAAGATTGTGTGATTTTTATACCTGAAGAAATCTGAATATCAACCATTTAACCCAATTTTGTCATAAATATATTGATATTTAAAAAAATAACATTATAATAACAATTAGAGAGAATTTATATACAGGAGAATTGCCTATGGGAATGGCGGCATCACAAGCTAGATATTTAGGTTTAACCGCAAGAAAAACAAACGTTGAATATGAAGGTCAGCAAATAAACCAAGCAAGAACTGCACTTGCAAATCAATCTGCGAATTTATGGAACCAAATGTTAAATATGAAAGTTCCGACAGCACCTAACAAGACTGATTATGTGAACGAACAGTACTCATTTAGCGATGGATATAATGAATACGAAATTGATGCATTACAAAGTACAAATGCTGAAATAAACGGTGAAAAATATAATTATGTAGTAACATACCACTACACTCAAGATGCATACAAAGCTATTCAAGAAAAAAATACAAACCCTCAAGTGCAAAAGATTCCGACAATATCTTCTACAACAGGCAAAGAAAATGTAAAAGTTGAAGATGATGCAGGAAATTATAAAGTAACATCAACAACCGGTGCAAAAATATACAAACCTTGTACGGCAGAAGACGTAGAAATCCTAAAAGCATTGGCACGTGAAGGTAAAATTAAAGTTGATGATATTACACAAATACAGAATGAATTTTATCAAACTGAAGGTAGCAATAGCAAAGTAAAAATATATTGCAGAAAAGAGGACTTAGAAGAAATAAAAAACAAAGCACTGCAAATGGGCGATTTGAGCTATGCTGAAGCAATTGCGGATGATTATAAATATAAACTCGGAAACAAAGAAGCAGAAAGATATGATAAAAACGATTCCACCCAAAAAACAGCTTTGGATCAAATCAGACATGATTATCCTGAATTGGTAAATGTACCGGATAGTCAAATTTGGAAATATGAATTTAACGGAAAAACATATTATGTATCTGAGAATGAGTTAAATGAATGTGTAAATTCAGGAACATCAAATTACTTGAATAATATGTATCAAATTTCTTCAAACATAGATTATCAAAAAGGTTTAAATCAATATTATGCAACGAATTTGCAACAAAACGTTACTGAAACAAAATATGCAAGATTAGATGATGCTTCAGGCACAGGAAGATTCCAAAATATTAAATTACAAGATTCAAGCGCTGTATTTGCGTTAAATTCCGAAGAAAAATCTAATGAACTTGCTTATGAAAATTCAATGCAGCAATATGAATATGACGTTTTACAATACGAAAAAACTATTGCAGATATAAATGCAAAAACTTCCAAAATTCAGGTACAAGACAGAACTCTTGAATTACGCTTAAGACAATTGGATACGGAACAAAAAGCTCTTGCAACAGAAATGGATGCTGTAAAACAAGTAATTCAAAAAAATATAGAATCAACATTCAAAACATTCCAATAATAAAAATGAAAGCCACAAAAATGGCTTTTATTTTTTATATTATTTGTTAAACTTATACGTCAACTGTATAGCTTTTTAAATTATATTATAATATAATTTAATTAAGGCTAGATATGTATAAAAATCATAAAAATAACAGAATCGCTGATTTGAATTCGGCAAGAGAAAAATTTAGAAAGAAAAATAATAAAAATAATTCTAAAAACAATTTTTATTATTCTTTTTTGACGATTATCTTATTTTTATGCCTTATTCAGCTTAGTTTTAGTGCTCTTTTAAACATAACAAAAATAATTTCTTACCACAATAAAATCATACAAATTACAAAAATAAGAAATGATGCGGAAAAGAAAAATAACAAATTAAAACAGGAAATAAAAGATTTTTCAACAACAACAAGTTTAGAAGCTATAGCAAGAAACAATTTAAAAATGGCAGGAGAAGACGAAGTTCTTATATTAATAAACGATAAAGATACAAACAACATCGTTGAAAAAGAAAAAAATGATAAAATAAGAATAAAGAATATAAAAGGAATATTTAACAATGGCAGACAATAACCAAGTTTTAGAATTTATAAAAGAATCATTCAAATTAAAAGAACAAGGTTTTTATAAACCTGCTATAGAAATGCTGTATAAAGCTCTGACCATTGAAAATAATAATATCGAGATTTTATCGGAATTGGCAGAATTGTATTATTTGTTAGGAAATTATGAACGAGCAATAAATTATATTGAAAAAGTCCTTGAGGTTAATTCATTGCACTTAGATTGTTTGAATTTAAAACAAAAGATATATCTTTCTCAAGAAAATTATATTGAAGCATATCGTATAATGCTAAATATCTTCAGTATTAATCCAACACAAGAAAATTTTGCAAAAAAAATAGAAATTTTAAATAAAATGAAAGATATTGAAACTATACATTCTCTTGAATTTTTTGATATTGAATTTAACGAAGAAATATATTATCAATTTGCATTAGCATATTATATGCAATCTGATTATGAAAAAACTATTTATTACTTAAACAAAGCACGTGAAAATAAAAAATTGAATTTAAAATGTGAAATATTGTTAGCTAAAACATATTATTTATGCAACAAAATTGAAGAGGCTAAAGAAATTTTTGAAAAATACAAAAATGAAACAGATAACGATGAAATAATGTATTATATGGGGTTAATTTGTTTAGACAATAACAAAACAGATGAGGCGATAGAATATTTATTAACAGCGAACAAAATTAATCCTCAAAATCCACAGTACTGTTTCAATCTTTCAAATGCATATTTTATAAACGGCTGGATTGAAGAAAGTTTAAAATATTTAAACATCGCGATTTGTCTATCTCCTTCAAATATTGAATATAAATATTTTAAAGCTGATATATATTATTCGATTTCTGAATATGAAAAATCTTTAGCTGAATTAAATGAAATATTAAAAATTGATGAAAAACATATTAATGCAAGAGTTTTATATGCATTAAATCATTATAAATTAGGTGATTCCGTAAAAGCAAAAGTTGAATTAAGTAATATTTACAAAGAATATCCTGATAATATTATTGTGATGAAATCATTAGCAACTGTTTGTATGGATTTGTCGCAAAATGATTATGCCTTAGAAATTATGGAGAAAGTAATAGCGAAAGAACCGTCTTTATATAACAAAAGTGATTACGCAAATTTGCTGTTGGAATTGAATTTTTATGATAAAGCACAAGAAGTTATAGATGATATTTTGAACACGAATTCCAATTACATAGAAGGATATATACTTCAAGCGAAGAAGCATATTATGACAAAAGATTATGATGATGCGTTTGATTTTGCACAGCAAATAATTTCACTTGATGCAAACAATTCAAAAGGTTATTTTTACAATGCACTTGCTTTATTTGAACAAGGAGATACAAATTTTGCAATAGAATCACTAAAAAAGGCTATTTCATTAGATGTAAATAATTCCTCATACTACGTTCAAATGTGTGAATTTTATAAAAAATTAGGAAGAAATGAAGATGCTTTGGCATATATAAGTGAAGCTGCATCAATAGATAATAATGCCAAAAACAGAGAAATATACTCTCAAATTGCAAATCTTGTAAGAAAATCTAAAAATTAAAAATAGCAAATAAAGTTTACAAATTGTAAACTTTATTTGTTGCTACTAGCAAATTTTATTATTTAGCAACTTTAGTACACATGCAATTATTTTGTCTTGAAATTTAAAAAGAAAGGTCTAATTATGATTAGTGTTAATGGGGTACTACCAAAAAAGGTTCCACAACAAAGTTTTACAAGTAATCCAAATACAACTTCAAATTCACATGTAAATTTTACTCAAAGTACTGATACATTTGAATCAAGTGAAAAGAAAGAAGAAAACAGCAGCAAAGGCTGGAAAATAGCAACAATAGGTGCAATCGCTATCGGAACAGTTGCTGCAGGAGCTTTTGCAGCTAAAAAAGGGTGGCTTGGAGAAAAAGCAAAAAATAAAACGGAAGAATTACTTAATAAAGTAAAATCTTGGTTTAAAAAAGCAGACGATGCACCAAAGGATAAAGAATTACCAAAAGAAACAAAAGCTACGACGGTAGAAAACAGCTCTGAATTAAATGGTGGTTCAAAAACTTCAGCCGGCTCTGAACTAAAAACTGAAACAGGTGCTGCCGTAGAAAAAATAGAAGCCGAAGCAGAAAAATTACCTGAAACAATTAAAAAATTTATTGATGCCGAAGGGAAAGAAATACAAGGAGTAACTCACAAGGGCAGACAACTGGTAAATGCTGACGGGTCATTATTTTCAGGAAAACTTGAAGTAACAGCAGATAATTCAGGTAAAACAATTATCTCTGAATATAAAGACGGCTTTGTACAAAAAGTATTCGAAGATGGTGTATTGAGTAAAGAACTTAGCAGTTATAAGCAATTAGGCAGAGATAAAGCTGAATTAATGACTATTTTTGACAAAGAAGGTCATATTGAAAGCAAAAAAATAAAAACCTTCTTTGAATCAGGCAAAACTTCCGGGGAATTAACATTGGATAAAGCTCTTGCAGAAAGTACAGAAGAACTTACTAATGCTAAATTGTTTGAACATAATTTTGAATACAAAAGATATGCAGAAAAAGGTGATTTACTTGAAACCATGTCTGTAAAAGACGGCGAAATAAGTTACAAAATGTTCAATAGCGGTTCACAAGATGTTATTCGAGAAATCAGCGGAAAAAATCCTTCCGTAACCTTGATTGACAGAACTAATGGGCAAGTAAAAACTGTATGCGGAGAAATACAAAATCCGGATATTATTGCAAACTTAAGTAATAAAAGAGATATTTACCGCGGCATAGAAGGAAACTTTAGCAGAATAAAAAGCGTAGAATATATCGATAAAAACAATAACAAAATAGAATATTTAAAAATTGAAAAAGGAGAAAAAGATATTAATATTGATTACACAAGCCCTAGTGGGGGTGATGTGAGTATGTGCTATATTCCTGCAAAAGACGGACAGCCTGAACGCTTATATATAAAGAATACTTACCCGGAAAGAATGCGTCCTGAATATATAGAATTAAGCGAAAATGGTATAAATAACGGTGTTACAATATCAAGAATTACAAATGAAGAAAGTTTAGATTTATGCAATAGAGCAAATGAAGCTCTTTCGTATATCCAAAAAAATCAAATGTTAGAAGCAAATGAAGTAAAAAGTATTGGTGAACCTAACAAAATTTATGAATTTATTAATAGTATGTTAGAAAAATTATATATTGACAAATTAAAACAATAAAAATTCAGGATATGTAATATATCCTGAATTTTTTATTAGAACTAAAATTATATTTTGTTTTTAAAATTGTTTCAAGAATCTTTCATCATTATTGAAAAACAATCTTATATCATCAATGGCATATTTTAGCATAGCAAGTCTTTCAACGCCCATACCAAATGCAAATCCGCTATAAACATCAGGGTCAATTCCAACACCTTTTAAAACATTTACATCTACCATGCCGGCACCCAAAATCTCTCACCAACCTGTACCTGAGCAAGTATTACAACCTTTTCCTTGACACATAATGCATTGAACATCAATTTCAACAGAAGGTTCTGTGAATGGGAAAAAACTGCTTCTGAATCTTGTAGGTCTTGATGACCCGAAGTATAGTCTTAAAAATTCATTTAAAACACCTTTTAAATCAGAAAAACAAACATTTTTATCAACGTATAAGCCTTCTATTTGGTGAAAGAAATTATTTTTTCTTGAATTAATATTTTCATTTCTATACACACGGCCCGGAGCAATAATTCTGATTGGCGGTTTCATATTTTCCATTACTCTGACTTGCGCCCCTGAAGTTTGACCTCTTAAAAGAACGTGAGGCGCGATATTTGTATAAAAAGTATCTTGCATATCTCTTGCAGGGTGGTCTTTTGGAAAATTTAACCCATCAAAATGATAATATTCTGTTTCAACTTCGGGAGAATTTTCATCAGGTGCAACAGAAAAACCTAAAGAATGAAATATATTTGTAATTTCATTTATTGTTTCTGTTATAGGGTGAATATGCCCCATCTCAACGTAATTTCCGGGAAGAGTTACATCAATACACTCTTTTTTTAATTTTTGATTCAACTCTTGTTTATAGAAATAATCATATTTTTCCTTTGCAGAAGTTTCTAAATTATTAGCTATTTCATTTGCAAACGCTCCGACAATTCGTTTATCTTCATCGGATAAATCTTTCAAATTTCTTTTTATAGAATTCAATTCTCCTTTTCGGCTTAAATATTTTAATTTAAAATTTTCAATATCCGCAATAGATTGAACTTCTTTTAAATCATTCATAGCTAAATCATATATTTTTTGTAATTGTTCTTTCATTTTTTATTTCCTCAATATTATAAAATAGGATTATTTTCTCTTTCATGTTTTATTGTGGTTAAATCGCCATGACCGGGATATATAACAACATTATCCGCTAATTTATTAATAATATTTTTAACGCTTGATTTTAGTTGTTCAAAATTACCACCCGGTAAATCCGTACGTCCAACACTTTCTAAAAATATTGTATCACCTGAAAATAATTTATCATCAATAAAATAACAAACTCCGCCTTTGGTATGTCCGAAAGAATTAATTATTTCAATTTTATTATTACCAATAAACAATTCTTCATTAGAGTCTATATACTTTGTTACAGGTGGAATTTCTATTTTCCCTAATCCGCCTAAAAATCTATCAACAAAAGCATCTGTTTCATTTATCAATTCTTTATCTCCGATAGGCGCGTATATTGGTATTTCAGGATTTTTTTCATGAAATTTTGCTAAACCCAAAGTATGATCAAAATGTCCATGCGTAATTAGTACAAATTTTAAATTCGCATTATGTTTATTTAAAGATTTTTCAATTTCATCTGTATATTGAGTGCAATCAAAAAGTACAGCTTCTTTTGATATTTCATCGACCAAAAGATAGTTATTATTTTCCAGCATTCCAAAAACAAATGTATCTACAATCATTTTAACTTCTCACTATGTCAAAAATATTTTTACATATTTTAAATAAATTTTGAGCATCATTCAATAATAACATATTATCGCCATCACATAATGCTTTTTCAGGGTCAGGGTGAATTTCAAAAAATAAAGCATTTACGCCTGCTGCAACAGCAGATTTTGCAAGAACAGGAACCCATCGTCTGTCGCCGCCTGTTGCGCAACCGTTTACACCCGGCATTTGCACGCTATGCGTAGCATCAAAAACAACGGGATAACCTATCATTTGCATAATCGGGATTGAACGCATATCCGTAACTAAATTGTTATAACCGAAAGTAACTCCACGTTCTGTGAATAAAATATTATCATTTCCATTTTCCGAAACTTTTTTACCCAAGGCTTCCATTTGTTGCGGTGCTAAAAACTGACCTTTTTTGATATTCACAATTCTTCCCGTTTTGGCTGCTGATACAAGCATATCAGTTTGTCTGCACAAAAAAGCAGGAATTTGTATTACATCTGCAACTTCTGCAACTTTTTCCATATCTTGCGGTAAATGAACATCTGTTACTATTGGCAAATCAAATTCTGATTTTATTTTTGAAAGAAATTCAAGCCCCTTATCGATTCCCAAACCTCTATAAGCATTCAGGGTTGAACGATTCGCTTTATCATAAGATGCTTTAAAAACATAATTTATACCCAAATCTTGCGTAACTTTTTTTAATTTTTCCGCAACCTGAGCCATGCAATCATAACTTTCTATTGCACAAGGTCCGGCAAAAACAGTTAATTTATCGCCGCCAATTTCAAAATCTCTTAATTTTATTTTTTTAACTTCTATCATTATTTTAATTTTATTTGAAAAATAACATGAATACAAGAAAAATTATTATTTTTAAAATTCCACATAAGAATCTGATTTAAAAACTGTGGGTTAAATCCAAATAAATTCTTTCTACAACTTCATTCCAAGTTGAATTTTTTCTGAACAATTTAACGCTATTATACCAATTACATTTTGAAATATCTTTATGCCAGCGCCAATCATAATTGTTAGGTAAAATTATATAGCATTTTTTACCCATAGCACCTGCCAAATGTGCAACAGAAGTATCATTACAAATTACAATATCCAAATTTTCCATAGCCGATATTGTATCTGCAAAATCTTTGAATGTACTGCCTAAATCTTCTATTCCTAATTCTAACAAATCATTTATTTGTTCATATCCGTCCATTACTTGCAGTGAATATATCTTAGCATTATTTATATCAAATAATTTCAAATAACTTGATGCATTAATTGCTCTTTCTGCGCCAATTAGAGTATTACCTTGCCATTTTATTCCTATTTTTAATTTATCATTATCAAAATATTTTTCTTTGTATAAATTTGCTTTCCTTTTTGGAGCATGCAAAAACGGTTTACCGTCAAGAAAAATGGTTTTATTATTTAGCCCTAAAAAATAAGGTAAGCTCATTATAGGGCATTGAAAATCGCATTTTTTGGCAATTTCATCTGTAAGCCGCATTATTATTTGAACAGAGTTTTTATTTTCCGCAAATAAGGATAATAAATGTACTTGAGGTTTAAAATAAACTTTTTTACAACGTTTAGCCAGTAAATCTAAATATCTGAAATACATGATTGTATCGCCCAAACCGGCTTCATAATAAACATATATGGTTTTGTCAGTTAAATCTTCACCCTGCCAAAACGGGATATTTAAAAACTTTTCCTGATATAAATGAATTTGTGTTCCGATAGCGTGTTCTTTACTTATTCTATATTCAAAGTTTGAAAACCCTGCTTCATAATCAAAGTTTTTAAAATTTGCAACTGCCAAAAAATATTTTGCTTCTGCATCTTCCGGTTCTGCTTTTAAATATTCTTTTAAACAAAAAATACCGTCATCAAGCCTATCCAAATCCATATAAACAAAAGCTAAATTAAAATAAACTTCGGGCAGTTTATTAGTTATTTTCAAAATTTCTTCGTATAAATTTGCAGATTTTTCAAGTTCGCCTTTTGCTTTGAAATTTTGAGCATCATTAAATAATTGTAAAACTTTTTGAGTATCAAACATACTATAAAATGTACAATAATCTCTTTAAAAATATATCATTTAAATGTATGGATAAGTAAATTTTATTTCTTTTTATCGGAGCGTTCGCGTACTGAAATTCTTATCGGGGTGCCGAAAAATCCGAAAGCCTCGCGAAGTTTGTTTTCCAAATAACGTTTGTAGTGATCTTTCATTAAATCCGCATTGTTTGCAAAAATTACAAATGTTGGCGGTTTTGTTCCGACTTGTGTTGTGTACATAATCTTCAAACGCTTTGTTTTAACACTTTGCGGCGGATTCATCAAGTATGCTTCATTTACAATTTTATTCAATAAACCTGTTGAAATTCTTTTTGTGCATTGTTCGTAAACTTCCGTTGATTTTTCATAAATCTGGTTCAAACGTTGCTTTGTAACAGCACTTATATAAATTTTTGGTGCATAACTCAAAAACGGAATTTCATTTACCAATTTCTTTTCAAATTGACTAACTGTATTTGATTGTTTATTCTCAATCAAATCCCACTTATTTATTGCAATTATTAAACCTTTTCCTGCTTCTGTTATTATTGAAGATATTTTTTTATCTTGATCAGAAATACCTTCTGTTGCATCAATTACAAGAATTGCAATATCACATTCTTTTATGGAATTTATTGCTCTGTCAACAGCAAATTTTTCAACACCATAATCAACTTTTGCTTTCTTCCTGATTCCTGCTGTATCAATTATGGTAAATTCTTGTTCTTTATAAGTTAATTTACTGTCAATACTATCTCTTGTCGTACCTGATACATCTGATACAATTACTCTTTGTTTACCCAATAGTGCATTAACAATAGACGATTTGCCCGCATTTGGTCTGCCGACAATAGCTAATTTTATATCCGTATCTTCTTCTTGCTCATCATCAACTTCAAAATCTTCCGTCAACATTTCTAACAAATCGCCAACACCACCTGAACCGTGAAGTGCTGATATACCGATAGGTTCACCTAAAGCAAGAGAATAGAACTCACTCGTATAAAGAGCCTGAGCCGGACTATCCACTTTATTAACAGCCAAAAATACAGGCTTTTTACTTTGACGTAAAATATTTGCAATATCTTCATCTACAGGAGTTACACCGTCTTTTCCGTCAACAATAAAAATGATTTTTTCTGCTTCTTCACAAGCAATTTTTGCTTGGTCATAGATAGATACCATTATTTCATCTTCATCTCCGGGGATAATTCCGCCTGTATCAATAACGGTAAACCATTTGTTTTGCCACTCCACATCAAAATAAATTCTATCGCGAGTAACACCAGGCATATCGTCAACAATGGATTGACGCCTGCCTACAAGACGATTTACAAACGTAGATTTTCCTACATTTGGCCGCCCGACTATTGCAACTATCGGTTTCCTTTTCATATTTTTATTTTAGCATAAAGAAATTTAAAAATTAAATTATTTGGTATGCACTAGAGTATTTTTTCAGGATATTATATATAATCTATCCCGACAACACAATGTATTGACATATTCAATACAAATTGTTATAATATTTATATGGGACAATATAAATACAAAGTATTTAAAATAAGCGGTAAAAATTTTGTTGTTAAAATGGATTTGAATCCCATAACAAATGAATATGATTACCATATGTATATTAGACATTTAGTTACCCCGCAACAAGCAATAGCTGCCTATTTTACCAAAACGTATGAAACATATAATCAAGATTATGACAGATATGAACTTTATAGTAAAACATACGATATAACAGTTTATTACACCTATTTAAAAGCTGAAAATTTACTTTTAATAACTGCGTTCCAAGGAGGCTCAAATGACTAAAAAAGAAACAATAAATATTCCTGAAATCGGTATAGCAGAAATTTTTGATTATATTCCAACAGCAGAAGAAGAACAAAAAATATTTAACTTTGAAAAACAAGCTGAAGAAGATATTAATAAAAAGAAACAAACAGCAAATGTTAATTTTCGCTGGTCAGAATTTGAAATAGCAAGAGCAAAAAAAATTGCCGAAAAAATAGGACTTCCATATCAAACATACTTAAAAATGACTTTAAAACAAGCAATGGATGCTGATGAAAAGAAATTTATGTAATTGTTTTATAATAAAAAACATATTGATTATTTTTAATTAGTAATATAAAATTCAAGTATGGAATATAAAAATTTAGAAGAATTAATTGAAGTTATAAGAACTTTACGCTCAGAAAACGGTTGTCCCTGGGATAGAGAACAAACTCATACATCCCTTCGACCTAATATGCTTGAAGAAGCTTACGAAGCAGTTGATGCAATTGACGAAAAAGATGCGACCCACTTAAGAGAAGAACTCGGTGATGTTCTGTTACAAGTACTCTTACATTCTCAAATAGCAGATGAAAACGGTGATTTTAACATTGAAGATGTCGCAAAAGAATTAAAAGATAAACTTATTCACAGACATCCGCATGTTTTCGGAAACACAAAAGTTAATTCGGCAGATGATGTTGTTGTTAATTGGGATTTATTAAAAAAAGAAGAAAAAAAAGACAGAAAATCCCAAATGGATGGCATTTCCAAAAGTCAATCCGCTCTTATGACAGCTCAAAAAATCTCAAAACGTGCTGTTAAAGTCGGTTTTGAATGGGATAAGGTCGAAACTCTTTGGGATTGCGTTAATTCTGAAATGGAAGAATTTAAACAAGCCGTTCAAGAAAAAAATATCTCTCATATGGAAGATGAAATGGGTGATATTCTTTTTGCAACAGTAAATTTAGCTCGATGGCATAAACTTGATGCAGAACAGTGTTTAATTTCTGCAAACAGAAAATTTGAAAAAAGATTCAGAAAAATGGAAGAACTTGCAACTAAACCATTGACGGAATACTCTTTTGAAGAATTCGACAAATTATGGAAACAAGCAAAAAATAATATTGCTCAAATGGTTTAATATACTTTGAATTTTGCAAAACAAAAGGAGCCTGCTACTACAAACTCCTTCTGTTATTATTAATAATGTTTGAGTTTTATGCTATACATATTTGACGCATAGTCATTGCTTTTTTACCGCATTGAGCAGCACTTGTTTGGATAGCTCCGTCTTTAATTCCTATACCTTCGTAAGCTGTTGCAAAAGGATTTTTATATTCTGCACCGGCTTTTTGAATCATTGATACAGGTTGTTGCTTTTCTACATTCTGTACACCCTTTTTAAATAGGCCTTTAATACCTAAGATAGGATTCATATTCATATTGTTACTAATCATGTTTGCCAAAGTATTCGTCCTTTCTCTTATATTATAATAAAAACATTTTCTTTTAAAAAATTGCTATTTTGTTAAGAAATATTAAGAATAATTATAAAAAATTTGTAGTTGAAACTGTAACATGTTCTTGGTAAAATTAACAGGATTAATATACAAAATAAGAGGTGAATAAATATATGAAACGTGTTTTACTATGTATTATGGACGGATGGGGCTTGACCGATAAAGCTGATGATACAAATGCTGTTAAACTTGCAAATCCTGTTAATTTTTACAAACTAAGAGATTCGGAAAAATATACAACAATTCACGCAGATGGTGAATATGTAGGACTTCCTGAGGGTCAGATGGGTAATAGTGAAGTCGGACACTTAAATTTGGGTGCAGGCAGAATCGTTTATCAAGATTTGTCAAAGATTAACAGAAGTATTAAAGACGGAAGTTTCTTTAAGAATGAAAAATTCATGAATGCTGTAGAACATGTTAAAAAGAATGATTCTGCACTACATTTGTACGGATTAGTTTCAACAGGCGGCGTTCACTCATCTTTAGACCATTTATTAGCGTTGATAAAACTTGCTGCGGAAAATGGTTTAAAAAAAGTTTATGTACATGCATTTTTGGATGGTCGTGATACTCCTCCTGCAAGTGCTTGCACATTCTTGCAAACAGTTGAGGATGAGTTAAAGAAATATAATCTTCCACAAGTTGCATCTGTAATAGGCAGATATTGGATTATGGACAGAGATAATCGTTGGGAACGTGTTGAAGAAGGTTATAATTGTTTGCTTTTAGGCGAAGGAAACAAAGCTGAAAATGCTATTGCAGGTGTTAAAGCATCTTATGCCCAAGATGTTACGGATGAATTTGTTAAACCGATTGTTTGTGGCGGCGAAGAATCAAGAATTCACGATAATGATGCAATTATTTTCTTCAATTACAGACCTGACAGAGCAAGAGAAATATCTAAAGCTATCAATTTTGAGGACTTTGACGGATTTAACAGAAAAGTTGTAAGAAAAAACATCTACTATGTAACTTTTACAAAATACGATGAAACATTCACTTTCCCTGTTGCTTTTGAAAAAACAAAAATGGTAAATATTTTAGGCGATGTTTTAGAGGCAAATGGTGTAAATCAGTTTAGAACTGCAGAAACAGAAAAATATGCTCACGTTACGTTCTTCTTTAATGGTGGAATTGAAGAACCAAATTCGTTGGAAACAAGAAAATTAGTTCCATCTCCAAAAGTTGCGACTTATGATATGCAGCCTGAAATGAGTGCGTATGAAGTATGTGAGAATGTTTTAAAAGCGTTGGATGATGAAAAATACGGATTTATTTTAGTTAACTTTGCAAATCCTGATATGGTGGGTCATACAGGTGTTATTGAAGCTGCAACTAAGGCATGTAAAGTTGTTGACGAATGTGTCGGAAAAATTGCCGACAAATGTAAAGAAAAAAATGTTATAATGGTGTTGACGGCTGATCATGGTAATGCCGAAATGATGGTTAATACAGAAACGCATAAACCTCATACAGCTCACACTACAAATGAGGTACCGTTAATTGTAATTAATGCTGATAAAAATATTGAATTAAAAAATACAGGCGCATTGTGTAACGTTGCACCGACTGTGTTAGATTTAATGGGTATTGAAAAACCGCAAGAAATGGACTGTGAATCATTAATAAAATAAGGAACAACAATGACTGAACAAACAGATAAATTAAATATAGATTTTTCTATAAAGAAAAATAATGTTGATGAATTATTTTTCAATTTAAGCGAAAATCCGAGTGTATTTAAAAATAAAGATTTTAGATACACGCTAAGTTTGATTTATCAAACCGTAGAAGATGAATTTCAAGGTGTATTTTTAAGCCCGAATTCAGCATCGAGAAATACCGATTTCCATATTTTGATAAACGGGAATAAACAAAACTTTTTTATTACTCCAACAAATAATTTTCAGTATTATTTAAAATCTAAAGGTTCATTATTCCGTTGTTCTTCGAGTGTTGTAAATAATACTGTCGGTTACATATTGCCAACAGATTTTGTTTTGGATTATTTTGGCGGATTCGATGATAATATAGATTATGACGGACTTTCATATTCATTTATTTATTTTAAAAAATTAACTCAATTCGTTTTTAAATTAATCGAAAAATTATATTTTATCCCGACAATTAAAACTCGCGGACAAATGTTCAGAATCGTTTATGAGCCGATAATTTCAAACAAACAACTTGCAAGAATTATAAACATATTTAAAGAAAATATTCCTGAAAATTTGTTTATACAAGGCGAAATGCCTGAAAATTTTGTAATTGACTTCATATACAATTACTTAAACTATACTTTATACAAATTTTTAAACATAAAAGCGTATAAATTTAAAAATGTAAAATCAGGTACATTTTTAATAAAAGACCAAGAACAAAAATCTATATTAAAAGGAAATGATTACGCCGAAAGTTTCTCTCAATGGTTTGATGAACTATACCTTGGCAAATATGATATTATACCATTTTTCAAAGTTAATAAAATTGATGATGAAAATTTTGAATTAAAAGTTCATATAAAAAACAGAAAAACAGATGAACAGACATTAATTGATGATTTGTATGTAAAAGATGAAGTTTTTGGTGCAAAATCTTCTGATATAGCAAGAATTGTAGAAAAGCAATTAAACTATGCGACACGTTATATGCCTGAATTGGAAACATTATTTGAAGATGAAGATAAACTTGCTTTAAATTTAGATTTGGGAGAAGTATATAAGATAATTACTCAAACTTCGTATTATTTGCAAAAAGCACAAATAGAAGTAGTATTACCGGAAGAGTTGGTAAATGTAATTGTACCTAGAGCTTCTATTAATGCAAAAGTAAAAGCTGCACGAGCAAATGATTTAGCTGAAATATTTAACACAACTTCCTCAAGTGCAATTTCATTGGGAGATATTTTAGACTTTTCTTATGAAATAGTTCTTGGTAATGACAAATTGTCATTGGAAGAGTTTAAAGAATTAATCAAAGATTCCAAAGGATTTGTAAAATATAAAAACAAATACATATTAGTAGATGAAGAAGAAAGCAAGCAAATATTTGAAAAGATTTCACGTGCTGATTACAGTAAAATGACAAGATTACAATTAATTCATGCATCTATGTCGGGACAACTAAATGAATGTGATTTCGATTATGACGAAGCATTTGCTAACATATTAAAAGATTTTACAAAACCAATAGAAGTTACCGTTCCGAAAAATTTAAAAGGAGAATTGCGACCTTATCAACAAACAGGTTTAAAATGGCTTTGGACGAATGTTTCAAAAGGTTTTGGCTGTTGTATGGCAGACGATATGGGATTAGGTAAAACTATTCAAGTTATAAGTTTAATTTTGAAACTAAAAGAAGAGGATAAATTAAAAAAACCTGTGTTAGTAATATGTCCTACAACATTAATGGGTAATTGGATGAAAGAAATACAACTTTTCGCACCATCTTTAAAAGTTGCAACTTATCATGGAGCAGAAAGAGAATTAAATACAGAAGTTGACGTGATTTTAACAACTTACGCCATTATGAGAATTGATATTGATGAATTGAAAAAGAATACGTGGGGTATGATTGTTGTTGATGAAGCACAAAATATCAAAAATCCTGATACTGCACAAACTCTTTCAATAAAATCATTAAAATCAGATATAAAAATTGCAATGACAGGTACACCTGTCGAAAACAGACTTGTTGAGTTATGGAGCATATTTGATTTTATAAATTCAGGATATCTTGGCACTTTGAGAGAATTTCAAAAAAGTTATGCAATTCCTATTGAAAGATTTAAAGATAATCCGAGAGCTTCAAAATTAAAAATGTCAGTTTCACCATTTGTTTTAAGACGACTAAAAACAGATAAACAAGTTATTTCAGATTTACCTGAAAAAATGGTATTGAACGATTATTGTTATTTATCAAAAATGCAAACAGTGTTATATGAAAAAACTTTGAATGAGATGATGGACAAAATTAGCGGATTTACAGGTGTTAACAGACGCGGAAATATCTTCAAACTTATTACCGCGTTAAAACAAATCTGCAATCACCCTTACCAATTCTTAAAATCCGGAGATATGAACAAGGAATCTTCCGGAAAACTTGTTCAATGCGTTGATTTAGTTCAAAATATTTTGAACAATAATGAAAAAATGTTGATATTTACTCAATATAAAGAAATGGGAGATATACTTGTTAAAGTTATTGAAGAAGAATGTAATATAAAACCTGCATTTTTCCATGGTTCATTAAATGTAAATCAACGACAACAAATGATTGAAAACTTCCAAACGAATAATGATAATAAAGTAATGATATTATCACTAAAAGCCGGTGGAACAGGTTTAAATTTAACCAGTGCGACAAATGTTATACATTATGATTTATGGTGGAATCCAGCCGTTGAAGATCAGGCAACTGACCGTACTTATCGTATTGGACAAGATAAAAACGTTATGGTTCACAGACTTATCACTCTCGGAACTTTTGAAGAAAAAATTGACGAAATGCTAAAATCTAAAAAAGAACTGGCAAATCTTGCAGTTTATGAGGGTGAAAAAATTATTACAGAACTTTCTGATGAAGAAATTTACGAAATCTTTACTTTATCTGCATAAAATCTTTCAAGGAATGTAGTTAATTGAGGTTTTTTGTGCTAAAATCTTAATTATGATTGAGAGATATACATTAGAAAAAATGAAAAATATTTGGGATTTAAATTCCAAATTTGATTACTATTTGAAAGTTGAATTGGCAGTTTGTAAAGCGTATTTTGAATTAGGAAAAATACCTGAAGATGCGCTATCTGAAATCGAAAAAAAGGCAGCTTTTGATATAAAAAGAATTGAAGAAATCGAATCAGAAGTTCATCACGATGTTATTGCATTTTTAACAAATATAAATGAAAATATCGGCGAAAATTCAAAATATATGCATATGGGTTTGACAAGTTCTGATGTGATAGATACTGCACATGCACTTCAAATAAAAGATGCTTCTAAAATTATTTCAGATGACTTGGTTAATTTAATTGTAACAGTTAAACAAAAAGCTAAACAATACAAAAATACTGTTTGTATAGGACGTTCACATGGCATACACGCAGAAATAATGACCTTTGGCTTTAAACTTTTAAATTGGCTCGATTGTATTGAGCGAGCATATAAGAATTTTTTAATTGTTGCAGATGAAATTGCTGTCGGACAAATATCCGGTCCGGTTGGAACATACAGTAATATTCCGATGAAAATAGAAGAAATTACTTGTAATTTATTAGATTTAAAACCTGCGAGGATTTCCACTCAAATAATATCACGAGATATTTATGCAAGATACTTGAATGAGCTTGCCATAATTGCAAGTATAATAGAACAATTTGCAACTGAAATCAGAAATTTACAAAGAACTGAAATATTTGAAGTTCAAGAAGGTTTTTTTGAAAATCAAAAAGGTTCTTCTGCAATGCCGCATAAAAGAAATCCGGTTTTGTGTGAAAATTTATGCGGACTTGCACGAGTTATCAGAGGCTATTCTTCTGTTGCCATGCAAAATATCACATTATGGCACGAAAGAGATATTTCCCATAGCTCAGCCGAAAGAATTATTTTGCCTGACAGTACGATTTTGATAGATTTTATGCTAAATAGATTTAATTATGTTTTACAAAATTTAGTTATTTATGAAAACAATATGAAAAAGAATACCACTCTATATGGCGGAGTAATATTTTCACAAAAAGTTTTATTAAAACTAACCGAAAAAGGACTTTCAAGAGAAAATGCGTATAAGATTGTGCAGAAAAATGCCTTAAATGCTATAGATAATAATGGTAATTTTAAACAAAATTTATTCAATGATGAAGAAGTCTATAGTATTTTATCAAATAATGAAATAGAAGAATGTTTTAATACAGACGAATATTTAAGAAATATAGACGATATATTTATAAAGTTTTAGAGATATAATAAAATACGAGATTAATATAATAAATATGGTATATAAATTATGGATAAATTAAATTTGCCAAATGCAATAAAAGATTTTTTAGAATCTTCTATTTTTGTTAATTCAGCCTTTTTTATAATTTTTGCATCAATAATGACAGTCATTATTGCATCACAAAACTTTTTATTTCAACAGGTTGTAGAAAACGGTATTAGCAAAAAAGATATAATCGCAGAAAAAAATATTACCGTTGAAGATACAAAACGTACAGAATTATTACGTAAAGAAGTCGCACAAAAAATAGAACCTATTTTAACGGTAACACAAGATGATTATATAAAAAATAATCTTACCTTATTACAAAATTCTATTTTAAAAATAAGACAAAAAAATACATCCGCAGAAACAAAAAAGGAAGAATTAGGTTTATTATTTGATACTGACGATACCAAACGAGAATTTTTTATAAGTTATTTGCTAAAAGTTCCGGAATCAGATTTAAAATTACTTTTTGATAAATCAAGATTAACTCTAATCAATGTTTTAAATGTCGGAATAAGCGAAAAAGATTTTGAAAAGCATCTTTTGAAAAAAATAATATCAAAACATGTTGCAACAGGAGTTTCTAAAACACAAACGACAATAATTACAATACTTTTGGAACAAGTTTTGGTACCAAATCTGGTTGTTGACGAATTTGCAACGGATATTGCCAGAAAAAATGCCCAAAATGCAATCAAACCTTATGAAGTAACATTTAAAAAAGGCGATAAAATATTATTTGAAGGGGAACCTGTTACAAAATTAAAACGAGATGCCTTAAGACAAGCAGGTTATAATTTAGTTGAATTAAACATCAACGGATTATTAGGGATATTTTTAATTATTGCTTTTTCAACATTTATTTTCATAACGTATCAAAAAACTTTTGAAAAAACTGAAATCAAATCAAATCAATTATACATTATTGCCCTGTTATCAATTCTTTTGTCAGGCATTACGATAGCATTACCTACAGGTTTTTCACCATATATAATACCTTTTCCGGTATATATAATAATCATATCAATATTTACTAACGCCAGACTTGCATTTATGTCAGCAATATTACTTTTGTGCGTTATTACTCTCGGTATGCACTATGATGTACAGTTTTTAACATCATTTATAGTATTAAATGCCATAACTTCAATATTTATGGCTCAAGTAAATTTCACAAGAAGATTTGATTTAATAAAAACAGGTTTGTACGCTGCATTAGTTAGCACTTTATTTGTATGCGGTGTTTATATGCTTGAAAAATTCTTGATAGATATTGAAAATATAGTAATACTAAGAGATGCAATATTTATATTTATAAATTGCGTATTAAGCAGTATGATTGCATTAGGGGTACTTCCTATATTGGAAAAAATATTCAAATTTGTAACTCCATATGGGCTTGCAGAACTTGCAGACCACAACCAACCTATATTAAGAAGACTTCAAATGGAAGCTCCCGGGACATATCATCACAGTCTTATGGTGGCTAATTTATGTGAAAGTGCAGCAGAAGCTATTGGTGCAAACCCTATTTTAGCAAAAGTAGGAGCATATTATCACGATATAGGAAAATTGAAAAGACCATTTTTCTTTGTTGAGAATCAATCTTCATTCGGAATTGAAAACCCGCATAAAAAACTTAATTCAAGATTAAGTAAAATGATTGTTACAGCGCATACAAAAGATGGCGTTGATATAGCAAAAGAATATCACTTGCCGCCTATTATATATGATTTTATTCTACAACACCATGGAGAAGGTTTAGCGAGTTATTTTTATAATCAGGCCGTATTGGAAGAAGGTGCTGAAAATGTTAAAGAAGAACAATTCAGATATTCAGGACCAAAACCAAAATCTAAAGAAGCTGCCATTTTAATGCTTGCTGATGCGGTTGAAGCTGCAGTAAGAGCAACAAAAGCTAATTCCGTGGAAGAAATAGAAACGGTTATTAATAAAATTGTCAGCGAAAGAATTAATGATAATCAATTATCAGACAGTTTATTAACACTTGCGGATATAAAAACTGTTGCTACTACTTTTAGCAGAATACTAAGAGGTACTCAACACGACAGAATTAAATATCATCAAAATATTATTGATGAACTTGATAAAAATGGAAAGGTAATTCTTCCGTCACACATGCACATTATGGATAAAGAATTGGAAGAAAAAGTTAAAAAATTGGAAAATGGAAATGATGACAAAGCCGACAATTAATATTTTTAGTGAAAATATATACACTAATTGGGAAGTTAATGAAGCGAAATTGATTAATGTTGCAAGACAGCTTCTTGAATACTATATGGCAAGGCCGGATATATATGAAGAATCATGCTTGAAAAATCAAACATTTAACACCATATCATTTGATATTTTGTATTGTGATAGTATCAAAACACATAAAATAAATCTTGAATATCGAAAAAAAGATTATCCGGCAGATATAATAACTTTTGCTATATTTGCAGATACACCTCAAGAAGAACGATTCATTTTTGACGGTGAAATCAATTTGGGTGAAATTATTATTGCACTGGATAAAGTAATTCAAAACGCTCAAGAAAAAGGAGAAACAAAGGAAGAAGAATTATGCTTTTTGGTTTCACATGGAATCATCCACCTTTTAGGTTTTGACCATCAAACAGAAGAGGATTATAATTTTATTATAGAAGCTCAAAATTTGGCATTAAATAAAATAAAGGATAAAAATGTCTAAATTCAAAACACAAGGTATAATGCATACATTTAAAAACGCAGGCAGAGGCTTAAGACTCTCTATAAAAGCTGAAAGAAATATTCGAATACATTTAATTGCAGCCTTTTTGGTAATATGTTTCGCTTTATACTTAAAAATGAGTGTTTCAAAAATTTGCGTTCTTATTATTGCAATTTCAAATGTTATGGTTGCCGAATTTATCAATACAAGTCTTGAATTTGGTTTAGATGCTATATTTCACAATAAATATTCGAAATTAGTCGGAATGGCGAAAGATATATCCGCAGGAGCTGTAATTGTAGCCAGTTTTTTTAGTGCAGTAATAGGACTGCTTCTTTTTGGCGAAGAACTGTTAAAAATATTTCCTAATTTATTTTTTTAGCACCCTCTAGTTCAACTTGCATTGTTTTTATTTCAGAATTTATGTTCAGATTATTCCAAGTTTCTTTGATTAAATTTCTGATTTGTTCAACGTTATTTTTTTCTGAAATAACAATCAACGCAGGTCCTGCGCCACTTATAACCGTACCTAAAACATCATTTTTATGTTTTAGTGCATCTTTAATTTCTCTAAACCCCGGAATTAATTTTTCTCTATATGGTTGATGTAATCTGTCATCAAGAGCCACTTTCATCAATTCAGAATCTTTAGTATCAATAGCATGAACCAACATAGCAAATCTTCTTGCATTAAAATTTGCATCTCTGATTGGTACCATTTCCGGTAAAACAGAACGTGAAATATTAGTAGTCAATTCAAAATCAGGAATACAAACATTTATAAACCATTCATCAGGCCATTTAAGTTTTCTGTATATAACAGAGCCATCGTCTTCCATAGACGACATAACAAGCCCGCCTAAAATAGCAGGAACAGCATTATCAGGATGACCTTCGGCCTCAGTTGCAATAGAAAGTAATGCATCTTCATCTGCAGGAGAACCTAATAATTCATTTGCAGCCATTAACCCACCGACAATCACCGAAGCAGAACTTCCCAGTCCTTTTGCAATAGGAATATTTGAACGGATATTTATTTTTAATTCACTTGGATTTTGTCCAACCAAATTATACAACATTTCAACAGCTTTATATACAATGTTATTTTTATCTTCAGGAATATTGTCTAATTCTATCAATTCAGAATTTTCAACATCTTGCATTACATTAATTTCAATTCCCGTACTTGGCAAAACAGTTTCTTCTATTGTTATAACATTATATATCGGTAATGCCATACCGATACTGTCAAATCCGGGTCCTAAATTAGCTGTTGTTGCAGGTACTTTATAACTTACTTTCATAATTTCCTATTTTAACATAGATACATTTGTTCTGCCAAATTTTGCTGATAAATCATCTATATGGTGAACTATGTACATATATGGTTCTAAATCTTTTTCATTCAAATCTATAATTGCATTCCATTCTATTCTGCCATGATGAGCTGCAATCATTCTGGCTATTTTCTTTAAATCATTATTCATACATAATGAATATGCGAATTGAGAATGAGATATCCATTCTTTTCTAAAGTTTTCATCATAATTTATTAATCCGCTATCTTCATCAACAACATATTCATAAATTTTTCCTATATCATGCAAAATACATGCCGCAAACAAATTATCGGTATTGATATTTTGAAACACAGTATTTACGATATTTTCACCAATTTGGCAGCATTCAAGAATATGAACAAGAAGTCCGCCAATATAATTATGATGCATTAATTTTGCTGCAGGCGCAATTTTTATTTCCTTTTCATGCGATAAAAGATATTCTTCTACGAATTTTTTTATTTTTTCATCTTTTATTTTTTGTACATAATTTAAAATTTCATGAAAATATTTATTTTGCTGTTCATCATTTAGTCCGATTGGAGCTTCTTCAACCAATTCCAATGCTGATACAAGACAATTATTATATTTTTCGTTAAAACTTCCGGATACAATTCGTACTTTATTTCCGCTTCTAAATATTTTTGAATCGAATCTGTTTAGAGCTTCTTCCCATAAAATACAATTCAATAATGAATCATCTTCGGGGTTTTTTAATTGAAGTTTTCCCATTTTTGTTCCGGCCTTAGTATCTCCAATAGAAAAAACTACAACTTCATAAATAATTTCTGTATCAAACATATTCCCTCATTTCTTAATAAAGTATAGCATAAAACTATAAAAAAGATAATAAATATTTATTTTTTCATTGAAAGTTATTTGTTATTGGTTTAATATATATATGAGATATGAGAAAGATATTTGTACTTTACCTATTTATATTTATGACAATCAATTCTGTTTTTTGTGCTGAATTGACATTTAATTTAGATGAAAATTATACAAATTTACCGATTGAAGAAGAAATAAACAAACCGATAGATTTTTTAAATGATAACAATTATCAATTAAATGGCAGCATTAAATATAATGAGCTTGAAGTAACAACATTAGAAGATATATGTCCGGAAAAGATACAATTAAATTTAACTTCTTCAAAATATAGCAAAAAAGATTCTTTTATAAATTCTGATTCATTTTTAAAAGAAGTAGAAAAATGCAGGAAATTTCGTAATCCTAAAGTTGATGCTTTTTTAATTTCACCAATTAATGAAGGAGAAAAATATTCATTTGGAAAAAATATTGATTACGGAACAACATTTAGTGCCGGAATAGATTTAGCACAAGTTGAATACAGGGGAAAAGTTTACGTAAAATATAAAACAAAACATTTAGATTTTATGACAGGAATTGGTCATGACAGTTATACAAGTTCAGGGAAAGAAATGGAAAGCTTATATTTTGCTCCTGAATTAAAACTGGGAAAATCTTTTGCAATATCTGATACTTTTAAATTTAATCCTACACACAATAAATATAAAAATGAAATTACGTTTCAATATAATCCGAAATTTAAGCATGTAAAAGACAGAGTAAAATTGGAAGCCTCATTAGGACACATAAATTACTATTATAACGACAGACAAATATACCAATTTGAATTATCTACACAATTTAGATTTTAGTTTTGTATTGATATGATAACCCAAGTGAGTAGTATGAGTGCAACTCATCTTAATCTGTTAGGTC
Source organism: bacterium (assembly GCA_017405375.1). Taxonomy (GTDB): domain Bacteria; phylum Cyanobacteriota; class Vampirovibrionia; order Gastranaerophilales; family Gastranaerophilaceae; genus UBA6984. Next base: position 72,465 of record JAFRAO010000027.1, read on the forward strand.
CCGCCCAACCTACCTACTTAATATAAAACATTTGTCCATTCCAAACTCTTGGTTCAAAATCTATTCTATTTATGGATTTTGAAATAAATTCAGCCGGCATAGACACATTATTATGCTATCTGCGTTTTACAAATATTATTTTAAATATTCAATATACAATCTGCAACTTCTCTAAATGCGCCGTCGCCGCCTGATGTTTCCGTAACTTGCAAATTCTCTAATGCTAATATTTTCTTATTCGCATTCGGAACAGTTACACCAAAAGGTACAAAATTTAAACATTCCATATCATTAATATCGTCGCCAATATATATTACATTTTCTTTTGATAAATTATTACGTTTCAATATTCCCTGCAACACTTCCAATTTATTTCTTATATCCATGTGAATTTCTTTTAAATTAAATTTTTGAGCAAACAATTCAATAGCCGAATTTTTTTCGCCGGAAATTATTGCAACATCAATACCGTTTTTGACAAGCAAAGAAACACCCATAACATCTTTAAAATTTATTTTTCTTGAAATTGACATATCCGCGTTTATAATCACTGAATTGTCAGTAAAAATCCCGTCGAAATCAGTAATTACCATTTTTATATTTTTAGGTATATTCACTATTGAACCCTTCTTAATTTTTTGATTATTGGTAATTCACTATCGTAAACGCGTTTTACACCATCACCAATTATAAGTTTTGTTTGCCTTATATCACGAATAACACGTGAAAGTCCTTCCAATTCCAAACTTGCTGCTTGGTCTGAGCCCCATAATGTTCTATCAAGTGTAATGTGACGTTCCACAGCAACTGCACCCAATGCTACTGACAATATTGTTGGAAATATACCTTTCTCATGTCCTGAAAAACCTATCGGACAATTATATCTCTCTTTTAAAAACTCGATAACTTTTAAATTAATTTCATCATTATCTGTCGGATATGTTGATGTACAATGATATATTATCAAATTATCCGTTCCTAAAACTTCAACAGCATGGTCAATTTGTTCAACCGTACTCATGCCTGTTGCCAAAAATATAGGCTTACCTTTTGATTTTACATATCGTAACAAATTATCATCCGTCAAAGATGCCGATGCAATTTTATAACAAGGTGGGTCAAATTGCTCAATAAAATCAACAGATTGTTCGTCCCAGCAAGAAGCATACCAAATCATACCTTTTTGTTTACAATATCTGTCTATTTCTTTATATTCGTCATATCCAAATTCCAAACCTCGTTTTAAATCGCCATTTGTTGTTCCAAATACACTTTCACGCTCTTTTGCCAATTCTTCTTTTGAATATACAACATCTATTGTTCTTTTTTGAAATTTCACAGCATCACAGCCCGTAAAAATAGCCATATCTATCAAGCGTTTTGCTAAATTTATATCGCCATTATGATTAATACCTATTTCTGCGGTTATAAAACAAGTATATTCTTCCCCGATAACCTTATCTGCTATTTTAACTAATTTACTCATATAAAATCCTTTTTACAAATATTTTTTGTACAAACCGTAATCATCATTATCAACTTCTGAATTTTGAACTTTATCTTCTTTTAAAGTATTATCAATATCTACGTTTTGTCCAAAAATTTCAGCATTAACTTTTTTCTCTTTATATTGTTCTTCTTGCTTTTTATATAGATTATCCAAATCTTTTGTTATTGATAATTCATTAGAAACCAAACAATTATCATCATTATTTTTACTTTCGTTTTCAGATAAATCTTTTAACAAAGTTATATTGTCATTTGATACACCCAATAACATTTTTTTGCCGGAAATCTCTACAACATGTAAGAATTTATTTGGACCTAACTGAGTTGTTGATAAAATTATCACTTTTGATTCTTCAAAATCTTTATATTCTTTTTTCATTGTTTTATAACCAAGAACATTAAGTTTTGCATAAATGATTCCTGTAATATATATCAAAAGAATTACCACACCTAATGCTAAAAGCACAGAAAAATAATTTGTATCAACCGTATGTTTCAAAACACGTTTTATACTCGATGGTAAAATTTCATCTGCAAATACAGGCTGAATCAATAATAACGCTGATACCAATGTAGTTATAAATTTCATATAAATCTTACCCTTAAATAAATACCTCGTTTATATATTAGCATAAAAATTTTAAAAATAAAAAAACATAATAAAACATAATAATTAATTAAAACAAAAATTTTATAGTATAATGATTAGTATCATGGTTGACATAGAAGATACAAAAAAAATAGAGATTTTATCTGCTATAATATACAAACTTTTTCGAATTCTTGAAAAAATGATAGAAATAAGGAATGTAAATTATCCGACTATAGAAGGAAAAGTAATATTTGCAATGTGGCATTCCGATCAATGCTGTTTACACGGGATATCAAAAGATAAAAGGGATAAGGTAGGCGTTTTAATAAGTAGATCCGGCGATGGAGAAATTATTGCAAGAGTTGTAAAAAAGCTTGGATATTCTACCATAAGAGGTTCTCAAGACAAAAAGTATCTAAAAAAAGGTGGCGTAAGAGCCACTATGGAAATGATAGAATGGATTAACAAAAACAAAAATGTTGCTATTATGGTCGACGGGCCGGTCGGACCATTACATAAGGTTAAAAATGGAGTAATTAAAGTTGCAAAACACACAGGCGGAACTATTATACCTGTTGTGTGGTATTCTCCTAATCTTAGCCTTTTAAAACTCCCTACTTGGGATAATTTCAAATTTCCGATTGGATTTACAAAAATTGTTAATTTATATGGAGAAGCAATACATGTTCCTGAAAACTGTTCTAATGAACAAGAACAAGAAATTAAAGCTCAATTAAAACAAGCTCTGATTGATTTAGAGAAAAAAGCTCCGGAAGAATTCAAAAAGGCATATAAGAAAAAATGACTAAAACATTAAATGTAATGGCGATTCAGATGTCGTCCGTTATTGGAGAAAAAGAAAAAAATATAGATAAAATATCCAATCTGATTGAAAAAAATATACGAAATAATACCGATATAATGTTTTTGCCTGAAGTTTGGACAGTGGGCTGGGATTGTGAATATTTTAAAGATTCTGCAGAAGATTTAAAAAATAGCTCTGTTATTGATTTTCTTTCAAGTATTGCAAGAAAAAATAACGTAAATATTGTTGGCGGAAGTTTTATAACCAAACAAGACGGAAAACTTTTTAACACTTGTCCAGTAATAAACAGAGATGGCAACCTAATTGCCACATACAACAAATGCCATTTATTTTCTTATTATGGCGATACGGAAGGTACATATATAACTCGAGGTGAAAACCCTGTGATAGTTAATATTGAAGGCGTAAAAATCGGGTTAAGTATATGCTATGACATTCGTTTTCCTGAAATTTACAGAGCTTACGCAAAAAATAATGTTGACTTGATGGTTAATATGGCGGCATGGCCAATGACCAGAGAAATACACTGGGTTTCTTTAACTCATGCAAGAGCAATCGAAAATCAATCATATTTTATTGCCCTAACTCAATCAGGACAACTTTCAAACGGGGAGTTAAACCTTGGAAAATCTTTTATTATTGATTACAAAGGCGAAGATATAGATGCTATATCACAAGGTGAAGGTGCAATCTTTGCAAATTTAAATTTTGATGAAGAATATTCTTTTAGAAAAAAATGCACTGTTTTAAAAGATGTTCATGACAACTACAAAATTAAGGAAATACAACAATGAAAAACATTTTACTAACAATTTGTACAGTATTATTTTTAACTCAACAACTCGCATTTGCAGGAACTCATTTTAATCTTTTTGAAAAAAATATTAAAGATTCCAATATAGCAAAAGGCGGAATTTCTATTTCATTTAAAGAAGTTGATACAAGGAATGTTGTAAAAAATTACAACGCTGAAATGCAGATTTCTCCGGCTTCAACTCAAAAAGTTTTAACATATTTGCCAACACTAAAAACTTTGGGAGAAAATTACAAATTTTCTACTGAATTGTATAAAACAAAAGACAATAAATACTATTTAAAATTGGGAGCTGACCCGTATTTAACATACGACAAATTGAAAGATTTAATGGCAAATATAAAACTAAAAAATGATGAAGCGCTTCAAGTTATGTATATTGACGATACTATATTGGATAATGTTCATTGGGGTGAAGGATGGCAATGGGATGACAAATTAAACGTTTCAATGCCAAAATTCGGTGCATATAATCTTGACGGAAATCTTTATAACATTGTCGCAGTAGCAAATAAAGTAAACTCACCTGCAAGAATTTTCACTGAAGTATTTTATCCTACATCTTTTATAAATAATACCGTTTCAACAAAAGATGTTAACAATATACAAATAAATACAGATGAAACACTACCAAACAACGTGCTTATAGTAAACGGCATGGTTTCAAGTTCAATAAAAACAACCATACCTGTTGATAACATAAAACGTTATTTCAAACTAAGACTTGCAGATGCAATAAGGGAAAATAAAATTATTTTCACAGGTAAATATTCTTGTGCCAAAGTGCCATCAAATGCCACATTAGTAGCAAAAATTGAAACACCAATAAAAAATGCCAATACAGATGTTTTAAAAAACAGTAGTAATATGATTTCAGAAACAACCTATAAACTTGCAGGCGGCAAATTTAAAAAAACTACGGGAAACATCAATTCCGCAGTAGAAATGTTTAACAGTTTTTGCGCTCAAAACAACTTAGATTGTTCATCAGTAAAATTAACTGACGGAAGCGGCGTTTCAAAAAATAATCTCGTAACTGCTGATTTTATGACTGATTATTTGGTTACGATAAATAAAGTATATGGAAAAGAAAAATTAAATTCACTATTGGCTAAACCGGGTGAGGGAACGTTAAATATGAGATTACTCTCACTTAAAGATAACTTGCATGCCAAAACAGGAACACTATCAAATATCAGCGGAATAATAGGTTATTTAGATGCAAAGAGCGGTAAAAGGTACGCATTTGCTATATATGAAACCGATGGCAAAGCTAAAATGTCCGATATGAAACTGTTTGAAGATTTCATTATTAAAGAGGCATATAATAAACTATAAAAATTTGCAAAAATTGAGTGATTTATGTATTATAAAGTGGTAAGTCATAATAAAAAAGGAGTTTAGTATGAAAAATTTCAAAATGGTGCAAACCGGCTCCCAGACTGCGTTTTCCGTAGGGGGGGGGGGGCAAAGCTAGGTGTAGCAAGGTTTTCAGCCTGTTTAAATCTTTAAAAGCCTTTATTTGTAACACTTTTAAGGGTGAACTGTTCAGAGTGAACAGTGAACAGAATGATATAAATGCTAATAACTGTCGTACAGTTAATAGTCGTCAGTTCACCCACAACAGTTCACTATCAACCGTTCACTCACTTGCAT
>JAFRAO010000028.1 GCA_017405375.1 bacterium
ACAGGCAGTGGTTCTTTTACGTTTAAAGAATATTATGAACAATCAAAGTGTCAAGAATCCTGTAGCTGAGATTAATTATTGGATTAATCTTGCAGACAAAGAGTTAAACTGCTTTACAGCTAAGGATAGGGTGTTTCAGTTGTTCATTGTTGAGGGTTGAGGGATTAATAATTTTATCAATTCTTGATTTTATGAAAATTATAAATATTATTTACATAATTTCATGGATGTGTAATTTATGACAACCAATTATAATAAAAATGTAATTAACAACAAGGAGTAAGTTTTATGAAAGTGGTAGCTTTTACCGGAGCAGGTATATCAAAATCAGCAGGTATTCCAACGTTTGAGGATACCCCTGGAGTAAAGGAAAAGTTTTCTGTAGAATATAGAGAAGCTCATCCTATTGAATATCAAAAAGCAAAACTTGAAAGAGTAAAAATGTTTGAAGGGAAAGAGCCTACAAAGGCTCATAAAGCACTTGCAGATTTACAAATTCCAATAATAACAATGAATATTGATGGATTACATAGAAAAGCAGGTTCAAAACTCGTTTATGAAATACACGGCAGTTATATTGCAGATAATGTTGTATTATATGGTGAAGATATTCATTTTAGGGAAAAATCAATCAATTTAATTATACAAACAGCTCAAAAAGCGAAATGGACAAATGAAGATGCAATCTTGTTGGTTATAGGAACATCTATGCAAACAGTTTTTGCTCATATTATTGTTTGGGTAGCTGAAAAATATGGAATGAAAGTTAAATATATAAATGAAAATGCAGATGAAGAAGTTCCAAAATTTTTGAAAGAGAATGTGTTTTTACCAAAAAATTAAACAATACATTGTTATAATAAAAAGCCGACAGAGGGACTCGAACCCTCGACCTACTCATTACGAATGAGTTGCTCTACCAGCTGAGCTATGTCGGCGTATAATATTCAATTTTCAAGTTTTTATCTAGCTCAGCTGGTTCTAATCGAACTTCGGCTCCGTTGCACTCGCCGAGTGAGCTATGTCGGCAGTTATTGCGATAAACTCATCAAATTAATAAAATCAATTTCAATCAGATGAATTATGAACTTATTTCTACAATATTGTAGAATAAAAACATTAAAAATAAAAGAGGCATTATGAAAAAAATTAAAATTGGTATGTTTGGGCTTGGTACTGTGGGCTCTGGAGTGTTTAAGACATTAAAAGATTTTCCGGAAATTTCTGTTGAAAAAATTGCTGTTAAAAATTTAAATAAAACCAGAAACATTGATAATTTTGATAATTCTATCTTAACGCAAAATCCTGATGATATTTTGGAAAATAAAGAAATAAGCATTATTATTGAGTTAATTGGCGGAGTTCACCCCGCGTATGAAATTATAAAAAAGGCTATTGAAAATGGTAAACATGTCGTAACTGCAAATAAAGAATTATTAGCAAAACACGGTAAAGAGCTTTTTGATTACGCAGAAAAACATAATACTGTTATCCTTTACGAAGCTGCAATCGCAGGTGGGATTCCTCTTATTATGCCTATAAAAACTATTCTTGCAGGAAATAAAATTAATAAAATTGAAGCTATTTTAAACGGAACAACCAATTATATTCTAACTAATATGGATAAAAACGAGGCATCTTATGAGCATGTTTTAAAAGAAGCTCAAGAGTTAGGATACGCTGAAGCTGACCCGACAGGTGATGTTGAAGGATTTGATTCAACTTATAAACTTACAACTCTTGCAACAATTACATTCAAAAAACGCATAAAACTTGAATATGTGTATAGAGAAGGTATTACAAATGTTCAAGCAGAAGACATAAAATATGCAAATGAATTGGGATACAAAATAAAATTAATAGCGTACGCTACTATTGATGAACAAGATAATGCTGATGTTAGGGTTCACCCTATGTTCGTAAGTAAAGATGAAACACTTGCACATATAAATTATGTTACAAATGCCGTAACTCTTTGTGGTACTCCTGTTGGAAAAATTACTCTTTCAGGCCCCGGTGCAGGTGAAATGCCTACTGCAAGTTCAGTCGTAGGGGATATTTTATCAATTACAAGAGAACTCGGAACAACTGATTATATTTTGCCTATGATGAGATGTCTGCATGAACAAAATCAAGATGCTAAAGTTATTCCGATAGAAGAAACTGAAAATAAATATTATCTAAGACTTATTGCTATTGATAAAGTCGGCGGAATTGCGGAAATGACTAAAGTTTTTGCCGATAAAAGAATTAATATAGAAACTATTTTAATGAAAGAAGTAACTGAAGATAATACTGCTGAAATAGTTATTGTTACTGAAACTTGTAAGGAAAAATTAATCCAAGAAACGGAAAAGGAATTGCTAAATAAAAGTTATATCAAAAAAATTGCAAGCAAAATCAGAATTAGTAAATAGAAAGGTTATTATGACTTATTATAAAGGTTTAATTGATAAATATAGAGAATATTTACCGGTAGATGAATTAACACCGATTGTAACCCTAAACGAAGGTAATACACCATTAATAAAAGCGGATAATTTGGCAAGAAAACTTGAATTAGACGCTGAAATTTATTTAAAATTTGAAGGTTCTAATCCCACCGGAAGTTTCAAAGACCGCGGAATGACAATGGCTGTAACGAAAGCTAAAGAGAGCGGTTCAAATGCAATTATTTGTGCATCAACAGGCAATACGAGTGCATCTGCTGCAGCTTATGGGGCAAAAGCAGGTTTAAAAACTTATGTACTTATTCCTGACGGATATATTGCTCTTGGAAAACTTTCGCAAGCAATGATGTATGGGGCGGAAATCATTGCAATTCAAGGTAATTTTGATGTGGCACTTGAAGTTGTAAGAAAAATTTCACAAGATTATCCGATAACACTTGTAAACTCGCTAAATCCATACAGAATTGAAGGTCAAAAAACTGGTGCATTTGAAATCTGCGACGCTTTGGGTCAAGCTCCTGATTATCACTTTATCCCTGTCGGAAATGCAGGAAATATTACTGCGTACTGGAAAGGTTATAAAGAATATAATCAAAAAGGTAAGATTGATAAACTGCCTAAAATGATGGGATTTGAGGCAGAAGGTGCTGCTGCGATTGTTCGTGGTGAAAGGATTATGAATCCTGAAACGATAGCAACAGCAATCAGAATAGGTAATCCTGCAAGTTGGGAAAAAGCAGAAGCAGCAAGAGATGAAAGTAAAGGTACAATATCTTCCGTTAGTGATGAAGAAATTTTAGATGCATACAAACTTATAGCAAGTTGTGAAGGAGTATTGGCAGAACCGGCAAGTGCTGCATCTGTTGCAGGATTAATAAAATGCCGTAATACAATACGTACAGGTGCAAAATGTGTTTGTATCTTAACTGGAAATGGGCTTAAAGACCCTGATAATGCTATAAAATATGCAATTTCAAGTGTTAAAAAAACGTCTTCGGATATAAAAGAAATCTTGAAAGTAATTTCTTTTTAGATGAATAGGGGGTTTGACTTTGTATTGATACGATAATCTAATGCGTATTTCAGAATCTATAAACTCCTTGTCCACCCTGAACTGGTTTGACTACTTTTTCCAAAATCTTTGATTTTGTGAAAAATGTCCGGTTTCCCGCAGGGTCTATAATTCCCCTTGTCTATCCTAAACTCATATTGTTTATTATTTTATGAAGTTTAGTTCTTGGAAATAAAAATGAATTTATGATATAATCACCAAGCATAGGAGCTATTATGCATTTATTTTTCTTAGATGAATCCGGAACTATTGTACCTGAAAGTAAAAAACATACAGAATATTTTATTATTGGTGGAGTTATTATTCCTGAAATTCATTGGCACGAAATATATAAAAAACTTCGTGATATAAAAAGACAATTTGATATAAAATCTGAAATAAAATGGAGATATTTTTCACCTAACAATTGCGAAGAAGATAATGGAATGAAACATTTAACTTTTGAGCAAAAAAACAATGTTAGAAATAAATTATATGAAATTATAACTTCCTATAAATCTTTGAAAATTATTTCCACAGTAACAAATATTAAAGAAGCTTATAAATTACCTTATATTAATAATCAAGATGATTTGTATTGGTACAGTTATAAACAATCAGTTGAACGTTTTCAATATTATTTACAAGATTTATCAAGAGAGTCAGGTGCAGATTTTAACGGTTTAGTAATTATTGACAATAGACTTTCTTGTGATGATAATAGGCTAAGAAATTTACATCACAATCTAATGGTTGTTAATAGAGATAATTATTCAAACTTTAATAATCTTATAGAGGGTTTATTTATTGCTCCATCACATTTAAGTGTAGGAATTCAATTTGCAGATATTGTAGCAGGTGCAATATTCAGAAAATTTGAAAAAAATGATGACAAGTACTATAGCCTAATAAAGAATTCCATAAGAAATCGTAATGGAAAAGTTGAAGGATATGGTATAGTAAAGTTTCCAAAAAACATATAAAAAGACGTCGAGTTGAGCGAACTCAATCCTGCAAAATTCGACGCAGTCTCGACGTAATTATATTATAAACTATCTTAAGTAAAATTTCAACCCGTTTTGTTATATTTTTATTTTAAAAAGATTAATGATGATATTGAAAAGTTTTTGTGGTTACTTGCAGCTTTGGACTTCGCCTTCTGCTGTATTGTAACCAAGAAGTTTGCCATTTTTACAAGTTCTTGATAGTGTTTCATCAGTATGGTCTTTTGTATTTAAATAATCCATATTCCCAAAATCCATAATCCATTGTCCTGCATCGTATCCGCCATAAGTTATTCTTGACATATGACTAGCTAAATATTCGGAGCTATATCTTGCAGGTTTTATCCCTTCTTTGGTTATTTCTAATTGAAAGAAATCAATACCCCAGGTATGCTTACCTTTATTGGGTCCATCTATATCTAAATGAAGATAACCACAATTAATTTGTTTATCATCAGCATTACATAATTTAAAAACAACGTCTACCATAAAACTAGCACCATTAGCTAAGATAGCACGGGGATAACTTGTCCCGTCAAATAGATAATTTTGTTCACTACCATATAAATATTTATATTTGCCATTACCATCATTATACATACAACCTGTTGTAGCAGTAACACCACATCGTGCATTATAGCACCCACAATTTTTTTGAATTTTTAAAAATTCAGAGATTCTGTTAAAATATCGTGCAGACCAAACATATGAATTATCATCATTAACGAACCACTTTTCAACAGGTCCGTAAATTGCTGTTGCCCTATTATGAGCTTCGTTGAGTTCAGCATAAAGTTTCTTAAATTTAGCAACTTTTTCTGCTTCACCAGTGTTTTTGTTTACGTTTGGAATTGTAAGAGCAGCAACTACACCGATTATGCCCATAACAATGAGTGTTTCAGCAAGAGTAAATGCGAGTGAGTGAACGGTTGATAGTGAACTGTTATGGGTAAACTGACGACTCTCTCCACTGTTCACTTTGGACAGTTCACCTTTAAATATGCTACAAATGAAGGCTTTTAGACGCCCGAGCAGGCCGAAAACCTTGCTACGAGAGAGTTTAGCCCCCCCCCCCCCTAGCTAAAATGCAGTCTACAAAGGGTTTTACGCCACTTTTTATATTTTTCATTGTTGTAACCCCACTTTTATCTATTCAATGTAGTTAGTATAACATATTACTTTTACTCATGCAATATTTTCTTGATAAACAAAAATAATAAATAATAACAACATACAACCTCAGATGACTTCCATTAAGTTGAGTCACTGAGGTTTTTTGTTATTATCTGTATATATTACCCTATTACAGGCGGATTAAATACTCTTGCTGCAAGGTCTTTATCAAGCATTAATAAGGCTTTTTTATCATCTCCAATAAGTTTTAATGTAGCTAAAACTCCGCCAACACTTGATTCTTCTTCAACTTGTTCTTTCAAATACCAATCCAAGAATGATAGGGCTGCTCTATCTTTAATTTCTTCAGCTACGTCCATAAGTGCATTAATTCTTGAAGTTACGTATTCTTCGTGTTCAACTACTTGTTCAAAAATTTCAATAGGAGTTGTACCTTTAATTTGAGGTTTATCGATTGCTTCCAATTTAACTTCGCCGCCTCTTTCAAGAATATAATCATACATTCCCATACCGTGTGCACGTTCTTCTTGAACTTGTACATCAAACCAGTTTACAAAACCTTGTAAATTCATTTCTGCAAATTTAGCTTTCATTGCAAGATACAAATATTCTGAATAAAATTCCTTGTTAATTTGGTCATTAAAAGCATTTTGCATTTTTTCGTTAATCATATTAATACCCTCGTTTCGTTTATCTACACAACATATTTATTATGAACAAATAAAAGTTTTATGTCAATCCATTTTAGGATATAATAAACTTATGAAAAATTTTTATTTAAAATCTATGGGTTGCAAGTCGAATCAATTTGAAGGTGCAATAATTGAGGAAAAATTATTGTCGGCTGATTTTGAAAAAGTTGAAGACATTAAACAAGCTGATATTTATATATTAAATTCTTGTTCTGTTACGCAAAAATCAGATAATGAAGCATTGTATTTGTTGAGAAATGCAAAACATACAAATCCAAATATAAAAACTCTAATAACAGGTTGTGTTGCGCAAATTGAAAAAGAAAAGTTATTAAAAAATGACTTTATAGATTTCGTTTTAGGAAATGATGATAAACTTGAAATAGTTGAGTTTTTAAATAAAAATATTCAATATCAAGTGGTTGATGTAATGGATATGGCGAATTTTCATGAGGCTGTTCTTGCAAATACAACCAAAACGAGAGCAAGTTTAAAAATTCAAGACGGATGTGATAACCGTTGTGCATATTGTATTATACCGTTTGCCAGAGGAAAATCACGTTCTGCAAACAGCAAATTTATTATTGAACAAATTAATTCTTTTGAAATCTCAGGCTTTATGGAAGTAGTTTTTACAGGAATACATATCGGACAATGGGGTAAAGAGTGGGGAAAATCTATTTTGGATTTATTAAAAGAAGTTGAAGAAAAAACAAATATCCGCTATCGTTTAGGTTCGTTGAATCCTTTAGAAATAACAGATGAACTTTTAGAATTTCTTTGTCAATCAACACAATTTTGTCCGCATTTTCATCTTTCTTTGCAATCAGCTTGTAATAGAACGCTAGAGAGGATGAACAGATTTTACAAAGTAGAAGATTACTTAAAACAGATAGATAAAATAAATAGTATATTCAATTTGCCATTTTTAGGCAGTGATATTATCGCAGGATTTGTCGGTGAAACTGATGAAGATTTTGAAATTACGGTAGAAAATCTTAAAAAATCAGGACTATCGGCAATTCATACTTTCCCTTATTCTATCAGAAAAGGTACTCAAGCTGAAAAAATGGAAGGTCATTTGCCTGACAAAATAAAAGAACAACGCGCAAACATAATAAAAGAAATTTCAGCCCAAAAAACAAAAGAATTTTTAGAAAAAAATGTTGGTACTGTTCATAATTGTATATTAGAAAAGCACTTTGACAAAAAAACCGGTAAATTAAAAGGACTTACCGAGAACTATATTCGAGTTATCGCAAATTCAAATGATAAAAATTTATTAAACACAATGCAAAAAGTTAAAATTACCAAAATAGTAAATAATCAAGCATTTGCAGAAATTGTTTAATATTAATGCATAATAACTTTACCTTCAACTTCTTTTTCGATATTAAGAGAATTATTTAAACTGTCAAGAAGTTCTGCTGAAGTATTTGCGTTATAAAAATGGCCTTTAGTTACGAGTGCAACGCATTGGAGCTGCGATAAATCGTCTTCATCTTGCATATCGTAAGCAATAACATCAATTTTTAAATTTGGGAAATACTTTAAATTTTTAGTCATGAAAGTGCATGGACTTTCATCGCAATTTTCTCCGCCATCAGTTAGTAAAATTATGTGTTTGCTGCCTTGAAATCCTTGAAAATCACTATACAAAGCCATTTTTAAAGAATAAGTAATAGGTGTCATACCTAATGCACGAGTTTTTTCAATTTGCTGTTTTATAAGATAGTTTCCGCCTTTTGTAATCGGCACCATTAATTTTGATGCTTTACAGCTATCATAGGGAGTTATTCCGGCTCTATGTCCATAAACTCTCATACCAACTTCTTTTTGCGGACTTATGCTTTGTAAAATCGTTCGCATTGTATTTAACATTGAATCAACTTTGCGTTCTTTGTTTAAATATTCTCGCATACTGCTTGAAAAATCCAATATGAATAGTGTTTTTTCACTGCTGACATCTATATCATCATCGTTTGGACTGTGTAAATCGTAAGTTCCGGCATATACGCTGTTTAGTGCAAAAAATAAAAATAAAACTATAATATAAAAATTTTTTCTCATATTAATATTGTTAAGCGAATTAATAGTTTTTAAATAGACACCTGACTACCTTTTATGGTAATATTTATTCGGGTACAAAAATTATGAATGCGCAGGATGAAATTAAGCAAGCAGAACTTGCTGTAAAGAAGCAATTCGACGAAATTGATGAAATAAGGGATTATAATCAACGAAAAGTTTTAAAGGCTTTTGTCGATAATCATGTTGCACCCGAACATTTTTATACAGTTTCCGGATATGGGCATGATGATTTGGGTCGCGAAGTTTTGGATAAAGTTTACGCACAAATTTTTTGCGGGGAAAAAGCTATTGTTCGTACGCATTTTGCAACAGGTACGCACACTCTTGCATGTGCTTTGTTTGGAAATTTACACGCAGGAGATAAACTTATTTCCGTTGCAGGAACACCATATGACACAATGAGAGAAGTTATAGGGCTTACGGGCGATGAATTATCAAAAAAGAATTCTTTAATCGGAAACGGCATTTTATACGAAGAAATACCTCTTTTGAACGGAAATGACATTGATTTTGATACATTAGAAAAGAAAATTGATGATACTGTAACAATGGTTACAATACAACGGTCAAGAGGTTACGATACACGAAAATCATTAACAATAGATGTAATAGAGCGTATTTGTAAAACAGTAAAAAGTAAAAATCCAAATTGTATATGTTTTGTAGATAATTGTTATGGTGAATTTGCAGAGAAGAAGGAACCACTCGAAGTTGGTGCTGATTTAATGGGTGGTTCGTTAATCAAAAACCCCGGTGGCGGATTGGTTGAATGCGGGGGTTATATTGTCGGCAAAAGCGAACTTGTAGAGGCTTCCGCAATAAGACTTACTGCTCCGGGAGTAGGCTCTGAAGCAGGTGCTATGCTAAATCAACACAGATTAATTTTTCAAGGACTTTTTATGGCACCATCTATTGTTGCAGATGTTATAAAAGGGATGACACTTGCAGCAAAAGTTTTTGAAGATATGGGGTTTATATCTTCTCCAAAATATGATGATAAAAGGACTGATATAATCCAGATTATTACGTTTAATGCACCTGAACCTTTAATCGAATTTTGCAAAACAGTTCAATCTCTATCGCCGGTAAACGGTTACGTAACACCTGTTCCTGAATTAATTCCCGGGTATCAGGACGATGTAATTATGGCAGGCGGAACATTTATCGAAGGTTCAACCATTGAACTTTCAGCAGATGGCCCTATTCGTCCTCCTTATGCAGTTTATCTTCAAGGCGGATTGAATTACGCACATATTAAAATTGCAGTAGAAGAAATTTATAAAAAATTAAACAAGTAAAAATAAACAAAAACAGGATATGTAAAGGAGATTTAAGATGAAAAAATTTAAATTATTAGCATTAATTGTATCGTTATTGTCAATTTTACCTGTAAATGCAGAATACTGTACTCATGTAAGAGCAAGCCATATACTCTTAAAAACAGAAAAAGAAGCTAACGAAATGATAGATTATTTAAATAAAGGTGTAAGTTTTGGTGAACTTGCAAGAAATTTCTCTGCTTGTCCTTCAAAAGTAAGTGATGGTGATTTAGATTATTTTTCAAGAGGTCAAATGGTATGGGCATTTGAGAACAAAGCATTCTCAATGAAAAAAGGTGAAATTTCACAACCTGTTAAAACACAATATGGTTGGCATATAATAAAAGTTACGGATAAAATTTGCAAATAATTTTATTACATTTTAATATTTGTATTTTTGTAATAAAATTGTTGTAAATAGTGAGGAATTTGAAAAATGAAAATGTCAAAATTATTTGTGCAAACACTTCGTGAATTTCCCGCAGATGCAGATGTAATTTCACACAAATTACTTGCAAGAGCAGGTTTTATAAGAAAATTAACGAGTGGCTGCTACAATTATTTACCCCTAATGTGGCGAGTTTTAAAGAAAATTGAAAATATAGTAAGAGAAGAAATGGACTCAGCAGGCGCACAAGAACTTCTTACACCTTTTGTTCAACCGAAAGAATTATGGGAAGAATCAGGCAGATGGGAAGTTTACGGAAAAGAATTAATGCGTTTAAGTGATAGACACAACAGAGAAATGTGTCTTGGTCCGACTGCAGAAGAAGTTATAACAGCAGTTGCAAGAGATGGTTTAAAATCATACAAACAATTACCTTGCAATTTATATCAAATTCAAGAAAAATTCAGAGATGAAGTTCGACCAAGATATGGCCTTTTACGCGGACGTGAATTTATCATGAAAGACGCATACAGTTTTGATTTAGACCAAGAAGGTCTGGATAAAGAATATAAGAACATGGCAAATGCTTATACAAGAATTTTTGAACGCTGCGGACTTGAAACAAAAATGGTTCAATCTGATTCAGGTGCAATCGGCGGAAGTGTGAGCCACGAGTTTATGGTTATCACAACAACAGATGCCGGTGAAAATGATGTATTCTATTGTGATGATTGCAATTACTCAGCAAATTCAAATCACGCGATTTCTAATTTACCTCAAGCAGAAACTGACGGAAGTAAATTCGGATTTACAGAGCCAAAAGTTATTGATACACCAAATACACGCACAATCGAAGAATTATGTGAATTTTTGAAAATTCCATCTACAATAATTTTAAAATCATTGGTTTATATTGTTGACAAAAAACATGTTATTGCACTAATTAGAGCGGATAAACAAGTTGAAGAAACAAAACTTATGAATGCTGTCGGCGGTATTGATATAAGAATTGCATCCGCTGCAGAAATTGAAGAATTAATGCAAAATCATGGGTTTAATGGTATAGCCGGATTTATTGGTCCAAAAGGTATGGACGATGTTACAATTGTTGCTGATAATACAGTGAAAGACCTTAAAAACTTTGTTGTCGGAATAAACGAAACAGACAAACACCTTGTAGGTGCAAATTTTGGCAAAGATATTCCTGAAATTAAACAATATGCAGATTTAAGACTTGTAGAAGCAGGTGAATTTTGTCCCGAATGCGGAAAACCACTAAAGGTTACAAGAGGAATTGAAGTCGGAAATATTTTCCAATTAGGCACAAAATATTCAAAGCCAATGAATGCAGTTTATTTAGATAAAAACGGCAAAGCTCAACCTTATGTAATGGGTTGTTACGGAATAGGTATTTCAAGAACTGCTGCCGCTGCAGTTGAAAGATGGCATGATGATAACGGTATTGCATGGCCTGTCCAAATTGCACCATACCATGTTACTATTGTTCCGTTAAATAATAACGATGAACTTCAAATGAAAGTTGCAAAGGAATGTTACGCGAAACTTTTAAGTGCCGGTATTGAAGCAGTTCTTGACGATAGAGATGAAAGACCCGGAGTTAAATTTAAAGATGCCGATTTAATAGGATTTCCTTACAGAATAACAGTTGGAAAAACTATTGTTGACGGTAATGTAGAACTTAAAACTCGTAAAACAAACGAAGTTGAAACTGTTACTCCTGAAAAAGCAGTTGAATTGGTTATAAATAGAATAAAGGAAGCAATATAATGAGTACGGATTGTATTTTTTGTAAAATAGTAAATAAAGAAATTCCAAGTAATTTCGTTTATGAAAACGAAGATGTAATTGCGATAAATGATTTACACCCGCAAGCGGAAACACATGTTTTAGTAATTCCGAAAATACATGTTGCATCTTTAGCTGAATTAGAAGATGTAAATTTGATGGGAAGACTTTTGCAATCAGTAAAAGAAACGGCAAAAGCTATTGGATTAACAGATTACAGAACAATAATCAATACAGGTGCAGGCGCAGGACAAACTGTTTTCCACTTGCATATTCATATTCTTTCAGGAAAAAACCTAAAAGAAAAACTATAAAAATAATGAAGGCCGAATATTAATGACAAAATCAATGTATTACAGAGAACTTACCCCTTCAGGGATTGGTATTGCTATCAAAGTAAATGAAATTTTGTTTTCAGTACAATCAAAATATCAAAAAATCGAAATTTTAGATTTAGATTCCTCGTTGGGCAGAATGCTTACACTAAACGATATAATGTTTGTAATTGATGGAAATGCGCATTATTATAATGAAATTTTCGTACATTTACCAATGTTGAGCCATAAAAATCCTGAAAACATTTTAATAATTGGCGGCGGAACAGGCGCAGCTGCAAAGGAAGTTTTAAAACATAATACCGTAAAAAATGCAGTTGTCGTTGATATTGATGATATGGTTATAAATGCTTGTAAAAAATTTATGCCAAAATTAGCAAACAGTCTAAATGATACTCGAGTATCATTAAAAATAATGGATGCTTTCGATTACATAAAAAATACAGACAAAACTTTTGATGTAATACTTATTTCTTCTCCTGACCCTCTTGGACCCGGAGTCGGAACATACAATGATGAAGTTTATAAAAATTTAAAAAAAGTTTTAAATAAAGACGGTATTATCGTAATTCAATCAGAAAGTCCTGTTGCAAATGTACAAAAAAGTAAAATTTTGTATAAAAATTTAATGAATAATTTTAAAATTGTAAAAAGTTTCAAAGCACCCGTACCAACATACCCTGGTGGAAATTGGGCATGGGCTTTTTGTTCAGATACTGTAAAACCACTTGATAATTATAATGAACAGAATTTTGAATATATTGCAGAACAATGCAAACTATTTAACAGAAAATATGCAGAAAAAAGATTAAAACAAGAAACATTACTTGATGATTTATACTAAAAGGAGAAAAAATGACAGAAGAACAAAAATATTATAAAGAAATAACACCATCAGGATTTGGTGTAGCAATAAAACTAAAAAACGTATTATTTTCAGACCAATCTAAATTTCAGAAAGTTGAGATATTGGATTCTGAATCTGAATTGGGCAAAATTTTAACACTTGATGATTTAATGATGACAACAGAAGGTGATGAATTTTTTTATCACGAAATGATTACGCATATTCCGATGATGAATCACCCATGCCCGAAATCAGTTTTAGTAATTGGTGGCGGCGACGGCGGAACAATCAGAGAAGTTTTAAAACATAAAACCGTTGAAAAAGTTGTTCTTTGCGAAATTGACAGTATGGTAATTGAGGCTTCTAAAAAATATTTGCCGACTATTGCTTGCAAATTAGATGATTCAAAAGTTGAAATCAGAGTAGAAGATG
Source organism: bacterium (assembly GCA_017405375.1). Taxonomy (GTDB): domain Bacteria; phylum Cyanobacteriota; class Vampirovibrionia; order Gastranaerophilales; family Gastranaerophilaceae; genus UBA6984. Next base: position 13,550 of record JAFRAO010000028.1, read on the forward strand.
CTATTGAATATATAAAAGATAAGAAAAACGAGTTTGATATAATTTTAATTGATTCAACAGACCCGCTTGGACCCGGAGTAGGTTTATTTACGGAAGAATTTTATACAAACGTAAAAGAATCTCTAAAAGAAGGTGGAATTGTAGCAGCACAATCGGAAAGTCCAATTATAAACAAAAAAGAGATTAAAAATATTTATAGTTTGCTAAAGAAAGTATTTCCTATTGTTAGGGGTTATACTTCTCCTGTTCCGACATATCCGGGCGGATATTGGTCTTGGGCTTTTTGTTCAGATACAGTAGAACCTTTATCATACATTGATAAAGAACGCTGTGAAGAAATTACAAAATCCTGCAAAATATACAACGAAGATTATCATAAAACAAGATTCGCATTACCAAACTTTTTAAAAGATTTGATGTAAAATTATAATTTAAAAACAACTTTTATTATTCCTATTACTTTATATTTATTGTATAATCTTAAGTGGATTTACAAAATATTGTGGGGATACTGTGAAAAAAAGAACTATAATAAGTATTATAATTTCAATAATATGTGTTATTGCAACATGTAATTTTTGGTGTACGTTTGAACCGTTTAATGTTTCTTTTGATATAAACGGTTCAGGCAATTCAGAAGTCGTTGTATATTTATCAAAAGTCGATTCACCGGATTTTACAACAACAAAATTCAATAAAAATACATATAATTTATCAAAAACTAATAAAATTGATGTAAATTTAAAAAGAGTCAGATACCCAAAACGCTTTAAAATTACAATAACAAGACTTAATCATCCGCAGAATAACAAAATCCAAATTTCTAATATACATTTTAGAAACGGACTTTATTCAATATATGATTTAGACAGCTTTAAAATTACAGGTGCAAAAGATGTAACAATAAAAGACGGAATTTTATCTTTCGTATCTACACAAGATTCCGTTGATATATACTATGATAAAAAACTAAATGCACATGCAAAACTTAACTTAAATTTGAAAATATTTGTTATTGTTCTCGTTTTATCATTCTTACTTATATATAAACTTACGGATTATTTGGCTGATTTTAGTTCAGTAAAAGGCAAATCTAAACTGGATATAATATATTTGACATTATTTTTTATAATAATTTCATTACCAATGGTGTATATTAATCCAAACGAAGAAAGCTCAGAAGAAAACCGAACTCTGGCAAAATTAAAACCTTTTATAAATGATAAAAAAGAAATTAATGAAAATTTTGGAAAAGATTTTGATAAATGGTTCTCAGACAGATTTTTTTTACGTGATAATTTGATTGTACTAAGCTCTATAATTGATATTATTAACGGAAGAATTAATAATGCTTTTGTTATGAGCGGTAACAACGGCTGGTTATTTTTTAAAGGCGATAATAGTGTCAGCAATTATCAAAATGGAGATTTATATTCTGATGAAGAATTACAAAAAATTTCAAAATATTTAAGTGATATAAACACTTATTGTAAAAAACATAATAAGAATTTTTTACTTGTAGTTCCGCCTGATAAACACAGAATTTATGAAGAATTTTATCCGACTAATTTAGTAAAAAAAATCAATCCGAATTCTAAAAGCAAAACTAATCAGCTTTTTGAATATTTACATAATAATACAGATATAAATGCATTGTATTTATACGATATTTTGATGAATGCTAAAAAAACAGATAAAGAATTATTGTATTATAAAAAAGATACACATTGGACAGAATTAGGCGCATATTATGGGTATAAAGCCATTATAAACGATTTAAACAAAATTGTTTCTAACGATATAAAAATCTATAAACCTAAAAAACAGGAAGAAAGAATAATAGAAATTCAAGATTTGGTTAAACTTTCACCAAAATTATTACAAAAACCGGATAAAACTGTTTATAATGCTCCTGCAAATTATGCTGATTATTCTTGTGAAATAATAAATAACGACAGAGTTAGAGATTACTATTGTACAAGTAATAATCCTGAAAGCAAGTATATTGTTACAACGTATCATGATTCTTTTTCAGGTGCATTAGAAAACTTTTATTCAAGTTCGTTTAAAAAGGTGTATTATAAATGGCGTTACAACGCTAAGGCTTCAGAATTAAAAGATTCAGATATTGTAATTCTTGAAATAAATGAACGATTTTTACCGAAACTTATTAAATTAAACTTTGAGGAGGATAAATAAATATGTTATTCAGTTCAGCAACTTTTATTTTTATATTTCTTCCAATCGTTTGCGCAACATACATTTTAGCGAAAAAAGAATTACATAATCCTATATTACTTATTGCAAGTATATTGTTCTACGCTTGGGGTGAACCTACATATTTGGCAATAATGTTACTTACAATTATTATATCTTACTTTGGTGCAATTTTTATTAATAAATTCCCGCAGCATAAAAAATTAACTCTGGTTAGTACAATCCTTCTTGACTTGAGCTTTTTGTTTTATTTTAAATATTTTAACTTCTTTGTTGATAACATAAATTTACTTTTTCATTCAAATATTGACATTATAAAAGTCATAATGCCTATCGGAATTTCGTTTTATACGTTCCAAGCATTATCTTATGTTATTGATGTTTATAAAAAAGAAGTTCAAGTTCAGAATAATTTTTATAAACTTGCGTTATATATTTGCTTATTCCCTCAATTAGTTGCAGGCCCTATTGTGAAATATCACGATGTTGAAAAAGAAATAGAATCTCGAGATGTAACTTTTGATAAAGTTTCTTTAGGTACAAAAAGATTTATTATAGGATTATCAAAGAAAATGATAATCGCAAATATTATCGGCGCAGTTGTTGATAAAATTTTTATTCAAAGTCCTGATACATTTTCATCTTTTGTAGCATGGATTGGAGCTTTTGCATATATTATGCAGCTTTATTTTGATTTTTCAGGTTATTCTGATATGGCTATCGGTCTGGGATTAATTTTTGGATTCAAATTCTTAGAAAACTTTAATTACCCATATATTTCAAAATCAATTACGGAATTTTGGCGAAGATGGCATATTTCACTATCAACTTGGTTTAAATTATATATATATATTCCATTAGGCGGAAACAGAGTCGGCAAATTACTTCATTACCGCAATTTATTAATTGTATTTTTTGTAACAGGTTTTTGGCATGGTGCAGGTTGGACATTTATTGTTTGGGGTATTTGGCACGGATTATTTATTGTAATGGAAAAGGCAACCGGTTTGGCTCAAGAAACCCAAAATAAAATCGCAAATATATTCAAACATATTTATGCTATGTTAGTTGTTACTTTAGGATTTGTTGTGTTTAGAGCGGATAATATTACTTATGCTTTGAAATATATAAAAAGAATGTTTAGTTTTTCTCCTGCTCCTGCAAGTGCTTATCCTTTAAGTTACTACGGCGGTATTGCGGAAATTATTATCAGTATTATTGCAATTCTTTGTTCTGTCGGACTTTTTGCTAATATGTTAAATTTTGCTCAAAAAAATAAATACACAAAAGCATTTGTTAATCTTTGGTTGTTGATAATCTTTGTATTTTCATTATCATTGGTTGCAGCTTCAACATACAATCCGTTTATTTATTTCAATTTCTAATTGATTTAATATATATGCGCAAAAAAAATAGAGTTCTAAGAAAGATTTATAGAACTCTATTTTTAAAATTAAATTATTGAATTAAGCCATAGCTTTTTCAACAGCAACAGCACATGCAACGGTTGCACCTACCATTGGGTTATTACCCATACCGATTACACCCATCATTTCTACGTGAGCAGGAACTGATGATGAACCTGCAAATTGAGCATCACCATGCATACGTCCCATTGTATCTGTCATACCGTAAGAAGCAGGACCAGCTGCAACGTTATCAGGGTGAAGTGTTCTTCCGGTACCACCACCTGAAGCTACTGAGAAATATTTTCTTCCGTTTTCAATAGCCCATTTTTTGTATGTACCTGCAACAGGGTGTTGGAAACGAGTTGGGTTAGTTGAATTACCTGTAATAGAAACATCAACACCTTCGTGAATCATAATTGCAACACCTTCTGAAACATCATCAGCACCATAGCATCTAACTTGTGCTCTTTCACCGTTTGAGAAAGCTTTTTCATTTACAATAGTCAATTTACCTGTTTTGTAATCATAAGATGTTTCTACTGATGTAAAACCGTTAATTCTTGAAATGATATAAGCAGCATCTTTTCCTAAACCGTTTAAGATAACTCTTAAAGGTTCTTTTCTAACTTTATTCGCATTTCTTGCAATACCAATAGCACCTTCTGCAGCTGCGAATGATTCATGACCTGCTAAGAAACAGAAACATTTTGTTTCCTCTCTTAACAACATAGCACCCAAGTTACCATGACCGATACCTACTTTTCTTGTATCACCAACAGAACCCGGAACTGCAAATGCTTGTAAACCTAAACCAATAGCTTCTGCTGCATCTGCTGCATTTTTAATCCCTTTTTTGATTGCAATCGCGCAACCTAATGTGTATGCCCAAACTGCATTATCAAATGCAATAGGTTGAATACCTTTTACTATTTCTTCAACGTTTATTCCTTTAGATAAGCATAATTCTTTGGCTTCATCTATTGTTTTGAAACCATATTCAGGTAAAATTTTATCTAAAGTAGCTTGACGTCTGTCTTGTCCTTCAAATTGTGCCATTTTATTTTTCCTTTTTAATTAAATGTAGTACCTTTAAACTTAATCTGAAATATTAAAAAAATCAGATATTTATGAAATCATAAAAACTATTCTTTTCTTGGATCAATAGTTTTTGCAGCATCAGCAAATCTACCGTATGTTCCGATATTTTTTTCAAATGCTTCTTTAGGGTCAACACCCTTTTTAATCATATCCATCATTTTGCCAAGATGAACAAATTTGTAACCAATGATTTCACCATCGTTATCTAAAGCTGTTTCTAAAACGTAACCTTCAGCAACTTCTAAGTATCTTGGGCCTTTTTGTTTTGTTGAATACAATGTACCAACTTGAGAACGCAAGCCTTTACCTAAATCTTCCAAACCTGCTCCAACAGGTAATCCGTTTTCAGAGAAAGCTGTTTGAGTTCTGCCATATACAATTTGTAAGAATAATTCTCTCATAGCAACGTTTATAGCATCACAAACAAGGTCTGTATTTAGGGCTTCTAGAATAGTTTTGCCCGGTAAAATTTCAGCAGCCATAGCAGCAGAGTGAGTCATGCCTGAACAACCTAATGTTTCAACTAAAGCTTCCTGTATAATACCATTTTTAACATTTAAAGTTAATTTACAAGTACCTTGTTGCGGAGCACAACAACCGCAACCATGAGTTAAACCGGAAATATCGGTAATTTCTTTGCATTTTGTCCATTCACCTTCTTGTGGAATTGGTGCAGGAACACCTTTTACGCCTCTTTTTACGCAACACATTTTTTCCACTTCTTGTGAAACTTGAATGTCTTTCATAATTCCTCCTATCAATTTTAACTTACTTTTCAATTATATAACAAATATTTTACTTGTACATAGAAGTTTTTTGTTGTATTATTAATGTAGGAGAATGTATTAGGAGAAAAGACATATGTACAAAGCAATGGTCATGTCAGCGGGAATTGGCTCCAGATTAGATCCTTTGACAAAAAGCGTACCAAAACCTTTGGTTACTATTGCTAATAAACCTGTAATGGATATTTTATTGGAAAATTTAAAAAACATCGGTGTTAATGATGTTATAGCTAATACATACTACCTTTTTGAACAAATTGTTACAAGATATACAAATAATAAGTTTGGCATTAATTTTAATTATATTGTGGAAGAAACTCTGTCCGGAACAGCGGGCGGAATGAAAAAATGTCAGTTCTTTTTTGATAAAGATGAGGATTTTTTTGTTTTGTCGGCAGATGGAGTAACTAATGCGAATTTATTAAAAGGCATGGAAATTCATAAATCATCAGGAGCAATAGCCACAATAGGTGTAAAAGCAGTTAATGAATCGGAAATTCCTAATTTTGGCGTAGTTGTTTGTGATGAAAATGATTATATTACTGAATTTCAGGAAAAACCTCAAATAAAAGATGCTAAAAGTAATCTCATAAATACAGGTATTTATATTTTTAATTACAAAATTTTTGACTATATTCCTGCAAATAAGTTTTGTGATTTTGCAAAAAATGTGTTTCCAAAACTTGTTATGGAAAAACAAATTAATGTATTTTATGTAGATGAGTACTGGTCAGATATTGGAACGCTTGAACAATATCGACAATCTACAGAAGATTTATTCAATAATTTATATTCTTTTAATCACGATAAAATTACTTCAACTCATACAGGAAAATATATTTGCGGTAAAACAAAATTGCCAAAATCCGTAAAAATAATCGGAAATTCAGTAATTGGTGATGAATGCGTTATCGGTAAACACGTTGTTTTAGAGAACTGTATTTTATGGAACGGAGTTGAAATTTCAGACAGGGTAAAATTGAAAGACTGCATTATAGCTTCAAATTCACGTGTTGAAAGGGATTTAACAAATCATATCCTTGGACAAAATGAAAAAGTTATAAAGTTTAACAGTAAAAGAAAGAATAGAATAAAAATGATGCGTTTTTGGCGTAAATTGTTAAACAAAAAATGATGCCGCCCTGAATGTAAAATTTTATCATGCTAAAAAGATGCTGCGGGAAACCGGACATTTTTCACAAAATCAAAGATTTTAGAAAAAGTAGTCAAACCAGTTCAGGGTAGACAAAATATTATGTCCATATTTTCTACATTTTCAGCATTGTTTGTATTTTTGTTCATATTCGGAATCGTCAATGCAGCAACAACACCAATTATGCCCATCACAATAAGCGTTTCTGCTAAAGTAAACGCGAATGAGTGAACGGTTGATAGTGAACTGTTATGGGTAAACTGACGACTCTGTTCACTGTCAACTTTGGACAGTTCACCTTTAAATATGCTACAAATGAAGGCTTTTAGATGCCCGAGCAGG
>JAFRAO010000029.1 GCA_017405375.1 bacterium
TAACATATTGCGATTAAAACTATAATAACACGAAACAAAGCCTTCTGTAAATGTGTTTAATCATTAGAATAATCATTCTTTTAAATTAATCAAAACCGTTGATATTATTGGCTTTTCGCAGACTATTAACAAAACTGTAATTATGTTAATATATTTTTATGTTTACACTTGGCTTGTAAGTTAGTCGCAGTTTGTGTTTTCGCTTGTTGCAAATTCCCAATGATAACCGTAGGAAGTCTTCTGCTTACCTCGGCAGCATTGTTTTATTAAATCGCTATCGCATTTGTTATAGCCGTATTCTTTTACAAAAGAAACCCATTCTGCCGCTTTTCGTGCGTTTTCAAAAACTTGCCCTGTTTCAATACATCTGATATTTTTGCAGACATAACCAAGCGACCTGTATTTTTCTATTCTTTCTTTTATTTTGTTGAATTGTTTTTCATCAACTTTGTAATTTCCCATTAAAACATTTTCTTGTTTCAGGGTGATAAAACACTTTTTATCGTATATTACTCTCTTTGGCTCTAACTCTTTTTGCAGGGAATGGAATAATTTTTGCGTTGGTCTGAATGTCCCTATTATTTGACTTCCCTGCCTCAGTTGTACGGTGCATCTGTTTTTCATTTTCGTTGTCATAAATTTCCTCTCTTATTGCTTCGGACAAATCTCTCTCGTGCAACAGACCCATTTGCAAACCCATATAAACGGCATCAATAGCAGTATGAACATCACCCAAGAAACAATACAAACGCCATTTTTGAAGCTGTGTGTTTGATAATGACATATCCAATTTTTTTGCAATAAGTTTGTTTTTATAACCTTTTGCAATTAATTTTAGGATTTTGTATCTTCTGTCTGTCATAGTTGCTCTGTGCTTGTACATATCTGCCTTTCAAAGTCTTTATTAGATTACTTTTTAACCATTTTGTAATCTAAATTTTTTTACTTGAAAAATATAGACACTTGGGCGATTACATGAACGAAATTTGTATGTTAAATTACATTTTGAAACAGATAGCAAAAAATCATATTTACAGGTTTTATAAGACTTTAAAGAGGTTTTTTGACCAAATAAATTACCTTTTGGTTAAAGAGTAATCTAAATAAAATGTAATGCAAATGTACTTATAGAGAGGGATAGCAGTTATAAAATAAAGTTGTTGTAGGAATAGTCGATTTGGTCTTGTTCTATTCCTATGTATCGTAAGGTTATTTGTGGGGAAGAATGGTTGAAAATTTTCTGCAAAAGAACAACATCTTTGAATTGCTGATAATGATGATAGCCGAAAGTTTTACGCATAGTGTGTGTTCCGACTTTTTCATGCAGTCCTGCGTTTTTACAGGCATCACGCAGCAAATAATATGCGTTAATTCTGTTGATTCTGTTACCCCAATATGACCTGAACAGAGGTTCTTTATCCCGTCGGCCTTTGACAAATTCTTCAATTAAAGGTTTCAATTTTGCGTTAATCGGGAATTTTTTAAATTTGCCTGTTTTCTTTTCAACAATTTGTATATAGGCTTTGCTGCGGACATCACCGACATTTAAAGCTAAAATGTCGGATATTCTAAGACCGCAATTTGTTCCCATAACAAATAACAAATGGTCTCTTTTGCTTGTTTTCAAAAGATATTTTTCGACCTTTTCAATATCTTTTTTGTTTCTTATTGGTTCTACGGTAGTCATATTTTGCTCCTTTCCTGACTTTTGCCTGACACCTTAATTTTCTTTCAAGTAAGGCTGTTGATATAGTTCGGCAAAAAATAAAAAAAGCAGGGTAAATGTGTATAATTATTGATTTACAGATAAAAGTTTCTGTAACTTTCTTCAATTTCGTCTTGTTCAATTCCGATGTAACGCAGGGTTACTTTTGGATTTGAGTGGTTGAAAATCATCTGAAGCATTGCAACATCTTTGTATTGCTTATAGTGGTGGTAGCCGAAAGTTTTCCGCATCGTATGAGTTCCTATTGCGATATCCAATCCGGCTTTTTTGCAGGCGGAATTTATGATTTTATATGCCATAACTCTGCCCATACGAGTGTTAAAAATAGTTAAAAACAAAGGTTCATCATCAACTCTATTTTTGACAAATTTTGAAATAATAGGTTTTAGATTTGAATTTATCGGGAATTTTTTGTATTTGCCTGTTTTCTTTTCCTTTAAACTTATATAACTTCTGCCTTTTACATCGCCGACATTCAGCGATAAAAGGTCAGAAATCCTCAAACCGCAATTAATTCCCAATGTGAAAAGAAGATAATTGCGTTCACTTGATTTTTTCAAAATTGCTTTTACTTTTTCAATATCTGATTTTTTTCTAATCGGTTCAACCGTATTCATAACTTGCTCCTTTCATTTGCAAGTTAATCGTCTTTTAAATATTTTTCTGTTTCATGCAGGATTTCATCAAAATCATCATCCGTAAGATGCAAATATGGTCGGGCAGGGATTTTTACTTTTTTGCCTCTGCCGGCATCACCACCAAGTTGATGAATTCTTGCATAATCTTTATTACTTCCGATAACAGCGGAATCATCGTCATATTGAGTGGTAACGGATGATGCAAGCTGACCTTCAACTGTCAGAATCTGTCCCGGCCATTTATTTATTTTTTCTCTCGATTTTTTTGTTACATCAGAAAGGTCAGTCCATTTATCAGGTCTGCCCTCGTTTTTAAAGTTCTCTTCAGTTGAGGAAGCAAAAATCCCTGCGATTGATTTCATCAACGGTCGCAGGTTTTCGCCTCTTTTTGCGAGGTTAAGAAGTGCCTCCGTAACCTCTTTATTATCAACATTGAGCTGTAAAGAATCGTCATCCATTGTATAATTCCGTAATCGGATAATTAGCAATTAAAAGCTCTTTGAACATTTTGTTGCGGTTTTCAACTCCCTCACGATTATTGATTCCGTTTAATCGTTCAACTGCTACCATATCAAAGCCTTTGTATAACTCACGAATTTTAGGAGAATCATCGTAGGACAATAAAAATTTACCTTTAATCTTGCCCAATACCTCTCTTAACCGTTCGTGGTCAAAGTCTTTTGTAGAAGTAACTTCGTAACCGCAGCCTTTTGAATACGGAGGATCACAATAGAAAAATGCACCTTCGTAGTCGTATTGGTTGATTAATTTTTCAAAATCTCTATTCTCAACCATAACAGTATCCAAACGCTCATGAATAGCCTCAATTTTTAAAGGAACATTATGCAGAGATTTACAAGCTCCACCGGAAGTCTTTTTTACAGTCCCAAAAGTATCGCCTCTGCCGCCAAAAGAACGAGTAATTAAATAATAGAATTGAACAGCTTTTTGAATATCAGTAATAGGTGTACCATTCAGGAATTGCAGAAACATTTCACGAGAGCCGAGTAAGTTGCTCCATTCTTCAATAAAAGCACTCGGGTGGTATTTGACAATGCGGAACAGATTTACAAGTCTTCCATCGAGGTCGTTGTAAACTTCCAAATCTGCCCATTTGTCTTTATAAAATAGCACCCAACCACCGCCGCCAAATGGCTCAATGTATGAACCGATATTTTTTGGAATCAGTTTTTCAATTGTTTTTCTAAGTAATCTTTTTCCGCCAACCCAATTAATTAAACATTTTTTATCAATAGTCATAAAAACTCCTTATTCAAAATATATTCAAGTACCGTTCAAAAGCCGTTTTAATAACCAACCAAACCCGATGCAGGATTATGAGACCAACCGACATCAGGTGTGACACGTTTCCCTGTCAGCGGGTCAGTATAAACTGTAACAGGCTTATACTCGCCCGATTTTTTAGAAACAAGTGCCATCTCTTGCGATAAACTTCCCTCTGAATCGTAAGCGGTGAGGTTCTGTTTATTCATTGCATAATCAGATAGTGTCTGAACTCTGCATCTGCACCTCCAACCATTTGGAGGGTAAAATGATTTCCAAAACGGATCGTCATATCTAAAAATCAATCCATTAAGCATAGCGTGTTCAGGACGAGTTGATGCATCCATAACCGCAATATATTGCCAATACGGTCGATTATCGACATTATCCATCTGAGTTTTATATCTTCCGGTTTGATAAGCAGTCTGCATATTAACGGAATATATAGTCTTTAATCGATACATTGAGCCTAATTGCACTTTTCCTGCGACACCATCCGTATCAACAACAAACTGCTCACCCCACCAACCTTTTTTCTGAAGAGTTGGTTTTAATTCTTTGGCAAACTCTCGGAAAGTTTTACCCTCCGAGAGTGCTTTATCGAGAGAGGAGCGAATATCGTTTAAGACATCCTCACGCATTACTTTAGCGACTGTGAAAGATTTTTTATGTGCATCCTGCCATAATTCGTACCAATCCCAAGAAAACTTATTATTTTTATTTTTGAAATATTTTATTGCAAGTGCCGGAGGCAATTTAAAAAGGCTTTTTAGTTTTATCATCAGTATTTTACTCCTAAAAAGTCTAATACCCTGCCGCATCCTAATTGGTTGATGCAATAATCGTGCAATTTTGGATGAGTTTCTCTCATCAGTTCAAACTTATTCGGGGATTTTTCTGTGTGGACTCCGAACATACAAAACATACAGCCTGTGCGTTTAGCTCCTGTTGTATAAAATTTGCCTTTTTTATCTTGCAAAATTTCGCCGTAAACGGAGCAATACGGCAAATTATTTTCTTTTATATATTGCAAAATGTCCTGTTCTGTCCAAAAACCGAGCGGAGTAGAGGCAGGGCGTTTGTGTTAAAAGAGTTGCATCCTTTTTTTAAATACTCTTGTTTCCTTAAATTACTTTCAATCGCCATTGTTGCAATAAAAGGTTTTCTGCCTGTTTCTTTTTCGTACTTGTATGAAGGTTTTTTCTTCATTACATTGCAGCATTGAGCGGATATTTTTATATCAGAATCACGCAAAGGAATCCATTTTGAAAGGTCATAACGTGAACCGTATTTTTTTACATAATCGCTTTCGGAATTAAATTTCTTTTTTGTGTACCCGTCAGGGTTTCTGCGGTTTTCTTCTATTGTTTTTGCGACTTCTTTACTAATTACAGGATAGCCGTATTCTTCCAATACTTCTTTAAACGTAATTTGAGGTCTAATTGTGATTGTATTTTCAGTTTGTTTTATAAATTGTCTGACTTCGGGATATTCAAGTCCGGTGTCTACAAAAACGGCAGGAACTTCAGGATATAAGGAACGAACAAGATGTAAAAGAACGGTGGAATCTTTTCCGCCTGAAAAAGAAACATAAACTAACCCGTCAAAATGCTCATAGAATTGTTTTATTCTATTTTTTGACAGTTCTATTTTTAGATGAAGAGGCAAGCTCTGTCTTTGTTTTAAGAAGTTGCGTTTCATGGCAGCTTCTTCAGGGGTAATAGTCATCTTAATTCCTTATTTATTCGATCAAGAGCAAGTCTTGTATATTCGGGATTTAATTCTATTCCTAACCATTTTCGGTTTAACTTTTCTGCAACAACAGCAGTAGTGCCGCTCCCGATAAACGGATCAAGAACAATTCCGTTTTCAGGACAGCCGGCTTTAATTGGAACTTCAATCAGCTTCGGATTATAGGTGGCAAAATGTGCTCCTTTATAATTTGCAGATGCAATACTCCAAACGCACCTCATATTGCGGCCTTTTATCGTTCCGTCAATCATTCGTTTTTGCAAGCGTTCAAAGTTTGTCTTATTAAGTCCCTGATAATTTGCACCTTTATTTTGTCCGCATCCTGTTTTACACCTATCAAGTGTTGATTGTTTCAAAGGCTCAAGCTGCTGATTAAAATAATATTTTTTGTTTTTAGTAAAGAAAAATAAGTATTCAAAATCTGCATTGAATCTATCTTTAGCACTTGATGGTGTGGCATTTGGTTTTTGCCAAATGATAACATTTCTTATTGTCCAACCTCGATTAACCATCTCAATAGCAAACCTAAAAGGTATTAAAAGCAGACATTTTTCATACTTTCCACGAGTATGTGCGGTTTTTTGTAAGTGTTCAACATCTTTCAAAAAAGAGGTTTCGCCTTTAGTTTTTATACAATATGGTTTATTTAACGATGATCCGCCGTAGGTGTCACCGATGTTTACCCAACATGTGCCGTCATCAGTAAGTACTCTTTTTACTTCGTCAAAAATATCGCATAAATGGTTAATGTACTGATTAAAGTCCGGCTCTGCTCCGAGTTCACCCTCCCAACTATCAGACCATTTTACAGGATTAGTTTTGTAATCTCTTAATCCCCAATATGGTGGTGAGGTAACGCACATATTGATTGATTTTTCAGGGATAGTTTTTAAGATATCAAGTGCGTGTCCGGTTATGATTTGATTAATCAAGCCCATCTGCCCTCCCCTGAAGTTCTGCCAAGAAGAGTGCCTTTTGGATTGATTCTTCAAACTTTTTACTTTTGAGGTTTTTATCGGTCAAAAGCGAATATGCTTCCTCAAAACTGTCGCAATTTTCAATAAGCGAAATCAAAGGCGAAAGCATATTTTGTGCTTGTTTTGAAAGTTCAGTTTCAGATAAAAATTTAAATAATTCCTCTATCTGTTCTTGTCCCGGTGTAGTTTCTTCCTGTTCCTTAAACTCTTTGAAATTAGGGTTTTGATTAGGATAGAAATCCTCACGAATATCAAAATCCTCATCCTCCAAACCATAAGTTTTTATGAAGTAGTCTTTGGTAAATTTAACACCCGATTCAGACAAAATTTTGTCTCTTTGAGCAAGAGTTAAATCCACATCTTCAGGTGCATAAAGTTCAAAAACAGGAACTTCAGCATTTGAAAAATTTATTTCATATATCCAAGTTATGAGTTGATTAATAACTCCTTCAACAAGTTTTTTATCGGCATCAATAATGTCCTGTCTTACTTGCATATGGGTATTTGCAGCTGCATAACTTCCCGAACTGCCGATTTCAGTCGTTAAAGTTTGACCGAGTATTGCTTTTGAAATTTCTGCATTCATTTTGTCGATTAGTTTGTCATAAATTTCGGCAGATGATGTTTTATTCGCCTCTTGAATTTCGACACTTGAATCGTCTGGAATAACAGCGATGGCATCTTGCACCATTTCTTCAAGCATATCTGCAAGAGAATCTGTCTCAGCTTTTGTTGCACCTCTTGGATGTTTGCCGATAAGATGCGGCATTCCGTATTTTTCTGTGAAAACTACCCAAAATTTGAGTCCGCCTTTTTTGAATGTAACACTCCAAAAACACCGAGAAAGTGTGCGTTCACCGTATGGATTGTTATAGCTCGGATTATTCTGTGCCAAAAGAAACTTTTTTTTCGGCAATTCTTCACCGTAATAATTCTCTTTAGTTCTGAATTTGAGATTGTTATCGTCATCAAAACAAAACCATTCGGGAGGTTTTGCAACAACTTTTTCGGGCAGAACATATCCCGATTTATCTTTCTTCCACATTATCTCTAACGGTTGAAACCCAAATTGAGCAGCATCCAAAATATCTGAAATAAGTTTTTGTATATCTAAATTTTTGAGCAGATTTTCAACTAATTCTGCATTTTTGTCTTTATCTGAGCCTCTGTTAATATCCCATTCCAAAGACAAAACACCGGATTTTCTCGATTGAACACAGGCAAAGACGTGCGGATCACAAAGAAGCTCTTTATAAATCCGCATATCTTTTCCCTGTTTGCGTAGGACAATATCAGGATCGGGTAGAATGTTTGCTAATGAATAAAAATTTAACGCTCTTTTTCGGGTGGCAAGTTCATCGGTTAATCCCTTCTTGACACCTTTTTGTTTTAATACGGAATCATCGACCATTATGCACCTATATTTTTCTTAAATTTAGAGAGTACATCTACCATTCCGACTTTGTAGATATTTTGCAAAACATCAATTTCAAAGACTTCCATCTTATCAACAATTAATTTTGCATAAGTTACAGCCATCGTGGTTTCATATTCGGCATTCTCTTGAGGTTTAATATTGCCGAGCGGAAATTCCTTAAATGTTCCGATAATAAAAGCCGTTGCAGGAACTTCACTAATTCTGCCCGTTCCGTTATAAGTTTCAAGAGAAGCTCTGACCTGAATCATCGCAGCATTGAACGGATTTGAACATTGTGCTAAAACTGCCGGATAAAGTGCGTTCCACTTAATTTTGCACTCCATTTTATCAATGCCGGCAAAAAACTCCGCAGAGCCTACCATACCGAGAGCTTTATGCTCTGCCATTTTATGCTTAATCTGCGGAAGCTGAACTTCCTCTGCTCGACCAAGCAAATTTACACCATTTAAATAAACATTGGCGTTTGTCAGTTTATTAATCTCAATCTTTGACATATAAAATATCCTTTGGGGTTAAATAGTTATTTCTTAAAAAGACCGCACTTTGAAATCTCTATATCCGAGTAGTGCAAAATTACATATTCCTTGCTGATAGCCTGTATCAGAGGGCATTTATAAATGTTTTTGCAAAGAAAACAGGAGTCATTTTCATCGGTGTGTACTTCCAAATCACCTCTGTCGTTAACAATGCAGTACATTAAGATGCTCCTAATGATTTCAGTAATTCGATATCAATAAATGATTCAAAGGTTATGCGTTCGGCAGGAGTCGGAGGCATAAACTCGATATCAAAAAGCAGATGTCCGTTTGCAAGTTCCGCTGCCGGATTTTTATCTTGATTAAATGAACATTTGCCGTCAATTAAAGCACCACGACCAATAAGGGCGCGGATAAATTGGTTCACAGTTTCGCAGATTGAATCAATTAAACCGTTATCTATCGGGTAGTCGATAAATTGCAGCATTGAGTATTCAACCGATTCGTGCAGAATGTCTGCCGTTCTTCTGACATTTATGAAGTTTGTCGGGGAAGTTTTTGTCGGGAACGCAGCAGACCTGTTTCCCCAAGTTCTGAAACCTGAACCGTAAGAATTGAAAACAGTTACAATTCCTGCTTCGTTCAGGGTATTAACTTCACTTGTAGGATCGTTAATCATGGAAGTTAATTGTCTTTCAACTCCTATAATTCCCTGAATTTCTGTATTACTTGGAGACCAATGGTAGCCTTTTTCTATATCTTTTGCGGCAATAACTCCGGCAAGCCTTTGAGAATAAGGCTGTAATTTTATTGTGTCAGTTTCTGAATCATAAACTTTGAGATGCGGATAACAAAGCACAATACGATCTGAAGATGTATTAAAGTTTATTGCTCCCTGTGAACCTCTTCCTGTTATTACATCCTGAACGGAAGCTCCGACAGGAGCATCAACAAGTCCTATTGCTCTGATTTTGTTACAAATAATATTTATTTCAGGAACTATTGCTGCTGATTCACAATAAACAGGAGCAACAATTGTTTTAGGATAATATCCAAATAATGAATAGCAATCTTCAAATGCTTTTAATCCTGTTCTTTTACCTGTTAAAGCATCAACACCGCCGATAATATCCGACAGTTTGACATCTTCAACAGACTCGTGTTTTGCAGGATTAAAGACATTTATTACAATCGCAATTCCTGCACCCTGATCAAACATCGCATCAAGTGCATCGGGAATTGTAAATCCTGACTTTGATTTACCAAAATATCTGACGGCTTCCGTTTCATTTAAAATCAGAGTCGGCTCGTTTATTGTTCTATATTGTTCTTCAACTTCATTAATAGGTGCAGTTCCTATAATCCCGATTACAGCAGTTTTTACTGTTTGAATTGTTCTTGCACCTTTTGTAATTTCTATGGTTTCAACACCATGCAGAAAACTTGCAGGCATATATTTCCTCCGTAAAATTTGTTATTAATGTGATGGGGTAAGGGGTAAATGTGTAATTAAATTGTTTGTATATTTTGAGTCTTGAGGGTAAAGTTAATCCCGTACTGCCAAATTCCTTTGTTTTCGGAAATAAAATAGTCTTTTGTCGGGATTAGAGAAGTACATTCGTTTATTTTGAAACCCGATATTGCGGATTTAACTTTATCAATATATTCATAAGCACCGTTATGGGTTCTTAAGTTGCGTGTAATAATTGTGATTCCGAATTCTTTTTTGTTTTCTTGGGTTACAAATCCGAGAGCTTCTGTATTTGTATAATTGCTTCCCTGATAATGAACAAGGATTGCTCCAATCGGATGTAAAAGATTAAATTCAGACGGTTTATCGGGGAATCCCTGAACCAAGACTTCGGGGAAAGAGGTTTTTAATTGTTCTATAATTGATGTTTCAATTTCTTTAATATTCACTTAATTTGCGCCTATTAAATAATCTGTCGATTAAATCTTTATTCGTTTTATATTCCTGCGGGTTAAAACCTGATGTTTCCAACAAATCATTTTCAGCTTGCAGCGATAAAATTCCTTTTTGAATATCTCTCAAAGTTTGAATTGCATTTTTGTATGCGTTTTCTATAACTTCAGGCATTTCGTCTCTCATTCTTCTTGAATAAAGACGATATACAGATATATCAATGCAGAGAATTTTTAATAAGGGAAATTGGGTATCTAAAGGCAGAGTATATCTGCCGCGCAGATACCCATCGATTAAAGTCGAGGCATAAATTATTGCCTCTTGGGTTACGTTGTCATTAATGACATCGCCGCCCTCATCGTTAGTCAGCTGAATTAATGTAGGAGTAGAAACGTATGATTCAATATCAACAGAAGAACAATATGAAACAGGCATTAAATACCTCTCACTATTCTTACTAAAGAACCTGATTGAACGGTATCCAATGAGTAGCCGTTTGTAAGTTCCGTTCTTGCAACTTTAACAGCTTTGCCGTTTGCATCGGAAGCGATTTCATCTCCGGCAGCGATATTTTCTGCTGCCTCAACGAGAAAAATACCGAATACTCCGACAGACGCAAGCTGACCTTTTTCGGTTGAAACATCGCAGACTCCGAGAGCTTTAGCTCCTGCCTGACAATGTTTTCCGTCAAAGCCTATAAATCTGTGCTGTTCGACATTTTCACCTGCCTCAATAGAATCAATCAATAAAGGTTTATATAACTTATTTGCCATCAGCAGTTCCTCCGTTAGAATCTTCACCTGTTGGAGCTGAAGTTTCTGTTTTTGTTTCGGTTTTTACTTCTGTTTTTGTTTTAGCGGCAGTCTTGTTTGATTTTGTATTTGTTGTTTTTGCTGCGGTTTTGGAAGTTGCTTCCGCTTTCTTTGTTTCAAGAACAATGTCAACAAAATCTGCAAGTTTTTGTGCCTGTTCATCCGTTAATTCAACAACAGAACCCTCTTTATACAGTTTGCCGTTATGCATAATAGATGTGTGTTTTACTTTATACTTTGCCATTTATTAGTCCTCGTCATCATCAGGATTATAATTAGGATCATTAACACCTGATATTAAGTAACCTGCCTCCGCACCGACCAAAAACGGAGTATAAATATCTGTTGCTCTTATATATTTGACCTTATTTCCCTCTTTGGTATATTCATCTATATTAAGAGCATCTTTTTTGCGGACAGTATATGCAAACGAAGGATCGTACTCGGTTCTTGAAGTACCAAGATTAGGGACATAAGCTAAGATTATGTTATCTCCCCAAATACGAGTGAAGTTGCCGTCTGCATCTGCAAAAATAGACTTTCCGATTACAATATTTTCTATTTCAAAAATCTCTTTCAAAAGGTCAAGAGTAACTAATTTTGTTTTTGTATCGGAAATCAATCCTCGCAATTGTTTGTTGCGTTTCAAAACGTGCCAAGCATCCTGACCGATAACCATCGTATTCGGGTCTTGTGCAATTTTTTGAGAAACTTTGTTTTTTGCTTCGTCAATAACGCCCTGCGGATCGGATTTATTCCAATTGAAACAAGATGTACCTGACAAAATTAATTTATTATCCGATGAATAATTGCTCGGATTTTGAACCAAATCTGCACAAGCTTTCTCGTGTTTTAGTTGCAAACCGTTTGTTACAACATTTGTAGCGTGCAGCTGTAATTTAACTTTTTCCGCTTCCTGTTCTTCACGATAATCAATCGGATAGGATAAATCGTGTTCTGTAAGGGTTGTGGTATGCTTTTTGAAACCCTGCGGTGATATTACGTTTGAATTCGCCCTTATAGCTCTTTCCGTATCATAGATATTGAAGGCTTCTTTGTTGAATTCAAAGATATCAATTTTTTCTTTCTCGGAATAAATCGTAGGGAAAAGAACATCTGCAATAAAGGCATTATTTCTGTATCCACGAGCGACCTCCGATAAATACGCATTTATGCGTAACTCTTCAAGTCTTCCCATTTATATAAACTCCTTATCTTGCATCGGGTAAATGCAGTTAAATTAAATATTTAGTTTTAGCAAAGCATCTTTAAATGAGATGTTTTCCTTTGCGGCAAGTGCCTTAGCCTCTTTAAAAATTGTTAGACTTTCTTCATCAGCATTGGCAAATTTATCAGTATCAGGAGTGCCGCCGTCTGCTTGCTTTTCTTTTGTGGCAAATTCCTGATATTCAACTTGGTTCGGGAGGGATTCAATAAAAGATTTGAAGTCATTAACAATGACTGGTGAATCCTCTCCGAACTTGGTGACACTATCCAAATTCTGAAGAACAGAAAGGATAATGTCTTTATTAGCAGGGACAAGAATTCCTTTGTCAATCTGCTTATCGATAAATTCTGTATATTCCTTATTCTTCAGGGAATTTCTAATGTCGTTTAATTCTTTTTCAACAGCCTCTTTACCATCGGCTTTTTGCTTAAATGTTGCAACTTCATCATTTAGAGCGGAAATCTTTTCTTTTAGAGATTTTATTGTCTCTAATTTTTGTTCCCTGTTTTCATCTTTTTGCTTAAATTTTGCAATTTGTTTTTCCAAATCGTCAATTTGTTTTTTTAATCCGTCAATTTCTTCTTGGCTGAATTGAGATGTTTCATCTTCTTCGGATTCAAGCTCATAAGTATCGGATTCCGATTCCATAAATTTAATCGGTTCTAACCCTTTAACTTGAGGAATTGCAGCACCCAAGAATGAAACAGCTTTAAGGTATGCACCTTTGCCTTCAAGATTTCTGTATAATTCAACAGATACTTTTTTGTATTTGCCGTCATTAACATCTTTTTCAAATGCTTCCGGCACATCTTTAAAACAAACTTTTAATTTATCGCCGTCAGCTTTTACTGTATCAACCCAACCGTAAGCGGGTCCTGATTGCTGATGGTCGATTGTAATAGGAGCTTCGCAGAATTTTGGATCGTAATTTTTTGCGATTTGCTCAATTTCTTTTTTTGTGAACTTCCCTTGAGGATAAGTTCCTGCTTTGAATACTTCGTAATACTTCATTTGCTAACCTTCTTTTGTTGGGGAATTGTAAAAAATAAATTTATACTCACACTTTAAACGCTGTCTCCGTTCACTTTCAACGGTAAAAAGTTAATACTTTTTGGCGTGTCAAAATGTCTTAACTTTTTACCATTGAAAAGGATATACAAACAAAGTTAAACTGCGAATATAAATACACACCCCTTCTCCCCTTTTTAGGCTATATCTAACAGGTTGCAAAGGCTAAAACCCTTTTGCAGCCCTTTTCTTCCTGAATGGGAAAACAAAAAGAAAGATTAAGGAGTAATATGGAATTCTTAAAAGATTTATCACCATTTATTGAAAATGTCGGTTTCCCTGCTCTTATCTTTGCCATTTGGTATATTTACCATCAATCGCAAGTTAAGGCATTTGAAAAAATCATTCAGAATAATTTTGAAATTCTGAAAGACTTATTGGAAACCAACCAATACCATGCGGCACTCCTTTCCCGAATTGAAAGCAAAATAGACAACAATTTATGGTGTCCGCTTTTGAAAAGGGAGGTTAATCAATGAACCCCGAAAGATTACAGCTCAAAGGAATGCTCGCAGAATCTAAAAAAAGCCTCCGTTCATTAGATACGGAAGCTTCAGGCTTAGTAATTTTAATCCGCTCGCTTTTGAATCCGTATGAAGAA
>JAFRAO010000030.1 GCA_017405375.1 bacterium
AAGCATTTAAAAGCCTCTGTTTGTAACTTCTTTAAAGGTGAACTGTTCAAAGTGAACAGTGGAGAGAGTCGTCAGTTCACCCATAACAGTCTACTATCAACCGTTCACTCATTCGCGTTTACTTTAGCAGAAACGCTAATTGTAATGGGCATAATCGGCGTTGTTGCTGCTTTAACTATTCCTAATGTGAATAAAAACACAGGTAGAGCCGAAGCAGTTGCTAAGGTTAAAAAAATATACGCTGAATTAAATGAAGCACACAGTAGAGCAACGGCAGTTTATGGTCCGATAGAAAAATGGTCTGGCGGTGATATGACTGGTATTGGTCCTTCTGAAAATTCTAAAGGAATAAAACGTTATTATGACAGAATAACTGAATTTATGAAAATACAAAAGAGTTGTAGAGATTCTTCAGATATTACAGGTTGTATGGATGTTAGTTATAAGGATATATATGGCTCTTCTTATACACCCAATTATGATGATGCACAATCTTATGTAAGAGCTATTACTTCAGGTGGGTGGTCTTTTTCAATAGCTTCCTACAGTTCATCATGCAAAGGTAGTGGGTATGGGTATTCAAATTCTTGTGGTAACATTTACGTAGATATTGATGGACCTAATAAGGGTAAAAATACTAGAGGTATTGATGTGTTTGAATTTTTAATAACAAAAAATGGAATACAACCTTTTGGTAGTGGTGAGTATTGGACAGATTCAGGAAATTATGGACATAATGTTCACCAATGCTTTACGTACGGAACTTATTGCACAGAATGGGTAATTAGAAATGGAAATATGGACTATTTAGATGCAAACCATACTTCACGAGAAAACTCAGGCAAATGCAAAAACGGCAAACAACTTTCCACAACAGTATCAAGCTGCAAGTAATCAACAACCACCAATCTTTTGTCTATGCTGAATTTATTTGACTACTTTTTCCAAAATCTTTGATTTTGTGAAAAATGTCCGGTTTCCCGCAGTATCAATTTTTTTAATATAAAGTAGATGCTGAACAACGTGAAAATTACGTCCTACGTCCGTATTTTCTACGTTTTCAGCATGACACAATAAAAACACGCCGTCCTGAGCAACAAAGTTTTACATAAAATTATACAGATGAACCACACCTACAATATAGGCAGGAATGTTAAAGTGGTATTTTTTTTATTTAGATAATTCAAAAACTGATTTGTCAGCTCCGCATACAGGACAAACATAATCTTCAGGTAAATCTTCGAATTTTTGCCCTTCTGTTTCTTCATCATAAACCCAATCACAAAGTGTGCATACGTATTTCATAATTTTCTCCTTTTTTATTTATAATTATACATACAAAATTTTAATTGTTAATTGTCCTTACGATTGATTTGTGTTAATATTTTTACAATGAAAAACGAGTTAATTCAAAAAGTATATTATTCTGATACTGATGCTTATGGGCATGTTTGGCATGGGTCATATTTGAGATGGCTTGAAATGGGTAGAATGGGGCTCTGTGATGATGCAGAGTATTCATTATCAAAAATGTTTGAAAATGATTTGGTCTTACCCGTTGTTGAGATAAATATTCGATATAAATCACCTGCAAAATTGGAAGAAGAAGTTTTAATAGAAACTGAACTCGTTGAAACATCGCGGCTTTCCATGACTTTTTTGCAAAAAATATATAATTCTAAGGATAAAAAATGTCTTCATGTTGAGGCTCAAGTAAAAGTTGTGGCTACCCATTGTGATGGTAAGTTATACAGAACTTTCCCTGATGTTTTATTAGATTTTATTGCGAAAGTTGGTGTAAGTTGTCAAAAATAAGACTTAATAAATATATCGCATCTGCAGGTGTATGTTCGAGAAGAGAAGCCGATAATTTAATCGAGCAGGGAAAAGTTACCGTAAACGGTAAAAAAGTTCAAGAATTAGGTTTTTTGGTTGGTGATAAGGATAAAGTATTTGTAGAAGGCAAATTTATTTCCCCCAAAAAACACGAATATTACAGATTTTATAAACCTGCAGGTTATATAACGACATCAAATGATGAAAAAGGCCGAAAAACAATATATGACATATTACCCGATAATATGCGTAATTTAAATCCTGTCGGACGTTTGGATAAAGATTCTACAGGACTTTTGATAATGACAAATGACGGAGATTTGATTAATAAATTAACACATCCGTCCGTAAAAGTTCCGAAAGTTTATATAGTCAGAATTGATGGGAGAATTAACCAAAATCAGATAGATATGATGGCTTGCGGTATCGAAATAGAAAAAGATAAAATCGCGTACGCGGACGTTGCGGTAATTGAAATTTCTAATAAATCAACTCTAATGCAAATAGTCTTGTATCAAGGGTTAAACAGACAAATCAGAAAAATGTTTGAGTATTTGGGATTTGAAGTTATTTCGCTAAAACGAATACAGCATGCTACAATATCGTTAGAAGGTTTAAAAAAAGGTGAAGTAAAACCAATTAAACCTAAGCAAATTAAGGAATTGAAAAATTATTTGGAAAAGCTAGAGAATAAAAATGATTAAGATAGCTGTTGTCGGAAATATAGCCTGCGGAAAATCTACTGTTGAGAATTTGTTAAGAAAAGAAAATTTTTTGGTGTTTGATACTGACATAATCTCTCATGAAATTTTGGTTAATAATGAAAAAAGAATATTAGAAGAGTTTTGTGAATTTAATATTACGGATAATGGAAAATTGTCAAGAATAAAACTTGGAAATCTTGTTTTTGGTGATAAAAAATTAAGGCAAAAACTTGAAAATATAGTGCACCCATTGTTGTTAAAAGAATTATATGCGTTATTTAAGCAAAATGTGTCAGAAGAATTTATTTTTGTTTCTGTGCCTCTTTTGTTTGAAGTCGGTTGGCAAAATGAATTTGATAAAATATTGTTTATACAAACTGATGATGAAATAAGACTTCAAAGATTAATGAAAAGGAATAATTTGAGTAAAGAAGAAGCATTAGCGAGATTAAATTCTCAAATGCCGCAAGATGAAAAAATTAAAAAATCAGATTATGTAATTTCTAATAACAAAAATCTTTTATACTTGCAAAATGAAGTTAATAAGTTTATAATTACACTAAGAAGAACGGAGTATAAAAAAGATGTCAACTTCTAATGTAGTAGTCAAACTCGAAAAAAGCAGAAAACAGAGAATGTATATATTTTTTGCTTTTACAAGTATTGTTTTGGCATTGGTTCTATTAGGAGTTTTGTTAATACAACTTTTATTGAAAAATGAACGTTATGAAATTGAAAATCATATAACTCAAGTAGCAAAACAGAGTGCAATAGCTGTAAATGTTCTTATAAACGGTGATTTTCAAACATTAAATTTATATGCACAGCTTATCGAACAAAATCCGAGTTTGCTAACTGATAATTACGCAAAACAGAATTTGAAATATACAATAAAGAATACAAGATTTTATTCTGTCGGACTTGTAGATTTGGACGGTAATGTTACGATTTATGATTCCCAAAAAGGTTTTATTCCGCCGATAAATGTAAAAGAATATAAGTATTTTCAAGAAAGCATAAAAGGCAACAGATATATGGGCTTTTTGGGTTCATACTACGATAATGATAAATTGATAGTTTTATACTCGGTGCCTGTAATTATTAACGGTCAGGTTAAGGCTATATTAACCGGTGCTCACAGTGCACAGGATTATACAAATGCCATTGATATTACTGCATTTAATGATGAAGCTGTTGTTCATATAGTTGACGGAGAAGGAAATTTAGTCCTAAGAGATGATAGTCCGTATACTTTGTTGCAAAAATCAATATTTGAATATAACGATGTACCTGTTGGAAAAAAGAAAAAAGCACTAAAAGCAACGCAGCCTGTTAGTTATTGGTTTAAAGATGTTAACGGAGTAAATAAAGTCGCGGCATTTATTCCAATCGGATATAATAATTGGAAGATTTTGGCTATACTTCCTTTTAGTTCAATAAGCCATAATACAAATTCTATTTTAAGATATACAGTTGTATTCTTCTTGATAATAAACTTAATTGTTATAATCGGAGCACGGTATATTTTCGCTTTGCGTCAAAAATCAACAAATATGATTATGGATATAGCATTAAAAGATGATGTAACAGGTAGTCTTAATAAAACAAGTTTTTACTTGGAAGGAGAAAAAATTTTATTACAGCATTGTACTGATGAAATAAAATTGGCTGTATTGGTAATGGATATTGACGGATTTAAAATTATAAACGAAGTGTATAATACAAGAACCGGTGATGATATTTTAAGAAAAATTTCAAATATATTATCAAAAAATTTAATCGAAAACAGTATATATGCACGTTTAAATGATGATGTTTTTGCTATTATGTGTGAATATCAAGATGATGATGAATTGATATTACTGATAAAAAATATTTGTGATGAAATTAATTCTATTGAGTTAAATATAAAAATGGTACCGTCTTTCGGTATATATAAACTTGTAAATAAAGATGTACCGATAAATAAAATGATTGATAATGCAAGTTTGGCAAAAAGAACGATAAAAGGTCTTGTTGATAATAACTACGCTTTTTATAATGAAGAATTAAGCCTATCAATTTTAGCAGATAAGGAAATTGAAGCTGAAATGAAATCAGCCTTAGAGAACGGACAATTTGTAATATATTTACAGCCAAAAATTGATATAAAAACAATGTCCCCTTGTGGTTCAGAAGCTCTAATACGCTGGCAGCACCCTACAAAGGGTTTGATTTCTCCAAACAACTTTATTCCTCTATTTGAAAGAAACGGATTTATTGTAGATGTTGACAAATATATGTGGGAACAAGCATGTAAAGTAATACGCAGTTGGCTAGATAACGGGCTTACTCCGTTACCTGTTTCCGTTAATATTTCCAGAATACATTTTAAATATGAAAATCTTGTTGATGAAATAGAAAATCTTGTTAATAAATATAATATTCCAAAATCTTGTCTGGAACTTGAATTAACGGAAAGTGCTTTTTTAAATAATGAAGGTGCTGTTAATTCAACAATTTTAAGACTTCAAGAACTTGGATATGTTATTGCAATGGACGACTTTGGTATGGGTTATTCTTCATTAAACATGTTAAGAAAATTGCCTGTTAATGTATTAAAATTGGATAGAGGTTTTATTAATGAGGCAACATGCACACAACGAGGTTTTATTGTTTTAAATCATGTTGTTCAAATGGCAAGAGATTTAAATGCCAAAGTTGTTTGTGAGGGTATTGAATCTTCACAACAAGTATCTATATTGCAATCGGCCGGTTGTGATATAGCTCAAGGCTTTTATTATGCTAAGCCAATGCCTGTTGATGAATATAACAATTTTGTCTATAATAACGGCAAAGTTATGGGTTAATTAATAATTTCGGATATAAAAAAAAGCCACCATATGGCGGCTATTAGACTTGGGGAGGAGGTAAGTAAAACCTTACGGTTTTTCTTATGTTACTAAAATCGTATTTAAATATAAAAACTTTATAGCATTTTTCAATATATCCTCTAAATAGTTTATGCTAAAATCTTTGTATGGATATTAAAGTAAATAAAAATAATAACGGATTTACAGGTGAAATCGAAATTCCGTCGGACAAATCAATAACACACAGAGCGATAATGTTATTGTCTTTGGCTAAAGGAAAATCTGTAATTAATAATTTTTCGAAATGTGCAGATTGTTTTTCTACATTAAAATTGTTTGCTCAAATTGGAATTGAATATGAAATTTTAAATGATACATCTCTAAAAATAATATCATCAGGTAAATTAAAAAAATCAGATAAAGAATTATATTGTGGTAATTCAGGTACAACGATGCGCTTAGTTTCCGGAATTTTATCCGGACAAAATTTTGATTCAATTTTAACAGGTGATGAAAGTTTATCAAAAAGGCCCATGAAAAGAATAATCGAACCTTTATCTATGATGGGTGCTAATATCGAATCAAATAACTTTAAATCTCCGTTAAAAATAAACGGTAGTCATTTGTGCGGGATTAATTATGTTTCAAATATATCTTCTGCGCAGGTTAAATCATGCTTGTTGTTAGCCGGTTTACATGCAGATGGTGAAACAGTATATACAGAACCGTATTTATCCAGGAATCATTCAGAATTGATGTTAAAGTATTTGGGTGCGGATATAGAAACAGATAACCTTACAACAAAGATTAAATCTTCCGTTATAGAACCCAAAAACATTTCAGTTTGCGGGGATATTTCGTCTGCTGCTTTTTTTATTGCTGCGGGATTAATAGTTCCAAATTCAAGAATAATAATAAAAAATGTCGGACTAAATTATACTCGTACAGGAATTATAGATGTAATACGACAGATGGGTGGAAATATAGAAATATTAGATAAAAGGATTGTATCTAATGAAGAAGTTGGCGATATTTTAGTTGAGTATTCACAATTAAAAGCATGCGAAATTTCAGGTGAGATAATACCAAGACTAATAGATGAAATACCGATAATAGCGGTGTTAGCAACTCAAGCTGAAGGGACAACCATTATTAAAGATGCTCAAGATTTAAGAAATAAAGAATCAGATAGAATAAAAGCGATAGTAACCGAATTACAAAAATTAGGTGCTGATATTATAGAGATGGAAGATGGATTTACAATTAATGGCAAATGCAGATTAATTGGAAATTGTGAACTTCAAACATATTGTGATCACAGATTGGCAATGAGTTTGTATGTGGCCGGTTTAATTTCTAAAGAGTCTGTTTTAATAAAAGATTTTCATTGGGTGAATATCTCTTTCCCTGGGTTTACAAGAGCTTTTGCAGGATTATCAGCGTAAAAAGAAGTTATTAAATGTTATTTCAACACTTAATAACAAAAAAAAAAACACTCATTTTACCGAGTGTGTGTTTTCTGCATCCTAATGGTCTTTTTTTAGTGTTTATTATTTAGGAGTTTATATGTTTTTTGGGTAAATATTATATTTTGTTATTTAGTGTTTCGACTACACTATTTAATGCGTACGATTATTATCACATAAATAAATTTTATTGTCAACAGTTTGATTTAAAATTTTTTATGTTTTTGATATAAATCTTGAAAATACCGTTATTACAGCGTTTTACCCTGTTACAAAAATTAATATACTACAATTCACAAGAAAAAACTTATTTATTTCCCTAAAATTAATATTGGCAAATTATGTTTTTTTGCAAAATTTAATAATTCTTGCGGAACTTCATCTATTGTTTCAACTTTTGCAATTACCGCATTAACTTTTGGTACATATATATTTTTCAAAGTTTATATCTGAATACATTTTAATACTAATTTCCCATTCTATATTTATTTCAATTTAAGTAAAGTTAGTTTTTTATTTGCTAATTCAATTTTATCAATCCAGCCACTATATAAATCCATATAAATATCATCACAGTCAATATCACCTAAAAATGATATTTGTTGTTCTGTTTGTTCTAAATCAGAACAAGGAACATCATTATATGAACCACTCATATAAATCGGTACATCATCTGAGCCTGTTACTTCTTTTGCTATCTTTGATGCATATTCAACAATCGAACTTCTTAATTTCAAACCAACTTCATTTGACGGTTTTACCGAATTGTTTATTTCAATATTATCAATTACAAATGCGGGTTTACCGTTTTCACCTTTTATGAAATAACAAAGAGCATTACCGATAGGTTTTCCTGATTCATTATCAACAATTTCAATCATATTATATGCTGTGTCCATAATGTAATGAGGCATAGCTGAACCGTTACCGCCACCCATTCCTATACAGCAAGTTGAATAGTTACCTTGAAATAAATCTTTTTGAGGGTTTCTGTCCCACATTTTTATTGTTAAATCAAGTGTTTTTGTACTGCCATCATCATTTTGAGTACTTGAAATGTCTGCAATTCGTTGATTAAAGTGATTTAAAATGGTTAATGTATTTCTTGAACTTGTTGCATGCTCAGGATTGTTAATGTTGTTTTGGGCAGTATTCCATAATTTATCAAGTTGTTTTATTAATTTATTTATAAACTCTGTAAGTTTTGCTTTACTTGTCAAAATATCATTAGGAATTACAAATTTATCGCTTTTGATATTTTTAGCAAATTGTTTGTCTATTAATTTTTTTGTCCAGTTTGAAGATGAGCGTAATGCTTCAATATCTTCAAGTAATTGTGCACCAATTTGAGATAATTGCTCTGCATTTTTATCTTTTGCCACAAATTGAATTTCATTATCTTTTAATGGATTTAGCCAATGTTCATAATCCATACCCATTTCTTCGTACATAGATTTTGTAATGGCATTTGTTTGTCCGTAGTTATTATTTGTGTCATGAATACATTGTCTGAAATCAGATTCAGAATTTGCCATTCTAATTATATCTTTAAATGATGTATTATACTTATTTTCATTTATTTCTTTTGGTAATAAGTGTATATATTTTAAATCCCAAGATAATAACTTTTCTTTTGGTATAGTTGCAATTTCTTCATCTGTATAACCTGATTGTTTAAAAGTTTCTTTTAATAAATCCATATTGAGTTGATAAATATCAACTTTACCTGATTCTATCATTGATTGTATTTTATCAAACGATACATTACAATCTTTATACGCTTGAACCAAATCTATAAATTCAATTTTTTGTTTAGGTGTAAATGGTTTTCCATTTATATCTTTAGATTTACCTAAATTGTGTAATAATTCAATGTCTGATTTATTTAAGTTTTCAATTATATTACAATAATCTTCCGCCTTATCTAATCTCATACGAAGCAAAGTATTCAATGTGTTTTTATCAAATATATAATCTATTACCAACATTGGTGTGTAATTATTGTCAAAGAAGCTATTTATTTTAAATTGCACATACCATTCAGCTATAATTACTCCATTTATGTATCGTTCGGGGTTATCTGATACATACTTTTTTTGTTCTTTAACATCATCAATACAATCAATACCTTTTTCTTTATATTTATTCCCAAGTAATTTTATATATTTTATTTGACTTAATTTATCGCATATTGGGACATCCGAATTACAAACTTGGTTTATTTCGTTATAAGACTCTTCCCAGTCAGAATCGGGTATATTCACTAATTCACGAATCAATGATTTAATACTATTAACCTCTTCAGGTGCCTTTTTTGAATCTAAAAGATTGCTTATAATATCTCTGGCTATAACTTTATTAAAGGCATCATTATTAAAACCATCATCATTAAACTTATAATCGCTAAAAATAAAAAGTTTTAATTTATTATACAATTCGCTAATTTTTTCAAAATTTGGATTTTTTTCTGATAGGACTTTATTGAAATTATCATCATCTAAACTTAATAAACTTTGCCAATTAGTACAAAAACCGGATTTTACAATATTCGGAATGTTTCTGGATAACAGTTTATTATAGTTATCTTCGTCTAAACCAATTAATTCGAATGCTGTATCAAAATAGATAAATTCCTCTCCATTATTAACTTTTAATGTTAATATGTTTCTTTTTAATAAATCACGCCAAGTATCTATCGGGTGCTGGGGATCATCAATGTAATATTTAAGATAGTTAGCTTCTTCCTTGTTTTGACATCTTTGTTCAAGTTGTGAATAAGCATTCATTTCTTTGAACAATTTGCATAATTCTACTCTCGGAAAAGTATCAGGATATAAAGATGATTCATTACTTATAGCAGCGAATCTAAGTTCATGCTCAAGAATGACTTTTAAGTCATCATTGGATAATTTATCTGTATTTTTAAATAATCGTTTTTGTAAACGATCATTAAGAATTATTTGTTCACCAGTTTTAAGGTCTGTTGAATATATTTTTAGTAAAGTTTCGTTTCTTTTTTCTTTATCTTCAGGAAGATTTTTTACTGTTTCCAATAAATTATCAATTACCGTTTTTGGTTTATTTTCTTCTTTGTGCTCATTTTCTGAAATATTTTGGATTGATTCATTAGAAACATCTTTTTTTATAGTAGGTGAATTTGCAAAAAACTTATTCCAAGAGGTTAGAGCAAATGCGGCACTGATTGGTACTCCTGCGACAATAGGAAGTTTTTTAATTCCTTTTAATATTCCACTTAATGGGGATTTTGCACGTGAGTGTGAAATTAATTTATATCTTGCGCCAAAATTAATACCGCTATTTGTTTCAGCTTGTTTAGAATTTTCACTGTCAGATTCTTTTTGAGTTTTTTCAAATGAATCTTTTACATCGGCATGCATTGCAGGAATGTAAAACGTTCTTTTTGTTTCAACATTCACATTCTCTTTGTTAATTTTATTGGCAACTAATTTCTCAAAATCAATGCTTGACATTAACGCTATTCCATTCTTGTATATTTAAGTAAACGTATATACAAACGGAAAGATAGCTCAATATACAAAATTGCTAATAATACAAAAATTTGTTACATAAATTAAAAATATTAGATAATTCATGTTATACTGTGTTTAATAAAGTTTATAAAATATGATATTAAGAGGTGAATATGAATACAACAGCAAAAGTATTGGACAAAATAGAATCTTTGAATGATTTGAAAACATTAAATATAAATGAATTGAATCTGTTGGCAGATGAGATGAGAGAATTGATTATAAAAAAAGTAAACACAATAGGCGGGCATTTTGGTCCAAATTTGGGAATAGTGGAAACAATAATTGCTATGCATTATGTATTTAATTCTCCATTGGATAAAATTGTATTTGATGTTTCGCATCAATGTTATCCGCATAAAATTTTAACAGGAAGAAAAGAAGGCTATACAAATGAAGAATGTTATCTGAAATATACAGGTTATACAGCGCCTGAAGAGAGTGAACATGATTTGTTTAAGGTTGGACATACCTCAACATCTGTAAGTCTTGCTGTTGGGCTTGCAAAAGGCAGAGATTTAACAGGCGGAAAAGAGAATGTTATTGCACTGATAGGTGATGGTTCTTTAACAGGCGGTGAAGCATTGGAAGGCTTGAATAACGCTGCAGTCTTAAACAGTAACATGATTATTGTTATAAATGACAATGATATGTCTATTGCCGAAAATCAGGGCGGAATTTGTAATTTACTTACTGATTTAAGATTAAATAACGGTAATGTTGAAAATAATTTCTTTAAATCGTTAGGTTTTGAATATTTCTATGTTGAAGATGGTCATAATATTCAAACATTAATAGATATGTTCTCAAAAGTTAAAGACACAAATCACCCTGTTGTTGTTCATATTCACACTATTAAGGGTAAAGGTTTTAAGCCTGCAGAAACTGATAAAGAACCATTCCATTGGATTTTACCTAATACATTGAATCACCTTGATGATAATTTGCAATCTGAAAATGAAGATTATAATTCAATTACAAAGGATTATCTTTTAAATAAAGTTAAAGAAGATTCGTCCGTTGTGGTTATGAATGCGGCAACTCCCGGTGTATTTGGATTTGATAAACAATATAGAAAATTGTTAGGAAAAAATTATGTTGATGTCGGTATAGCCGAACAACATGCCGTTGCTATGGCTTCAGGACTTGCAAAAGCCGGTGCTAAACCTGTTTTGTGCGTTATGAGTTCTTTTATTCAAAGAACATATGACCAGTTATCTCAAGATTTGGCATTAAATAATAGTCCTGCAACGATTTTAGTATATTGGGGCGGAATATCATCTGCTGATGCTACACACTTGTGTACTTTTGATATTCCTTTAATATCAAATATTCCTAACATCGTTTATCTTGCTCCTACTTGCAAAGAAGAATATTTAAAAATGCTTGATTGGTCTGTTAATCAAAAAGAACATTCCGTTGTTATAAGAGTTCCAATGGCGGATTTAACTTCTAGCGGTGTTGAAGATAATACAGATTATTCTGTTTTAAATAAATTCAAAATGGTTGAACAAGGAAAAGATGTCGCGCTTATCGGACTTGGAACATTTTTTGAAAGAGCCAAAGAAGTTAAACAACTTTTAAAATTAAAATCAGGCATAGATGCGACTTTGATTAATCCTAAATTCATTACAGGTTTGGACGAAGATATGTTGAATGAATTGAAATCAAATCATAAAATCGTAATAACGCTTGAAGATGGTGAATTAGATGGCGGTTTTGGAGAAAAATTTTCAAGATTTTATGGTGATTCAGATGTTAAAGTATTAAATTACGGTTCATTTAAAGAGTTTACGGACAGAGCTCCATTAAATGAGCTATATACAAAATATCGCTTAACTCCTGAATTGATAGTAGAAGATATAGAACAACTTTTGTAGTTATAATTTATAATATATTTTCGCAAATGAAAAATTATTATGCGAAATGAAAAATTTTGGCATATAATAACAATATGTTTGAAGAATTGGAAGAAGTCAAAAAAGAATGTTTAAATTGTAAAAAATGCCTTTTGGCAAATACAAGGACAAATGTTGTATTCTCTGACGGAATTCCAAATTCAAATCTTGTTTTGGTTGGTGAAGCTCCGGGATATTGGGAAGATCAAAAAGGTTTGCCTTTTGTTGGTAAAGCCGGTCAACTTCTAGATAAAATATTTGAGTGCGTAGGATTTTCAAGGAAAAAAGACGTTTATATATGTAATACAATAAAATGCCGGCCACCTGAGAACAGAAATCCTTTACCCGAAGAAAAAGAAGCGTGTCGGTGTTACCTTGAAAGGCAACTGGAAATTTTAAAACCTAAAATAATTTTAGTCTGCGGTTCGGTAGCTCTAAATTCTTTGTTGCCAAGTGCAGCAGGGATAACAAGAGTTAGAGGAAAATGGTTTGATGGTCCAAACGGTGCAAAGATGATGCCGATTTTTCACCCGTCATATCTATTAAGAAATGATTCCAGAGAAAAAGGCAGTCCAAAATGGCTTACTTGGCAAGATATAAAAGAAGTCAGACGAGTTTACGATGAAATCTGCAGATAAATATATTAAACATCTATTTCAAAAATGTTTTTTGAATAATCTTTATTGGCATTTGAATTAAAATTTTGCATTGCTATTTCAAGTTTGGAGATAAATTCAGATTTTATATCAGAATTTTTTAATTCATCTAAAGTCAAAACATTATTTTTATCTGCATCAGCTTGTTTTAAATCGTTTAAAATATCTTTGTTCAAACAATTTTGATTGATTTTTGAATCTTGAGCTTTAACAGTTAATCCGTTATATGTTTTTTCAAGAGGTAAAAGCATATAACTCGAATCATAGCCTTTGTTAAAAACAACATTAAAACTCATACAAAACCTCCTCTTCCATTGGTTATTATATAAAGAAGCAAAAAAAAATTGTTCATCCAAAAGTATTAAGTTAGGTTTCCCTAACCTACTTGCTAAATTAAAAGGTGATTTTGACATTTTCTCTAAACCCTGAAAACACCTAAAATCAAGGGTTTTTACCTTTCTGAAACTTCATCGTTTCTTCCCTCAAATGGACACAGAATGGACACAGAATTTCAAAACATCCTCTATACTGGAAAGATTATAGGAGGTATATGAAAGACATAAACACAATAAAAGAATATCCTCAGATAACCGATATATTAATCGAAGTATTAGAGCGAGATTTTCCCGATAAACTACCTAGAGATTATAAAGACAATTATGAGTTAGGAGTATTAATAGGATAACAACAGGTAATAGATAAATTATAATTTGAGAGAGATTGCCAAGAGAATATTGCATGAATAAAAGTAATATGTTATACTAACCACATTAAATAAACAAAAGTGAGGTTAGAATAATGAAAAATATAAAAAGTGGCGTAAAACCTGTTGTAGACTGCATTTTAGCTATGGTGGGGGGGGGGCTAAACTCTCTCGTAGCAAGGCTTTTAGCCTGCTTAAGCATTTAAAAGCCTCTGTTTGTAACTTCTTTAAAGGTGAACTGTTCAAAGTGAACAGTGGAGAGAGTCGTCAGTTCACCCATAACAGTTCACTGTCAACCGTTCACTCACTCGCAT
>JAFRAO010000031.1 GCA_017405375.1 bacterium
ATGCGAGTGAGTGAACGGTTGACAGTGAACTGTTATGGGTGAACTGACGACTCTCTCCACTGTTCACTTTGAACAGTTCACCTTTAAAGAAGTTACAAACAGAGGCTTTTAAATGCTTAAGCAGGCTAAAAGCCTTGCTACTAGAGAGTTTAGCCCCCCCCCCCCCCTATGGGAAATGCAGTCTACAAAGGGTTTTACACCACTTTTTGTGTTTTTCATTATTATAACCTCACTTTTGTTTACTCAATGTGGTTAGTATAACATATTACTTCTACTCATGCAATATATTTTCTCTTGGCAGTTTATCTGGAAAATCTTATAAACTCATATTTTTCATATCGTTGTAAGCCGATATAACCCTGTTTCTTATTTGCATTGCAAGCTGTGTACTTAATGTAGCTTTTTCTGCAGCAATCATTATATCGTGAATATTAACATCTTCACCTCTGGCAAATGCCTCTTGCAAGTTATCAGAATAAACTCTTTTATCGTTCACATCATTTAAACCGTTGCTTACACCTGCTCTAAGAGCTTCCATGAATGCTTCAACAGGAGAATATACATTTTTTAATTTTTCTTTTTCAGAGCTTTGGTCTATTTCATTTTGTAACATTCTGTCAAAATCATTTTGAAAATTATTATTAACTTCAAACGATGCATTCCCTTTTAAAAAATTGTTGTAATTTTTAATTGGATTAAACTGCATTTGCATTTGCATAATATTGTTATTATATTCATTAATTTTCATACACATACCTCACAAAATTTGTAAAATTATATAGCTAATGCTGATTGAATCATAGTTTTAACGTTTTCAGCAACAACGGTATTAGCTTCATACGCTTTAGATGCGGAAACCATATCAACCATTTCTTCAACTACATTAATATTTGGCAATTCGACATATCCTTCGGCATCGGCATCAGGGTGTGACGGGTCATATATCAATTTTACCGGATTGTCTGTTTCTTGAATTGATTCAACTCTTACACCGTTTGATACTAATCCTTGATTCATTGCTATTCCTGTGTTTATTGTTAAATTACCTTTAATAGGGTCGAATTTTGCATCTGTATAATTGGCTGCAAAATTCCTTGCTCCTCTCGATAATTCATCTTCGTACATAGCTCTGAAATTTACCGATTTCTTTACATAAACCCCTTTTGAACCATCAGGATTACGTGTCGTATTTACGTTTGCAATATTACTTGCAACCGTATCCATTTTTATTCTTTGAGCCATCATTCCTGAAGCTGCTACATCAAATGTATTTAAACTCATTGTTAATTTCCCCTACATTTTTCTATTGTTGTCCGCTACCTCTAATTATTTCAGCTATTCCTGTAAAATATTTTTGTTCTAATTTAGAAATAGTCATATATTTTATACCATTTTTACTTAAATCGGTCATTTCTTTTTCTAATTCAACATTATTACCGTCTAAAGTACCTTCTGAAAATATATCGTCCATAACTTGCGGGTCATATTGATTATACGAATTAGAAATTAAAAACCTTTTTTCTTGCATAGTCAATGGTCTTTTATTATTTTGTAATTCTTGCATTTGCATAAAATCATCGTAAGTCGCAGGCTTTTGCTTAATACTATTTTGACCTTTTATGAAATCTTTTAAATCCTCTCTATTGATGATTTCAGACAGTTGTGATTCAAATGCAACTTCTTTTCTTTGATAACCGGGAGTTTCGACATTGGCTATATTTGCACCGATTGCTCGTTGTCTTTCTTGCAAACCGTCTAAAGCTAATTGATTTATTCTCGATGTTCTTGATGATAATATATCCATTTTTACTCCTATACTGCACTTATTAAAATTTCAAAATCAGTAGATTTATCATCCGATTTTAATAATTCTAATTTTGCAAATTGTTCCTCTAAAGTACGTTTACAAATATATAAACCTACACCGCTGCCTTCTGCTTTTGTGGTAAATCCATCTTCAAATATTTTTGATTGAATATCATCAGGTATTTTCTTTCCGTTATTTGAAACAATTATTGAAACGAAATCATTTTTTAAAGATGATGTAACGGTAATTTCACCAACATCCTCTATTGCTTCTATTGAGTTTTTAATTAAATTTATTAATACTGCCAAAAACTTTGACTCATCTGCAAAAATAGAGCTGTCTTTATCTTTACAATTAAACTTAATTGATATATTTTTATTATTTGCGTATATCTTAGATAAAGTAATAGCTTTTTCTATCAATGTTTTTGTGTTATGAACCTGAAGATTTTTATTATCCAAAGATTTCAAATCAATCAATGCGTTATTTGCTATTCCTATAGCTGTTTTTATACTTAAAATTGCATCTGAATAATCATAATCATCTTTTAATTCTAAGTGTTTACTAACAATATTAGTATATAATTCACATATAGAAAGTTGATTACGAATTTCATGAGAAACGTATCTTGTTTTTGTGTTTACAAATTCCAAACGTTTTATAGAATCATCTTCATCAGTTAATAAATTCCGTTCAATATCAACTAACATTTCTTCGTTATTTGAATCTGCAATAAAATCTACCAAACTTCTTATGGATAAATTCATCATAGCGTTATCACGTCTGTCAGGTTTGTATTCTTCTTTATATGCTGATATATCAGTTTTACAATTTTCTTCAAATATTTCAAATGAATTCCTTAACGAAACTGAATTATATAATAAATAGTATTCGGCAAAATTAGGTACATTTGCTATTTTGAAATCGAAAACAAAACTTGCACCGTATCTGTTAGTCAATACATAGAAAAATTCTGTATCTTCCCAAATATCTTCCTTGATTAAATCAGAATTATTACATAAGTCATAAACGTCAACCGAAGTATATTTTAGACGTTTTAACATTCCGTCATATTTATTTTTATCTTTAAAATTGTATAAAACGATTCCTTTAGCTTCAGGATTTTCGAATAATGGTAATGCCATAGCACGAATCACTTCATCAACGGATTTTCCGTTCATTGGTTTATTTTCCTGAATGTATATCAAATCTTTTAATCTGTTTTTACCTTTTATATATTTAACCATATCATTCACACAAATTTTTTAATGTAAGAATTGTCGTGTTAAGCTGATATATCAAACGTAACACGACAATTAAATCAAATTAGAAAGGAGCTATTATTATAATAATTCATATAATTAAGCCAAAACTACTTTGTTATTCATTCTTGCTTGTCGCATACCGTTAAAATTATGATTTATAGCATATAAAACAGCTTGCGTTCTGTCATTAACCTGTAATTTTTGGAAAATATTGTTTACATGCGTTTTAACAGTTGTTTCAGAAATGAATAATTGACGAGCAACACCTTTATAAGTTATTCCTTGAGTTAATAAATCCAAAACTTCTTCCTCTCTTTGAGTCAAATCTGATAACAAATTTGTTTCACCAGCTTGTTCATTTGCGATTTTTTCTTCTTTGAAAGTTTTTTGGAAATAATCAAAGAAACGAGCTGTTAATGTAGAAGGCATATAAATTTTTCCGTTTGAAACTTCATCTATTGCACAAATCAGTTGACCTGAAGCCATAGTTTTTAAAACATACCCTTTTGCGCCAAGTTTCATAGCTCTGAAAATTAAATCTGCATCATCGTATGCACTCAAAGCCAAAACTTTTACATCAATATCCAACTTTTCAATTTCCTGTATTGTTTGTAAACCGTCTTTTTCAGGCATATTCATATCTAATAAAACAACATCAGGTTTTTGTCTTTTTATTAAATTTAAACCAACATTTGCGCTGGTTGTTGCACCTACTACATCATATGTGCTTTCTATTTCTAATAACTCCTTTACTCCTTTTAAATGATCATAGTTGTCATCAATTAAAAGTACTCTGGCATGTTTTTTGAATTGTCTCATTTTTTCCCCCGAATCTCTATAATTTATATGAATTTATATTTTTTCTACACTGCCAATATTACATCTTTTTGAGGAACATTACATCAATAATAGGATTTAAAAATGTATTAAAACAGGTTTATAAAAAGATATAGACCATAAGATTGATAGTAGTTTGAATTTCAATATTTTTAATGATTTCAAAATCTAGTATATAAAAACGATAATGATTTTTCCCTACACTAATAAATGTAAACTATTTGTATGTTTTTCGATAAAATGAACTACAGCCTTGTTTATGATATAATTTTTAAACAAATAGGGGGTCATAATATGGAATATATTATTGGTTTTATATCAGGGTCATTAATAACTGCAATTATAATTTTTATAGTATTGAATAAGAATAAAAAAGAGCAAAATGAAACATTTAAACAAATGGAAGTAAATTTTGAAAATTTAGCTAATAAAGTTTTGGAGCAAAATTCAGAGAAGTTAACGGTTTCAAACAAAGAGAAACTTGATGATTTCTTTATGAAATTTAAAGAAAAAATAGAAGATTTTGAAAAAAGAACGAATGAAAAATTCAAAAACGAAGATGAGAATTTTATAAAATTTGATGAGAATATAAAACGATTTATTGAAACCGGTTCAAAAATAGCAAAAGATACTTATAATTTATCAAATATTATGAAATCGGATAACAGAACTCAGGGTCAATGGGGTGAAATTGTACTTGAAAGAGTTTTAGAAGCATCAGGATTAAGAAAAGATGAAGAATATTTTATTCAAAATGCTAATCTTACGGAAGGCAGACCGGATGCAATTATTCAGCTTCCTGAAAATAAGTTTGTAATAATTGATGCAAAAACATCATTAGCTTCGTTTTCGGCGTATTTAAATGCAGAAAATGAACAAGAAAAAAAACAATTTTTTGCTGAATTTAAAAATTCAACAAAAGTTCATATATCAGGACTTGCTAAAAGAGATTATACCTCAAGTTTTGATAAATTAACACCTGAATATGTATTAATGTTTATACCTATAGAAAGTTGTTATTCGCTTATGTTCTGTGATGATAATGAGCTTTGGGATTATGCTTGGAAGAATAAAATTATGCCTGTTTCGCCATCAACGTTGCTTGCAAGTTTAAAAATAATCAATTCGTTTTTAACGATTAACAAACAGAATAAAAATGCACAAGAAATTGCTCGTATTGCAACAAAATTGCTTGATAAGTTTTCTGATATGATAAAAAATATTCGTGCAGCAAGAGAAAAAATTGATTTAGGGTTAAGGCAACTGGATGGTAAAGACAGTTTGATTATAAATGCAGGAAAAATGATAGAGCTTGGTGCAACGATGAATAAAGAAATGCCGCATGCTGAAGAAACGGTAAAAGTATAAAATCAGTTTTGTTGTTCATTGCAACATACCCTTAAGGTGTTATGTTGAAAACGTAGAAAATATGGACATAATATTTTGTCTACCCTGAACTGGTTTCAGTGTCTATTCCTTGTTATAGATCCTGAAATACGCCTTAAATTATTATATCAATACAGAGTAAACTCCTCTATTTATCGGCTATTCAGGATGACACAAAAAATTATTTGTCCATGCTGAACTCGGTTCAGCATAAACAAATAATTATTGCACTTCCGGCATGATAAGCTGTTATTTCTTTGCTTTATTGAACATCTTTGATATGGTTTCATGATATTTTTCAAAAATAACGTTACGCTTTACTTTTGCCGTTTGGCTTAACAATCCGTTCTCCATACTGAAACCGTCTTTTAAAACCTCAAATTCTTTTACCTTTTCAAAAGGTTTCAAACCTGTTTTATTCTTTATATATATCGCAATTTCTTTTTTTATTAATTCTCTTAAATCCGGATTTTTAATAGATAAAGTTTTACCTGACTTAAGCTCTTTTGCTAATACTCCGCATTTATCAAGTGCCATTTTTGACGGAACAATTAACGCACCCACACTTGCTTCATCTTGTCCCACCAAAACAATTTGGTCTATATATGGACTTTCTAAAATAGCTTCCTCTATCGGAATCGGTTCAACATTTTCACCGTTTGACAATACAATAGTTTCTTTTTGCCGACCAACCAGAACTAAGTTATTGTTGCGTGTCAACCAGCCCAAATCACCTGTAATGAACCAACCGTCTTCTGTAAATACTTTCTTAGTCGCTTCTTCATCTTTGTAATACCCGTTCATAACTTGCGGACCTTTTGCAAGAACAAGGCCTTTTGTATATAAATGTACTTTTTCCATAGTCTGTGGATTTACAATTTTTATCTTGGTATGAGCGTATGGCTTTCCAACACAACCCAAATAATTCGGATATTGAATTCCTCTTAATGTTAATACAGGTGAAGTCTCTGTTAATCCGTATCCTATTCTTAAATTAATACCGATAGCATCGTAAAACAATTCATCTTTTAACGATAATGAACCACCGCCTGATATTGATAACCTTATTCTATCCAAACCCGCAGCTTCTTTAACTTTTTTATAAATCGTTTTTGTTGAAAGTATATGCAATGGTTTTAAAAACATCCTTGCTATCTTATGATAAATCGCAGATGGTAATTTGTAATTAGAACGCTTGTTTGTTAAACGTCTTTCGCTGTACATTTTATGAATTTTATAATTAATACTGTTTTGAACAGCAAAATCAAATAAATAATATCCTAATTTTGATTTTTGTTTTAATTTTTGATAAATTCCAAGTCTAAACGCTTCCCAAATACGCGGAACAGACATCATCGTATCAATTTTATAATTCAATAAGTCATTTTTTAATTCTTTTATATTCGTAAAATGTAAATGACAGCACTTTGTATAGTAGTAATATTGAGCGATATGCTCATACGCATGCCAGCAAGGTAAAATCTGTAAAGTGTTCTCACCCGGAATAGCACCAAAACCAATGTCTGTACCTTCCATTTGCGATAAAATATTGCTGTGAGTTAACAATACACCTTTTGGATTGCCCGTTGTACCTGATGTATATAACATCATGCAATAATCTGTCAGAGCTACGTCGTTTTGTGTAAATGTATGAGTTTTACCCGATTCCAATACTTCTTGATACGTGTAAACAGGTATATTTACAACGCTTTTATCCAAATTTTCATCGAATAAAACAATGATAAATTTTGGCTGATAATTATTCAAAAAATCCTTTAATTTGTTTAACAAAACGGCATTTTCTAAAATTATGCCTTTTGTCTGAGCATGGTTAATTATATATTCAAGCTCATCTATCGGTGCATTAGAACCTCGTAAAACCTCAATGGCTCCTGTCTTTGTAATCGCTTGACCTGTAGGCATAAATAAACCGTTGTTTTCGGTAAACAAAGCAACAAAATCGCCTTTTTCAATACCTAATGATTGGAGCCCTGATGCAAAATTTTTATAAATGTTTAAAATATCTTCATATTTTAGCTCTAAATTATGCAATTTATCTGTTACTGCATCAAAATCAAGATATTTACTTATCGATTGTTCAAAATGCGAAAAAGTGTTTTTAACTCCTACTAAATCTTTTCTTATTAGTTCTTCATCCTGTAAAATTATACTCATGCTTCCATATCCTTAACTATTTATAAATATTATTTTACATATTTATAAACTTAATGTCAACTGGTTTTAAAAACCAGATTCACCACTTGATATTTTTTTTATCCGATATACAATACCAATAAGGGGTATTATCATGTC
Organism: bacterium; assembly: GCA_017405375.1. GTDB lineage: Bacteria > Cyanobacteriota > Vampirovibrionia > Gastranaerophilales > Gastranaerophilaceae > UBA6984. The sequence continues at coordinate 7,609 of JAFRAO010000031.1, forward strand.
ATCTTTTTTAGAATCTGATATTGTGAAAGAATTAATAGATTATAAATGTCCAAGATACGAAGAATTTCCGGATATTGGACTTTACATGGAGCAGTTAATTGAATTTTTGCAATCCAAGTTGAGAGTGTTTGCAACATCGTCTGATGAAAAGTTGATAACATCAACGATGGTTAATAACTATGTAAAACAAAAAATTATTGAACCTCCTGTAAATAAAAGATATTCAAGATGTCAGTTATTGTTACTGTATGTTATAACAATTCTAAAACAAGTCTTGAGTATTGCAAATACAAAAGAATTGATTGAAATGGCGTTAAAAATGTATCCTATTGATGTTGCTTATAATTTTTTCTGCGTAGAATTTGAAAAATCGTTACATTCTGTATTTGTAACCAGAGATTTTTCAGCAAAAAGCAGTGCAAGTAAAGATACAGAATATTCTGAATTATTTCGCTCCGAATTGCTTGCTGTTTCAAATAAGATTTATATAGCCAAATATATTGAATATAAAAATTTAAATGATAATTCAGAATTAACATAAAAAAAAGCCTCAAAAGAGGCATTATTAAGAATAGCTGGAAGTATGAAAAAGATTTATAATTATATTTAATCCCTTTTCCTATAAATTTGTAATACCCGATTGATTAGTATTGTAGGACTATTATTTTATTTTTAAATAGGTTAGGTGGGTAGTAAATTTTAGCTATATCAGCTTATAGCTTAATTTGTGATTAATATTTATAAAATATTAGGCAATTTTTTTACTCAAAAATACTTTATATATATACAAGGGTAATATATAGGAAGGGTCAATTGCAAAATTTCAGTTTTGGTAACACATATTTACAGACAGCATTTCCATTTAGTTTTTGGAATGGAAATATGTTTCAAATGAATTTTTTTGATAGTAATCCGTTTTATAACTGTAATGTTCCGTATATATTCAATAATTACAATTATAATTACGGCTATGATACAAATTTTTCAATATTTAATACCCCGTATAATTATGACAATTTCGGTACTTTTGGTACTTTCGGTTCATATAATTATCCGGCAATTTCAAATGGAGTTTCAAATCCAAGAAGAGTAAGTAAGCCGAAAAGTAAAGCAACTCAACGTACCGCAGCTCAGCAGCAAGTTTCGCAAATCAGTCGAACACAATCACGTTCTCAAGGTAGCAAACATAATCCGTATATGAGTTCATCAAATAAAAGAAGGGCTACAATACAATATGCGGAATCTTTTATCGGAAAAATTAACAGTAATGAACAAGGTAATGCAAGATTTTCGCCAACTCATTCAGAAACATATAAAAAGTACATGAGAGAAGGACGAAAATGGCATTGGTGTGTTGATTTTATTAATACGATAGTAAAAGATGTTTACGGTTCAAATATTAAATTTAACAAATCAAGCAGTGCATTAGGTTTGAAAAAATGGGGTGAAGAAAACGGAATTTATACTGATATATCAAATTCTCCGGACAGAATAAGAGCCGCAAGTCGAATAAAAGCCGGTGATTTACTCGTATTAGATCATCATGCTTGTATTGTTAAAAGCGTAAATAATGACGGAACTATAACAACTATAGACGGAAATAGTCGTCACAACGTAGAACAACGAACAAGAAAACTGTCCAATAGCAGAATTTTAGGTTATATATCAATGGATAGATTTACATAATTTACGAAAAGCTAATTATTTCATTAAATATTTTTATTGCAAATTTATCTGTCATAGCTGAAATAAAATCTATTATAGCTTTTCTGTATGATTGTTGAGAATTTATATCATATATAACTTGATTTTCTTGGTTACGTCTTGATTTTTCCGCTAAATTTATATTTGAATAACAAATTAACCAAGTTTCGAAATAATAAGTTAATACAGGATATAGTTTAGATTCGGAATAAATAACATCTAAAATATTATCACAATAATAATCATCCAATTTTTCAAATATGGTTTCAATAACGAGTCTTGCATATTTTTTAAACGGTTGAAGTCTTTTATGACCGCAAATATGTTCGGTATTGTAAGCTTTTATAACGCTCATTAATTCAAAAGTGGAATCAGTAAACTTTAACCCTTCTTCAGGTGAAGAGCTTGAACATAAATCTCTAATAAAGAAATAATTTAATAAATTTGTACTTATATCGTTTTGGTACTCATTTGGAAATGCTTTTTGAACTATGTGCTCAAGCTCTTTTAGTTGAGTTTTAGAAAGAATATTGTAAATCAATGCATCTTCAATATCTCTGCTTAAATATGCAATAGTATCAGAAATTTTTACGACACAACCTTCATAAGTGTAGGCATTGACATGACTTGCATATTGAATATCATTCAAATCAATAAATTCATTTCTTGGAACAAGGACTTTATCATTAACTTCTCCGCAATGACATACAATTCCATCTCTTACGGCATAAGTTAAATTCAAATTACGTTCTTTTCCATGGTAATCCGGTAATGTTTCAATGTTGTCAATAAAGTTTAAACTATTTCCTTCATGCCAAAATCTTGATTTTATTTTATGCTTCAATACAATGTCATTAAGAATATATTCACCGTGATGACCAAAAGGTGCATGTCCTAAATCATGACCTATTGCAATGGCATTAACAAGTTCATAATTTAAGTTCAGGTTTTTAGCTATTGTTTCAGCGATGGATGCAACATGTGTAACATGCTCAATACGAGTACAAATATGATCGTTATCAGTTGCAAAAAACACCTGGGTTTTATTTTTTAATCTTCTGTATGCTTTGCAATGAAGCAATCTGTGTTCATCGCGTTCAAATTCAGAACGTGAATCGTACGTAGTTCTATATATATCATAAATTCTGGAAGTTGCATTTATATACTTCGGATTTTTTTCAGTCATTGCAACTTCAGAAAAATCTCTCACCTTGTAATTTAGAACATTCTTCTTCATATTTTTATATTACTAAATTATGCACAAAAATATAAACATCATTTGTATGATTTTTATAAAGTTGCCCAATTTATAATTTATAATATATAATTAACAAAAAGGGGTAATATGAATAATTTAAACTTGAAAGTTGATAAAAGTAAATGCATAAAATGCGGAAAATGTATTGATATATGTACAAATCTAAATATTGAATTCGATACGGATAAATATCCGCGTTCAATAAATAACAGTTGTTTTGGTTGCCAACATTGTATGGCAGTTTGTCCGACAGGTGCTATATCAGTTTTTGATAAAAATCCTGATAATTGTGCTGAAATTAAACATAGTGTTAATTCCGATGATTTTATGAACTTGGTAGAAACAAGAAGAAGCTGCAGACATTATAAACAAGAAAATGTAAATAATGAAATTATGTATAAGTTAAAAAATATGCTTAATTGGGTTCCAACGGGGTGTAATTTTAAAGATTTACATTTTTCGATTGTTGAAAATAAGGATAGAATGCAAGAAATTCGTGAAAAGTTATATAAAAAATTAAGATTTTTACTAAGATTTATACCTGTTAACGGAAGATTAAAAACATATAAAAATGCAATTTTATCAGGTGAAGACATGATACTGAGAAACGCACCGCATATGATAGTAGTTTCAACTAATAAAAAAGCTCCTTGCAAGAATATTGACCCGATTATAGCGCTTAGTTATTTTGAATTATATGCGCAAACTCTTGGACTTGGTACTTTATGGTGTGGTTTGGCTTATAAAACATTACCTTTATGTAAAGATGTAATGCGTGATTTAGATATACCAAAAACACATAATATTTCTTATGTTATGCTTTTTGGTTATCCTAATGTAACATTTAAAAGAGGTATTCAGCCAAATTATTACAATATAAGTGAATTAAAATAATTTTTAATTTGGAAAATTATGTTTAGAAAAAATTTAGAATCATTAGAAAAAATAAATAAAAAACTTGCGGCAAAAATATATCGCATACCATTAAAAGATGTTCAAGACAAAATCAGTATAATCAAAAATGATAATAATGAATATAGTCTTGTAGTTAATAACCAAAATATTGATGATGCACAAAATCCAATAAAGTCATGCGAAGAAATTTACAAAGAACAAATCAAATCTGCAATTTCAATGCATGATTTTATCATTGTTTTTGGGTTGGGAATTGGTAATCTGCTTGATTATACATTTGAAAAAAGTATAGCAAATATTATAGTATATGAATCTGACTTACATATTTTACGATTTGTTATGGAATATGTTGATTTGACAAAATATTTCGATAGCGGAAGATGTTACATTACTGATAATATTGCTGAATGTTCAAATTATATTGAAAGTAAATATTTGCTTGATGATAAGATAGAATGTGTTTATTTGAAAAATTATGTAATTCTAAAGCCTAATGAATTTAATTTATTAACAGATAGTATATATCTGGCATGCCAAAGTAAAATAATTGATATGAATACAATAAAAGTACATTCAAAAACATGGATTGAAAATACTTTTTATAACATTAACAATCTAAGTAACCAATATCCGTTGAGCATTCTAAGCAATAAATTTAAAGGTAAAACAGCATTAATATTGGGTGCAGGACCGTCTTTAAGAGATAATATCGAAAAAATCAAAGAAAATCGTAATAAATTTGTTATATTTACGGTGCATAGAGTTTTAGAAACACTTAGAATCAACGATATAATTCCTGATTTTTGTATAATTGTTGATACATCTTGGGTTGCAGACAGCATAACAAAAGATTTTGAATATATAAAAAAAATACATTTCATTACTGACATAAGGTCGGATAACTACATTAATATGCTGCCTATAAATAACAGGTTCACATACTATCCAAATACAAGCACTTATGCTAAAGAATTACATTCGAGAATGTTTAACGATTTACCTTTGTATGAAACAGGCGGAACGAGTACAATTTGTGCTTATCATTGTGCTAAAATTATGGGCTTTAAAAATATAATTTTTACAGGCATTGATTTAGCGTTTAAAAATGACATTGTTTATTGTGATGGGAATAAAGTATCTGAAAGTAGTGAACATTCAGGCAAAATCGTCGGTGTCGAACGGGAACTTACAAAAATAAAGTCAATTACCGGTGAGTATATTAATACAAGAACTGATTATGCAATGTTTGCAAAGCAATTTGAAAATTTGTTTCTTCATGACAAAACAGCAAATATTTTTAATCTAACGACTTTTGGAGCTTTTATACAGGGAATGAAGTATGCTGATTTGGAAAAAATCCTTCAAAATATTAACCCGCAAACGCTTTCAATAAATGAAGAAATAAATAAAACAATAAATAGTGCAAAATCGTTACAAAACAAAATTAAAGAAAATTCCGATAAAATTATTAAGTATGAAAAAGAAAAAACATCTGCAATTTTAAAAGATATAGATGAATGGTATGAATTATACAGTAATGGCAAAGACTATTTTGATTATGCAACAAAAATCATAACCAAAATTACAACGTCAATGATATTGCAAGAATATATTCAAATTGAATTGTTAAAGTTTACAAAACTTGTTTTGTCAAATAATGAAGACGAAAAAAAGGTCTTTTTGCAAGAATTATTTTTGTTAATTAGAAATTATGCTAAAAATTTATATAACTTAATATAAAAGAAAAAAATATTCGGCTATGTTAAAATAAGTAAAGTCAGATAAACGCGAGGAGAAAATAATGAAATTATTTCAACAACTATTTAAAGTTATACAATCATTTTTACATGCATTTGTAAATAAAATACAAGACCCTATCTTGATGGCAGAACAAGCAATAAGAGATTTAAAAAAAGATTATGATGCGAGCATGAGAAATCTTGCCGAAATAAAATCTCTTTCAATAGACACAAAAAATAAAGTTGTATCTCAAACAGAAGTTGCAAAAGATTATGAAAGAAAAGCTCTTACATTACTTCAAAAAGCTCAAAACGGGGAATTGGAGCAAGCAAATGCAGACAGATTAGCATCAGAGGCATTAAAGAAAAAACAAGCTGCTATTGAAACAATAAAAAAATACACGCTTGATATAAGAAATTACGATGCAATGGCTGAAAAATTGGAAAGTAAAATTGCTAATTTAAAAGAACAAATAACTAATTGGGAAAATGAAGTAAGCACTCTAAAAGCAAGACACAAAGTTGCAATAACTTCTCAAAAAATCACAAAACAAATGGTTTCAATGAGTGGTAACAATGCTCAAGCTCTACTTGAAAACATGAAAGAAAGAGTAAATAAAGAAGAAGCTCTTGCTCAGGCGTATGATGAAATGACAACAATAGAAACAGATATTGATAAAGAGATTAATGATGCGATAGGTGCAAACGGAAATTATTCGGACGAAGTACAACAATCGCTTTTGGAATTAAAAAAACAAATTCAACCGACATATTTGATTGAAGAAAAAAATAAAAACGTATAGTTTGTTCAAAAATAAGGAATTGATTAAATGTATATTTTGATTTATGGAATTGTAATTTTAGCAGTTGTAGCGTTTATAATACCAATGTCAAGCGGATTGTTAGCATCACTGGGTTTAATTTTTACAGTAGTATTGATAATTGCTCTTATTAGAAGAAATGCGGAATTAAAAGAAAAATGTAAAGAAAATGATTATGGTGATTCATTAATAATACAGAATGTAAGAGAAGGAGGTGTTATAAAGCTTGCTAATGTTGAAGGTTATAACGAGGATTTGGAATTAAAAGTCATTGGCAGAAATTTATACACAGAAGGTGATTACAGTTGGTTTGAACTTGAATGTGTAAGGCCTGACGGAGAAAAAGTTTGGATTGATGTTGATGATGATGATGAATTGATTGTTTCCGTTGTTATAAAAAAACTCAATTTGGCAGATTTAAATTTCTCAAACAGTTTAGAAACTATTGATGAAAATGAAAATGGTAGTGTAAGTCTAAAAGACTCACATAGCGGTAAGTATTATTATGTTGATTCCGGCGATGCAATATTTTATAAACATTGTGATGACAGAAAACCTGAAAAATTATATTATTGGGATTTTAGAAACAATAATCATTTTATTTCTGTCGAAAAATGGAAAAGCTCGGATACAAAATCTGATTATGAATATTTTTATTCACAAATTATCAAACCTCATTCTATAACTGTATATTCAACCGGTAACAAGGAAAGTAAATAATGATAATTAATTTTATTTCAAATATAAATAGCTTTATGAATGAAAAATTTATATTAACAAGTCTTTGCTATATTTTTGTATCTTGTCTGTTATTGATATTTTCAAAATGGCTGTATAAAAAAGCTATTAAGTATGATATGTACGAAGAAATTAAAAAAGGCAACATTACAGGAATTGTTCCGTATTGCGGATTCCTGTTCGGGAATGTTGCAATATTAATCGGAGCTTTTGTTGGTCCTGATAGTGCAACTTTTCTTTTTGACTTAGTCTATTATGTATTTTATGCATTACTTGGTATTTGTTTAATGATTTTTTCAGGTTATATTGCAGAAAAAGCCATTCTTTACAAATTCAACAATGTAGATGAAATTGTAAGAGATAGAAACTTGGGAACTGCAGCAGTACATTTGGGAATATATGTAGCCTCAGGACTAATAATTTCTGCTTGCGTAACAGGTGAAACACTCGCAACACATGGAAAAATGTATGGACTTATTTCGTCTTTAGTATATTACACCATGGGTATGGTATTTTTAATATTATTTTCTAAAATTCATGATATATTAACACCATATTCTCTTTTAAAAGAAATTGAAGAAGATAATGTTGCTGTTGGAATATCTTTTGCAGGACATATAATTGCGATAGGAATTATTTTAATGCGTGCCTCAATAGGTGATGTTGGCACTTGGCAGCACGGTATGATAACATATTTTGCTGATTTATCTGCCATAGTTTTACTTTTGCCGTTTGTTAGAATTTTGTTAGACAAAATAATTGTAAAAAATATAAATATAGCTCAAGAAGTAAAAAATAACAACGTAGCAGCAGGTTTTGGAGAAGCTGTTGTAATCGTTGGCTTTGCATTATTGTTATTTTTTATGGTTGATTTTGTAAATATAATTTAGGTTTAGAATAAACAAGTATGAAAATAAATCCTAAGCAAAAAATAAAAGATATATTTTTCTATAATAATCTGATATTAATAATCAGTATATTTTGTTTTGCTTGTTTTATAACATATTTTAATATCGAATCACAAAAACTTAATGAAAAAACATATTCACAAATAAAAGAAAATTCAATATATGGTCCGATTGTAGTAAAAAGGGGACATCCAAAGATTTGCGAAATAAAAAGCAGTATGCATGGAAATAACAGAAATGTTTATTTTTCAGGTGAAGTTTTAGACGAAGACAAAGAAACATTATATGAATTTGGCAAGGAATTGTGGCATGAGGATGGATATGACTCCGAAGGTTACTGGTCTGAATCTGACAGAAATATGTCTGCAAAGCTATCTTTTACTGAACCCGGAACATATTATATCCAATTTAATACGGAAAATAAAAGAATGAAATTAATTCAGTTACAGATTATAGTTAAAAAAGGTAGCGGGTTACCTCATTTAATTGTAGGTTTTTACTCGTTAATATTTGCTATTTTGTGTTTTGTAATACTCAATAAAAAGTGGGTTTGTGAAGAATTGGAAAAACTGAATGATTGGTTAGAGGAAATTAGCGATGACTAACAAAACAATGAATTTAATTTGCTATATTGCTCTAATTATCACGTTGATAATTGTATATTTTGCCTGTTTTAAATTTTCATACAACGGCTATGGTTATCCCGGATATAGAGGATACCATCATCACCATTCATTCTGGTATTGGTCTTCACACGATTCATACTACGGTTCAAGTGTTAGAGAAAATAGTGTAAGCGGTTCAAGATTCTCTCAAAAAGGTATAAACGGTGGAAAATAAAAGTATTTTAACAAAAAAAGATGCATCAATTCTTTTATTTTGCGTTTTTGTTGTTGGTTTTTGTACGATTGTTTATGAACTTTTAATAGGAAGTATTTCTTCTTATTTTATTGGGGATAGCATAAAACAGTTTTCAATTACTATTGGCTTAACAATGACTGCAATGGGTATTGGAACTCTAATTTCAAGATTTTTTGACAAAAATTTAATCTACTGGTTTATTTTTATTGAAATTTTATTGGCAATAATTGGCGGTATGTCAGTTCCTATTCTTTACTGGATATATTCAATACAATTTTTCTATTATCCTATAATGTGCTTATTAATTATTGCAATCGGAACATTAATAGGTTTAGAAATTCCGCTTTTAACGAGGATTATGGAAGAATATTTTCAACTTAGAGAAAATATTTCAAATGTTTTATCATTGGATTACTTAGGTGCATTTTTGGCATCATTGGCATTTCCGTTTATTTTATTACCGTTTTTAGGAATATTCAACAGTTCTTTATCGACAGGACTTCTAAATTTATTGGTTGGAGTTTTAACATTCAGTTGGTTTAAAAATAAATTGACCGTTAAACGTCGAATAATGTTAAAAACACAAGGTATATTTATTTCTATATTGCTGATAGGTTGTTTAATATTTTCAAAAGAGATTTCTATATATCTGGAAAATTCTATGTATGATGATAGAGTAATTTTTTCAAAGCAAACAAAATATCAAAAATTGGTAATTACTAAAAATAAAGAAGATGTCAGATTATTTATAGATGGAAATGTTCAATTTTCAACGATTGATGAATATAGGTATCATGAGTCTTTAATCCACGTGCCGATGAATTTGGTGAAACACAAAGAAAATATATTAATTCTAGGTGGCGGAGATGGTTTGGCTGCAAGAGAGTTATTAAAATATAATGAAGTAAAACACATTACTGTTGTTGATTTAGATAAAGAAATGACGGATTTAGCTAAGACAAATCGAATTTTTACAGAGTTAAATCAAAATAGCTTTAATAATAAAAAAGTTACAGTTTTAAATGAAGATGCATTTAAGTTTTTAGAAAATGTAAAAGAGTATTTTGATGTAATAATAGTGGATTTACCAGATCCAAATAATTCATCATTAGCAAGGTTATACAGTAAGGAATTTTATAAAGTTGCACAACAAAAACTTGCTAAAAACGGAATATTGGTTACACAGGCGACAAGTCCGTATTTTTCACCTGAAGCATTTTGGTGTATAGAAAAGTCCTTGAAAGCTACTGGGTTTAAATATACAAAACCTTATCATACATACGTTCCGTCATTTGGTGATTGGGGTTTTGTGCTTGCCTCAAACAATAAAATCAATGAAAATAGTATTAATATAAAAGTTCAAACAAAATTTTTGGATAACAATTCTATAAGCAGTTTATTTCATATAGAAAAAGATATTATCAGAGAGAATATAAAATCATCGACGCTAAATAAACCGGAAATATTAAATTATTACTTAAATGGTTGGAAGTATTGGAACTAAAACAAAACCGAGAATAATTATTTTTAGTTATTCTCGGTTTTGCTATTTTATTTTATTCTGTTTTTTTGGTTATGAATTACCGCCTTTTTCAAGTTCTGCAAGTTGTTTATTGAATTCCTCTATTTTTTTCTGACAAGCATCCATTTCAGCATCATATTTCTTACATTGTTCATTAAATTCTTTAAGATTTCGTTTTGCTTTAGATGCTTTCATATTACTTTCAACATACGTAGTTTTAGCTTGATTCAAATCGTTATAATATTTTGTTGCTGTGGCAATATTTGCCTTTAATGCATCTACTTGTGATTGTTTTACTCTGGTTTCATATTCTACTGTTGATGTTGAGCTTGTATACTTAAATGCATCCTCAAGATGTAATAAATCCGAACGACGGTGATTGTCGTGTCTTGCTTTATCTGTATTAAATTTAGTAGCTAATGTTGAACTATGATCACTTACATATTCACCTTTTTTTACAATAGCTCTTATTTGTTTCATCTTATCTTGTAACTCTTTATAAGTAAGATTTTCAGCTTTACTTTCTTCAAATAATTGGTCAACTTTGGCTCTATCTTCTTTGCTTAGTGATTCAGGACGTACCCAGTGATGAGCCATTACATCTATATTTGCCCTTACAACTTCTTTTTTCCTGCTACAATCATATTTAGCAACTGTTCTTTCCATGCCTTCAGTCGAAACAAATACTTCAAGACCAGTTACGTTGCCGCCGTATTCGCCCATCGCAGCCGTGTAATAACGTGCTAACTCTTCACATCCACATTTTCCGGCTTGTCTTTGTGCATCAAATACCACTTGTTTTTGTCCAGTTCTTCTACCTTCGCCCATAGGTACTGGGAATAATGCTGTTGCTAAAATATGCGCATAACTAATAGATGATAATTTTTTAGTAGCATCATAACCTGTCATTGAAACTCCACGTGAATGGCTAGGAATAGCTTCTTCAGCTGTACTAACAAAATATGATTTAAGTCTATCTTGTAGGTACATATTACTTGCCAAACCAACTAATGTGCCTGTTCCAACAGCAGCAACGGCTCCAGGGATAATTTGTCCCCAAGGCATTCTGTCTAATCTTTCTTCAGCAGCTTTTTTATCTTCTTCTGACATACTAGGGTCATTTTGAATAGCTTCATGAAGTTGTTTTCTCATGTTTTCAACTGCAGTATCACTATCTTCGTGAGTATATAATAGTGCATTTATATCATCATATTTTCCGCTTGGACCGGCTAATCCTTCGATAGTTCTGCCTATTGCATAAACTTGAGCCAAAGCATTTGGTAAGAAGTCAGGTTCATTTTCACTTGATCTATTTTGGTAAGTGATTTTGTTAAGATCATCGCCTGAATAGCCCATTCGTCTAAATCTGGTTGATGCATCTTGTACGTTACCAACTTGTCTTATATCGTTTGAAGCAATGAATTCTTTAACAGTCATGTTAAAATATGAGTATGTATTTTCAGGGTGATCTTTCATATTTTGAACTAAGCCTTTTTTCATTTCTTCGAAATTCTGAAGAGCACTAGCATCCACTTCTCCTTCTTCTATCATTATTTCAAGCATTTTACCTTGATTGTCAAGTGCTTTTTCAACCTCAGCACTCATAGCATCAGTTTTTGCTTTACCGTCAGGCATTTTCAAGATACTTTTGAATGAATCCATTTGTTCTTTATTTTCTTCACCTTTTTTACCTTCGGTGTAGATAATATCAGCTTTTTCGGCTTCACTAATTAGCATTCTTGAGCCTTCCATAGCTTGAGCTTTAGGATCACCTGCAAGTTGCATCATTTTCTTTAATGTGTTTTCATTATTACCGTCCATTTTTGATAGTAAATGACGAGCTAATCCAGGATTTGTTTCTCTGATAGAATCTGCGCATTTCAATGTTAATTGACCATAAATTTTATCTTTTTGACTGCTGCTCAATTTATCAGAATTCTGAATTTTGTAAATAACAGAATGATCTAAGTTTTGTAACATTTGATTCATTTCTGCCGGAGTTGAATATTCAATAATGTCTTGAATTTTTTTCATATCGCCTGATTTAATGACATCATGTAATAATACTGCTCTTTGGCTTGGAGATTTAGCTTCGCCGAAAGTTTTGTCTTTCATTTCATCTTTAAGAGCATCGTATGCTTTTTGTCTGTCTTCAGGAGTTTTTGCATTGTTATATGCATCAAGTTTATCTTTAGATGCACCTGCGAATTTAGTTTTAATAGTGTTATCATTTGCTTCCTTCAATTTTGCAGGGTCAGAAGCTAAACGAAGCAATTTTTTCTGATTTTCTTCAATAGTCTTGTCATTACCACTAAACATTGCAGCACCTAATTCTTGTTGCAAGCTGTCAGCTACTGCATCATAATCTTTTATTCTTGAATTACATGCGCTTGTCAATGCTGCTTGGTAAGTTTGTTTTTTATCGGAAGAAACTTTTAGTCCGGAGATATTTTTGTATAGTGATGCATTTTTATCTGCGCCACCGAATTTAATCAACATTTCTTGACCTTTGGCTCTGTCTTCCGGTTTATCTGAATGACATAATTCAACTGCTTGATCAAGCATAGATGATACAGCTTTACTGCGTCTGTTTGGACTTGATATTTTCAAAGCTTCTGCGAATGATTTTGCAGCATCATCCGGAGTTTTAGCAGCTAAATTACTGTATTTTTCATCATCTTTTCTCCATTTATCATTTTGTGTTTTTTGTAAATCTGCTTCACTGCTATGCTTTGCAAGCATATCATTTAATTGTGTAGCACATTTATGCAAACCTTCATTATCCATTGATTCAAGATTCCAAGTTTTATCTTCTGCAAGGCTTCCAAGACCTTTATCTTCAAGAGCTGTTTGGTAAACTTTAATTAAGTTTTTATAAGCTTCTCTTTGACCAGGAAGATCTTCCATCAAGGTTATATCTTTTAATAACCAATGCATAGAATGGGTTTCTCCATCCATGTATTTTTCATCGTGACCTAATTTTTGTCTAACGTGATCTAATGCTCTATTAAATTCTGCAGGGTTTTCATCATGGAGTGCCAATAATGCTTCTAGTCCTCTATTAAATTCTGCACCACTATTTAGGTGATGTTGTTCTCTGAACCATTCAGCCAAATAATCGGCATCACATACTACTTTACTATCATCTTTTTTAACTTCGTCAGGTTTTTTGTACTCTGGTGCTTTAACCTGTTCCCCAGGTTTTAAATCAGGAGTTTTTTGAACGCCTTTGCCTTTGGTTTTGCTAACTTTTTTACCCTTTACTGTTTGATCTCCGGCATCAATATAACCGTTATTTGTATCAACAGCACCATTGTGAGGGTTTGGTAAACTAGCTATACCTTCAGATTCTTCATTAAATTTCTTTTTGGATAGTTCATTTTGATGGCATATTTGTTCATAATCTGATTGACCATTTCTAGCAATAGCACCATCGGCCCATTCCTCTCCTTCAGCATGTGTTTCTGCAGGTTTTTTAGCAACAGGTTTTTCTTCTTCACATTTGCCACCTTTTGGATTCGGTTTAAATACTAATTTTACTTGACCCTCTTTACAGCCATCTTTTATTATAGCCATCGAACCTTTTTTATCAGAATAACCGTTAAATTCTCCCATGCATTGTTCTTTGTGGTTTTCATCACAAATTATTGAGGCTGCTTGACCCTTTCTTACATTACTCATGAATGCTTTAAATTGTTTATCGAAATTTTTGCTTTGTTTAGACGGATTACCTTTTTGCCCAGCTTTATCAGGTTGTTTACCTGACTCAAATACTGATGTTCCTGCTTCTGATGAGCATACTGTTGGTTTTTTATATGTACTATCATCGTCATAGATTGACATGCCCAAGGCTGTTTCTAATTCTTGCTTAGTATTGTATTCTTTTTTTGTATTAGGGTCAACCCATTTAAAACCACAGCCATTTACATCAATAGGGAACATCTTTATCATACGCACTTCTCCTTTTACTAAATTGTTATTATGCTTTCTTATATAAAAACATCTAAATTATAATTATTGCAAACATGTCAAAAATTGTTACAAAAATTTACAATGCAAACAATAGTGTTTTTATATTCTATGTTTATATATTTTTTTACTCTCTTCTTCTCAATACTTTTGTTTACAAGTGTTTTAACATTTTTTATATTCTTGTAAAAAAATATATTTTACTAACTTTTTACTAATATTTTTTAGAACATTTTCCTACCTTTTTCTTAAAAATATTAACTTTTTTTAAGTTTATGAACTTATTTTAACATATTTTTATGATTTTGCAAGCATGTATTTTGTTTAATTATATTATACCTTTTTTATTCTGTTAGTTGCTGCGTAAAAAATTCATTAATTCTTCATAACAACTCAAACGCTTGTCTTCATTTTCTGTCCATCTGCCTTCATAACTTTTTTCAAGTCTGCTTTCAAATGTCGGAAGATATGAATTGTTAAAATCTTCGTAATTTGGTTTTGTTTTTGCTACTTTTAATAGTTTATCTAATATAACTTTTTCATTTTCTTGTTGTTTATTACCTGCAAGAAAATCACTAAAACTATTGTCAACATGTTTTATAAGTGTTGTCCCTGTTTTTAATCTGAAAGTTTCGCATAATGCAGGGAAATCCTTATCAGGAATTTCTTTCATTAGGCGCTGAGATTTGTTATAATTACCATCAGCAATTTCATCGTACAATTCTGCAGCTTTTTTTACCATCTTAGGGTCATTTATATCTCTTATATGATTTCCTGTATCAGTTCTTCCGTTTGATTGTGAAGAATTATCTTGTCTGCCGCAACCATATGGAGTTTGACATTGATATGAGCCATAAGCTGACGATGGTGTATAACTTACAGAGATGGAACGTGCCATTTTATCTGCTGCAACAGCACCCATAAATACTCCTGCAAGTGACATTGCCGCACCGCCAAATATTGAACCGTAGCTACTGCTGCCACCATAAGGGTATGCTAATCCTATCATAGAAAGTCCTGTTGCATAAGCAAGCGGTGCAGAAACTAAATCTGCACTTATTTGTAAATTTCCCGGTGAATAACAGCCTGGGTAGCCACCGTAAGATCTTCTCATATTTTCTATTTCATATGGTTGAAAAAGTGGCGGAAGAGAAATATCACAACTTTGACTTCTCATTAAATCATCGCAAGCAGCTCTGGCAGCTTGTTCTTGTTCTTCTTCAGTACCATTTTCCAGAACATCTCTGAATGCATCAACATTCTCTTGTGTTTTCGCTATTGCACCATTATTGTCTTTTTCAATTCTCAATCCAGCAGATTCATTACCACGCGAACCTGTTATTATAGGTTCATTCGTTGTTTCTGTTTGTTGTTCAGGTTTTTGAGTTTGTGTACCGGTTGCCTTAGGTGTTACCGGATTAATACTACTTACATCAGGCATTTATTACTCCTTGAAAATTGCAATACAATATAATTATTAAACCTCTATTCATATAAAAAATTTTTTTTCTCAGTAATTGCGCTCTCTTTATACAAAATTTACAAATGTTTACATATTTATACAAATTTAGTTCATAGGCTATACTATTATAAGGTAATATATTATTTTTGGAGTCCATTATATGAATGAATCTAACAAAAAATGTCCTTTTAGCAAAGCTGAATGTAATAATTCTTGTGCACTTTTTATTGATTCTGATGAATTAAACGAATTACTTTTAAACAGATTAAAAAGTTTGGGTGTTTTGAACAAGGATTTTGGTACTTGTTCTTTAAAAACTCTTGCAATGAGTAATGCACGTAAAATTTTTGAAACAACTACAACAAGACGCTATTAACAGCAAAATATTTTTAAAAATTCTTATAAAAACGTTTTGTTTTGAAATACCGTTTACTTAGATTGTTTAGTTGTATCTGATTTAGAAGTTGCGTTAGCTTGTTTTTTTATTTCTGCCTCGCGATTTAAAATCAAATTGTACATTTTATCTAATTCTTTATGAATTTTCTTTGTATCTTTGAAGAAGCTATCATGTTCTTTATCAATATTTTTCTTCATAGCATCGGCTTCTTTTGTAAGTCCGATATTTTTAGCTCTGTCATACAAAGCTCTCATCATATGTCTTTGAAGAACTATTGTGCCATGCCCATCGGATAATTTATCTATATATTGGAATATATTTTTTCCTGAACTTTTTTGTATAGCAGGATTGTTATTCCATTCTGAGATAACTTCTATTACGTTATTTTTATTTATTGCGCCGACAGCACTTCCTATTTCCGGTGCATTATCAATTGATTCAAAATGGAATTCTGCATTATACATTTCTCTAACTATTTTTTGTACTTGTGCTTGTTGTTTTTTAGCTTTTTCAGCATTTTTATTTTTTTCTGTTTTTTCATATTTTTTAGGTTTATTAGTATCTGTTGGTAAATTTTCTTCTGCAGATTCAATTTTTGCATATAAATCTTTCATAGCATCACCAATTTTTTCACGGTCTATGTAACCTGTTTTCAATTCATTTTCTACTATGTTTTTCATATCTTTTGCTTCATTTGTTAAGCCCAAACTAACAGCTCTATCATATAGTGCTTGCATGATATAAGTTTCCAATCTGCTTTCTAATTCACCTTCTGTCTTTTTCCTAATCCTATCTATGATTGTACCGTCATCACCTGTTGATTTTGTGTAATGTGCATTATCATTCCATAAACGCATAACTTCAATTACATTATCTTGGTTAATTTTTTTAACTGCGCACTCTAAGTTATATGCATCAAGATTATCGCCATCATCAATATAACCTGAGTATGTTTCGGTTATACTGTAAATATCTCTAAGAATTTCTGATGCTTCTGTCTTTTTTCCCGAATTTATTTTTTCGGAATTGTTTGATGGTTTGGCAGAATCTTGTGAAGTTGCTGTTTCTGACGTTGCAGTTGTTTCAGTTGTTTCAGTTGTTTTGCTTGCTTCACTTACTTGTGAGCTTGCTTCACTTTCTGTACTTTCTGAAGATGATTCTGCTGTATCGGCGCTTTTTGGTTTTGAATCTACGCATTTTTGTAAAAAATTTATATAGTTATTCAAAAATTCATCACGACATCTTTTTCTGGATTCTGGATTTTTTAATCTGTTCCAAGGATATTTTGTTTCAACTGTGGGTTTTTCTGTACCATAGTTGTATATCGGATTACTGCTGTATGATGGAGCTTGTGTTGAAAATACAGATGGTGAATGCATGTATGCACTGGCTGAATCTACATAACTCATTGGATTTGGATTCCATGCCGGCATGCCGTAATTCATCGAACTGTAATATGGTTGTTGAACACTTGTCATTTTAATACCTCGTTTATTAAAATCCCTTTATATTATTAAAGTATTTTCCTACAAAAAAATTGCCATGTAATATCATTAAGCATTAATAAATTGTTAAAAATACTTAATATAATATTTAAAAATGTGTATAACCATATTTAAATTATTTGATTTTTACAATATTTCACCATACAAATCGTATTCGGTATTTGATTTAATTAAAACATTTTCAATATCACCGGGTACAACGTCGTTTGAAGTTTTTATGTATACCAAGCCGTCAATTTCAGGTGCATCGTATTGCGAACGTGCAATTACAAAACCATCGTCCGTATAACCTTCTATTATGCAAGGTAAAATTTGCCCTATCTTTTTTTTATTGTTTTCAAATGAAATCTTTTGTTGTAATTTCATAAGTTTGTTATATCTTGAATGCTTAGTTTTTGCAGAAATATGTCCTGTTAATTTATCCGAATATGTTCCTTTTTCCCTTGAATACTCAAAAACGCCCATTCTGTCAAATTGCATCTCTTCAACGAATTTATATAAGTCTTCAAATTGTTCGTCTGTTTCTGTAGGGTAACCCACTATAAATGCTGTTCTTATCGCAATATTCGGTACTTTTTCTCTAATATTTAAAATCATTTTGCGATAATCTGTTGCCGGTCTGTTCATTAATTTTAAAAGTTCTATATTTGAATGTTGTAAAGGCAAATCTATATATTTGACAACTTTATCTAATGTATTTATACTGTCTAAAAGCTCATCATCAACATTTGTCGGATATGCATACATTATTCTTATCCAAGAAAGTGAATCAATTTTGTTTAACTCCTGAAGTAATTTTGCTAACATGCGTTTTCCGTACAAATCTATTCCATAACTTGTTGAATCTTGCGCTATCAGTACAATTTCAGTTACACCTTTGCTTGCTAAATTATTCGCTTCTCTTACTATATCTTCAATCTTTCTTGAATGATACTTCCCACGTAATTTTGGAATAATACAATACCCACAATTATAATTACATCCGTCTGCAATTTTTATATATGAACTTGAACCCATTGTAATTTGTTGACGTTCTATGTTTTCAGGATACGCATAATTCGGTTTTTCTGAAATGCTTGATATATATTTAAAATCATTACGAATTAATTCATCAATAGTTTCAGCAATTTGAATGAAATCTGTTGTACCAAGCATTGCTACAACTTCAGGAATTGATTGTTTTAATTCTTCTTTATGCTTTTGTGCTAAACAACCTGTTACTATGACTTTTTTACCTGCATTTGTCAGCTGCAATATCGTATTTACAGATTCCTTCTCCGCATCATGAATAAAAGAACATGTGTTAACAATTACTATATTTGCATCATTTTCATCTAATGTTATTTCATACCCTTTTTGAATCAAATGACCAAGCATCAATTCCGAATCTACTAAATTCTTTGCGCAACCGTGATTTATTAATGCAATTTTTGTCATATATACCTCTATTTATAACTAACAAAGTAATTCTAGCACAAAATAAAATGTACAAAAATCTTTATGTTCGATAACTATAAATATTTCCGCAACAAAAACGCCGAAATTACGATTTAAAAAGGTTATTAATTTTATTTACTATATCTTGAGGGTCAATCTCATTTGTAACTTTATTTATATCCTGAGCTATTTGATAAAGTTTTGCCGCTTCAATTTTGTCCCCAACAATAGTGATTGCCCTTGCTAAATTAAAATATGCTAAAGCGTAATTTGGGTTGCATTCAATAGATTTTTTAAATAATTCAATAGCTTTTTGTACTCTTCCTAAATCATCTAAGTAAATTACACCTAAATTATTATAAGCTATATCATACATCGGGTCATTAGCTATTGCTAATTCATATTCCTTGATAGCTTCGTCTGTATCAGATTTACCCCAATATAAAAATCCTAAATTACAATGTATTTTGGCATTGTTTGGATCTAAATCCAAGGCACTTCTATAAACTGTCAAGGCATTTTCAAAATCTTCTTTATCATAAAACGCCGAACCCAAATTTACGTAAATATCAATATCATCAGGTGTTAATAAATATGCACTTTGATATGCGCTTATAGCAGCATCTAAATCGCCCTTGTTTTCCTGATATACAAAACCCAATGTTTGTGTAATTATACTTGTCCAACGCTTATTTGGGTTTAATGTTATTGCTGACTGATAGTGCGAAATAGCCTCTTTTATATTGCCTTTTATGTAATAAATATTTGCTAAATTTGAATGAAATTCAGGCATGTTTGGTAATATTTTTATTAATCTTAAATAAATATCTATTGCACTATCATAGTCGCCTTGTTCTTCGTAAGTTTGACACAAACTTCTATATGCTTGAATATTTAAGCTATCGAGCCATATTGCCATTTTGTATTCGGTAATTGCTTCTTCATATTTGCCTATTGATTGATAAATATTTCCTAAAAAACAATACAATGGAACAAATCCCGGTAATTTTTCTATGGCTGAAGTGTATATTTCAATAGCTTCACCTAATTGATTTGTTCTAACTTTCATATACCCTTTTAATATAATCGGTAAAAATTGCAAATACGATATAGAACGTAATACATTTTTTATCGCGATACTGTCAAACGGTAATGTTATTAATGACAAAACGAATTCCCATTTGCTTTTCCACCATGACAACGGATTTCTGAATGAAGAAACATTATAAAGATTTGAAAGTAAAAAGTGCGCTGATGCAGAATTTAGAGGCTTTAATTTTATGGCATGCTTTGCATTCAATATTGCCTCAAAAAAGTGCGTTTTTTGGGTGTAAACTTCTGCCAACAAATAATATGCCTTTGCTAATTTTGGATTTTTTGATGTAGCCATGTTCAAATAATTTACAGCCTTATCCAAATCACCCTTATAATACTGCGCTCTACCAATTTTAAAATATATTTCAGCAGAATCTATGTACGTTTCTAAAGCTCTTTGATATTCAGTAATAGATTCATCTATGTACTGATATGAATTATGAATATCTAAATGCCATTCCAAATACAAATCGCCTAATCTAATGTGTAAATCGGCATTAGTCGGGTCTTTTTGCAACTCAAGCTGGCAAAGTTCTATTGCATTTTGAACGTTGCCACTCCTAACTTGTTTATTAATTTTTTTTTCAAATTCTTGGAGTTTATTTTTCATGGCATTGTATAAAACTACTAATCAAAATTCTGTTTTTTTCTTGACTGCATATCTATATCAAAACAGGTTTTGATTATTTTATCTCTTTCTTTTTCGTCAATATTTGTAAATGCAAGAGTGTATTCATCAGGTTGAAGTGATGGATTATCAAGAATTTCTCCTTCAAAAATTGCAGGAGTATTGAAGTTTCTCAAATACAATTTACCTTTTACGGCTTGTTCAGGTTCTAAATCTTCAGAGCTAAAGAATTTTATACCACCACCTGAAATATCAATCGTACTTGCAACAAAAACCTCTTTTCTTGATTCAAGTTCCAACTTTGTTTTTAAAGAATATCTTGAATAATTACGGCGTTGAATTACAGCTGCATCTTCAGCATATTCAATTACAAAAGATTCTTCTTCCGGAGAATTAATCACCACAGAATCAAATGCGACTAAACCGACAGGTGTAAATACTTTCACATCAATAGGTGTACCTTCGCATAGATATTGTTTTAGCGTAGAAGGTGCATCACTAGGATATTCCAATTCTAACCTATCGTTGAAAATGTTTTTAATAATACAATCTAACTCCATTTCGATGTCATTTTCACCATCGAAAAAAATTTGTGCTTTTTCATTTATATTAATATTACTCATATATCTATTTTAATTAACAAATTATAAAAAAGCAAGTAGTTTATTATAAATTAATATAAACCAATAAAAAAAAAGCGTATTTACAATTACGCTTTAAATATGTAAATGTGTACATTCTATTTTTAAAACTATACGCTTAATGAATTTCTAAAATAATTATATATTTTCTTCAAAACATTAGCACTTTGTTCGCCGTTCAATCCGCCATTGAATGAACAAGATTTCATATCATTAACAAGAGATGCATCATCTTGTTCAATAATAAATTGAGGGAATGGACCGCCGAAAGAAACGTTTTTATTTAGTGTATTTTTAACAACTAATTTATCTAAAAAATTTTTTCCTTTGTTATCTGCTAAAGCAGCTTTTTCGAAGACATCCTTATTTGGAGTTCTTTCTAAAGTGCAGTTTGAAATGCAATTATCATTTAGTGTATTTCTTACAATTATTTTATTGCAAGAAAAAAGACCGTTGTCTTTGTTTGCAAGGCATAAATTTGCGCTTGACTGTACATTGTTGTTTCCAAAACTATTTAATTGTCTTAATTCATTTATTCTCATACCTATAGTATAGCACAAAACAATATTAATTGTAAATTTTACAATTAATATTGTTACAAAACTTAACATTTGAAATTTATTTTTTTACCCCCCTTTCTTGAAAAATTATTGATATTGCTGCGTTTTGACCATTTATATTGTATTTTTTGTTTGTCAATTCATCTTAATAAACTATTTTAAATTTATATTTTTGCTGTAAATTACGGCTTAAACATGCCTGTATTAGCTAATAAAAAAAAGCCGCTTATTAAGCGGCTGAAATTTGGTCTTTGGTTTTGGTTATTTATTATGGTTTAAAAATTGTGCGTATTTTAGCGTATGTAAAATACTTTTTCTTTACCCTTGAAATCCTCAAAAAGTAACTTTTTGCAG
>JAFRAO010000032.1 GCA_017405375.1 bacterium
TCCTGAACAGAGTATTTATCTTGCAAGAAACGGGCAAGCCGCTTGGAATAGGAAATATAATAACTATATTGATAGAGATTATTCAACAATAACCTGTAATCAGGTTTGGGTATCAGATCACGCACAGATTGATGTTGCTTGCTATGATGAAAATAATAAAGTGGTTTTCCCTTGGGTTACTGTTTGGAGAGATTACAAATCGGGTAAATGGCTCGGTTGGATTTTACAAACAGGTAATCCTAATTCTGATTTAATATTTCAATCTTTTTATTATGCGGTAGAGGAATTCGGTCTGCCTAAAGATGTTATTATTGATAACGGAAAAGATTATCGCTCAAGGGATTTTGCAGGAGGGAGAAAGAATTTTAAAATCGAAACAAATAAAAATAAAACCTCTGCAATGCTAAAAGAATTGAATGTTAATGTGCATTTTGCCCTGCCTTATAACGCACAAACTAAACCTGTTGAAAGAGATTTTTTGAAAATTAAAGAACTTTTATCCAAACATTGTGTCGGTTATCGTGGCGGAAATGTTGTCGAAAGACCTGAAAAATTGGCTAAAGAAATTAAAGACGGCAAGATTATGAAATTTGAAGATTTTAAGGAACTCTTTGATAAAACAATAACAAATATCTTAAATAAAAAACCGTCAAATGGTAAAAACTTAAACGGTAAATGCCCTGATGAACTATTTTATGAAGAATTTAAAGAAAAAATTACAACTTCGAAAGATGCTCTAAAATTATTCTGCTCAAGAACTTCAAACACATATACGATTGGTAAAAACGGTGTAAAAGATAGTAAATTGCAAACTACATACTGGTCAGATTGGATGATTAATAAAAAAGGAACAAAGGTATATTTGCGCAGAGACATAAAAAATTACAAAGTAGCTTGGGTATTTAACGCTGAAAATGATGAATTTATAGGAAAAGCCGAGGCATTTAAATCTGTTGCAGCATTGCATGCGGATGAAATTTCAAAAGATGAATTTAAAGAAGCTATGGCAACTAAAAAACGTAATATAAAAATTACAAAATCATATATTAAACAAACTAAAGAAATATCTGCAGAAGAAAAATACAAAAATTACGAAACAGCTTATCAAAGTGTTGAAAGGGAATATAAAAAACCTGTTAAAGTTTCAAAAATTGCTAATACCAGTATGGATAAAGCAATACAAAAGAATAAAGATATGGAAAGTTATGGTAAGGCGGACTTATCAATATTTTTAAATAAAGAGGAACCTCCCAAAAAGAAGAAATTTTATCATTGGGAAACAGAAAAGTATTTGGATGAGCCGGAAGAGGAATTGTATTTATATGAAACCGATAGAATTATTGCCGAACAACAGAAAAAACGGGGTTGCGGATAAATGAAAAGAGATAAGTTTTTTGATATTGCAGAAAAAATGTATGTAGAGCAATTTATCACAGAAACGGAAATTGCCCATAGAATAGGTGTTTCAGATAGGACAATAAGACGATGGAAAGCTCTTGGCGATTGGGGAATAAAACGTGACGGATTTCTAAAATCAAATACCATTTCAAAAGATACGATGTATGCTCTTGCAAGAAAAATGCTTGATGATTTTCTTGAAGATATGGATAATCACCTTTATGTTGATCCTTCAAGAATAAATATTTTCATAAATTTAACGAATGAAGTAATTAAAAAACAATATAAACCAAGTTATAGCAAAGAAGAATTTTTGAAAATAGCATTTCAGGTTTTTGATATTGATAAAGAGATAGATTTAGATTTTCAAAATATGATGTTGGAAGACTGGTTTTAAATGTTGTTCAAAAGCTGTTCAAAAACGATTTTAAAACAGGTCAAATGTAATTCAGGTATAAAAACCTTATAAAACTTATTTTATGCTAAAATATGCACAGAATGGTGGAAGTAAAATCAAAGTTTCAATCAAAATATTCTGCAATTGTTGAGGCTAATCGTCTTGAAAGTCTTGCTGACGATAAAAACTTTCTGCCGGTTTATGCATCTTCTAATGCTAAAATTTATCCGTATCAGATTATGGCGGCACGATTTGCTCTGCGTTCGGATTATTTGCAGGGGTGTATTTTATGTGACGAAGCATCTTTAGGTAAAACCTACGAGGCTCTTTTGGTTGCTTGCCAAAAATGGTACGAGGGAAAACCGAATATTATTGTGATACTTCCTCCAAATCTCGTACCGCAATGGAGAAGAAAATTAGAAAAAGACTTCCCGACCGTTCCTTTCGTGTTTTGGAATAATTCAAAAACTCTGCCTGATGAAGTCGGGATTGTTATTACAACTTACGATATCGCAACAAGACACGCACTTGCAGTTAAAGAGAGGGAATGGGATCTTGTAATTTTTGACGAAGCAGATGTTTTATCAAAGCCGGAAAATAAAATGGTACAGACTCTAAAAGATGCAGTCGGCAATGCTTACAAATTACTCCTGACTCCGACTCCTATCACGATGAGTATTATGGATATTTATTGGCTTATTCATTTTATTGATGAAAGTGTTTTGCCTGATGCTGATTGGTTTTATAAACGATATTTCAGACAACCTGAAAGATACAAAGAACTTACAGAGTGGGTTTCGCAGTTTTGTTTCAGGACTTTAAAAGTTCAAACAACGGATTATGTGAATTTTACACGCAGAATACCGATTACGGTTGATTATGAGTTATCAAAGGAAGAGAAACTTATTTATAAATTAGTTTCTGCTTATATTTTGTCTGATGACAAAGCGGCATATCCTGAAATGGACAGTTATAATTTGAATTTATTATTTTTCAAATCGCTTTCATCTTCGCCAAGAGCATTTTCAAACATTCTTGACGGTGCTATAAAAAGGACTTACGGACACGAAAAAGCCGTATTGGAAGAGATACAAAAACTTACAGATGATATTCATATAAATTCAAAGACCGCAGAACTTTTGAAAATATTAAAAACGACTTTCAATCACTTAAAATCAATGAAAGTAAAACAAAAGGCAATAATTTATGTCGAACACAGTCTGACATTTGATTATTTATACAAGATATTTTTAGGTCAGGGTTATAACACCATAAAATACAAAGACAACGATTCAATCGAGCAATTCCGATTTGATGATGAAATTCAAATCCTGATAGCAAATGACGAAGCATCAAAGGGCATAGACTTAGAGTTTTGTCCTGTTGTTGTGAATTACGACTTGCCGTATGATTCGGTCAAGATTGAACAGAGAATTTGCAGGTGTCATCGTCAGGGACAAGACTCCGATGTTTTGGTAATAAATATGTTGAGTAAAGAGAATTTTGCCGATGTTCGCATCTTGGAACTCATCAATAAAAGGACTTTGCAGTTCAACGGAATATTCGGAATGAGTGATGATATTGTCGGGAATTTTGATACAAAAATAAAAGAGGTGTTGCAAAATTTCAGAAGTTCAACAGAGGTTCAGGATGCTTTCAAAAATAATCTTGCAGTTAATAAAGATGCAAACGAAGAGCTTGTCGATAGGACTGAAGATATCCTGTTCACAACTTTTACAAAATCAATAGCTGACAAAGTTTCAGTTAATCCAAAATATATGGAAGATAAAATCGATGAGATAAATAAAGATTTGTGGGAGGTTGTAAAATACTATTTCCTTAATATAAAAGAGGGTTGGTACGAAATTGATGACGAGAATAAAACCTTAAAACTTATCGAGGGATATAACAGACCATATTTATTTTCATACAAAGATGACAGATTTTTAAAGGATTATAAAGGCTATCAGCAGTACGGAATGAATAAAGATTTTTCTCCGGCACGAGGCAGAATCGCATTAACCTCTGTATTTTCAAAAGGTATCTTAAAAGAGATGGATATGGCTTGCCCACAGGAAGCAAAGATTTATGTAAATTCAGATATTGAGCCTGTTGAGATTGGTTATTACAATGTCGGAATCACTTCAAAAGATGTTACTTCTCACAAGCATATTTTAATCGGGCAGACCAAAGACGGCAGAACATTATCGGATAGTGAGTGCAGGAAACTTTTAAATCTTCCTGTTGTAAAAATAGAAGAACGCAACGGCTTTGATACAATCCGAATGGGGAGTTTACTTGAGCCGTTTGAGTTTAATTTGAATGATAAAATATCAAAGGATGAGATTTTACAGGAATATTTCAAGAACAAAGAGGGTTCTATTGCTTACGAGGTTGAAAAATTGAGAATGCTTGCAGGACGTAAAAAGTCTGCTCTTGAACTCAATTTGACCGACCTTAAAACCGAAATTGAAACAATGAAAAAGCAATTAAACAGTAAGAATTCTGACCGCTTGGAAGAATTAAAATTAACAAAACAATTAAAGCTGAAACAAAAAGAATTACTAAAAAAAGAAGAGGGATTGTTTTTTGATAAAGCACAAGTAGATGTTGAAACGGATGAGGCAATTCAGGAGCTTACAAACGATTATAATTTCAATGTAATAATAGGTGCAAAATTCAAACTTCAAATCGTTAAAGCCGAGTAAAAGTTCTTCATGTTCATGGTAATATAATTTCAAAAGGGGTAATAATTATATGGTTGAAGGTATCGAAAAAATAAGCGGACAGAGCATGGATATAGAGTTATCCGAAAAAGAAAAATTAAAATCTGTATTCCCACAATGCTTTAATGACGGCAAACTTGATATTGATAAATTGCTGAATCTTTGCGGTGAATACATCGACAATGATTTTGAAAAATACAAGTTTGAATGGAAAGGCAAATCAAACTGCTATAAAATTGCAGGGAAACGCTCAACAGGAACGCTCCGCCCATGCAAAGATGAGAGTGTTAATTTCGATACAACAAAAAACCTTTATATTGAGGGAGATAATTTAGAAGTCCTCAAACTATTACAAAACGCTTATTTTAGAAAAGTAAAAATGATTTACATCGATCCTCCGTATAACACAGGAAACGATTTTGTTTATGAAGATGATTTTGCTGATCCGATGGCAAAATATAAAGAGATTACCCAACAGACAACAAAATCTAATCCTGAAACAATGGGAAGATTTCACACCAATTGGTTGAATATGATGTACCCACGCTTGAGGTTAGCA
>JAFRAO010000004.1 GCA_017405375.1 bacterium
TGCAGTAAATGAACCGTTCTATTATGGTGATTGGATCAAAACTCCCGGTGTTGCAATTTGTTCCTGTAATGACGGCATAAGACCTGTAATATTTAAAATAGAAGCACAAAAATAATTATAAAAGGATATATCATAATTTTAATGTGGTGTATTTTTATCGACTTTTGACATTTTTAAACCTGTTTTAAACGTTAATCTTTGCTATGCCGATTCGGATAATGGATAACTAAATTCTTTCTATATACCAGCTTGACATTCCAAAATGGTTGAAATTCCATTGTAATTCAAAATAAAAATTAAACTCCAGAGAATTATCATCTTTGAAGTTCCAGGAATATTTATTTAACTGTGTTCTACGGTAACTTTCAAATGCATCCTGAATTTCTTTTGCAAATTTTGTTCTGAATTCAGAATATGGAATATTCAATGTTTCTTTGGTTAATTTATTTTTCAAAATCATCTTCAAACCCTCTTATATTGTCAAGTTCTATATTGTAGCGTTTGCCGTTTTTATCCACACAAGTTGCAAAATCTATGATTTTATCTGCATATTTGTTTTCCCATAGACAAATTAGTAAACCAATTTCTTGCGTTTTCAAATTCAAAATCTTTGTTCCGTATAATTTGTAATCTTTTTCAACCATAATAAGCTCCTTTCAAGCTACACAATTAATCGCTCTCTCGGCGAAAAACATCAACTCTAAATCTTGGAAACGTATCATTCAGACACATTTTGGACTTGATGTTTCTGCGAAACAGAGTTATCCTGTGAGTACCCCGATTTTACCAATTACCCTGAGGATAAATATGAAAAAACACATATTGGCACAAGATGCCTTTAAACTTTATGCTGAAAACTTTATGTCATTAGAAGATATTGCCCATCAGCTTCACTTGAACGAAAAAACTTTGCGCCGTTGGAAGAAAGCTGATGATTGGGAAAATAAAAGACTAAAATATCTACGCGAGAAAACAACGTTGCATGCGGATATGTATAATTTCGCACGTTGCCTAATTAATTCTATTGAAAAAGATATGGATAATAATGAAAAGATAGAACCGGCAAAATTTTATACTGTTTCTAAAATGCTTAAAATGATGAATGTCGCGAAATCTTATGAAGATAAAATTACGGAAGAAAATCGTAAATTTGAAGAAGATAAACCAAAAGGCCTAACACCGGATGTTATACAAGAAATTGAAGAAAAAATTCTCGGTATAACACATAATGAAATTAGTGAACACGATTTGAACGGCGATTAAACACATTTTAAACGGCATTTAAATTTCAACATCTTTTTCGTGATCAATAAAAAATGCGTTTAGTACATCCGCATCATTTCTCAGGTGTTTAATTATCGGCGCAAGATTATAACATTCCTCAATCTCTGGCTGATTTGTGACAAAATAATCTATAACAACCGTGGTATTATAAATATTCTCCGACCACTTACTCAATTGCTTAAACTCTTTCTGAGTAATATTTAATCCGACTTTTTCCATACTCATACCTCCTTTGACACACAACATTAGCGTGAAAGCAAAAAGAAAGCATTCAAATATTTACATAGCAACACAAATACTTTAATTTTTTTAATTTACAGTCACCCTTACAGTAACCTTTATAGTAACCTTATTTTATGTTTAAAATTGTTGTGATAAGCTGTAATATTGTAAAAGTGCGTTTAAATGTAGTTTAAAAAGTGTTTAAAAGATGTTTTAATTTTTACAAACAAACACATATCAACACACAACTTATCAAAAAAGTATTAGCAACTTTGAGAATGGATTATCAGAGAATTTTAGAATTTGTATCAGGAAGTTTTGAAATTTTTCCCCCAAAACGTAAAAAGTTTGAGAATTTTCTCAAACTTCCCCGGTTGGTATTCTTATTGTCTCTGATAATGTACAGTAAATTTCATGCAGAATAATTTTTGATTTACTCACACTTTCCTTCAAATGTCCAATAATCACTTTAACCGTGCAATTTAGTAAAATCTGGGGAATGCAGGCTATAGTTGGTCATGCAAAATTCTTTTTCCCGGACTTTTGCCGGACAATAAGAGCAAATAAAGTGACATTTCGTCCCATTTGCGAACGCATAAAAAGATTTTTTCCGACCGCTAAAAACCAAACACACACTAAACTTTGCCAAATAATTATTTTAATCGTTCAAATAAAATGTCCTGTTAAACTATATAAACTATATAGTCCTTTTAAATCATATCAACACTAAATAACATTAATCGCAAAAAACGGAGAAACAGGGATTCGAACCCTGGATACAGATTGCTCCATATAACACCTTAGCAGGGTGCCGCCTTCAGCCACTCGGCCATTTCTCCATTTCAAATTTTATATATCTTATACTAACATAAATTTTTTTTTATTTCAATTACGTTAATTTTTTGTAACGCATTGTTACCTTTCACTGTCTTTTATACTATCATGATACTATGAATTTGGATTTATTAATTGATAGCATTTTATCTCCAATAGCTGATAGAATATCTTCTGTGATTTTCTATTCGGTAAATATTAAGGGTGTTGAAGTTCAATTATTGATTGCCCTGTTAATGTTTGCTGTCGTTTATTTTACTATCAGGTTAAGATTTATCGGATTTTGGGGATTTAAGCATGCACTAAAATTAATATTTCATAAATTCAGACATAAAGATTCAATAAAACGCAAAAAATATGGAGAAGTTTCATCTTTTCAAGCATTAAGCGCAACAATTTCTTCGTCTGCAGGTATCGGTAACGTTGCAGGTTCTGCTGCTGCAGTATCTATCGGCGGTCCGGGTGTTATTTTTTGGATGTTTGTAGCCGGACTTTTTTCTATGGCACTAAAATTTGCAGAAATACTTTTAGGCGTAAAACTTAGAGAAATTAACGAAGATAAAACTGTATCAGGCGGTCCTATGTATTATATTTCTAAAGGACTAAAAGGACCAATCTTAAGCATTATTGCACCATATTTGGGCAAATTATATGCATTATGTAGTGTTTTGGCCGTAATTGGCGGGTGGAATTTGTTTCAAATCAATGCAATGACAACGCAAATCATCGAAACAACAGGAGCTCAAAACAGTGTTTTTTATAATAATGCTTGGATTATCGGTGTTATTGTTGCAACTGTTACTTGGGTTACTATTATTGGTGGAATTAAATCTATCGGAAAATTTACGGCAAAAGTTACACCTATAATGTGTGCGTTATATTTAATAAGTATATTAATTATATCAATTATAAATATCCATAATATCCCGACTACAATAAGAACTATTGTTGTTGAGGCGTTTTATCCTAAGGCTATGGTGGGTGGAGTTTTTGCTTGTGCTCTATGGGGATTCAGACGTGCAATGTTTGCTAATGAAGCAGGATTGGGAACAGCACCTACAGCATTTTCTGCGGTTAAAACAAATAAACCGGCAGTTCAAGCGTTTATTGGAATGCTACAGCCATTTGTGGATACGTGTATTGTGGGTGTTTCTACTGCTTTTGTTATTGTTGTTTCAGGAGAATACCTCAATGTAAGCGGAATTGCAGGTATTGAATTAACGTCAAAGGCTTTTGCTACTGCTTTTAGCTTTTTCCCTATCCTCTTAACTATCATGGCAAGTTGTTTTGTTCTGGGAACAATGTTATGCGGTTCTTATTATGGTTTACAAGGTTGGCAATTTTTATTCGGCAATTCAACTGCAAAAACCAGAGCCTTTCAAATAATATATTGCATTTGTATTATATTTGGCTCTGCTATGAATTTCAAAAGTATTATTAATTTGTCTGATGCAGTAACTTTATTTATGGCCGTACCAAATTTGTTTGCATTATTTGTTCTGTCAAATGTTGTTGTTAAAGAAGTTAAAAGATATTGTAAAAAGTATAATGTAGGATTATTTAAAATAGAAAAAGAAGTAAATATAGATGATGATGACAATGACGAAACAAACATTACTGAATGATTTAAAAAAAGAAGTTTTGCAATGTAAAAAATGTAGAATTTGTAAGTGTAATCAAGTTTTTTCTTGTGGAAATTGTGATTCGAAAATTATGTTGATAGGTGAGGCTCCGGGAAAAGATGAAGTTAAAAATAAAAAACCGTTTGTGGGTGCAGCAGGAAAAAATTTGACGTCTTATCTTGAAGAAACAGATATTGACAGAGAATCTGATTTATACATTACAAATGTTGTAAAATGCAGACCGACACCTATTGATAATCCGAATAAAAACAAAAAACCCGATAATGGCGAAATCAGGAACTGTTTGCCATTTTTACTAAAAGAAATTGAAATTATAAAACCAAAACTTATAGTACTTTGCGGTGGTACATCTTATGGTGCATTAACAAATAAAAAATCTTTTAAAATTAGTGATATTAGAGGTAAAATTTTTAAAATCAATCTTAATTCGGTTAATTGTGATGCAATTACAATTTTTCACCCGTCATATTTAATGCAATACGCAAATGAAAATCAAATAAGTCAAACAAAAGACGATTTAAAATTAATAAAATCTTATTTAGACTTAAAGTAATCACAAATCAATTTCTTTTTGTGGGGTACTAATTTTTTAACACGTTCTAAAAATCTATTTCTTGTGCAATCTTGTAATTCTTTGTTTAGAATTGCTTTTTCCAAGATTAGTTTATTGTAAACTTCTGCACTTACCTCAGATTTATCAACATGACTTTTTAATTTTAATATTTGACGTTCTTTCTCACTAATACTTTTCTTTAAATCTTTTTTGTTCAATGTATTATCCTTATATCTCTTCCTAATATAGATTATAACCTTTTATACATTTTTTCAATCAATCTTTTAGGTGATTAAATAAATTTTCCTTTTGTACAAAACAACATAAATTACCTTAAATTTTATTAAAATTATATTGCATTTAAAAATTTTCATGTAATAATTTTAGTACGGTCATCTTAAATCTTAAGAGTATTAGTATAGAAATGTACTTAAACCGTTCACTCCTAAGTATGTAATGGAAGAAAGTGGCACCTTGTATTAATGGGCAATTTTGAATTTAATTTTAAATTTTTAAAAGAAAATACGAGCGCAGGCAGTTGGCGTCGCGGATATGAGTATTATACAAAAGATATGGTTCTTGAATCTTATCCTAACAAAAATTTTTATATGGGTAAGGTCAAGGGCAGTTTTCAAGAATCGTATAATACCGATTTAATATTTAAAAAAAACAAAGTAGAAGCACGTTGTAGTTGTCCGTTAAAAGAGGAATGGTGCAAGCATGCTGTTGCTGTTGCCATAAAATCTATAAATGAGCATGCTTATGAAGATTGGCTTGAAACTAAATATGGTATCGAAGCGGATTATAGCGATGAAAATATAGAAATGACAGAACCGCCGAAAGGTAACTACATTTTCCATTTTAATCCGAAAAGAAAGCCAAATTTCTTTTCAATTCTTGTTATGTCAAGAGCTACAGGCAAAGTAGTTCGTGCAATAGAACCTATTTTACTTGGTTTAATAGAAGCGCAAAAAAATGATTCTAATTTTACACTAAATAATTCTCAATTAGTGGAAGTTGAATTATTTAAACAAATTTTAAAAACTGCTAGACAAGATAAAAAAGCAGGTTGGTACGACATTCCAATCCCAAAATTTGCGCCAATGTTTCCACTTTTGGCGATGGCAGATGAAGTTTTAGATGAAAAAACAAAAAACAGATTGGCTTTTGTTAAAGATGAATGGAGATTAGTTTTATCCGTAAATAGTTCGTCTGCGGGCAATGTAGTTTTGGAATTATTCTGGAAAAGACCTGACAAAGACGATATTGTTCCATTTGAAGAAGTCAGATATTTCTCTCGACAAATTAAATGGGGTCGATATAAAAATTTAATTTTTCCAACAAATGTTGCAATGAACATTGTTCCTCAAAATCTTTTGAAATCAACTTTCACAGATTTAAAGGATTCTGAAAGCGGAAAATTTATATACGAAGAATTACCTAAATTAAGGGAACAAATTGATGTCGAAATTTCTGAATCAATCAGTAAATTGTTCTTGGAACAAAAACCACCTAAAAAAATTGTTTCATTGGGAATAGATTACGATCAATCTCTAAAGGCATCTTTGGAATTTGAATATGACGGAGTTCGTGTTCCGTTTTCAAAAACTGCTGATAAAACGCCTTATTTGACTATTAAAAATAAAGATGATGATTCTGTATATTGGATAAAACGTGATATTAAACACGAAATAGAATCGTATCAAATGCTTTTGGCATGCAAATTTGTTCCTATGCAAACCAATAATTTAACAATGGGAAAAGAAAATGCAATAGATTTTTGTAATTATTATATGAATAAAGCAGGTGATAATTGGGTTTTTGAAGAAAAAGATGATATAAGTTTCTTCAAATTAATACAAGAACCATTCAGAATGTGTGCAAAAATTGATTTTTCAGAAAATTCAAAAGATAGTTTTGAAATTCAATTATACGGTCAAGTCGGAGAAGATATTGTTGATTTCGATGAAATTTATGAAACTATACAAAACAACGAAAAGTATAGCAGAGTGAGAAGTTTAGGTTTTGTTGAATATCCTGCAGAAGATATCTATGCTATGATGAAATCATTTAATTCATTTGATGCATACAGAAATAACGAAAACAAATTCTTGGTAAAAACTTATCGTGCGGGTTTAGTTCAGGAATTAAAATCGAGAGGTTTTGAGCTTGTATTAAGCAAGGAATTTGAAAAATTCTGGGAACAAATTTCTACATTCTCAACCGATGAAGATTTGAAATTACCTGAAAGCGTAAATGCAGAACTTCGTGAATACCAAATAAAAGGTTTCAGTTGGTTGTGGTTTATGTATAAATATGGTCTAAACGGAATTTTGGCTGATGATATGGGGCTTGGTAAGACTTTGCAGGCACTTAGTTTATTGCAAAAAGCTAAAGATGTCGACGGACAAATGCCGACTCTTGTTGTTTGTCCTACTTCTATTGTCTTTAATTGGGAATCAGAAATTCAAAAATTCACACCTGGTTTAACTTGTTTGAAACTTTCAGGTGTTGACAGAAAAAATTTATTTGATGAAATTCCGAATTACGATATTGTAATTACGAGTTATGCATTAATTAGGCGTGATATAGAAGAATTAAAAGACATAAAATTCAGGTATATAATTTTAGATGAATCTCAAAACATTAAAAATGCAATGAGCCAAACAGCGCAATCCGTAAAATTATTAAATTCCGAACATAAATTAGCTTTATCAGGAACTCCTATTGAAAACAGATTAGAGGAATTGTGGTCTGTATTTGATTTCTTAATGCCGGGATTTTTATTTAATATAGCCGAATTTAATTACAGATATGTAAATCCTATTATGGAACGACAAGATAAAACAGTTGAAAAACGTTTAAAAATGCAGATTTATCCGTTCATTTTACGTCGTATGAAGCGTGATGTTGCAAAAGATTTACCTGACAAAGTTGAAAATATTGCATATTGTGAAATGACTCCGGAACAAAAAGACTTTTATCTTGAAGTTTTGGATAGTACAAAAGAAGAATTGTTTAAATCTATTGAACAAAACGGTCTTGAAAAGAGCAGATTATCTATATTCTCTGCATTGTTACGCTTAAGACAAATTTGTTGTCATCCTCGTTTGTATGACAAAGACATGATTAAAGGTGAAATTCAATCAGGCAAGTTTGAATATTTGAAAGGAATGTTAGAACAAATCACATCAGAAGGCCATCGAGTTCTTTTATTCAGTCAATTTGTAGATATGCTTGATTTAATAAAAGATTGGTTAGAACGTGCAGGCATACCGTATGAATACTTAACAGGAAAAACAAAAGACAGACAAGGTGCTGTTGAAAGATTTAATTCAACACCAAGTATT
Organism: bacterium; assembly: GCA_017405375.1. Lineage (GTDB taxonomy): Bacteria > Cyanobacteriota > Vampirovibrionia > Gastranaerophilales > Gastranaerophilaceae > UBA6984. Next base: position 7,887 of record JAFRAO010000004.1, read on the forward strand.
CCAATATTCTTAATAAGTTTAAAAGCGGGTGGTACAGGTTTGAATTTAACAGGTGCAGATTATGTAATTCATTACGACCCTTGGTGGAATCCTGCAGTTGAAGATCAGGCAACAGATAGAGCATACCGTATCGGTCAAACTAAAAAAGTTTTTGTTTACAGAATTATTACAAAAAATACGGTTGAAGAAAAAATTCAAAAACTTAAATCAATTAAAAGAAATCTTGTTGATAGCGTAATTTCAGTTGACAGAAACATCACAAAATCACTTACTATTGAAGATATTAAAGAAATATTCTCCGTTGATTAAATCTGAATCGTTGATTAAACAAAGTTATTTTTTCAACGCTTCATCTAATGCTTTTTCAAGAACTTTTATTTTTGATTCTAAAACTTTAACTTTTGAATCACTTTCATCTGTTAATACGGAATTTTTTTCCAATTCTCGTTTATAATTTTTTAATTTTCTTGAAATATCCAATACATAAGATAATACAAACAATATACCTGTTATAAATCCTGAACAGGCTAATATTGCTGATGAATAATCATGTAATTTCCAACAAAAATAAGCTATTACACATAAAAACAATACTGAAACTAATCTTAAAAATATAATCACTTTTGACTCCTTAAATATTTTAATACCTTTTTTATTTTTTCATCGGGTTCTATTTCCAGCTTTATTATCTCATCAGAAAATGGTTTTGTAAACTCTAATTTGTAAGCCTGTAAAACTTGTTCTTGAGTTTTAACTTTTTCCGGTCTTGCGCCATAAAGTGTATCATTAAAAATAGGTGTTCTAAAGTAACTCAAATGAACTCTTATTTGATGTGTTCTTCCTGTTTTTAAATTCAATTCCAGATAAGTTGCATTTTTAAATCTTTCGAGCACTTTGTATTCGGTTATACTTGGTTTTCCGCCTTCAACAACTGCCATTTTATGCGGTTGAGTCGGGTGTCTGCCAATTGGAAGATTTATAACTCCGCTTTCATCCTTAACAGAGCCTTTAACAACTGCTAAATATTTTTTTATGGTTGTTTTATTTTTAATTTGTTCAGCCAAAAATTCATGTGCTTTGTTATTTTTTGCTATCATTAAAAGTCCAGAGGTATTTCTATCGAGTCTGTGCAAAATGCCACGTCTGAACTCGCCGTTTATATCTGATAAATTATTACCATATTTATATAATAATGCATTTACAAGCGTATTTTCACGTTCTGTTGTTGTAGGATGAGTGAGCATGCCGGAAGGTTTATTGACAACAAGCATATTATCATCTTCATACACAATATCAAGTGGAATATCTTGTGCAGGTATTTCAACCTTACTTTCTGTTGAGGGTTCAAATTCTATAAAATCACCTTCATGGAGTTTATGAGAAGGCTTTTTAACTTCTCCGTTAATTAAAACATCCCCGTTTTTTATTGCACATTGAATTTTCGACCTTGAAATATCTTGAACAAGATTTGCGAGATATGCATCAAGCCTTGCGTTTTCATCATTTTCATCTATTAAAATTTTCATAACTGGCTCAACTGTGCTTTCTTTAATAGTGAAATAATTATGACTATAATTCCAATATTTATAGCTATATCAGACAGATTAAATACAGGGAAATTAACAAATTTCAAATTGAAATAATCAATAACGTATCCATATTGAATTCTTTGTAAAAGATTACAAAAAACTCCTGACATAATCATATCCAGCCAAAATATTCCATAAAAAGTCATTGTATTTGCATGTTTAAATATGAATGAAAATAATAAAACCAATATTGTTACAGATACAGCTATTATTGCAAACGGGTATTGATTTAGAATACTAAAAGCAGCACCGCTGTTCTTAACGTAAGTTAGAGCTAAAATCGGATTATCAAAAAGAATTCCCTTATGCATGTTGTTTATTATAAAATCAGACGAATAAATATTTGCAAAAACAAATACTGCAAAAGTTAAAAAAAGATATGCTATTTTACTAGAGTAACTTTGGGATTGCTTTTTTCGTGTCATTTTGTTTTACCTTTGAAAAATCTTTTTGAGGTATAATGTTTGTTCTTGTAATTACGTAACCAAAGCCTGTTACCATAAGTTTTATTTCATTATCTTTTGCTACATTTGCTCTGGTAATTCCTATTGAAGCCACAGTATATTCATTAAAATTATCTGTATTTGCTCTAAATACTCTTTCTAAAACACCGTCTTTCGGAAGTTTTCTAAAAACTTCTTCTGCATTAATCTGCGGATAAGTTATACTTTCTTGTCCGATAGATGCTATTGCAACCATGCCGGGTTTATTTGCATTAACATGTAATGTCGCTGTGTATTCTTTTCCTGCATTCATTACTTGAGGAACAGTTAATTTTATATCAATTTTATCTGCTTCTCCGTACGATAATGTTGTTTTTTCATTTGTAATTATATCTGAGGTAATTAACCATTTATTACCGGCTTTTTCCAAATAATAAATACAGTTAGATTCACTTCTTAATGAACCTTTTATTTCATTATCTTCCACTTTTTCAACAGCAGTAGCACTAGCATATTCTTTTACGTAAGCTATAGCTGTTTGACCGATAATATCTACTTTTTGAATTACTGTTTTGTATTTTATATCCGGATATAATTTCCAAGTTTTGTCAATCAAATCAGCAAAGATAGTTTTATCAAAGCCGTCTGCATTATAATATTTATCAGAATATAACGATAATAAACCCTCTTTATCGTATTTTTCTGTGTAAGTACTTTGCATTTTTATAGCATCTTTAACTTCATTTTCTAAATTTTTGATAGCCATGCTCTGTTGTTTTTCAATTTTTTTAAAATTCTTATCTCCTGCAAATGCAACAGGAGTAATCATTAATGCTATCAAAATTGTTATTATAATCTTTTTCATAGTTTCATTATACCTTAAACATCTAAATTTGACATCATATCAATGAGGGTACTAATGGTAGTATCCATGCTAACCACATCTGTTGTTCTTTGTTGTAAGAATGCATTAATTTGCGGCATCATTTGAATAGCGATGTCCAAGTTTGGATTAGACCCCTCTTGATACATACCTACATCAATTAAGTCTTTATTTTCTCTGTAAAGAGCAAGCAATTTACGCATTTTTCCTGCGGCTGCTTTATGTTCAGGTGAAGCAATCGCACTCATCAAACGAGAAATACTTCCTAAAACATCTATTGCCGGATAATGGTTTGCTTCTGCGACTTTTCTTGACAAGAAAATGTGTCCGTCAGTAATACCACGAACAGTATCTACAATAGGGTCATTAATATCATCACCTTCCATCAAAACTGTATAGAAAGCGGTTATGGAGCCTTTTGGACTGTTTCCTGCTCTTTCAAGAACTTTTTGTAACCAAGAGAATATTGATGGCGGATAACCTTTCATGGTAGGCGGTTCACCTAATGATAGCCCTACTTCACGACCTGCCATAGCACAACGGGTTACGGTATCAGTCATCAAAAATACTTTTTTACCCTTGTCCCTAAAATATTCACAAACAGCAGTTGCGGCAAGCAAACATTTTTGACGGATTAATGGCGGCTGGTCACCTGTAGCACAAACAAGAACCGATTTTTTCATACCTTCAGGTCCTAAAGCATCTTCAATAAATTCTTTAACCTCACGACCACGTTCACCGATTAGAGCAACTACGTTTACATCAGCATCGGAATTTCTTGCAATCATACCTAACAAAGTTGATTTACCAACACCTGAACCGGCAAAAAGTCCCATACGCTGTCCGCATCCGAAAGTCAAACAACTGTCAATGGCCCTTACACCGGTTGAAAACATCTCTGTAATAATAGGTCTTTCAAACGGACTTGGCGGCGGGCCTTCAATATTTCTCCATTCTGCATGTTCTAAAGGAAACGGCTCCCCATCCATCGGATTTCCCATCGGGTCGATTAATCTGCCCAAAAGAAAATCTCCGACAGGTATCATAATTGGCTGACCTGTTGAGGAAACTAAACAGCCCTGACCGATTCCGTTACCGTCTAAAAGTAAAAGTAATTGTGCCACTTCACCTTTAAATGCTGCAACTTCGGCGGGTTTTTTCTCTCCCGTGTTTGTTTCAATATAACACAAATCACCGATTTTTAATCCCGGAAGTTTAACTTCAACCGTTAGCCCTAAAAGTTTTGATACAGTACCTTTATATTGATAAAGATTGGTTTTTTCAAGCACATCACGTGTTCTTCTCTTTATACTGTCAATTCTTTCTTGGTCAATTTCCTCAAACATAACAGAATTATACCATAATGTTCGGTGTTTGTACAATTTTTATAAAACTGTACTTTGTAATTTCGTGAATTGATGTATTGCCTACGTTTTTAGAATCTTTCTAACTATTAAGTACACATTCGACGTTAAACAGGTTCTGCGGGAAACCGAATATAACCCCACTTGTCTATGCTGAATTTATTTGGCTACTTTTTCCAAAATCTGTGATTTTTAGAAAATGTCCGGTTTTCCGCAGGAATTATAATTCCCCTTGTCCACCCTGAAATGGTTTCAGGGTCTATAGCAAGGAACAGATTCTGAACAACTTGAAAATTACGCACTACGTGCGTATTTTCTAAGTTTTCAGAATGACAATAAAAAAATACTTGCAATTTTGGGGGTAATAAAGTATTATGAAATAGTAAATAGTCAGTAATGAAAGGAGTTTAGAGATGAATTTCAACAAATTGGCTAAAACTAGCTCCACTACTGCATTTAACAGGGGAGTGGGGGGGCTAAACTCTCTTGTAGCAAGGACTTCAACCATATTGTAACCTGTTTTTACAGCTGTATCAAGTGTTTTGGTAATTTTGTTTTCCGTATTTTTGATTGTCTTAAGAATAGAGATGTTTTAAAAAAATGTTTTGCGTTCACTTTGGCTGAAACATTAATTGTTATGGGCATAATCGGTGTTGTCGCAGCCCTTACTATTCCAAACGTAAACAAAAATACAGGTGAAGCTGAAAAAGTCGCAAGATTCAAAAAACTTTATGCCGAGCTAAACGAAGCACTAGATAGAGCAACCGCTGTCTATGGTCCTTATCAAAAATGGTATAATTCTTGTAAGAATATTTATAGTGAAGAAAATTACGATGAATGTGTTATCAAAAGAATAACGGAATTTATGAAAGTTACAAAATATTGTGATTACGATAACCAGTACGATTGTATGCCACAAAAAGTTGGTCATTTAGGTCATTCTTCTAATGAGAATCGTTATTGGGGAAATTATGGTGTTATATTGGCTAATGGAGCAAGTTTTTCATGTGCAGCCTATAATGATGGTTATTTTTTTCTAGACATAGATGGTCCTAAAAAAGGTAAAAATTCTTTTGGCATTGATTTATTTTCATTCTCAGAACCTAATGAATTTACAAATAATTGTTTATATCCCATTATAGACCAAACACTTGAGGAATTTCGAGATAATATAGGAGGATGCACAAAAGCTGGACATGGATTTAATTGTGGTCAATGGATATTAGATAACGGCAATATGGACTATTTAATGGTAAAAGACCGCTCTACTTATGACTTGTCAAGAACGTGTCCGAACGGCAAAAAACTTGGCTATAATACTGCAGATGGCGATGTTCAAAGCTGTAAGTAAAAATATTATTTCAATATAAAACGGATTGACAAATTTTGCTCGTCAATCCGTTCTTGTATAAAGTTTTAGAACTTATTTTTTGATATTTTTCATAGTAGGGAATGCGATAACATCACGTATTGTTTGAGAGTCAGTTAAAAGCATAACCAATCTGTCAATACCCATACCCATACCACCTGTTGGCGGCATACCGTATTCAAGAGCTTCAATGAAATCGTCATCAATTTCCATAGCTTCATCATCGCCGTTAGCTTTTGCTTCCGCTTGTGCTTCAAAACGTTTTCTTTGGTCGATAGGGTCTGTCAATTCAGAAAATGCATTTGCAATTTCCCACCCGTTAACGCGTGTTTCAAAACGTTCTGTTAATCTTGGGTTATCTCTGTGAACTTTTGCTAGTGGAGATATTTCCAATGGATAATCAATAATGTGAACAGGTTGAATTAAACCAGGTTCTACTTTTTCTTCAAATACTTTATCGATTACTTTACCCCAGCAATCACAATCTTCAGCATTTACACCAATAGATTTTGCTAAATCAAGTGATTGTTCAACCGTTTGGCAAGTTGCAAAATCAACACCTGTAACTTCTTGAATAGCTCCAATCATAGTTTTTCTATCCCAAGGCGGAGTTAAATCTATTTCATTTTCGCCATATTTAATTTTTGTTGTTCCTAAAACCTCTTGTGCAACGTATGCCACAAGATTTTCTGTCAATTCCATCATATCATTGTAGTCTGCGTATGCTTGATACAATTCAATCATAGTAAATTCAGGATTATGGCGTGTATCGATACCTTCATTTCTGAAACATTTACCGATTTCGTAAACTCTCTCTGAAACACCACCTACAATTAGTCGTTTTAAATACAATTCAAGAGCAATACGCATTGTCATATCCATATCTAAAGCGTTATGGTGTGTGTTGAAAGGTCTTGCGTTTGCACCTGATGCTATTGTTTGCAAAATTGGAGTTTCAACTTCAAGATAATTTCTTTTTGCTAAAAATTCTCTGATTTTTGAAATAATTAAACTTCTTTTTCTGAATGTATCGCGAGTTTCTTCATTTACAATCAAATCAACGTATCTTTGTCTGTATTTTGTTTCAACATCGGTTAATCCGTGGAATTTTTCAGGCAAAGGCAAAAGTGCTTTACAAAGAACCGTATAATCAGTAGATTTGATAGAAAGTTCGCCTCTCGGAGTTCTTCTTATTGTTCCTTTAAAACCTATAATATCACCAACATCAACTAATTTAAGAGTTTTGAATTTTTCATCCCCAAGATTTTGTTTATGTGAGAAAATTTGAATTTTGCCTGTATCATCTTGCAAATCAATAAACATGCCGGTATTTCTCATTGCCATAACTCTTCCTGCAACTGCATATTCATCTTCTGTTTCTTCACCCGCAGGCAAATCTTTGTATTTTTCTTGCAATTGTGAAGCGGTTGCTGTTTTATCGTACTTATAAGGATATGGATTAATACCTTTTTGTTCAAAATCTGTTAATTTTTGAACTCTTGCTTGTCTGATGTTCTCTTTTGGAGAAATTGATGTTTTGTTTTCTTCTTGTACTTGTGTCATTGTTTTTCCTTTATTTTAACTAATCTAATTATATTTTAAAATGGTTTTGCCATTGGAATAGGCGCCAATTTTGTATCAGTTTCTGTTGTTGCAGGCTGATTTTGTTCTATTTTTATTTGTTTTATCTCTATTTTTGGTGTAGCAGTTGAATTATTTGTTGTTTCCTGCTGTTTATTTTTTTGTTTCCCTTTTAATGGAACAAAAGTATTCTGTTCATTTACTGATTCATTAACATTAACTTCATTTACTTCATTTTGATCGTTATCATCCGATTTCGATTTTTCTTTTTCAAAAGTTTTTTGCGCATTTTCAGGAGAAATGATAACAGGCTTGCCTTTCATTTTAAATGATTTTAACTCTGTTTCAGGGTAATCAAAATCTTTATTTCCGTAAGGTTCTGTTGCTGCTTTCATAACATCTTTCCATATCAAAGCAGGAACTGTACCACCTGTAAGATTACCCATTTTTGTGTTATCATCGTTACCTACCCAAACGCCTGTAACTACATCAGGGGTATATCCAAAGAAAGTTGCATCTTTAGAATCATCAGTTGTTCCTGTTTTTGCTGCAGCAGGTTTGCCTATATTTGCAGCTACACCGGTACCGCTTTGAATAACTGTTTTCATCATAGCTGTCATAGCTGCAGCCGTTTCTTCCGACATAACTTTTGTTGCTTTAGCTTTTGGTGCAGTGTAAATAATTCTTCCGCGGGAAGTTTCAATGCTTTCTACTGCGTAAGGTTCAACTCTGTAACCGCCATTTGAAAAAATGCCGAATGCACGTGTCATTTCAAACAATTTAACACCGTTTGAACCAAGCGCTATTGTATAGTCGTATTCAAGAGGAGTTGTAATACCCATAACTCTTGCTAATTGAATTACAGACCTAATTCCTACGTATTCAATCAATCTTGCTGCACAAACGTTTGAAGATACCATTAAAGCTGTATATAGAGGTATCTCTCCTCTGTATTTGTTACCATAATTTTTAGGTGACCAATTACCAATTTTTACCGGTAAATCTTGAACCATATCGTTTGGTGTTAAACCTTTTTCTATTGCAGCAGCATATACAAAAGGTTTAAACGCTGAACCGGGTGGTCTTACGGCTTGTGTAACTCTATCAAATTGTGATTGCGTATAATCTTTTCCGCCGGCATAAGCAAGAATTCTTCCGTTTGTTGTATTGAATGAAAATATTGCAGCTTGCTGGTTGCTATTTGTAAGCCCCCAAGCATTCATATTCCTTATTATTGATTCATTCGCCGCAACTTGAGCTTTGTAATCAAGCGTTGTTATAATTTTATATCCGCCTTGAGAAATATCTGTTTCGTTAAACCCTAATTTTTCCAGTTCTTTCATTACATAATCGCAAAAATAAGGAGCTTTATTGTATGTATAAAGTTGAGGTATTTGGCTTAAATGTATCGGCTCTTCTTTAGCCTTTTTATATTGTTCTTTTGTAATGTAGCGCATTTTATACATACGTTTTAGAACTTGATTTCTGCGTTGTTCCGCTTTCTTTTTATCGTTAAATGGTGAATAAACCGAAGGTGCTTGCGGAAGGCCTGCAATTAGAGCTATTTCCGCTAAACTTAATTCGTTTAAATGTTTATTAAAATATATTTGAGATGCACCTTCAACTCCATAAGCACCTGAACCAAGATAAACATTATTAAGATACATTTCTAAAATTTTATCTTTTGAAATTGTTTTTTCTATTCTTGCTGCGATAATAAATTCTTTAAACTTTCTTGTAAATGTTTTTTCGTTTGACAAAAATAATATTCTTGAAAGCTGTTGTGTTATTGTACTTGCACCCTGAACAACATGACCTGCCATAATATTTGCAAGGATTGAACGAGCAAGTCCAACCAAATCATAACCGCTATGATGATAGAATTTTTTATCTTCTGTTGCAATAATCGCTTGTATTAAAGTTTCAGGAATCTCTTCCAAATCAACTTTTTTAAAAGTATATGCAGTAAATGTTTTTATAATCTCTCCGTCACTTGAATAAAATTGTGTAATTATATTCGGACGAAATTCAGCTAAATTGTTAATTGGCGGAAGTGAGCTCAAATATAGTTTAAAAGATACCATTCCCGCAAAAAATATAGCTATACAAATGCTAAAAAAATATGCTAAAGTAGTTCTGAACTTCCTGCTTTTTGCTTTTTTGATTTGTTTAGGTACTACGAAATTATACATTTTAACCTTGCTTTCTATTAAAAATTGCTCTATAATACAATTATTGTATAAAAAACAAAATTGTAAACACCATGATAGATTTTATTGTTTCATTTATAAACGAAATCAAATCATATTTTGTACCTGAGAAATTAACTTATGAGATAACAGGCAAATGCAAAAAATGCGGTAAATGCTGTAATCATATGTATAGTTTTGATACATACACAGAAAAAGAATTTAAATTTATGCAATTTCTTTTTCCTGCGTACAAAAGATTTTACATAAAAGGGAAAGATGATGAGGGGAATCTTATTTTTGCCTGTAAACTTGTAACAGAAGATGGTTTGTGTTCTGATTACGAGCATCGTTTGCCAATGTGTCGCAAATATCCTGCAAAACGCGTAAAATTTTATGCAAAACTTATTGACGGATGCGGGTACAAAATTAATAAAAAGGAATTTAAAGATTACCTGAAATAAGCAAATTTAAATAAAAATCTTTTCAACTAAACATGTTTGTGTTATTTATATTTTTGTACACAGACGAAATAGAAAAGAAAAGAAGAAAGAATTATGGATATAGAAAAATTACGTAATATAGCGATTATTGCCCACGTTGACCACGGTAAAACGTCAATGGTAGATTGTATGTTAAAACAAAGCGGCGTTTTTAGGGATAATCAACAAGTTCAGGCTTGTGTTTTAGATTCAAATGATTTGGAAAGAGAACGTGGTATTACCATTCTTTCTAAAAACATTTCAGTAGATTATAAGGGTTATCATATTAACGTTGTAGATACTCCCGGCCACGCTGATTTCGGTGGTGAGGTAGAACGTGTATTAGGTATGGTAGATGGTGCATTGTTAATTGTTGATGCAGCAGAAGGACCTATGCCTCAAACAAGATTTGTTTTGCAAAAGGCTTTAGAATTAGGATTAAGAATCATTGTTGTTATAAATAAAATTGATAAACCTGCAGCTGAACCTAATTTAGCTTTGGATAGAGTTTTTGACTTGTTTACGGAATTAACCGATAATGAAGAATTAATTGATTTTCCTATAATTTATGCAAGTTCTTTACAAGGTTTTGCTAAAAAAGAATTGGAAGATGAAAGCGATAATATTGCACCTTTAATGGATTGTATTATTGAAAATATTAAATATCCCGAAGGCGACCCTGATGCAAATCTTCAATTTCACGTAACTACGCTTGATTACAACGATTATGTCGGAAGAATTGCAATCGGCAGAATTAAAAACGGACATTTAAAATCTCAAGAAACTTTATCTTTAATTAAAGCTGACGGTTCTATTCAAAGATGCAAAATTACGAAACTATTTGGTTTCCACGATTTAGGTCGTGTTGAAATTGAAGAAGCATTCGCAGGTGATATTGTAGGCATTGCCGGATTTCCTGATGTACAAATAGGTGAAACTATTTCATCTCTTGATAATCCTCAGGCGTTGCCATTAATTCATATTGATGAACCTACTTTACAAATGAATTTTTCTGTAAATGACAGTCCTTATGCGGGTCAAGAAGGTAAATTTGTTACTTCTCGTCAGTTAAGAAAAAGATTATATGATGAATTGGAAAAAAATGTGAGTTTACGTGTTGAAGATACTGAAAATACCGATAAATGGGTTGTTTCAGGTCGTGGTGAGTTGCATTTAAGTATTTTAATTGAAACAATGCGTCGTGAAGGTTTTGAATTCCAAGTTTCTAAACCGGAAGTAATTTATAAAACTATCAACGGAGTTCAAATGGAACCTTATGAAAACCTATTTTTAGATGTTCCTGATGAATGTACAGGCACTTGTATTGAACGATTGGCGGGCAGAAAAGCTCAAATGATTGATATGCAGTCAACCGGAACTCGTTCAAAATTAGAGTTCTTAATTCCGGCACGCGGTTTAATCGGATTTAAAGGTGAATTTATCCGATTAACAAGAGGTGAAGGCATAATGTATCATACGTTTAACAAATATGATACGTTAGCCGGAGATATTCCAAAACAAAGAATGGGTTCGCTAATTGCTTGGGAACAGGGTGAAGCAGTTCCTTATGCATTAGATCAATTTGCAGATAGAGGAACTTTCTTTATTACTCCAAAAACAAAAGTTTATAAAGGAATGATTGTAGGTGAAGGTAACAGAGCTCAAGATGTTGCTGCAAACGTTTGCAAAACAAAGAAGTTGACAAATATGCGTACTTCAACTGCTGACGTTATGGTTACACTAAAAGCTCCTAAGATTTTATCTTTGGAAGAAGCTCTTGATTATATTGCTGATGATGAATTAGCAGAAATTACTCCTGAATCGATAAGAATGCGTAAAGCAGATTTAACTCGTACGAGATTTAATTAAAAGGTGTAAAATGGCTGAAAAAACAGTTAGGGTTTGTCATTATCACAAATTAAAAATATGTTATAACGGAGATGTTTATCCTTGTTGTATTACGCCGCCTTACACGAGAATAGGTAACATTTTTGATGCGGATATCTATGAGAAAATTAAAAACGCAAAAATTTTATGTGAATGTTCTTTGTATAAATCAATTGAACCTACAAAAGATGATAAAATAAATTTAAAATATATCCACTATGAAACATCAAACACTTGTCAGGCATCATGTGTTTGTTGTTATCAATCAAAAGAACCTATGCCAAATGAAAAAGAACATTTAGCAAGGCTTATGGAAATTATTGATTATTATAAACCTGAAAATATTTTTGCAATAGGCGGTGAAATTCTTGTTCAAGAAGATGCGTTTAATATGCTTTTTGATTTGCACAAAAAATATCCGAATATGGGAATTGGCACAATAACAAATTTATGTGTAGGAGAACAAAGGTTAAAACAAGCAGAACAAATATTTGATAAAATAACCGTTTCTATGCTTGGTTTTAACAAACAATCTTATAAAATTCATATGAATTTGGATTTTGACAAGGTTATGAATAATTTTATGACTTTATATAACAATAAAAAAGTAGAACTTTCACCTAAATTTTTAACAATGCCATCAAATATTGTTGAACTTCCTGAATTTTTAAAATGGGCTTTAACGTTAGATGTAAATAAAATTTATTTGCATAATGTTGGCTCTTTTAACCAAGAGGCTGATTGGAATTCGAAAAATTGGCAGAATATTTTATGCAGAATCGAAAAACAAATAAAAGGTTTATTGGAAGATAATAAAGGTTTAATCGTTTCCAAAAACAGACATTTTATTTCAATTCACCCATTTTTGGCACAAAAACTCAATATAACAGAAGAATATATTAAATCAACCGGACTTGGATGTAATATGTTTATTGCATCTTAAAATTTTTGAAGTTAAACCAATTCGCCATTAACATACCAAGTTTTAGCACCGGTAATTTTTACTTTTACAAACTTCCCTGTTAAATTTTCATCACAAGGAATGTGAACTATTTTGTTATTTCTTGTTCTGCCTGTGTTTACATTTTTACCTTTGTGATTTTCAAAATTTTCTATTAATACTTCTAATTCTCGTCCGATATATTTTTTATTTGAACGCAGACAGCAAATTCTGTTTTGTTCATTTAATCTTGCAAGGCGTTCAGTTTTAACATCTTCGTCAATAAATAGGTCTACCCACTTTGCAGCGACAGTTTTTTCTCTTGGAGAATATGCTGCAGTATTGGAATAATCAAGATTTAGTTCATCCATTGCAGTAAGTGTTTCTACAAATTGATCTTCTGTTTCTCCCGGGAAGCCTGCAATAAAATCGCTGGTTATTGTTACGTCAGGAACCATATCGCGAACTTTTTTTGCTATTTTAAAATAGGTTTCTCTATCGTAGCGTCTGTTCATTTTTTTCAAAACTTCACTTGAGCCTGATTGCATCGGGATATGGAAATATTCGCATACCTTATCTAATTTTACGGCTGTTTCAATTAGATTATCCGTAATATCTGTCGGGTAGGAAGTTACAAATCTAATCCAAAATTCCCCATCTATTGCATTTATCTCAGTTAACAAATCAGCAAGCCTGTATTCTCTGTCTTTAAAGTCTTTTCCGTAACTGTCAACATTTTGTCCCAATAATGTTATTTCTTTAAATCCTTGCGAAAGAGCATCTTTGGCTTCTTTGATAATAGTTTCAGGTAATCTTGAACGTTCTCTTCCTCGTGTATATGGAACAATACAATATGTACAAAAATTATTACATCCTTCTGTAATCGGAATCCACGCATTTACACTTTTAACACGTTTGATTTCTATATCATTTTCGCCATAAGGTGTATCAGGACATTCACAAATTCTTGTTTCGCCCCTTTCAATACGTTTGATTAAATCAGGAAGTTGATAAATATTGTGTGTACCTATTACCAAATCAACGTAAGGAGCACGTTTGAATATTTCTTTTTGTTTTTGTTGTGCAACACAACCGCAAAAAACTATTTTTATGTTTTTTCCGCGTTTTTTCCATTGTCCCCAAGTTCCGATTTCACTAAAAGCCTTATTCTCACTTAATTGGCGAATAGAACATGTATTAATCATTAACAAATCTGCATCTTTTGGGTTATCAACTTCGTCATATCCCATACAAGAAAGCATGCCGAGCATTCTCTCCGTATCAGATTTATTCATTTGGCAACCCATTGTATCTATAAAAACTTTTTTATTCATAACAAAATTTTAGCATAAACCAAAATTATAGTATAATGTTATTATGGATAATAAGAAAAAAAAGAAAAAGAAATTTGTAATAGATATAAAAAAAATGGGTGTTAATATTGATAAAAATGAATATTATGAAATTATTTGTTCAAATTCTGCGCATCCTGAAGAATTGTATAAAAACAAAAAATTTTAATTGTGATACCAAGGTTTAAAAATTTCTAAATCATGTATCAGTTGTTTAAAATCACCCCTAAATTGAATGCATCTGTCATCTATGTATGCCCATGCAAGCTCTTTTTTGTCTGTTATATCTATTATAAAAATATCCAATTCATTTTCTATTAACCACTTAACAGTTTTAAGTTTATTTCTTGTAGTGAATATTTTTATATCATATTTTTGTGAAATTTTATTTAAAAATTCTTTAGCTCCGTTTAGAACCGGTGGAATTATATCTTTGTTGAAATCACCTTTGTATTGGTTTAGAACTCCGTCTAAGTCTATTAATAAAGTTTTTTTAAACACGAATTAACCTCTTTTATTATAAATTTATATTATATTTGTTTTATCTGTAATGTCCACTTGGGCATTTTATTTATGTCTAATACTAACGAATAGCATGGACATTATTATAAATGTTATTAACTATTATATTATAGTTATTAGCTATTAGAAATAGTTTATTAAAAAATATATACTATTTATTAGTATGGAAAAGAATTTTGGACTGGAAAAAAGATTTGGAGCAAAACTTGCTTATATAAGAAAATCTAAAAAATTATCGCAAATGAATTTAGCTGAGATGGTTGATATGAATTTTAATTATATCGGCCAAATTGAGCGTGGCGAAGCAAATGTTACAATTAAAACTATCAAATTGCTTGCAGATGCTCTTGATGTTGATGCTAAAGATTTGTTTACTTTTTCTTTTTAATTTTAATTTTTTTGTTTGGCAGTTTTGTTTAGTAGTGCTTTATTTTATTTATAAATCATGCTATTCTCCTGCATTTAAAAATTTTTACATGTATTTGCCATTTTTATATATATTATAATCAAATATTTTATTTTGTCCAGTCATATATTAACTTTTATATACATGTTTGTTAAAAAAACAATTATTTAAATATATTATATTCCTATTACAACAAAAAATCAATAACTTATTGTTGCTTAGCCCAATTCAAAAATTTTCTGATATAAGTGAAAATAAAACTGAGGTGTTTATGTCAGATATAAAAAGATTATTAGGCAAAAGAATAAAAGAAATTAGAATTGCCAGAAATTTAACTCAAGAGGATTTATCTGAACTTACAAATATCGGACCTTCAAGTATCAGTAAAATAGAAAGCGGAATATATCATCCTTCTGATGAAAATTTGAAAAAAATAGCATGTGCTCTTAATGTTGAGCCATATAAACTTTATATGTTTAATCATCATAAAAGTACAAAAGATTTAAAAAATGAAATCAATACTATGCTTGAAAATGCCAATGATAAAGAAATACAACTTATATACAAAATTTTGTGTGGTGTTTTAAATTAAAGAGAAATAGTAAGTTATTTAGTTCAATATAATTATCACAGAGCCAAATATCATTATGATTGTGCCGATGATTTTTTGTTTCATATCAGTTTCGTGGAAAAATTTATAGCCAAACCATAAATTTACAAGTGTAGATAGTTGAAATAATGCAAGAGCGTATCCGACATTCATGTATTTGAATACATAATTTGTACTTAATTGCATTGTTGCAAGCATTGAACATACAATTGCAAATTTTGAAATATATTGTTTTGATATGATTTTTAATGGTTTTTTGAATAAAAATATTAGCAATAATCCAAAGAATGCACCTGCCCAACACCATAACATAAAAGAAATTACGGGTGATGACAGGAGTATGACTTTTTTCAAAAATACAGCTTCTATTCCCATCAAAATAAGTGCTGCAAATCTTAATAAAATATCTTTTCGCATTAATAATTTAAGAGAAAATCCTTCTTTTTGAGTTTCAAAAATAAACCAACTACCCCAAATTATTAGTGCAACACCCAATATTCCTAATATAGAAGGGATTTCGTGTAACACGATTATTGCAATTATCATTCCGACAACTGATTTATATGAATTTATCGGCCCCAAAACTGATAATTCGCCTATTTGCAGGGCTTTTATTAAACATGCGTTTCCAACGGAGCATAATAATCCGGCAGATAGTGCAAAAATCCAAAATTCTTTTGGCAAGTTTATCCAATTTATATTTAATGCAAATGGAATACACAAAAGTCCCAAAATAAAATATGTATAAAAATTACAAATTAATGATGAATTTTTTTCACAAATCTTTTTTTGATAAACATTTGCTAACGGATTTGAAAAAATGCGAGCTCCCAGAGCTAAAATTAAATTAATCATAATACAAATTAAAATAATGCTCTTATTGAATCAAAAATCATATTTGTAATTTCGCTGATATATTCTTGCGAAACAAGACCGTTAATAATTACATCTGCGATTGTATATGTAGGTCTGATATATTTTTGAGCAGTTGCATTAACATCTTTAAATTGCAAGTCTGCAGCTTCACCTGTTTTTCCGCGTGTAGCAGCGCGTCTGTACCATCTTTCTTTTATTACTTCTAACGGAGTAAATACATAAACCTTTACGTCAATAATATCTCTTATTTGTTCATTCAAAACATACAACCCTTCAGTTAAAATAATTTTTGCAGGGTTTTTAACATCTCCGTCAGGATTAGATTTGCAGGTAACAAAATCGTATCTTGGTGATGTAATAGCTTTTCCTTGTTTAAGAGCAAGCAAATGCTCACGCATAAGCTCCAAATTAATTACATCAGGAGTGTCAAAACTGAATCCTGTTTTGAATAATTCCTCATAACTTCCCGCTTCTTCCAATTCTTTTGAAGTATCTTTGTAATAGTCATCTTGACGAACAACGGTATAATATCCTTGTTTGTTTGCATCTTTTAAACAGGATTTTATTGTATTATCAACAAAAACCGTTTTTCCTGAAGCACTTTCTCCTGTTATTGCGATTAAAAATGTCTTTTTCTTTTCTTCAACAACGGTTCTTGCAATATTCATAATAAAACTGTCTGTGGTTCTAAGAAACAAGGGCTGAGGTTGTTGTCTGTCGTATTCAAGAATTTTCTTCAATACATCCACAATTTTAGTAATCATTTCCATGTTACGACCACTGGAATAAAAATTATATCCGGTTAATAAATCATCCATATATCCATCTTACCCATGTTTTATATACCACCCGTTTAATATTGTACTTTAAATATTATTTTTGTACAACAAAGATTAAAGTATATTAACTTAAAAATATGGATAAACGCTAATATTTGCAGATTTTGAGTTATATTCAATTTTTCTTAATAATTTAAAAAATACTATTAAATTACGTTATATTGAGTATATTATGCGGATACAAGTCGCATAGCTTCTTGCAATAATTGTTTTTGAGATTCAATTAATTTATTTACTAATTCCATTTGAACTTTTGCTTGTTGATAATTTGCAAGATTATCCTTAAATCCTACATTAGACATTTCCAATAATCCTGAACGGATTTCATTTCGACCTAATACAGGACGTCCTGATTCTTCCGTTTCTATAAATTGACCGTCTTTTACTTCATACAAGCCGTTTTTATTATGAAAACTCATTGTCGAAATTTTGTACAACGGAACAACTTTTTTACCGCCATCAGCTTTCCCGTATATTGTGCCGTCATTTTTTATTTCATAATCATCATATTTTCCTAAATATTTACCATTGTTAGGGTCTATCCATAACTTTATGCTGGTTGTAGGCACATCAAGCGCACCACCCTTTGTTATGGTTTCTTCATACAAGTCTGCACTTAATGATTTTGTTCCGGCCATGATTTCGCCTTTGTCGTTTAATATATAACCTTGTACTGCGTAACCGTCTTTATTCTTATATACGCCTTCAGAGTCAAAATCAAATTCACCATGTCTGGTATAAATTATTTTGCCTTCTTTCGTACGAGTTACAAAAAACCCTTCACCTTCCAAAAAAAGATTTGCATTGCCTGTACCAGGCATAGATTTCCCTTGCCCAAAATTTTTATCACAAGTGTCCATTACGGCACCGTTTAAAAATGTTTTAAAATTAAATTTGTTTTCTCTGTATCCTGGAGTGTACATGTTGGTCATGTTTGTAGTAAGAGCACTCATCCACTCCGTTGTTGATTTTTGTGTATTTAAAGCTGTAACAAATGCATCATTCATAAGCATTCTCCTTATTATTTTCTTCTCGTGTATTTCTTTTATTCCTTTCGTTTTCAGGATTTTCTTTCTGTTGGCGATATGATAAATTTTCATATTCTAAACCTTCATCATTAAATCTCTGTTTTAATAACGGAATGTTGGATTTCAAATATTGTTCAACAACTGCATCGCCCGGAATAAATTCTGCTGAAATTTGACCGTTTTTGTTTACTCTTAAAACTACAGCCATATCTTTATCAAAATCTACTCTGAAAGATTTATTTGTTTCTTGAGATTCTTTTAATGCATTTAACAAAGTTTTTGAAACTTCTGCAGATTTTGCCGTTTCAACATCTTTTAAATATACTTGTTGAAAATCAGTTTTTTGCTCAACCATGACATTCTGTTGATTGTTTTCTGCTAAATTTGTGAAAAACTTTGCATCTGATTCAGTCATTTTTATAGTCTTTTCATCTGATGAATCATTGTTCTTTTGAACTGATAATGTTGAAATCGCTTTCGAATTACTTTCAGTTTGTAAATGATTATCGATAAATTTAACTATTTCTAAACTTTTGTCATTTAAAGTGTTATCTAAAAGATCTATTTCCTTAAAGAATTCAGCTTTAAAAACTTGCATTTCTTCTTCTGGTTGTTTAATTTCTTTTGCTACTGGCGTTACATCTACCACTTTACCTATTCTGTTTTGAGGAATTTCTTTTTTATTATCAAAATCTATAATATAATCTTTTTCTTTATAATCAATTATTTCATTTACAAGTACTTTGTCATTAACCGGCAAATGCATTTTATTATCATTTGATAATTTGTCGTCATCTGACAATTTATTATCTTTAATTAATTTCTTGTTATTTAATGATTTTTTACCATGTACTAATGTTTTATCATTCATCAACATAATTTCATCTTCAAGATTCTTTTCTGCAATTTTGTGATTAGTATGGTTCCTGTTTATATTTCTATCTTTTGTCTGAATATCTTTTGTTGAATTCGAAAATTTTTCATCATTTATTTTATTATCTATGTTTTTTGATGAAAATTTTGCAGGCTTTGATACATTTTTAGCAATCTTGCTATTGATAAAAACTTTGTTTGATGCTTCATTTTCTAAAATATCTACAGATTTTTTTACATTTACTTCAGACAATATTTGTTTTTGATTTTTATTGTCGTTTAATTTTTCAGAATTATTAGACATATTAGCAATTTCTTCGGCAAATGGTTTTTGATTTTGTAGTTTTTCAGCAGTTTGGTTTGATGCTGGCTGAGTAGTATTTGTTACTTGCGTTTGTGAAGAAACGGCTGTTGTGCTTGAATTATTATTTAATTGTGTTGTTTGAATACCCATTTAATTTTCCTCTAATTCTTTTTGATATTGTTCTAACAATTCTTGTTCTTCTTTTGCTTCTTTAGCTTGTTGGAAGTATCTTTGAACTCCGAGCTCTGACATGTTTTTCAATTCCATAGCTTTTTGTTCTTCCATATATGCTTCTTTTGTTTTTTCTTTATGCTTTTCTAAAACTTTTACGGCTTGTTCCAATTCGATTAATTTTTCTGTTTCCTGTTGAACAATTTGTGCTTTTTCTTGTTTAATAACTTCTAATTGGTCGCCTTTTTCCCACAAATGATGTAAGTAATTATCGTACGCTTCCATCATAGTGTAGTCCGCTTGCCGTTGATTTTGTTTTGTTACTTCGATTTCCTGTAAATTTCTTTGTATATCTGCTTCTGCTTCCAAAAGTGCTTGCTGTGCTTTTTGAAGAACCATTAACTGTTCTTCTTTTTTTCTTATCCTAAAATCAAGTACTTTTTGTAGTCTGTATACGAAAGGCATGTTACACTCTCTCCATAACATTATCGGTTATTTAATAATGAGTTTATACCTCTGTTTGTATGATTTTATTTAATTATAATTTTTAAAATGTCAAATTTTTATTTTAGGTTTGCAAAAATAACTCTGTCAATTCCGGCTAAGTCTTTTTCTATACCTATATTTTCATAATTATTTTCGATTAATAATTCTCTAACAGCTTCACTTTGTCCATATCCTATTTCTAAGGCAATATGAGCATTTGAATTTAAAACTCTCTTTGCTGATGGGATTATTTTTTTATAAAATTCCAATCCGTCATCATCATTTGTATATAGTGCTAAATCAGGGTCAAATGTTACTTCTTTTTGTATGTTTTCTTTTTCTTTTAGTGGAATATACGGCGGATTAGAAATTACCATATCAAATTTTTCATCATCTTTTACGTTTGAAAAAATATCAGATTTTCTAAAAATAGCTTTGTTAAATAAATTCATTCTTGAGGCATTATTTAGGGCTATTTGCAGTGCTTCATTTGAAATATCTAATCCTATAACTTTTACAGATGCAAGTTTAGCTATCATACAAGCAATACAACCTGTTCCTGTACCAACATCCATTACAAATTTATATTTGTTCTGGTTAATTATTTCAACAGATTTTCTGACTAAAATCTCCGTTTCATCTCTTGGAATTAATGTGTTCGGACTAACTTCAAACTTTTCTCCCATAAAATAACCATATCCGAGTATATGTTGAATAGGTTTCCTTGTTTGTGCCCGCTCTTGTGCTTTTTGGATAACAACTGCTAATTGACTTTCATCAATTTCTTTTCCCATTATAATATCCGTAACGGTTGTATTGCAAAATTTTTCCAATAAAAGTTTTACTTCAGCCTTTGCCTCTTGTTCTTCAATCCCGCCTGATTTTAAAATATCAATAATTTTTTGAATATTCATCTAATATTTCACCTATCAATGTCTTTAAATCGTATTTTGATAATTCTTTTGTATCTTTTGACTCAATATCATGCCGTTTACATAGCGTTTCATAATAATATAACTGTTTTTTAGTTGGTTTTTCGTGTTGCATTTTTACATCTTGCAAAAATTTACGCTTCTTTTTTTCAAATTCTTTTTGTTTTTCAATAAACGGGCGCTGAGATTCTTTGTATGCGTAATATTTCTTGCATTCGTTTATGTACATCAAAACTTCTTTTTGAAAATCATCTTTAAAAAGTAAATCCTGTAAAAATTCAAAATGTGGATTACCTATTTTAAAATAGTATTCCTCATCATCTATGAATTTATAAAAAATTTCATTTTCTGTGCATTCAAGATTTTTTTTGACAAAAGCACGCAAATAATTACATAAAGCTGATTTTTGAGTTTTTGACAGAGTTAAAAATATTTTATTTTTTAAATAATACATAGAATTAACGCAATAAATCTTTTATAGAAAATTTTTCGCCAATTTTTGTATTATGAAATTCAAGCATTTTTTTATATATAGGATTAGAAGCATTTGATACAACAGATTTTGTTTTATCTTCCTTCAATAATTCTTGTTCTGATTTTTTTATTTGAAGTTCAATAACGTTGTCTTTTTCCATAGCTTAAATACCTCTCGTAAATATATAAAGTATTTTATTTTGCAAAAATTGACTTTTTTTATAATATCATCTTAACAAATGTTTACAGAAATGTAAATAAAATTTATGATTTTTACATTAAATGTCGTAATAATAATTAATAAGAAAAAAAAATATTATGCTATTTTTAAAATTTCTTTACAAATTAAGAAATTTAGTAAATATTTTTAATCAAAAATTTTTATATAAAATATATCTACCGGAGAAAATGTATGACTTTATCTATTGATCAATTTAAACAACAATATGGGATTCCATTTAATACGCCTGATGAAGAGGTGATTGCATATGCGCAAAATAATGGTATCATCATAGATTTTAGTTCAAATCAATCAAATACTCAAGAAATGAGCCGTTTAAATGAGCAAAATTTACCACAGGCATTATCCGGAAAACCTAATGAAAATGATGCAAATATGGGATTGTGTATAGAAAAATCATGTAAACAACCTGTTGAGGCAAAATTAGACGACAAGCCTGCAGAAACGCAAGTTGATGATGCAAGTGCGAACAAATCTAAAGTTAGTGAGTTTCGTGATTTTGTAAGAAGTTTCCGTCAAAAAAGTAGAGAAAAAACAGAACCTGACAGTATTGAAGATAGACGTAGAATAGCAAAAGAAATGCATGGCAAAGCAAGGGATGCTTTGGATGAAATGTTGGGTTTTAATCAAAAATCAGATGTACAAACCAAAGATACAGGTAAAAAAGCTAGCGATAAAACTGCAGCAAAATCTGAACAAAAAGAAGTAATAAAAGAAATAAAAGATGAAAAAGAGTTTTTAGATAACTATAGAGATAAATTTGCGAAAAAAAGTATAGTTGGTGAAAAAAGAAAAGAAATGCATGAAGATGTTAAAAAGATATTTAAACCATTGCATGATAAAAAATTATCACCTGAAGAACAAGCTAAAATAGCAAATGATTGCTTCGTCGAGTTTGTAGATAAATATGGTTTAGATACCGATACAGCAAAAGATATGATTGCCGGTATGATGACGTTTAAAGGTATGAGTACCCATCATAGGGCTGCTTTCCTTAGAGATTATGCAAATAGAGGAAAAGATGTACATGGACTTATGCCCAGAGTATCAAAAAATTTAACACTAAAGGGTAATCATAAACTTTTAGCAGAAATAAGCATACAAGATAAAAAATCAAATAATTTTAAAATGTCAAATATTATTATGCAAGAAATTCATCAAATGGAAAATTTAGATAAAAATTCAAGAAGAAAATTTATAGATGATAATTTTGATAATGCTGATGAATCAACTCAAAGAATATTGGCTCAACATTTAAATAATTTTGATTCTGATGAAAGAGAACATTTAATAGAACTTTTGGAAAATTCAGAATATGAAAGTGTACAGGATGCATTAGAAGAATCTATTGAAGCGTATGAAGCATCATTAGATGAATATGCAGATGATGAAGTAATGGACGAAGAAGAATATCTTGATGAAAATGCTTACGTTCAACAAAATGAAACAACTCAAACTCAGACAAATACTGTACAAGATAAACCTGTAACAACGTATAACACTAATAATACAAGTAAAAGCACAAGCTCAAGCAGCAGCCCTAAAGGTGCTCAATCAGTATCTCAGATTGTAAGTTCACCGGAATTTCAATCTTCCAGTATTACAAACAAAGTAAAAATCATTAATTCATTTTCTCAAAGAGAGAAAAAAGAAGCTATAAATATACTTTGCGAAACTTCCGATTTTTCAGAATTGCAAACCTATGCAAATAATGGTTTTAAACAGGAAATTATAAGATATTTAGCATTACATAAATCAGCAGGTAATGCCGAAAAGTTAGCACAATTAAAAAATGATTTATCTGCATCTGAGAAAATGCAGCTTAATGAATTTGAAAAATCTTTAAAACAAGATAATGTTATATTAAAATCGAACAATATGTTCTATTAAACGACAGAACCCTAATTTTGATTTTTTAATCAAATTTAGGGTTCTGAAAATATTTGAAAAAAATAAGTTTTATTTATGTTCCAACTGCAAAGTTACAGGCACTAAATCGCACACTTCCGTAGGCCCAAAGTATTGTATTGCTCCAGGGAACAGGTATCTGTCG
Source organism: bacterium (assembly GCA_017405375.1). Classification (GTDB taxonomy): domain Bacteria; phylum Cyanobacteriota; class Vampirovibrionia; order Gastranaerophilales; family Gastranaerophilaceae; genus UBA6984. The sequence goes on from JAFRAO010000004.1 coordinate 31,781, forward strand.
TTCATCGCCCAATCTTCTCTATGAGCTTCTAATTCCTTAAATACAGGACCATCTAATTTTACTAGCGCTTTTTGTATAACAGGTTTCATTTCACCATGACGTTTTTCCATATTCATCATCATTGTAAGAGGAACACCGCCTGCAATCCATTCCTTTGCAGGTTTTACAAGGTTTCTTACAGATGATAAGTAACCTGTTAAACCAAAATTGATTAAAGCAAATGCGTTGAATCCTAATGAATAACAATAATCTGCATCAAAATTTGAAGGGAATGCGCATCTTCCTTCATAACCGAAGAAATGTGCCTGATCAGAGAATTTACCCGTATATTTACCTTGTTTTTTAAGCTCTGATAAATTCTTTTTAATCATTTCTATTAATAATTTTTCCGTTTCGATTTTTGAAACTTGAACATTACCATGAGGGTCCCTGTCCATAAGTAATTGAGATTTTATTAATTCAGGTAAGCTGTCGAAAACTTTTGCATTGTTTTCATCAAGTTTTGATAATATAATATCAAATTTTTCTTTTAAAGTTTTCGCATTAGTGTAATTTGAATCGTTCTCTAAATCATGAGTTATGTCATTTAAACTTGCAATCATTGACTTCATTTCAGGGATAAATTCAATTAGCCCTTCCGGAATAACTATGATACCAAAGTTTTTGCCCATATCCACACGACGAACGATAACATCACAAATTGAATCAACAATTTGTTTTAATGACATTTTCTTCGCTTCAACTTCCTCTGAAATTAAAGTAATATTTGGCTGAGTTTGCAAACCTGCTTCTAAAGCAACATGAGATGCACTTCTTCCCATAATTTTTATAAAATGCCAATATTTTTTGGCAGAATTAGCATCACGTTGAATATTTCCAATTAATTCAGCATAAGTTTTTGTAGCGGTATCAAACCCAAAAGAAACTTCAATTTGTTCATTTTTTAAATCACCATCGATTGTTTTTGGACAACCAATAACTTGTATGCCTGTATTGTTTTTAACAAACCATTCGGCAAGTAAAGCTGCATTAGTGTTTGAATCATCGCCGCCAATAATTACAACAGCACTTATATTAAGTTTTTTACATACTTCTAACGATTTTTTGAATTGTTCTTCTGTTTCCAATTTCGTTCTGCCTGAACCGATTATATCAAATCCGCCTGTATTTCTGTATTTGTCGATAAAATCACTTGTGATTTCAACATATTTGCCATCAATTATGCCTGACGGACCGCCTAAAAAACCATATAATTTATTTTCTGCATTTGCTTGTTTTAAAGCATCAAACAAACCTGCAATAACGTTGTGCCCACCGGGTGCTTGACCGCCTGATAATATAACTCCGACATTTTTAATTTCTGAAACTTGTTTCTTATCAGATGTTTCGAAAGTAACAACGGGTTTCCCGTAAGTATTACTGAAAATTCTTTTTATATCCTCTTTATCCCTTACGGCTTCTGTTGCATTACCTTGTTTCATAACCAACATATTTATTCCGTTTGCAAGAGTTTGCGGAAGTTTTGGTTCATATTTTAATCTTTCTGTTTGTAATGGTGAAAGTTCTCGCATAATTTGTTTTCCTTTCTTATTTCTACTTTCTTCATTACAAATAATAACACAAATATAATTAATGTTATCCTTTTTATACGATAGTTGTTTTTATATTAATGCTTTTTTAACTTTTCTGTATATTTTCTTGCTTGTTTTTTTATAACGTCTTTTTCAGGATAATTCGGAAATTTTATTATTAAATCTTTTAGTAATTTTAGCGCATCTTCATATCTTCCGGTTTTTTCGTATGCATAAGCTAAATTTGAATATATTTTAGGTTCCGTTTTGCTGTTGATTTTAAATGCTTTTTCATAATAAGTTATACTCCTTTTGTAGTCTTCACAACAGTAGTATATAAGTCCCATTTGGTTATTTGCATTAAATGAATTTGGTTCTTCAACCAATGCTTTTTGACAATACAAAATCGCATTATCCCAATCGCCTTTTTTGCTGTATTCAAGTGATATTGTTATTAGTATGGCAAAATTATGTGGAAAAATTTCAAATAATTTAAGATATATTTCAAACGATTTATCTAAAAGTGCTCTGTTTTTGACTTTTGGAGCAACTTCTTCTATCTCTTTTGCAATGTCATAGGCTAAAATTTTATCATATTTCAAATCTGAAAATATTTTGTCGATAAATTTATACAATTCATCCGTTTTTTGGGCGTAAATATATGATTGAGTTATGGCTTTTACAGTCAGTTTATCAGGTTTAATTTCAAAACTTTCATGAAAATATTTACAAGCATCATCGTATTCTTTGTAATCAAAATGAATTAGAGCTATATTATACAGACTGCTTTGGTCATTTGGAAATTCTTTCAAAAATAATTCATAGCATTTTTTTGCATTATCAGCATCATTTATTTGTTGATAAGCAAGCGCAAGATTGTAATTTGCATAATTCTGCGCGTTACTCTGTTCTAATGCCAATTTAAATGCTTTGATTGCAAGAGTGTACTCTTTTTTTTCATACAATTCCAACCCCTTGGAAAAATATGCATCAAATGTTGACATTTTTTCTCGAATACTTTTTAATGTTTTTTTGATATTTTCAATCGGTGAATGTTCCATATATTATATTGTAGTATAATATATTATAAAATGGAATATTATTTGGAAATTATAAAATGTTTGACTATATAAAAGGACAATTAACATCAAAATCTAAAAATTTTAAAGCAAATTGTTTTACTGTGGAAAATTCAGGAATTGGTTATTTATTAGAAGTTTCTGACACAGATTATGATAAGAAAAATATTAATGATGAAATTAAGATTTATACCGTTTTGATTCACAAAGAAGATTCCATGTCATTGTGCGGTTTTTTATGCAAAGAAGCAAGAGATATTTTTAATGTATTAACTTCTGTATCAGGTATAGGTTCAAAAATGGCTTTAGGCTTGCTTGGTGAATTTGATGTAAGTGATTTGATTTATGCCGTAGTTAATGAAAATGCAAAAGAATTAACAAAAGCAAAGGGAGTGGGTATTAAATTAGCACAAAAAATAATTTTAGAGCTTAAAGATAAATTTATTTCTTTCGGTTCTAACATAAATATAGATAGTAATATTCAAATTTCATCAGATGCTGAAGATATACAAAATATATTAGTTTCGCTTGGATATGAGCAAAATGAAATAAATAAAGCAATAAATAAGGTTCTTGAGCAGGGAGTTAAGCTATCAGATAATGAGGAATTTTTACGTAAAGCGTTGCAGTATCTTTCAGCTTAAAAGAATGTAAATTTTTGTTACAACATGCAAAAAAAATAGCAAAAAATTATCTTTACGAATCTTGTAAGACATGTAGATTTGTAGAATAGGTATTTTAAATGAATATTAATCCAGTGTCAAGTCCGGTTGCACCAAAGACAACCCGTACAAGTATTTTTTATGTGAATGATTTGCATCGTTGTACTCCAAAAATGGAAAAAATTTACAATGCATCCAAAGCTTTTGATAGTTTTATTCCTTCGTACAAGGTCGATAAATTAAAACTTTCTTCCGGTGATACAATGCTTGGGCAAGATGAAGATAAAAATTCTGTTGCAGCGATGTTTTTAGATTTAATCGGAGTTACGGCTACAGCTTTAGGTAATCACGAATGTGATAGCAAACCGGAAGAATTATATAAATTGACAAAGGATAAAAAATATAAAATTTTAGGATTAAACGTAAATATTGATAAGAAGAATCCGCTTAGCAATCGTATAGAAAAATCATATATCGAAGAGAAAAATGGAACTAAATATGGTATTATAGGCTTGTTGCCGATTGATTTGTTCCATATTTTAAATAACAAAAATGAATATGAATCATTTAAAATAGATGATTTTGATAAGACGATAAAAGATGTACAATCAGAAATTGATAAATTCCAAAAACAAGGTGTGGATAAAGTTATTGTTTTATCTCATGTAGGTAATAAATTAGAAAAACGTTTAGCTAAAGAAACTTCAGGAATTGATGTTATTTTGGGCGGACATTCACATGAACTTATTAAGGGCATAGAAAAAGGTAAAAATTTACTTTACGGCAAAGACGGCAATCCCGTAATTATTACACAAGCGGGAAAAGATGCTGACCATTTTGGAGTATTGGATATTGAATTTAATGATAAAGGTGTTATCACTAAGGCAAGGAATAGTGTAAATAATACTAAAGATTACCAAAGCAATATGATTATGTCTTATTTGGAAGACCGATTTATTGGCAAATCTGAAGTAATTGGTTTGGCTAATATAGTTGACGATGAGCCGGAAAATAAATTGGTTGCAGAAAATCCGCATGCTAATTTTGTGGCAGATGCAATGAGATATTATACAAATTCTGATATTGCATTGTTGGGTTCTGCAAATTTGAGAAACAAATTTGATAACGGAAATATTACATCAAGGCTTGTAGAAAGTATTGTTCCGTTTAAAAATGATATGTATGTTGTAAAATACAGCGAAAAAGCATTAGTTGACGCTCTTAAACACGGTGCAAAATCAATAACGGAACACTCAACTAAACCCGGATTTTTGCAAGTTTCAGGATTGAATTACAAACTTAACAAGAAAGGTGAATTGCTTTCAGTTGATTTTGTAGATAAAGATGGTAATAAACACCCGTTAAATATAAAAAATCCAAGTAATGATAAAAAATTCAACGTTGCGATAGACGGATTTTATGCTAAGCAGGGCGGAGATAAATATTATATGTTAAAAACAAATGATTCTGATATTGTTAGCTTTTATAAAGGAAAATCAAGCTTTGATGATAAAGGAAAATTTAAAAATGAAATTACTCCGGCTGAGAAAACAAAATTGGTAAATAAAGCTACGTTGGAAGTTAAAAATAAATCAGAAGAAAAAACTACGTTGGCAGATAAAGACAGAATGGTAAAAGAATATATCAAAAAAGCGTTTGCTGATAAAGGAAAAGAAGTTCAAATTAAATGCGATAAAAGAATACAGGTAGTTGATTAAATTTATCGATTAATATTTTTATAAATGATAATTAGTAACATAAATTGGATTCAATAATTGAAAACTAACCACTTGCAAAAATAGTTTTTTTTGTTAGAATGTTTATATCCTTCAAGGGTATTTTACATAATGGAATAAGGTAATTAAATAACTTGTTCGTTGGTAAAGTGATAATTGAAACTTGAAAACTTCATATATAAAATGTGCGCGTGTAGCCCAGCTGGATAGAGCGTCTGGCTACGAACCAGGAGGTCGCGAGTTCGAATCTTGCCACGCGCATTCTTGTATGAAGTATAATTTTGTCTTTTATATAGTTTTAGTGGTTATTTTAAAAGTTTATTGTAATAAGATTTGTATATTTTATAAAAATAAGAAATAATCAAATTTTAATATTTTGAGAAAGGTAGAGAAATGGCAGAATATTTAATCTTAGCGGAAACAGTACTTTTTAAAAATGAAAAATTAACTTGTATTAATATTTATGATAAATTTACAACAGTTGCTATGCCTGCAGAATTTGGTTTTGATATGGCTATTATGTGCGGTCCAAAATGGAGTGTAGGTGATCATAAATTATCTGTAAAGGCCAAGGCAAGTAACGGTAAAGAAATTAACCTTGGTGAAGCTATTGTTAAAATTCCGCATGAAGATTTTATTTATAATGCATTTTTGAATAATATTAAAATTACAATGGATTATAGTGTAAGAGATTTGACTTTCTACGTTTATGATAATGATAAAGAAATTATTGCAAGAAGGTATCCTGTAATTCCGATGTTGGTGCCTCAACAACAAAATGAAAATGCAGAAAATAAAAATAAAGCAAATTCTGATAAAAAATCTACAAAAGCATCTAAGTAATAAATACAAAAAATAAATATAATTGTAATAAAAGAAATGAATAAAATTTTCATTTCTTTTATTTTATCTTTTTGATTTCTTTTTGGCTATAATTATGCTTGAATATCTGTTTGAGGTTTTTGAGCAGGTGCTTGGGCTTTCTTTCTTGCATCTTCTATATCTTTTTTCCCGGCTTTTTTTCCGTCTTCATCTGCTTGCGCTTTTTTCTCATCTTTTTGTTTTTCTTCCAATTTCTTTATTTGTTTATCGAGTTCTTCAATTTTTTCTTTTAATTCTTTTCTACGTTCTTCAAGTTTTTTAGCTGACAATTCTAATTCATCTTTTTTATTGCTTGCTTCTGTAGCTGCTTTTTCCGCACTTGTTTTTTGTGATTGCGCTTTTTCCTTTTGTTTTGTTTTGTTGTCAACAGCTTTTTCTATTGCTTTTTCGCTATCTACGTATTTTTTTAATTCGTCCAAGTTTGCTTGTTTTCTGCTTTCTGCTTTTTTTCTTCTTATTTTTAAATCTTCTTTTAGTCCTTCTAATTGTTTTATTAAGGCTTCTTTATTATTCTGTTGCTTTTTAATTTCATCTCGTCTGGTTTCCAAAGCCTTTGTATCTTCTCCATGTGCTTTTGCTCTACTTATTTCTGCATCTAATTGGGTAAGAGTATTTTGACATAATTTTATGCTATCTTGAGCACTTTGTTCTTGTCCTTCAACTTGAGTTGTTTGTTGGTCTGTTGCTTGGATTTCACCATCAGCTGCTGTAACTCCTTGTTCAGTAGCAGCTTTACCCTGCTCAATAGCACCTTTGCTTTCTTTACATTGTTTTATATCAGCATCAATATCTTCTGTCATCTTGTCGTATGATGCTATTTCAACATTTATATTACTAACTGTTTCTGTTATAAGAGACATCTCTTCCCTCAATTTTTCAGAATTATTTAAACGGTCCAATTCGTGTTGGTATCTACCTCTTTCTTCTCTTAATTCAGTTATCTGATCAGATGTTGATTTAGGAATACCGGTGGCTGCGCCTGAAGCACCACTACTGCCAAATGCAGCTTTACAAGCAGTAACAAGTCCGCCTAATGAAGCAAGACAACCTGAAATTCCGCTACATAATTCTAATGCTTTTTTATTAGATTCATCTTTTGCATCATCTTTAAGCTCTTTTGAAACTCTATCCGCCAAACTTCTTAAATCACTTGAAGATGGGGTATTTGAAGAACAACTAAATATACTTGTATTAAGAGATAATGAACTTGATGAGCCACTTGTCCTTGCATTGTTTCTTTCAATCCCATTTTTTATCCAAGATGCATCCACTTTATGATTTGATTTATTATTATCTACTGCCATATCCGTTGCTCCTTGCTATAAACTTATTATAGTTATCGGATAATTTCATAAAATATTTAATTTTTATGAGCAAATTGTAAACATATGTTAAAATTAATTTGTTTATTTTTTGTTTAATGTATTTATTTTGTTACAAAAATCATTTACGCTTAACTCTTTTCCTGAAATAATACGTAAAATTTCATCATCATCTTTTGAACTTCCGTACCTAAATAAATTTTTGTTTAAAAATTCTGCAGTAGTCTGGTTTTTTGTTAATTCTCCAAGAGTATTTTGTAAAGCGCTATAAAGCTGTTCTTTAATTAGTGTTGCCCTAAAATAATTCTGATAATATGCAGGGTGAGAAATATAATGCGGAATTGTGGCCCATTCATTATTTATTTCATCATTTTTTGTATAACCTTTGTACTTGACGTTTAATTCACTCCATAATTGCTTTAAATTTTGATTAGGATTTTTATACATTTCTCTCTCAAAATTTATTATAACCATACTTGCATTAATAAATTTCACCGAATCTTCAATTAAAAAGTTTTTGTATTTATCGAAAATATCATCAGGTAATTTGTTATCCATAAAATTTTCAAGACGAAGTAAATCACCCATCATCATCGCAACTGCTTCTGTCATCGTGCAAGTCGAATCTTTATCCAAATATGGCAAATTTATATCTGTATTGATTGTGAAAACAGAATGTCCGAGTTCGTGTAACAAAGTAATTACAGAAGTTGCGTTTCCAACCAAATTAGCTAAAATACGACTGTCTTTACCTGCTTTTATAGGAAATGAAAAACCATGAGTATTTTTATTTTTTCTTGGAAATAAATCCAACGTAACAGGCAGTTTATCTATATCATAGCCCATTTTTAAATATGCTGTTTTGCAAATTTTAATAACATCTTCTACTGAATTTATTCTGGCATTAACTTCTTTATCCGGGTTATCTCCGGTTAAATATCCGAAATGATAATTTTTCAAATCTTTTATTGAAATATTAAATATCGAAGCCAAATCTTTTTTGTTTTTGTTAATTACAAACTCTCTTACTTTTGTTACTTCATTACTAACTTTTTCAATCAATTTGTTTAATCTGTCCCAATTTATATCAAATTCTTCCTCTAGTTGGTAATCAAAATAGTTATCATATCCTTTTTTAACGGCTAAATCGTTTCGTAATTTTACTAATGCTATTAAATCATCTGCAATTTCATCACCTGCGGAAACTTTTGCCAAATATGCTTTTTGCCTTAATTCTTGATTTTTTTCTGTGAGTAAAATATTTGTTAAAGTAGCTTTTGATACAGGTTCTCCGTCTATTTTTGATATATGTGAATTGCTTATTTGAGAAACTTCATTTTCTTTTTCATTTATCTTTTGTATTTCATCTTGAAATTCAATTCCATCACCGAATTCACGAATTAATCTTTTAAAGTGTTTTTTTAAATGATTATCCGAAACTCCGCCATTATCGGATATTTGTTTTAATTTGCCATAAACTTCATTATTGTTATAAAATTCCAAATATTTGTTTTGGGCTTCATTCATTTTTTGTAAATTTTCTTGAGTGCTATTGGTATAAAAATTCCAACTCGCCAATTCTACATCACAAGTAACTTGTTCAATTCCTTCTGAAATACTATCTCTTAACGCTATAAACTCTTTATCTGAATTCATAAAACCTCTTTAAAATAATTAACTCGATTATTAATTTTAGCATGCTATTATTAAAAAAAATACATCTAAAATAATTAAAAAATATTAATGTAGTACTTGAATTTAGATTTTGTTTCAAATATGATAGATATACAGATTTTATAAGTCTGTATTTTTGTAACGAAAAATATACAAATACAATTATATAAAGGAATGGAAAGATGAAAAATCCGATTATTGAAAATTTAGAAAGTGGTTTTAAAAAAGCTGAAATACCGGAAATGAATCCAGGTGATACAGTTAAAGTATTCGTAAGAATCGTAGAAGGAAACAAAGAAAGAATCCAAGCGTTTGAAGGAACTATAATTAAAGACAGAGGTGAAGGTTTAAACAAAACTATTACTGTCAGAAAAATATTCCAAGGTATTGGTGTAGAACGTGTATTCTTGATTCATTCTCCAAGAATTGAAAAAATTCAAGTTTTAAGACGCGGTGATGTTAGAAGGGCTAAATTGTATTACTTGAGAGAACGTTCAGGTAAAGCAACTCGTATTAAGGAAAAAATTGAAAAAAGATAGTCATATTCACTGGTATCCGGGGCATATTGCCAAAGCTGAAAGACAATTAAAGGAAAAATTAAACCTTTGTGATGTTGTGATTGAAGTTTTGGATGCAAGAATTCCGTATAGCAGTATGTATAACAATATTGAAACACTATTAGGCGGCAAACCCCGCCTAATTTTGTTAAATAAATCCGATTTGACAGACAGGCATGAATTAAATTTATTTATTGATTCAATAAAACAGAGTTCGAATTCACCTGTTTTGGTTACTGATGCAAAAAATTCAAAAGATTTAGCGCCTATTGTAAAAAAAGTTTTAGAGCTTGCCGAACCAAGAATACAAGCGCAAATGGCAAAAGGATTATTAAGACGTCCTGCAAGAGTTATGGTTGTTGGCATGCCAAATGTTGGTAAATCCAGTATCATAAACAAATTAACAAAATCCTCAAAAACAAAAATAGGTGCAAAAGCAGGTGTAACTCGCCAACAACAATGGGTAAGAATTAATAAAGATTTGGATTTGTTGGATACTCCCGGAATTATTCCTATGCGGCAAGATGATCAAGAAGCTGCAACAAAACTTGCTTTTGTAAATTCTGTTTCTGAAAATGCTTATGATAATCAGCTTGTAGCACAAGATTTGTTAAATATTCTTTCAAGTAAATATGAACCTAATTTAAAAGAGTATTACAAAACAGAAACTTTAGATTTATTGAGTATTGCAAACAGCAGAAATTGGATTAAATCAAACGCTGAACCTGATATAGAAAGAACGGCAAGTCTTGTTTTAAAAGATTTTCGTGATGGAAAAATGGGAAGATTTATTTTAGATGAAATTAAAAATTGACAATCATAATCTTTTTGACTTTGATAAAAATTTTGATATAAATTATTTAATCGGAACTGACGAAGCAGGCAGAGGTCCGGCGGCAGGCGGAGTTTTTGCAGCAGCAGTTTATATCAATGATTATGAAATAGAAAAAGAATTGTCAAAATTAAACGATTCAAAAAAATTAAGTGCGAAAGTCAGAGAAGGACTTTATGATGTAATTTTGAATAATACAATTAATGCGATTCATTGTGTAGAAGTTGCTGATATTGAAAAATATAATATATTAAACAGCTCTCTAAAAGCTATGAAATTATCGTGTGAAGGAGTTATTTCAAAACTTGGCGATAAAATTTCAAAAGAATCTGTTTTAACGATAGTTGACGGAAATAAGTTGATTAAAAATTATGATTATCCGCAGGAATTTATTATAAAAGGTGATTCAAAATCTGCATCAATCGCTGCTGCAAGTATTTTGGCAAAAGTTACTCGTGATAGATACATGAAAAATTTGCATGAAGAATTTCCGCAATATAACTGGGCAAAGAATGCAGGATATTTAACAAAAGAACATATAGATGCTATAAAAAAATATGGTACAACAAAATATCACAGGCTATCATTTTTAAAAAAAATAATATAATTCTGCTTGTTAAAATATTTGTAATATAATTATAATGGTATGAAACAGAGTTCTTTATTTAATGCAATATATCCGATAATGATTGGACCTTCCAGCTCACACACGGCGGGTGCAGTTCGTTTGGGGTTACTCGCCAGAAATATTTTTGGCAATAATATAAAAAACATAACTTTCAAGTTGTATAATTCATATGCTCAAACAGGTTTTGGTCATGGCACTGATAAGGGGCTTTTGGCAGGTATTTTAGGGTTAAAAGTTGATGATATAAGAATAAAAAATATTTTTAACTTACCCGAAGCAAAAAACTTAAATTATAAATTTGAATACCTTGAAGATTTTAACAGACATCCGAATTCTGTTGATTTTATAATGGAATCGGATGATGAGAGGATGTATATAGTAGGAAACTCTATTGGTGCGGGAAATGTTAGAATTATAAAAATTAATGATTTTTCTGTGAAAATTTCAGGTGAATATAATACTTTGGTTATTAACTATAAAGATGTTGCGGGAATGATTTCTAAAGTAACCGGGTTAATTCAATTACAGAATATAAATATAGCTTCGTTAATCTGCGATAGAAATGCAAAAGGGGAAGAAGCCTCAATGTGTATTTGTTTGGACAAAGACATTGATTTGGATATTGTTGAAAAAATAAAGTTAATTCCGGACGTATATTTTGTAAAAAATGTAAAAAAATTAGAAAGTTAGTATGATTAAAGATATAAGAACATTTAGTGATTTATTAGAAATTTGTACAAATGAGAATAAAACGATATGCGAAGTATTTGAGTTGCAAGAAGCGAATTTTCAAGAAATTTCAGTTGAGCAAGTTAGATTAAGAGTAAAAAAAGCATTAGATGCGATGAAAAACGCAATAGAAATTGGTTTGACATCTAAAGAGAAATCTATATCAGGTCAATGTGGTGATGATTGTGTGCGTTTAAAGGAAAGATATAGTAAAAAACATGCTATATTTGGTGAATGTTTTGAGAAAATTACAACATATGCACTTGCAACAAGTGAAGAGAATTTAAGAATGGGAAAAATAGTAGCTTGTCCGACAGCAGGTTCTTGCGGAATAGTTCCTTCTGTTATAATTGGAATAAGTGAGGAGTATAAATTTGATGAAAACACGCAAATAGATGCATTAATCACAGCCGGAGCTGTTGCGACGATAGTATCTTATAAAATGTCATTAGCTGGTGCAGTAGGCGGATGTCAGGCGGAATGCGGAGTTGCAAGTGCAATGGCTGCGGCTGCTGTAACACAAATGTTTGGCGGTTCTGTTAAACAAATTTTAAATGCGGTTGCACTTTGCTTAAAAAATATTCTTGGCTTAACCTGTGATCCGGTTGCAGGTTTAGTGGAAATACCTTGTGTAAAAAGGAATCCGTTTTTGGCGATAAACTCAATTACTGCTTTTGAATTTGCAATTTCTGATATTGAAAGCAAAATTCCGACTGATGAAGTTGTTGATGCAATGGCACAAATCGGAGAATTAATGTCCCCTACTTTAAAAGAAAGTTCTCAGGCAGGTTTAGCCAAAACAAAAACTGCAGTTGAAATTGATAAAAAGTTAAAAGATAAATATAAAGGAAAAATTTAGTTATGAAGTTAGATATTAAAAATAATTTTAAGGCGTTATTTTCACTAAAACATTTTTGGGTATATATGTTTATATTTGCAGTAATAACAACGGTTTCCAGTGTTATTCAAAGTTCAAATATGCATTATGGCTCGCAAATATCGAGTTTAATTTCTATATTATCTTATATTTCACTTGGATATTTGTTTATTATGGTGCACAAGATTATTAACAATAAGCCTGAAAATGAAGAAGAAAATTTTAAAACAAATTTTATTGAATCTGCAAAACGAGGTTTTATGGCTCTTGTAGGAATCATATCAAATTTATTCATTTTGATTTTGACAGATGTAATCATAATGTTTTTTTCAATAGTCGGATATTATTTTTTTACAAAAAAACTTTTAAAAATGTCTGAATTATTCACCGTAAAACCATTACTTTTCATTTTATTGGTAATAGCAGTTTTTACGGTTTTTGCAATAATTCTGATTTCACATATTTTGCCTGTTGTTTTCTCTTATAATTATTCAATAAGAAATATGTTTAAGTGGAGAAAGATTTTTAATGTATTTTTCAAAAATGGTTACGCAGTAAAAACATTTTCTGTTTTAGGTTTTTATTTTGTAACATTGATAACAATAGTTTGTGTTTTGTTTGTCGTAACGTTTATTTTCAATTTTTTAGCTTTATTTTTTGCAAAGTTTTTATTGGAAACACACTATATTGCATTAGCATTTTTGATAAATTTATCGAATGTATTTGTTCCGTTTGCCGTAGCGACATTAAACTTCATATTGTCAGCTATGACATTTAGAATGTTTGCAAATATTTTTAAAGAGCAATTAATTGATGGTAATGTAGGTTAATAAAACAGACAGATAAGGGATTTCCTGCAGAATCTGTTTCAAAGAATATATACCACAGGTCTATACTGAATATAGAATTTTTATCGCCCTTGTATATGTTACTACGGTTAGAAAAATTATGAAAAAGATTTATGCAGAACTAAACCAAGCCCACAACGCTGCATTAATAAAATATGGTCCGGTTGATACTTGGTTTAAAAGAGACCATAATGATGGATATTATATGTCTGTACGTTACTTTGAAAGATTAACCAAATTTTTACAAACAAAAATGACATGTGATAACAACTATAAAGAAGAAGTAGATTGTATGACGAGCAAAAAAAAAGAATTATCTTCATGGTGGATTAGGTACTCACTACGATTATATGTCTACAATTTTATCAAGTGGTGCTAAAATAAAGTTAGAAATTGCAGATAATCAGTTATACTTGTAATCCTACTGACAAGTAGTATTTCCTATCCAGTTTAGCTTTTCAGGACATTTGTTATAATCTAAATTTCCGTTAAACACCGCCCAATTTGAATAAAAATATTTTGATGTAACAGATAGAGCATATGAGTTGTCTTGTTTTACATCTTGACAATAACCTTGAGGTATAAAAGTATCTCTTGGATATTCTAAATTTGAACCTTCTGTGCAATTCGTAAGCCCCTTAGAATCTGATTTAGTACTCATATTAAATGCAAAAACGGTCTTGCCTTCATCATAACCATTTTTACTTCCAAAAGGTGCCACTGCAATTTCAATACTGGCAGAACCGAAAAAAATATCCAACACTGTCCCATCTTCTAATTCAAAAACAGTATGCCCATTAGCAGCCCCATCAGGCCAACAGTGGGTACTGCCTGTGCTACATTCCCTTCCTTTTAAAAATTCAGTCAATCTGGCTGCTTTTTTAGAATCACTAACTCCCCACAATTCATATTCACCGTATTTTGCTACTGCAGAAGCATAAGCTCTGTTTAAATCAACTTGAGCTTTTCTTAATCTTGCAATAGTAACTTCTTCGTCATAATTATGTTTTAAATTCGGTATAGTCAATGTTGCTGTTATACCAATAATTGCCAGAACCAATAAGATTTCTACCAAAGTGAATGCAATTTGTTTAATTTCAGTTTTCATTTTTTTCAAATTCCTTTTGTGCTTCTTTTATTTTATCTATAGAAAAATTAAATCTATACAAATAATATATACCCACTACTGATAATATTATAATCAATAATACAGGATGTACAAGAGATATTGCAAGGATAGTCGATTTATTTACTCCGTATATTCCAAGAGCAAGCAGATATGCTGCTTGGTATGGTCCAAAAAATATTGACGTTGATGGCAGCATGCCTGAAAAAGAAATAAGTGAAATTACAAATAATGATGCCGAGAATGGAAGTGAAAGATTAAAACTTGCAAGAATTAAATACACAATAAAGCATTCAATTCCCCATATCAATGCACTCATTACAGCCGATTTTATTGATAATTTTAAACTATCCAAAACTTCAAACCCGTCCATAAATGAATTTGCATGCCTGTTTATACTTTTTACCATATTTTTTAATTTGATAAATTTTATTTTTTCAAAAAACATTTCTATTTTTTGGCAAATAAAATCAATCTTGTTGAATTTATAAATAAGATAAAACGCAATCATACTGCCGATAAAAATAAACCCAAAGAAATATACTGCATTAGTCATTATCGGATTATTTTTGCAATAGAATAATACTGCAAACAACAAAATAAAGAAAACACTTATTCCGTCTTGAATTCTTTCCAAAATTACAGAGCCAAAAATCTTCATTTTGCTTTCGTTTTTATTTTCACCTAAATAATATGCTCTATAAATATCACCGGCTCTTGCAGGAAGAAAACAATTAAGCATACAGCCTACCATAAAAACTACACCTAAATGGTAATTAGAATATTTTGGATTATCCATTAAAAGGGCTTTCCACCTGATTCCTCGTAAATACATTGTAAAATAATATAATGAAACTATCCAAAACAAATAATTTATATGGAACATTTTAAAAGCGTTAATAAATTCTTCAGCGCTCATATCTCTGAAGATATAAACTAAAAATGCTATGAATAAAAATGTTACTAAAAGTGTAAAAAGTTTTTTAGGTTGAATTTTCATAAAACAAGTTTAGCACAATAATAAATATAAAGCTATTTTAATATGCTTTATTAACCAAATTGTTATGAGTATCAAGTTCTATTGTATCATCGAGTTTAGAAAGTTTAATTTCTCTGCCATAATGCTTTTTTAAGGCTAATTCGATTAAAAAATCAGCAAAATGCGGGTTCTTTGGTAAGAACGAGCCATGCAGGTATGTTCCGAATACGTTTTTATACCTCGCACCTTCTGTTTTGTCTTTGCCGTTGTTGCCGTTTCCAACGACTACTGTCGAAAGACTTTTTGTTTCGCCTTGCAAGTATGTTAATCCGCTATGGTTCTCAAATCCGACTAAAGTTTTTGGTTCTAAATTATCAATTTGCGTTGTAACATTTCCTATAAAACGTTTTTTGCCAGCAACTGTATATGCATCAAGCAAATCAATACCTTTTAGTTCTGAATTATCCTGAGCTTTATAATAATGCCCAAAAAGCTGATAACCACCACAAATTGCTAAAAATACCGCATCATTATCACGTTCTTGTTGTAAAAAACTCTTGTGCTTTTGAATTTCATCTGCAACATCAACCTGTTGTCTGTCTTGTCCGCCACCGATAAAATACATATCGTGAGGGGTAAAATAATCACCAACGTTAATTTCTTCAAAATTAACTTTAATTCCGCGCCACTGACATCGATTCTTTATTGTCAAAACATTTCCTATATCCCCATATAAATTGAGAAGTTTCGGATAAATATGTGCAAATGATATTTCTAAATTTTCTTCCATATTTAGAGTTTATAATAAATTTACTCTACTGGCAACTTTTACAAAAATAATTTTTGCGCTAAAATAGAATACAGAAGAAAATAATTGATATATAAGGATAAATGATATGTGGGATTATTCCGAAAAAGTTATGGATCATTATAGAAATCCGCGAAATGTCGGTAAAATTGATAATGCTGATGCAATTGGAGAAGCAGGCTCTCTTGCTTGTGGTGATTCTTTGAAATTATATTTAAAAGTTGATAACGGAATTGTAACTGATGCAAAATTTCAAACATTTGGCTGCGGCTCTGCAGTTGCAAGTTCAAGTATATTGACAGAAATGATTATCGGAAAACCGATTGATGAAGTAAGAAAAATTACCAATAAAGATATTGCAGACGAATTGGGAGGGTTGCCTCCTGAAAAAATGCACTGTTCAGTAATGGGACATGAAGCATTAGAAGATGCTTTGAAAAAATACTATAACGAAGTTATGCAAATTAATCTGCCCGAAACAACTGATAAGTTAATCTGTCAATGCTTTGATGTTAGAGAAAGTCAAATTCTTGAAGCTATTAAAACAAACAAGTTGAAAACAGTTGAAGAAGTTACTAATTATACAAAAGCCGGCGGTGCTTGCGGAAAGTGTAAAGATTCAATCAAAGCAATTCTAAATGAATATTGGGCAAAACAAGATGAAAATAAACCAAAATTAACTCAAGCTCAAAAGATTTTAAAAATTAATAAAGTTATAGAAAATCAAATTTCTCCTGAATTACAAAAAGATGGCGGAGATATTGAGCTTGTTGATATTGACGATAACAAAGTTTATGTAAAACTTAGAGGAAAATGTTCCGGCTGCAAAAATTCTCATATCACATTAAAAATCTTTGTGGAACAAGTTTTACAAGAAGCAGTTTCTAATTTAATAGAAGTTATAGAGGTATAAAATGACAAATTTAGTATATTTGGATAATAATGCAACAACAAAAGTTGATGAAAAAGTTTTAGAGGCTATGTTGCCTTATTTCAAAGAAGAATATGCTAATCCGTCGAGCATGTACGACTTTGCAAAAAATCCTCATAACGTATTGAATGTTGCAAGGAAACAAGTTCAAGAGCTTTTGGGTGCTGAAAGTGAAAGAGAAATTGTATTTACTTCTTGCGGGTCAGAAAGTGCTAATACGGCAATCAAAGGAACTTTAGCAAATAACAAGACAAAACGCCATATTATTACAACTGCAGTAGAGCACCCTTGTGTTTTGAATGTGTATAAACATTTTGAAAAACAAGGTTATAAGGTTGATTATTTGGGTGTTAATTCAAACGGAGAATTAGATTTAGAAGAATTAAAAGAAAAAGTTACCGAAGAAACAGCACTTGTATCAGTAATGTGGGCGAATAATGAAACAGGAATTATTTTTCCTGTTGAAAAAATAGCCGAGATAGTTAAAGAAAAAAATCCTGAAACAGTTGTTTATGTAGATGCAGTACAAGTTGCCGGTAAAATTAATATTGATGTAAAAAATACAAAAATAGATATGCTCGGAGTTTCAGGGCACAAATTCCATGCTCCAAAAGGTGTCGGCGCTTTGTATGTAAAATCCGGAACTATAGTTTCACCTCTTATAATTGGAGGACATCAAGAACGCGGAAAACGTGCAGGTACAGAAAATGTTCCGTATATTGTGGGAATTGGTAAGGCTGCAGAACTTGCTAAGGAATATTTATCTTACGAAGCAAATGAAATTAAGCGTTTGAGAGATAAACTTGAAGCAGGTATTTTAAAACACGTTTTTAATTCACGTTTAAACACATCTATCACAAACAGAGTGCCAAATACAACAAACATTGGATTTCAATATATTGAAGGCGAGTTAATTCTTCTTCATTTAAGTGATATCGGTATTTGTGCAAGCTCAGGTAGTGCTTGTACATCAGGTTCACTGGAACCAAGTCATGTTTTACGCGCTATGGGTGTTCCGTTTACGTCCTTGCATGGCAGTATAAGATTCTCGCTAAGTCGCTATACGACAGAACAAGAAATTGACTATGTTATAGAAAAATTACCGCCGATTATTGAAAAATTGACAAATATCTCTCCATATCAAGAAGAATTAGCTGCATTAAAAAATTTAAAATAAATATCATCTTTTTAGATGTACAAATATAGCTAAAAAAATACCATAATCATTGTATGGAGAACGAGCAAACCAATTTGGATAAAAATAAAAATCCTTTTAAAAGTATGGAAAAGGATGCTGTTACAAACCCTATCAATGACATTGACGGGATTGATTCTTTTTCAGCAAAAAAAGATTCTTCTTTAAGTTTTGATGATGAAATACAAAAATTGGAATATAAAATCAATAACGTTAAAGAAAGTTTATCGAATTTGGAAAAGAAGATTGATTCTGCAAAAAATATAGATGATGCACAGCGTTTAGAATTTTTGGAAAGCAAAAAGCAAATATTGTTGGAAGAATTAAAAAATTTAAATGCGTGTTATTATAATCATAGCAGAGCTTTCAAAATAATGGGTTTTTTAAAAAACATTTCTGATAAAAAAAATAAATTTGTAAAATTAATAAAAAATATTCTTGTGCAGATATTTCCATGGAATTCTATTTTGAGAATCTCTGATATAAACAAAAATATTGATGAATTAGCTGATTTAAGAATTCCGTTTGGCGGAATAACAAGCAGATATGATAATTTATCGAAATATATTAACAAGGCAAATATTGTGCACTCTAAAATTTCTGCGCATATAAAAAAATCTAAACGTAAAACATCGGATAGCTTTCAAAATAAATCTGTTGTCGGCAATTTACTTGATATTAGTCAATAGAATCAAGAATATGAATTTTTATTCCTTTTTAAATTTAATGCGTTTGTGCTTTTTTGCTGTTTGATTTATAATTAATTTAAAAAGGATTAAGGAGAAAAAGATGAATGAACTTTTAAAGAAAAGTGCGACAGAACAGAGAAAAGCACTTTTAAATAAAGAAATTTCTGCTGTAGAGCTTGTTAATGCGACTTTTGACAGAATTAATGAAGTTGAAAATAAGGTTAAGACATTTAATTCATTAACAAAAGATACAGCACTAAAAACAGCCAAAGAAGTTGATGAAAAAATTGCAAAAGGCGAAGAGTTACCGCTATTAGCCGGTATTCCTTTAGTATTAAAAGATAACATGAACTTAGTTGGTTCAAAGACAACCGCATCAAGTAAAATTTTAGAAAATTTTGTTTCACCATACAATGCGACAATAACAGAAAAATTGTTAAATAATTTGGTACCGATAGTTGCGAAAGCTAATTTAGATGAATTTGCAATGGGTTCATCGAATGAAAATTCAGCATTTAGTGAAGTACATAATCCTTGGAATTTGAATAAAGTTCCCGGTGGTTCTTCAGGCGGTTCGGCAGCATCAGTTGCAGCTTGTGAAGCAACATTGTCATTGGGCTCTGATACAGGCGGAAGTATTCGTCTTCCTGCAAGTTTCTGTGGTATTGTTGGTATGAAACCTACATACGGCAGAGTATCACGTTATGGATTAATTGCGTTTGCATCTTCTTTAGACCAAATTGGACCTTTTGCAAGAACAGTTGAAGATGCAGCAACTTTATTACAAGTTATATCAGGATACGATCCAAAAGATTCAACTTCTTTGAATGTGCCTGTTGAAGATTATACGAAATCTTTGAACAATGACATCAAAGGTAAAAAAATTGGTGTAATAAAAGAATTAATGGCAGAGGGAGTAACTGATGACGTTAAAAAAGCCATTGATTTAGCTATTGATACATATAAACAATTAGGTGCAGAAATTGTAGAAGTTTCTCTACCTACTTTGAAATATTCAATCGGTATATATTACATTCTTGCAACTGCTGAATGCAGTTCAAATTTAGCAAGATTTGACGGAGTTAGATACGGATATCGTTGTGAAGGTGCGGATTGTTTATTGGATATGTACACAAAAACCCGTGCAGAAGGTTTTGGACCTGAAGTTAAGCGTAGAATTATGTTAGGAACTTATGCTCTATCTTCAGGATACTATGATGCATATTACAAAAAAGCTCAACAAATGAGAAGACTTGTAAAAGAAGATTTTGATAGAGTATTTGAAAAAGTGGATGCCCTAATTTCTCCGACTTGCCCTGATACAGCCTTTGACTTGGGTGCAAGAGCAGAAAATCCTTTGGCGATGTATTTAACCGATATTGCAACAATTTCTGCAAATTTGGCAGGTATTCCGGGTATAAGTATTCCTGCAGGATTTGACAAAGACGGCATGCCAATCGGTTTACAAATCCTTACTCCGCAGATGAAAGAAGCAGATTTGTTCAATTTCTCTTACAAATTTGAACAAGCAAATGATTTCTATAAACAAGTTGCTAATTTATAATACTTAGTTATATATCAAAAAGAGCTACTGATTATTTGATTCTATCAATAGCTCTTTTTTTGTGTATGCATAATGAAATTTAATTAATTATTTTCTTTTGGGTCATAATATAATGTCATTGTTCTTTTGTTCATTTGTATATCACATGGTTCGCCTTTTTGATTATAACATTGAATGTAGTAATCGTCGCCTTTGCATATTCTATATGTATTTTTATCGTTTTCATCAATATTTTTAAATACTGTTCCTTCTTTTAAGCTGTTAGCTTCTAATCCAATACCGCCAATATTTAATTCATTATTGACTAATTTTCCACCATCAGGTTTGAAATATTTTTCATCCACATAACCATTTATTAATGATATTGTCATTTTTCCGTTTGCAGATTGTCTTAAAATACTTGTAGTATTTGTTTTTCCGTTATAACTTAACAAATATGGTGTACCGTCATTTAAAGGTTGCAATTTAGGATTGTTTCTTAACGCCATAATTTTATTTATATCTCTGTTAAAATCTTTTACAAATTGTTTGCTTTTGTCGTTTAACCATTCCCAATGCAAAACATTACGATTTTGGATATAAACATTTTTAGTTTTTTCTTCAAATCCTGTTTCACCAATATCATCACCCGCATACATTGTAGGTTGTCCGGGTAAATTTACCAAAACGCTCATCATATCTTTGAATTTTGACATCGCAGGTTCAAGTATTTGTTTGAACGATTCGTTAAAGAAAACATTTCTTTCTTCATTTGTAAATTTAAATCCATGTTCCTTTTCTGCTTGATTTAAAACTGAACTAATATTTACATCAAAAGGTTTTGCTCCAAATACATCAGCCGCAAATGACTTACCTAAATATTTACCTTGTGCTAAATCAGAAATAGATTTTAGAATTGCATCACAAACTTTATCTCTTCTTTCTCTACTCTTGAATAAATATTTAGCATTTTCATTATCAGATTCACTATACGGATGAACGGCATCTAATGCGTTCATCATGCCTGTCCATAAAGAATCAGCCATTGCGATTGCTTTATTATTTACTTTATTAAAGTCAATACCATCCGTACCCTTTTCACGGAACATATCAGCTTTTAAAATTTGAGCTGCACGTTTTCTTTCTTCAGCAAAATATCCATCATTAAAATTTGCATAGAACAATTTCATATTTAAAGCCAAACAATGCAACATACGCGGTTTATCATGGTTGTCAACAAACGTATAAGAATGTAAGATAGAATCTAACGGCGCTGAATAGAAAAATTCTTTCGATTTATCATCTGGAATTCTAGGATACCCTTCTTTCTTGCCGTTTTCTATACCATAACCAAACATCGCTGCAGGACTGCTGAAATAATATGAGTAATTGGCTAATGAAGTCATGCCTGATTTTTGTAGAAGATGTTTTACGGCAATACCCGCTTCACCATGCATAACATCACCTTCGTTAGTCATTTCAGCTACTATGTATGAATTTTTATTTTCCTTTAAAACGCTATTTGTAAATCGTTTCCAGAAATTTTCAATATTTGTCCATGCTTCTCTACCGCTTGTATTACCATTTCTTACAGCATCAACATCCGCAATATCTTTTGACGCGTCAATTCTCCAATCCAATCCTGCATCATTTCTATCTATAATCATTTCGGCTAAAGCAAAACTGTTTGCGTTTAATCCGCTCAAACGTTTTACAAGAGTATCTTTTAACGTATCTTTATCTTTCGTATATATTCTCTTGAAGCCTTTACGTATTCTTTGAGTTAATAAATCAGCCTCATCTTTAGGTGAAATAGGTAATATACCCAATGATTGAAGAGTAACATTATCTCTTAAACTTTCATAATCATATGATATTGTACCGTTTTCTTTATTAACAATCGTTTTTGCATCAGGTGCAAGAGATTTTATTAAAGCAAATTTTGCAATATCTTTACTAATAATAGGTATAACATATTTGCCCAATTTAGAAACTTCATTACTATTGAATAATGCACCGTTAAGTTTTTTATTTACATCTTGCAATATTTCATCGGTAAATTTTGATAAATCTTCCGTAAATATTTTTTCCGCATTTTTGTATGTAGCTTTATTTTCATCAGTAATTTGCGGATTTCCTGCTTTATATAACTCGTAACGGGACATACCGATTTGATTTGGTTTTGCAGCTCTGTTTGTAATCAACGATGAACCCAACGCAGCAACAACATCATCTGCAAATTCAATTGAATCAAGCGGTAAATCCATTATTGATTGCAAAACTAAATCTTTATAATTATTTGTAACATTATAAATTTTAGATTCGTAATCACCATTCAAAACATTTTCAACAACTTTTTTGGTTATAGCTCCGCCTTTTGGTAATTCACCTTTGCTTATTAAATCTTTTATTTTGCCAAATACTTTATCAGGATTTTTATCAATTCCTTTCAAAGTATTTGCGGCATATTCCGTTAATATTTCATTTGTTTTTCTTGTCCAGTATTTACCTGAATTTACAACATAATCTTGTGTTTCACAATTTTTTTGTTTAATAATATTTTTTACATATTCTCTTTCGTGCATTGGCAAATTCTGTAAAGATTTTGTATCTGCATGAGAATATACAAAGTTTAATTTCGGAATATCAGTATTGGCATCCCAAGTTTCAAAACCGTTTTCAAATTTATCTTCCAAAACGTATGTTTCTGACTGTGTTAAAAACTTCGCAGCAAGAGGTTGATTTAACATTATTTTCTCTTGTGATTTTTTATTATGTTCATTTAATTTCTTTATATTACTATTGTACGTATTTGGATTGATTTCAAACGAATATGGTATAATAGTGTCGTTATGTGTATTTATATCATATGGATTATCCGTATTGGTTTTTGCATACGATTTGATTAATTTTTGTGTGTCTGTTCTTTGTTCATCAGAAACTAATCTGTTATCAAATATTTGAACATAAGTTGCTTTTTTAGGATTATAACTACTGTTTTTAGAAATTTTTACCTGTCCGTTTGAATCTTGTTCATATTTGTACGGAGAGTTTACGATTTTATGTTGAATAAAATTATTATTTTTTGAAAAAACACCCATTGATAGCGGACCTGATTTTAAGCTGCCAGCCCTAAACCAATGATAATATGGTGATTTTACACCCCATTTTAACATATGTCTGAAATGAACACCTTCAAGTCCTTCATTTACAAATGCACCGTCTGAAACAAAATTTATTCCGTTTTTAAATAATGTTTTTTGAAATGATGCATAATTATCAATATTACCAAATGCACTCGACATTTGCATACAGTTTTTATTCCAATAACTGTGTGAAGACACACTGTCATTTGTAAAAATTGGAGTTGATACAATTCTTGAATATCCGGCTTCTTTTATTCTGTTAATATTTTTTTCAACCCCTGCAAGCGTACCGCCTAATCTGTTTGAAAATGTTCTGTTTGAATTTAATGCACGATTACGTATTTCTTTATTTATTTCTTTTATCTTACCATTTTCATCATATTCATAACCGGGATAATAAGAATCAGGGAAAATAAGTGTCATGGCTCCGCCTTTTGACACTTTTGTCCCATTTTGCATAACTATATTAAAGCATGAACCATCAGGATATTTTCTTTCTATACCGGGATCAGTTACATGTTTTATATCATTATTATTTCTTTTGTTAACAAGTCTGTATCTGTATGCAAATGGTTCATCACAACTTAATTGACTGTACTTATAACCCAAATTAACTGTAGTACCGCCTTCTTCTATTTTCACAAGACTGCTATAATTATGTCTATTATTTACCTCATCACCATTAAATAAATCTTTTTTTATATTGTATTCATAACAATTAGCAGGATTCTTTTCAACAGAATACACTTCCAAATAACAATCATATTTGTTACTGTCAAACGGATAATTAAATTTATATTCTTTTAAGCCATTCTCACTTTTAGAATAATTATAACCCTTAAAACTTGGAGTTGTAACATGCTTTAATCTGTCAATATTGATTCCCATATAAATTTCCTTGTACACTAATTACTATTTGATTTAAGTAGCATAAAAAATTTTATTGCTATTTTATAAACAAATATTACAAAAAATTTACAAATCAATATGTTTAAATATATGAACTTTTAGCCCTTTTGTAAAATGTATGCGAATATATATATTATGGAGGAATAGTCGTGAATTTTACAGCTGTTTTTGCTTTATTATTCGGAATAATATTAGTATTTTTAAGCCAGAAATATGATGGCGGTTCATTAAATATGCTCATTCAACCGACAGCATTTTGTATTGTTATCGGCGGAAGTTTTTGCGCAGTCCTTCTTAATTTTAATTTAAACACCGTTCTAAACGCATTCTCAAATATTAAATACGTTTTCGTAAAAACTAAAGATAAATCTTCAAATATTATCTCAGAAATTTTACAAATGGCTTATTTTGCAAGAAGGAATAGCGTTTTTGAATTACAAGATGTAATTAAAAATATCTCAGAACCATTTTTGGCAAGAGGAATACAGTTAGCTATTGATGTCGAAAATCCATCTTTAGTCCACGATATTTTATCTGCTGAAATTTCTTATGAAGAGGAAGAAGAATTAATTGCTTCGCGCGTTTTTGAAGCTCTTGGCGGATATGCTCCGACTTTCGGTGTGATTGGCGCAGTTATGGGCTTGATTAGAGTCATGCAAGATATTCAAAATCTTGAAATAGTAGGTGTCGGTATTGCTACCGCATTTGTTGCAACCTTATATGGTGTAGGATTTGCTAATCTTGTTTTCTTACCGATTGCAGGAAATCTAAAACAAAAAACAAGAGAAAAAATATTATTAAAAGAAATAGTTTTACAAGGAATAATATCTATTCAGATGCGAGAAAATCCGGCACTTATTGAAGAAAAACTAATCGGATATTTGAAATTTCATGACAAATACAACGCCGTAGAGGATTATGCACAATGAGAAATGATTACTATTCGCACTCCAAGAATTATATCAATCGTTGGGTTATATCCTATGCAGATTTAGTAACAATGCTTCTAGCTTTATTCATGGTTTTGTTTGCTGTTTCACAAAATGTTACAAAATATCAGGCAAAAATGATTTCAAAAAAAAATATTCAAACACCAATCGATTCTATGCCGGATGAATTTAATGATTTTGAAAATATTAAAAAAATGTTTGAAGAAAATGAAACATTAAAAAACTCTATTCACTTTCTAAAAGAAGAAAGAGGTATGGTTATAAGATTAAATAATTCGATTTTATTCGATGAAGGCTCTGCCGTTATAAAAAAAGATTCATTTGTCATACTTAATCAAATAATTGATTCTCTGGCAAAAATTGATAATAATATTATTATTGAAGGTCATACAGATTCAATCCCGATTAATAACAATAAATACCCGTCTAATTGGGAACTTTCAACCGCAAGAGCAACAAGTATTATTGCATATATTTTAAAAACGAATAAAATTAAACCAAACAGATTATCCGCAATGGGTTATGGTGAATATATGCCTACTGCAGATAATACATCACTTGGTGGACGACTATTGAACCGTAGAGTTGATATAATTATTCTGAATAGTAGTAATTTTACCGGAGAAAATCATGGCTAAACCTAATAATACAAAAGAAATAAAACCTAAAGAAAATGAAGAATTAGTTAAAGTGCCTTTGGATAATAACTTAAAACTGGTGTTAATTAACATTACATCAACTATTTTAATTTGTATTCTTTTGATTGGCGTTAATTATATTCTTCAAGAAAATCTTTTGAACAAAAAATTTGAAACAATCGCAAACTCTCAAGAATCAGAAAACGGTGATGTAGAGGGAGAAGATGAAGAAGTACAAAAAGGCATTATTTTGGACTTAGGAGATTTTATTTTAAATCTTAATGACCCTTCTCAAAAAAGATATTTGAAAGTTAATGTATCACTTGAATTATCAAGGACACCAAATGACCCCGATTTTAGCAATTCAGCAGCAGAAGGCAAAAAAGAAGGTCATGGAGCTTCCGGTGCAGATGATGCAATGAGTAAACTTGAACACGAAATGAATCAATACAAACCTGCTATCAGAGATTCTGTTATTTTGAACTTCTCAAGCAAAACAGCAGATGAAGTTTCAACCGCTGCAGGTAAAGAATTGGTTAAAGAACAAATAACCGAAGACGTAAACGCAATATTTGCAGGCGAACGCGAAGTTCTTAGAGTAAATTTCGGACAATTTATAATTCAATAATGAGGGAAAATGGCAGATTTTCAAGAAAAAGCAAATGATGATAGTATAGTTAAAGAATCGAATTTTGATAAATCAGAATTCAAATTTTCAAGTGATGATTCTGAAGATTATCAAAAAGGATATAAACTATACAATTTCAGACGTCCGGATAAATTTTCAAAAGAACATTTAAGAGCTCTGCAAGATATTCACAGAGAATATTCAAGACAATTATCCTTGGTTTTGACTGCATATTTACGTATGCATGTTGAAGTGGAAGTAGTTTCTACAGACCAACTTACATATGATGAATTCACTCGTTCTATGCCATCTCCTATTACAATAGGGATTTTTGAATTGAGTCCCTTACCCGGACAAATCCTGCTTGGAATAAGTTTTGAAATATTATCGTCTATCGTTGACAGAATGTTAGGCGGTATCGGTTTAATGGAAGAAAAGCAAAGAGAATTGACAGATATTGAGGTTGCTCTTGTTAAAAAAGTTATCGAAAAAATTGTTAAGAATTTAGAACAATCATGGAGCACAATTATACCTGTTGTAAGTAACGTAATAGGTATTGATAATAATTATCAAATAGTTCAAATAGCATCAACCGGTGAAATCGTTGCTTTAATAACATTTGAAGTAAAAGTTGCAGGTAAATATTTCGGCTTAATGTCTTTATGTTTCCCTTATCCTGTATTAGAAACAGTTTTAACAAACTTATCAACGCAACATATATTCCAAACAAAAGGTATTATAGCAACAACAGAAGAACGTCAAAAAATGATTCAAAAATTGAATACATCTACCGTTGATTTAAGTGTTTTGTTTGGTTCTACGGATATTACTCTTGCTGATTTCATAGATTTGAAAGAAGGCGATATAATTAAATTGGATACAAAATCAACAGACGATTTAATTGTTAAAGTAAATGGTGAAAAGAAATATTTTGCACGTCCGGGTACATTACAAAATAAAGCAAGTGTCCGCATTACAGAAAAATATGATAATCAAAAATTCTTGTTAAATCATTATTATTTAAAATGAGAAAGGTTTAGTTTATGATTGAAAACGATGATAATTTAGATAATTTAGATGAAAATAAAGAATCTTCTTTTCAAGAAAATTCAGAAGATATTTCTTTGGATAGTTTCTCTGATTTAACTGCAGAAAATGATTTAATGAAAAATGAAGATGAAAATCAGGAAGATAATAATCAAGAACTTGAAATAAAAGATGAGAATAACTTGGAATCCGGAGATATATTAAATGAAGATATAAGTTCATCTGAATCGAAATCAGATATTGCGGATATATTTTCAGATATATCTGCAATAGCGAATATGCAAGATGATAAATCAAATATGTCAAATGATGCAGATAATGATTTAAATGAAAATGATACCGTAACAGTTCAACCTGTAAAATTTGCGGCTTTTGATGATTCACAGAAAGTTGTTGGTGATGCAAGCAAAAATATGGATAACTTGCTGGATATAAATCTTAGATTGGCAGTTGAACTTGGACGTGCCACATTACCTGTGAGAAAAGTTTTGGAATTAACACGCGGTTCTATTGTTGAACTTGAAAAAATTGCAGGTGAACCTGTTGAATTGTACGCAAACGGTAAGTTAATAGCATACGGTGAAGTTGTTGTTATTGAGGATAATTTTGGTTTAAGAATAACAAGTATGACTGAACCTGAAAACAGATTAAATGAATTACAATAAAAGACTTGAAATAAAAATACATTTATGATTTAATGAGTGTACGAAAATAAATTAATGGCTGAGTAGCTCAGTTGGTGAGAGCGTGTGGCTCATACCCGCAAGGTCGACGGTTCGAATCCATCCTCAGCTATTTTTTTTTTGCTATAAATTATATCAGTTATACAATCGAGCTTCATTCGCTTTGCTCATTTGCTCTCTTGTGAGCGTGGGGCTCCCTCTCAGAAAACTTGCCTCAAGGGCAACTTTTCTTCGGCAGAGTCCGCAAGGTCGACGGTTCGAATCCATCCTCAGCTATTTTTTTTTTGCCATAAAATACAACACAATAAATGTATAATTACCGTAGTTTATAGATAATATATTGTCTATATGTTGACAAAAACAGTAAAATGGGTTAATATATTATCTATGAATAGTAATTTCTTAAATCAAAAAACACCAAATGAAATTGCAAGAAATCTTGCAGAAAAAATTAAGCAGCAGCGAAAAAAGCTGAAAATTTCGCAAGATTGTCTTGCACAAAAATCGGGGGTTAGTTTGGGAAGTATAAAAAGGTTTGAAACCAAATACGAAATTTCCTTGCAATCTCTTATTAAGATTGCTATTGCATTGAATTTGGATAGTGATTTTGAAAAACTTTTTTCAACAAAAACTTACATATCCATAGATGAGGTTATAAATGGATAATTACAAATATCTAAAAGTTTATTATAATGATAAATTAGTCGGAACTTTAGCTAAAACTTCGGACAGGCTTGTCGCTTTTGAATATGATAGTGAATGGTTGGTTAATGGTTTTAGTATTTCACCATTCTCACTCCCGCTTCAAAAAAAGGTCTTTCTTCCAAAATTTGAGCCATTTGATGGTTTATTTGGTGTGTTTAATGATAGTTTGCCTGATGGTTGGGGGCGATTACTGGTTGACAGGTTATTTTTAAAAAATAAAATTAATCCAAGTGAAATAGATAGTTTAAATCGACTTGCAGTTGTTCAAGGTATCGGAATGGGTGCTTTAACTTATAAGCCTGAGCATAAATTTGAATCTCCTGAACAAGAATCTGATTATGACAAATTAGCGCAAGAGTGCTCAAAAATTTTAGAATCCCAAGATTCAAGTAATTTGGATGAACTTTTTAGGTTAGGCGGTTCATCAGGTGGCGCAAGACCAAAAATTCTTACCAAAGTAAATGGAGAAGATTGGATAATCAAATTTCCATCCTCACAGGATTCAAAAAATATTGGCGAACAAGAATACAAATATTCGCTATACGCTAAAGATTGCGGAATAAAAATGACTGAAACAAGGTTATTTGAGTCAAAAATATGTTCAGGATACTTTGGAATCAAACGATTCGATAGGGAAAACGGCAAAAAAGTTCATATGGTATCAGTTAGCGGGTTATTAGAGACAAGCCATAGATTGCCGAATCTCGATTACAATATTTTGATGAAACTAACATTGGAATTAACTAAAAATTATCAGGATATTGAGCAGTTATACAGGGTAATGTGCTTCAATGTTTTTGCACACAATAGAGATGACCATTCAAAGAATTTTTCTTATCTTTTTGATGGAAACAAAAAAGAATGGCACTTGTCGCCTGCTTATGATTTAACATACAGCTCGTCTTTTAATGGTGAACATGCAACGACAATAAATGGTGAAGGCAAAAATCCTACATTAGATGATATTTTTGCAGTAGCAAAAAATATCGGAATCAAAGAAAAACAGGCAAAAGATATTGCGCTTGATATTAAAGAAAAATGTTCGTCATTTTTTGATTAAAATTTGTCTAAATTGATGTCTATAAAAACTTCATTCGCTTTAGCTCATTTGCTCTATTGTGAGCATTTATTTCGGGAATTAAGTTCAAGAGCACTTGAAACAATATTATAAATGAGTCCGATTTGCACTTTATTGGCAGTTGATAATAATTTATTTATCTTTTCAATCTTGTCGATATCTGTTTCAACTGGAGTTGATATGAAGAACTGGAATATATCAACTCCTAAAACCTCGGCAATACGGATTAACTTTGTCATACTTACAAGGTTCTTGCCAGTTTCATAATGTGCAAGTGTTGATGGTTCACATTGCACTTTTTCAGATAACTGTAATTGACTTAGCCCTGCTAACTCTCTAAAATGTCTAATTCTTGCGCCTATACTAATTGAAACATCTGTTTTCATAGTCTTATTATCCATTCTATTGTGAAATAAATCACTAGCAAATAGTACCTATTGACTGGCACTATTTATCTGATACAATCAGACTATGAAAAATGTTCTAATAATAGCAATGCTTCTTATAACTACACTTAAGGTTAACGCTTATCCTTTCGACGTTAAGTATTACAACCATTGGAAAGCTGTATATCACGCTCATAGTGAGAGCTCTTATCAGCATGCTTACTGTTCTGTGAATAATGGTATAGAAGAATATGAGTTGCATGATAAAACAAGAGTGGATTGTTTAACCGATAATTATGCTATTGAATTTGACTTCGCTAATAAATGGGCGGAAAGTATAGGTCAGAGTTTGCATTACGGACTTATGACTGGGAAGAAGCCAAAAGTCGTGTTGATTTTGGATAGCAAATATTATGACAAACAAATGGTATATGTTGAAAGAGTTAAAAAAATCGGTCAGATGTACAGCATAGATGTTGAATACATTTCTGATAAAATATTGAACATTGATAAAGATGGTCATTGTCATTATGCTGATTGCAAGTGCAACAGAAAAAAACATAAGTTCTTAATGTTTTCTTGGTGATATCAAATAAAAAAAGTATTACTTTATGTTATAATAGTTCAAAATCATACAGTTTTTGTAATTCAATTTAAAATAGGAGTTTATATATGCGCAAAATATTTATTTTAATTATATTTTTAATTTTTCTTATTGGTGTGTCGGATACAGCAAATGCAGATACAATAAATAATAATTTAGACAAAAATATTATCATAAAAAACAAGCTATTCTCAATAGAATTACCTATGGAGTTTAAAGGAATACTTGAAATAAAAAAAGAAAAAGACAGAATTTCTATATATCACAAAGAATCTAAAAAAACAGGTTTTGGCGGTTTTACCTTTGGAATCAAAGCATATAAAAATCCGTCTGACCATGCTATGCTTCCGGGTAGCAAAAAACTTGGTGAATTGACTGATAAGAATGGCGCTTTGTATGATATTGTTTTAAAGTACCCGACAGATGTTCAATATGATTATTTAAAAAACTCTGAACCGCCAAAAGAATTTAAAAAGCTCTATGATTTAGGGTCAGATATATCTATTCAAGGCGTAAAAGGTTCAATATATTATAAAAATCAAGGAATGAAAGGACAGGATTTATACAAAGAGATACTGGAAAAATACCAAATCGCAATTAATGAAAAATGGGATTCAGCTAAACTTGAAGAAGAAAATATGAGTTATATGTATAATATTATTCCAAGCGACAAAATAGGATACGCATATTATGATATTAATGCAGACGGCATTGAAGAGCTTGTAATTGGCGAAATCGCACAAGATAATTTGAAAGGCGTAATATATGATATTTATACTATGGTTGATAGAAAGCCCGCTCATGTAATCAGTGGCGGAAGCAGAAACAGATACTATGCTTGCGATTATTCATTTGTTTGTAATGAATATTCTTCAGGTGCAAACGAAAGCGGAATAAGAGTTTATAATTTAGTTGAAAATTCAATAGAACTATTCCCGCAAGTAAGTTTTAAATATGACGGATATGAAAATTCTAAAAATCCTTATTTTATTTCTTATTCTGACGATAAATGGGAAAATTATTCTGAAGAAGAATTTAATAAAAGGAAAAAAGTTTTTGAAAGATATGAAAGATTTGATTATATTCCTCTAAACAGCTTAAAAACAAATGGTCAATAGGTTCTGGATATATAAAAAACCGTTACAGTTATTCGTAATCCATTCCTTAATTTATAACCTGATTGAGATAAATGTTTTACATGAAATGATTACAAAAACATTTTTCGTAATCTATAAAATGTTTAAAAAAATTAAGCATCAAAAATAGAGCCAAAATTAAAAAATCCATTTTCTTTAGAATAACCAATTTTTATATTTAAATCCGGCATAGAATTCCAACCTTTTTCAGCAACTTTATCAAGAAGGCCTTTTACATAATTAAAAGCAGCATCCTTAAAATCAAGCCCTACAGAACCGGCATTATTAATTCCATCAATCAATAATTTTTTTACACTTTGTCCGTCAGTAGTGTAATACTCGCCATCATTGAGTGTTAATTCTGACAAATCAAGTCCTGTGTACTCTTTAAGCGCTGAATATGCACGATATTTTGTTAAAGCATCACTATCTACATCTTGATTATTTAATCCGTAATGCAAAAGATTTATTGAATTATTGCTGTTCTCTAATGCTTTTAAAAGAATAGCTTGCATATTCAAATCATCCATTCCATCAATAATTACACTCTTTGAATAAGGATTAATTGAAATTAACAAAGAATTATTACCAATATCAATTGCGTTATTTTCAAGCAGACGTGCCATATTATTACTTATAGAGTCATGTTTAGCCTTGATTTCTGCCGCATCAAACTCATCGGACGAAATATACTCAGGATTGCTTATACGTGGATCTTTTAAATTGAATTGATAACCTCTAACTGTACCGTACAAAACCATACTTAAATCATTCTTATACATTGCCCACTTTTCTGGTTCTTCCCACTGCTTTGTATAACCAATTCTTTCAGAACCAAAGTATTTTTGGCACAAATATTTATCAACATCATCGGCATTTGAAAATTTTGCTCTCATTCCCTCTGCCCACGAAGCAAGTTTTTTATCAAGTTCGTGAACACTTTGATTAAAGTTTGAATAAGGATTATCCATTTCACCAACTGATGTAAGCTCATCAGATTCATACTTATCAACCATTTTCTGATACCAATCCGTTGGTTTATCAGTTACACTGCGTCCTTGTATATTATAGTAATTATAATACCCGATTTCTGCCATATTTTACCCCGCATTTAAGGTAGTATAAATTCATTGTATCACAATTTTATACTTTAGCTAATTTTTTATCTTCTATAGATTTTATCCAATCTTGATGATTCAAATACCAATCTATTGTTAATTTTATACCTTCTTCAAAAGTAACAGATGGTTCCCAGCCAAGTTCAGATGTTATTTTGTCGTTTGCAATAGCGTAGCGTCTGTCGTGTCCTAATCTGTCTTGTACGTATTCAATAGAAGATTCATCTTTGCCCATTGCATCTAATATTAAATGTGTTATTTCCATATTAGTTTTTTCGTTATGTCCGCCAATATTATAAACTTCACCAATTTTACCTTTATGTAAAACTACATCAATTGCTTCGCAGTGGTCATATACGTATAACCAATCACGAACATTTAATCCATCACCATATACAGGAACTTTTTGTCCTTTTAATAATCTTGAAATAAAGAATGGTATTAATTTTTCAGGATATTGATAAGGACCGTAGTTATTAGAACAACGTGTATTTAATACAGGTAGTCCGTAAGTTTCATGATATGCTCTAACCAGTAAATCAGCACTTGCTTTTGATGCTGAATATGGTGAATTCGGTTGTATAGGCGTTGTTTCATAGAAATAACCGGTTTTTCCTAATGTACCATATACTTCATCAGTACCAACCTGCAAATATCTTTCAATGCCTAATTCTTTACATGCCTGTAATAGATTCAATGTGCCTTGAACATTCGTTTCAACAAATATTTCTGGATGTTTAATCGAATTATCAACGTGGGATTCTGCTGCAAAGTTTACTACATAATCCATATCTTTTATAATATCTCTTACAAGTTCTCTGTTACAAATGTTACCGTGAACAAACTTGTAATTTGGATTATCTTTTATATCATCTAAATTTTCCAAATTTCCGCAATAAGTAAGTGCATCTAAGTTAACAACTTGATAATCAGGATGTTTTTTTAGAATATGTCTTACAAAACAACTTCCAATAAAACCTGCACCGCCTGTAACTAACATTTTTTTCATTATAATAGTTCCTCTTTATTTATGTCTTTTAATCTTGGTTGAATTTTATCTTTTTCTGATAAAACAGGTTCAAAATCAATTTCCCAATCGATGTTTATATCTTCGTCAGACCATAATACACCTCTGTCTGCTTGCGGGGCGTATTCACCGCCTGTTTTGTAGATTAATTCAACATTATCGGTCAAAGCAACAAAACCATGTGCAAAACCGTTTGGAATAAATAACATATTACGATTTTCTTCAGAAAGTTCAACCTTAACGTATTGTCCAAATGTTTTTGACTCTTTTCTTAAATCTACCGCTACATCATAGATTTTGCCTCTTACGCAACGAACTAACTTTGCTTGTCCGTAAGGTTTTGCCTGATAATGCAAGCCTCTTAACACGCCTTTTGAAGATTTAGAATGATTATCTTGCACAAATTCTTCTGTTATACCATTTGCAAAAAAATCCGATTTTTTGTATGTTTCCATAAAAAATCCTCGATTATCACCAAAAACTTTTGGTTTTACCAAAATAAGACCGTCTATTTTTTGTTTTTCAAATTCAAATGGCATAATTACACTTCCTTTGCTCACTTATATGATAGCATAAAAAAAGAACTACCCTTTTAAGATAGTTCTTTTTTGTTATAATTTTTTACTTTTTAGAAGTTCTGTCTTGTTCAATCATTATTTTTAATGCTTCAACGGCAACTTTAACAGAAGATGAAGTATCCTCGCTCATTTTTTGGTCTAATCCCGCAGCTTCTCTTTCTTGATTCCAAATTACATGGAAACAAGAACCGCAACGGCATTTTAGGGCATCTGCAACTACAAATAGTGCCGCAGATTCCATTTCGGAAGCCTTAACGCCTAATCTTTTCCATGCTTCCCATTTTTGTAACAATTCATATGATACAGGCATTTTTGCAGGACTATGCTGACCGTAGAAAGAATCTTTACATTGAACAACTCCTGTATGAGTTGTTTTACCCATAGCCAATGATGCCTGACGCAGTGCAAGTGTAATATCAAGATTAGGAACAGCAGGATACTCAATAGGAGCATACTCCATTGATGTATGTTCAAATCTTATAGCACCTGTTGCAACAACAATATCACCTGATTGAACTTCTAAATCTATTCCACCGCAAGTACCTGTTCTGATAAACGTATCTGCACCGATATTGTGTAACTCTTCCATCGCAATAGATGCAGAAGGTCCGCCGATACCTGTTGAACATACACTTACTTTTTCGCCTAATAATGTCCCTGTATAAACGTTATATTCTCTGTTTTGTGCAACGTGATATGGATTATCAAAATATTGGGCTATTGATTCGCATCTGCCGGGGTCGCCGGGTAAAATAACGTAACGACCTACATCACCTTCTTTACAGTGAATGTGAAATTGTTTTTCTAATTCTTGCATGTTTAAACTCCTATTCTATAACCTGAATGCAAAACTTTAAGTGTATTAATTATAGCATAAAAGTTTCTTTTGCAAATTGTTTTTTGCTATTACAGGTTATATAGGTTAAATAGTTTAACTGTATAAATCAGAAAGCATTATCTATATCCCAATTAATATCGTGTTTTATAATTTTTGCAGGAATTCCCGCTAAAACTACATTTTCTTCTTCAAATTTTCCTGTTACAACTGCATTATAGCCAATTATTGAATTTGAAGGAACTTTTGCATCTTTTAATATACTTGCTCGACGACCAACCCAAACATGATTACCTATTTCAATTTTATACGGTTTTTGATTTAAAAGTTCGCCGGTTGAATTTTTGAAAATCTTGTGCCCGTCATTACTTTGCATGATTATTTCTGCGGCAAACATACATTCTTTACCAATAATTATTGAAGTATTACTTTGAAATAAAAATATTGATAATCCACCGCAAGCACAATTTTCACCAATTTTAAGATGACAATTTTCATTACCTGCATTCGTGCAGCCACAAACAACGTATATCCAATTATATAAAGAATTTGATTTGTCAAATTCAACTACATGTTTGTTCCCTGATACCTCTATATTCCCTGAAATAGAAGATATATAATCTATTCTTACCTTATTTTCTTTTCCGCTAACATCTATATTAAAATTTTTTCCGTTTTTTATTATACTTTCATCTAATTCTATTATATTGTCGGAACCTGAAACTCTAATGCCTATATTTAGATTCCTTACTTGTTTCTCATTTAATGACTTTATTCCGTTTGAAGTTTTAATGAGTATTTTATTATTTGTTCCCTCTATTGCTTTTGGTTTGACTCCAAATTTTATTTTTATTCCAAGAAAAACTATAATTTTATATTTTTTATATCCTATAAATTGTTCCCCAATATAAAATAAATTATTCATAAATTATCCTTCCGTTTTTTATTTATTTCTTTCAAAAAATCCTGCGAGTTTTTTGTGTTCAATGAATTTTGAAATAGGTCTGCCATGCGGACAAGTATAAGGCTTTTCACATTTACGCCATTTTTTTATAAGTTCTTCCATTTGGAATAATGACAACTCCTGATTTGCTTTAACAGCTGCTTTACAAGATGTTGTTATTAATATACGTTCTTCTAAATTCGCTATATTTCCGTCAAGATTTTCTAAAATATCTGACAAAATTTCTTTTGTATTAACTTTTGATAATAATTGCGGTACCTTTTTAAAAGTAACCTCTTTGTCGTTTAAAACTTCTATTTCAAAGCCGAAATGTTCAAACTTTTCTTTATTCTCTTTTATTAATTGTGCTTCTGTTGGTGAAACTTCAATTACATCCGATAAAAATAACATTTGGGAAGCAATTTCTTTTTGTGTTTTTAATTTTTCGTAAATATATCTTTCATCTGCGATATGTTGATCAACTATTTCGAGTCCTTCTTCCGTTTCTATTAATATGTAAGTTTTTTTATACTGTCCGATAATCTTATCTGATTTTTCAGTTTCTAAATCCTCATTGGGTGTAACAAAAGATTGTTGTCTAAAATTCGCTGTTTCTGTTTCTGTTTTTAGATTTAGTTTATTTGTTTTTGGTTTAGATATATTATTTTCCTGAACAGGTTTCATAAAAACATCTCGAATAGGATTTATAACATTCATATCGTTGATATATGTATCATTTGAAGAAAGTTTATCTGAATTTTTTTCAACAAATGATTGAAAACTTGTTATGTTTGTATTTGTAGTTACATTTGTTTGAGATTTATCCGAAAAATTAGAAAGAGCCCTATCTATACTCATATAAATAAAGCTAAAAATTTGATTTGTATTTTTATATCTGACTTCCTTTTTTGTAGGGTGAACATTTACATCTATATCATTTAGAGGTATTTCCAAATTTAAAATAACAAAAGGATATTTTCCCTTAGATAACAAATTTTTATATGCAGTATCTATTGCTTTTTGAAAAATCAGGCATTTTACAATTCTTGAATTAACGTATATATTGTATTTTTTGCTTGAACGAACGTAATCCGGCGTAGATACATAGCCTGAAATTTTTAATCCGGAGATTTCATCTGTTCTGTAAACTTCTTTTAAATGAGTGGCTAAGTCTTTTGTATAGATGTCTTTGATTATATTTTGTAAATTTCCGAGTCCGTTAGTTTTTAAAACGATTTTATCATCTTTCTTCAATTCAAAAGCAATATTTGCATTAACAAGTGCTAATGATTGGATTAGTTCTTGAATATACGAAAATTCAGTTTTCGGATTTTTTAAAAATTTAAGTCTTGCCGGAACGTTATAAAATAAATTTTGAATATTCATAATAGTTCCGACTGCACAACCAACTTGTGTCGTTTCAATTTCAGAGTTTTTACATTCAACTTTTATTCCGTAATCATAATCTTTTGTTCTTGTTGTACAAGTAACTTGCGCAATAGAAATTATACTGGCTAAGGCTTCACCTCTAAAACCTAATGTTGCAATTTCAAATAAGTCGTTATCATCTTTTATTTTGCTTGTTGCGTGATTTAAAAACGCTAAACCAATATCATCCGGATGAATTCCAGAACCGTTATCCGCTACCCTAATATTTCTGCATTCATTAGATATTTCTATACTTATTTTTGTTGCGCCCGCATCAATTGAATTTTCAACTAATTCCTTAACGACAGAAGCCGGTCTTTCTATAACTTCGCCTGCTGCTATTTGATTAACAAGATTTTTTGATAATTGTTGAATTCTGGCCATAAATTCATTTTAAAGCAAACATCAGCAAAAAGCAAAAAGCATTTCTTTTAATTTATTAGTATTGGAAAGGAACAAAAGGTACATGACATCCGTTTTTCATCAAAGTTACAGCTTCTTTTAAAGGAATAGCTTTATTATTTTCAAGGACTATATATTCTTCACCTTTGTATTTATATACTTCCACATCAATTTTTTCACTTGATGATTTTCCAAAAACTTCAGCAGCTAAATCAACTTTTCTGTTTGGTTTTTTGAATTCTTTTAGAACTTCTTTACCGGCAAAGTCAGATGTTGTATCTACAGATTCTATTTTTTCCCAGCTTTTGTCATCGAGTGTACTATTTCCTCCGATAGCAGATTTAAGAGTAGCATTTTGCTGAGCATTTTTAAATTTGTTATCTGATTTTTCTTCTTGAGTTGATGTTCCGCCAATATTAGGTGTAACATAACCGGTACTTGCTGCGGTTGTACCGGATAATGGTGCAGATGCAGCATTTTCTATTTGTTTTGCTGCTACTTTTGTCAATTTACCCCTGGCAGCTTCATTTTTTATCAATTTTAATATATTTTTGTCATTAATATATTTTTCAATCTTAGCTCCCTTTATAGGATTCATAGGAATTGTACCTGCAATAACGCTAAATGCATTAAATCCTTTGTTTCTATGCGTATTATTTAAGTATTCTGTTCCAGCACCTATCGCCAGATTAGTTATGACAGCTGAAGCACCGCTAAGACCACCTGTTGCAAAAGAAATTCCTGCATTTATAATATATGTTGCAGCTATATCTGCTCTTTTGGCTTTATTAGTAAAGTCATTAACTCGTGAATAAAGTTTTCCATATTCACCAAAAACTTTTATGGCTAATTTTTCACGTTGTTGTTGTAATTTTTCTGATGATAAATTTTTATTTGATTCACGTATATATTTTTCTATTTGCTCATCTATTTCTTTTTTTCCCTCATTATCTATATTTTTATAATCTGTAATTCCTATTTTTTCTGATAATATTTTTTCATATGCTTCTTCATTGCCACCTGCTAATTTTACTAATACATTATGACGTGTAGCAGCAATTTCGTTTATGTCAGGAGCAACAAAATCCATCATAAATCCTCCGCTTCGAATTGGAGTTGTTTTTCTGGCATCAGATATTTCTGACATTAAATTTTCAATTAAAATGGCTCTTCCTATTTTTTCATTATATTTTGCAAGTTCTGATAAATTTTCGGCGCTGTAATTAGAGCTTTCGCCATAAACAGCTTTGAATGCTTCTTCCTCAGAAATTCCTTGTTTTATTTTTGCCTCATAACTCTTTGATAATGCTACGAATGACTGTATGTCTTGTTTGAGTTCATCTTCTCCAAAACTTGCGACTTGCGTTCTTAAATAGGAAAAGAAATCTTTATTTTCTATATATTCATAAAATTTGTCGGTAGCTTCGCCAAGGGCGCTTACTGCCTTTGAATAATCATCTGATGATGATTTCGTTGAAGATGATTCTTGAACCCCTTCTTTAGAAATTTGT
Organism: bacterium; assembly: GCA_017405375.1. Classification (GTDB taxonomy): domain Bacteria; phylum Cyanobacteriota; class Vampirovibrionia; order Gastranaerophilales; family Gastranaerophilaceae; genus UBA6984. The sequence continues at coordinate 72,201 of JAFRAO010000004.1, forward strand.
TGTGCTGATTGAGATTCCGTTTTTTGTTTAGCAGCTTGTGCTTCAGCTTGAATTTTTTCTTTCTGCTTTTCAGCTTCTTGGGCTAACTCTGCTTTTTTACTTGTTGTACATTGCTTACATTGATTTATTTCTTCAATAGTATCTTTTTTTATTTTTTCAACTTGTTCTTCTGCTTCTTTACGTTGTGTCATTAATTTCAATTTTTCTTGCTGTAATTCTGCTAATTTTGAAGCAGCACTTTGTCTTTGCTTTTGAGAAAGACTTTCAGCTTGTTTGCAATAAGCTTCGTTATGTTTTTCAGAACATGTTTTTGCATCAAAATGTTCTTCATTTCCTGAACGATTTGTATTTGCTCTTATTTCTGATTCTTGTTGTTCTAAAGCTGTTATAGATTGGCTAAGATTTTCAACTAAAGTTCTTTGTACGTTGGCAGCATCATCACCAATTTGCTGGATATTTTTTATTTCTTGCTCACATAAAACCTCTTCATGCTCCTGAGCTGTAATTAATTGTGTATCAATTTCTTGTAATTTAATTTTGAAACTTTCATCTATAACAGATGAACCTTTTGACATTGAATTCGTTGATGTTAATTCTAACATAGTTAATCTCCCATACAATTCTCGATTTTTAAAAATTATTTAATATCGTAGTACCCATGCTATTGTAGTTATTTACAATGAAGCTCTCTAATTTTTCTGTTAATTTTGATAAACGGACGTATTTATTGAAATTAGTACATTACTTTTATACCCAATATGGCATTTTTTTAAACAAAAAATAATAAATAATTAAGATTTATTTACAAGCTGAATAACATAAAATTTTTATATTACTGTATTTTCGAATAGCCTATGTATATAACCGATTCCGACAATGTTATTAAACAAATAAACATGCATAATCATAAAAAACAACGACTGTTGAAAAAAAAAAGACTAAAAATATCATTTAAACATAAGGAGGTTTAAAAAAATGAAACTTAAAAAATTAACAGTAGCTGCTATGATAGCCGTAGGAATAAGTGCAGGTGCTATATCTGATGCATTGGCATCTTGTCCTTGTGGTGCATCTTCCGAAAATACAACTGTTGCACCTTGTGAAAAAGTTACAAATAAATGCCATAAATGTCATAAACAAAAATCAAAATGTAAATGTCAAAAAGATCAAGATGAACGTTGCGGAAAACTCCCTCAACCAACCTGTGCAAGTTGTGCATCTGCTCAAAAAACAGACAGAAAAGAAATGAAACAAATTTATGCATACCCAAATAATATTTATGGTACAAATACCTATGTAGGTGATAATGCAAGCTCAATTACATCTCGTGAATATCCATCAGATAATTTTAATTCAGGCGTAACTATTAAATCTGATGAATGTATGACCGGTGCAGCTTCTCAACTACCATACTTAAATTCAAATATGGATACTATTGATGGCTCTACATTAAATCAAGACAGTTACAAAAATGAAGGCTGCCCGATTAATATTCATACAGAAAATTCAATAGATGCACTTAGAAAAAGTTATGAACCTTTTGATATGAATTCAAACCTAAAAGGTATGACAGGTGCTGCTGCAAACATTTTAAATTATTTCCCTGATGTACCTGAACAATATTGGGCATCATGTGATATTGATAAATTAGCTATGAATGACGTTGTTGTGGGTTATCCTGACAGAACATTCAAACCTAACCAAAATGTAACACGCGCAGAATTTGCAACAATGCTTGTTAAAGGATTTAATATGGATTCTTGCGGATTAGAGTCAAGACAAATATTCTCTGATGTGCCTACTTCTAATTGGGCAAATCCTTTAATTACAAAAGCCGTAGACGAAAAACTTATGAAAGGTTATCCAAACGGAAGATTTATGCCTCAAAACCATGTAACAAGAGCAGAAGCACTTACTGCTATGGCTAAAGGTTTAAATAACTGCCAAATCGATGAATGCAGAGCTAAAGAAATTTTATCAAAATATAAAGATGGCGGCAGAGTGCCAAGTTGGTCGCAAATTCCTATTGCAACCGCACTTGAAAACGGAGCATTATCAGATTTACAAAATTCTGATATGATTATGCCAAATAAAACTGCTTCCCGTGCAGATATAGCTTCAATGCTACAGAATGTACGTGTAGCCGGCGGTTACGATACTAATCCGAGAACTGCTAATGAATGCTGTCCTTTAGATAAATCTAAACAAGCATATCTTGAAAATCAAGAAGTAGTAAAAATTCCTACACTTAAACTTGAATTTTTAGATGAAGTAAATGCAAAATCTGCTCATGTAGGACAACGTTTTGCAGCAACAACTCTTGAAGAAGTAACTGTTAACGGTCAGGTATATCCTTGCGGTTCAAGAGTAAACGGTAAAGTTATTGAAGTTATTCGCCCTTCAGGCTGTGAAAAAGGTGCTTTAAAATTAGCATTTACTGAAATTCAAAACGGTGATTGCAAAGCAGAATTACCAAAACAAATTTTAACAGCTCAATTAAATACTGATAAAAATCCTCACATTGTTGCAAGAACTCTTGCATTCCCATTCACTTGGGCAGGTGCATTGGTTGGTAATACAGCCAGAGCAACAGGCGGTATAATTTCAAGCCTTGGTAACGCTGTTGAAAACGTATCTAACGGCGTAGGTACTACATTAAGCGAAGTTTCTCAAGCTCAATTTAAAGCAGCAGGCAGAAGTTTCGGAGATGCAATAGTTGAAACCGTTAAAGCCCCTATTGATACAACAAGAACTGCTGTATCAGGAACTATGGGATTATTCCAAACTTCCGGTGATGAAATCGCATATCTTGTAGATCCAAGTGGCGCAAAAATTTCAGCCGTAAATCCTAAACAACAAATTACAATCGCTTTCGGTTGCACAAATAAATAATTTCTATATATAATCGGAAATTATTTGCGAGAAGTTAATCTATTTCAGATTAGCTTCTCGTTTTAATTTATTATATGTTTTTAAAATTTCAATTATCAGTACAAGACCGACACAAGCTGAAGATATTGCTATTCCAATCCAAAAACCGAATAAATTTAAGTGCATTTTAAAAGCTAAATATGAACCTAACGAAATTCCGATTAAGATATATCCTATAAAGTTTGCAACTGAAACCATAAATGTTTTTTTCAAACCTTTTAAAATACCGCCGCATGATGCTTGTAAACCGTCAAAGCACTGAAACGCAGCAACGATGTACATAATTGGTACGATTATATCAATAAGGTTTTTGTCATTAGTAAAGATGCCTGCAAAAACTTGAGGGAATAACGCGTAGAAAATTCCGCATATTGCCATAAAACCTACTGATAAACCTACACCCACAAACCCGTATTTTTTTACATCTTCTAAATTACCTGCACCGTTTGCAAACCCGACTTTTACTGCAATAGCATTTGATATTGATAACGGTACCATAAACGATGCAGAACTTATTACATTTAAAATGTTTTGCGCGGCTGCGTAGTTGCTGTTTACACGCCCCATCAAAATTGCCATGGAATTAAATGCTAAAAATTCTAATGTAACCGCAACAGAAATCGGTAAACCGACTTTTATCAGTACTGAGTAATATTTGTTGTTTATTCTTTGATATTTTAAATTGAAATAATACAAACAGAAAATAAATAAACCAAGCCCCATTATAGTTCTTATCAAAACACTTGCAATAGCGAGTCCGACAACTCCCAAAGATGGAATAGGTCCAAATCCGAATGTTAGAATCCAATTTAGGGCTATATTTAAAAATATACCTAATATTGCTATAAAATTGGGGAAAAATACAATTTCATAAGCCTGTAAAAATTCTTTCAATGCAGCATGCAAATAGGCTCCAAAAGAAGAAAATCCAAAAATAAATGTGTAAATTTTTATATCTGAAATAATATTTGGATTAAATCCGATACGTTCCATTACAGGAATTGTTCCCCAAATTGCAAACATTGTAACTATTGCAACAATTTGAGAAAATAATATTGTAGGATAAAAAAACTTTTTAGTTGATTTTCTTGCACCCAATCTGTTTGACAGAACCGGTGAAACGCTTACAATTAAGCCTATACCAAACATAAATACCAATGATGTAATTGCACCGGAAAGACTTACGGCAGCAAGCACATCTGTTGAATATTTTCCCGCAACGAATACATCCCCTGCCATTATAAATGTAAAACCAATATGTCCCATTATTATTGGCAAGGCAAGCTGTATAAGTTCTTTTGTGTATGTTTTTATGTTTTTACCCATAAAATTCTATAATTCAAAATTGTCTTTGCTTAAATATCTGTCATTTCTAAATGCCGCTTGATATGGTTGTGCTCGGCGTATTGCTTCTAACCATTTTAAATAGTTATTATTAAAACTTTCAATGCTTTTGTTTATGTATTGTACTGTAATGTAACCGTTGAATGATTTTATTGCTCTGTATATATCGCATTGTGTCAGCATTCTTTCATTACCGACTACGCATCTTGTCGCAATCGCATCTTCATTACTTTTTCTCTCAAATTGGTATTTTGAATATGAGTTTATTTTTTCTAATCTTGCTATTTGATTTCTTAATAAACTGTATGCGTTTGCATAACTTGAATTTCTGTATGAATGAATTATAAATGTTTGATTCCAGTATTCATGCGTTTCGCCTAAAGGAACATACTGTACTATTGTTTCATTATTGAATTTTCTGTGATATGCAACTATCCAGTTGCCTGCACCTTTTGGAAAATCAAATGCCAATGTTTGGTACGCCAAAACTGAACTTGCGGTTATTAACGAAAAAAATATTAAACTAAATATTTTTAAATGGAGATTTTTCATTTGCTATATATACCTCTACATATTTTTCTATTAAACCTTGAAAAACTTTTTTTATCAAGATTTCAGATTCAAAATGTCCTATATCAATTAACAGTATATCAGAATCTATTGCATTATGATATTTTATATCGCCCGTTATAAAACAATCACAGCCTAAATCAATTACATCATTGTACAAATCCATACCTGAACCTGCACAAAATGCAATTTTGGAAACTTCCTTTTGATTCTTATTATTAATGATTCTGATGTTATTTGAAATATTTTTTAAATTTTTTAGTAAATCTTCAATAGAAATATTTTTTTTACAAACTCTTAAAAATTCAGTTGATTGGCAAACTTCAAATTCCAAATTTTTAATTAGCGTATCTGTCGTTCCGCCGATAGTTTTATCCATATTTGTGTGAGCCGAATAAATGTTTATATCTGAATATTTTAAAGGAATTTCAAATAATGGATGATGAGCTAATATCATATCACAATTTAAATTTTTTGCCTGATTATAAACATCTTCCGTTACGGTTAAAGCTATCATTACTCTGCTTATTTCAATGTTATCCAATTCAACTTGCCAACCCGAATTATCCCATTTTTCTTGAGTATTTAAGGGTGCAAATTGTTCTATTAATGTTGTTAATTTATATTTGTTCATCTTTTATTATTTGTTCTATTTCTTCAACCGATTTTTCTACTGTATTGTTTGTAACTGTATAATCGAATAACTTTGATTTTTGTATTTCAGATTTTACTATGCTAAGTCTTTTACGAATAGATTCTTCTGTTTCTGTTTTTCTTCCTCTTAAACGACGTTCTAATTCTTCAAATGAAGGTGGCAAAATGAAAATTAATACGGAATTTTTTATTTTTTCTTTTACATTTATTGCTCCTTTTACGTCTATTTCTAAAATTAACCTTTCGTTATTGTCTAAACATTTTTGAACAAAAGTTTTGTTTGTACCGTAATAATTGTCTGAAAATTCAGTCCATTCAAGAAATTCGTCATTATTGACAGCCTTCATAAATTCTTCTTTACTTAAATAATAGTAATTAACTCCATCAATTTCCCCTTCTCTTTTTTTGCGCGTAGTACAAGATACTGATAATTTAAAATCAGGGTGTTTTTGTAAAAAGTTTTTTATTATAGTTCCTTTACCTACGCCGGAAGAACCGGATATTACAATAAGTTTTTTCATATATATTTATCCTTTATTTGTAAGTTTTTCTTTACGTTTGTACAATATAATAAGAGCACAAGTAAACAAGCCTATTATTGCAGATAATGCCCAGAATATAACTGCACCTTTCCATCCGAAATTATCAACCATTACACCTGTTCCCGTTGAAGATAAAATAGCTCCCAAATATCCGAACATTCCGCAAAAACCTAATGCCGCAGATGCAACTTTTTTTGTACTTGCTTCAAGGGCACAAACCCCGCCCAGCAAAAATTGTGGTCCGGCTTCAAAAAAACCTATTAATGCTACATAAAAATAATCCAATGTATTTATTTTGTTTACATGAAAAAATATTAATGAGAGTATTAATCCGATAAAAAATATTATATTTATTTTAATCCTGTCTTGATTAAAAAGTTTATCTGACATAAAGCCGGAAGCTATGGCACCAATAGAACCAAAGACAGCAAATAAACTTAATTTTGATGTAGCCAATTCTATTGTATTATTTTTGTATTCAACTAAATATTTAATAAACCAATCTTCAACACTAAATCTTACCAAATAAACAAAACTAAAACTTAAAGCAATCAGCCATATTATTTTATTACATAGAACGTATTTTTTGAATATTGCCAAATAACTCATATTGTTAAGGTTATCCTCATCAGATTCTATATCAACTTTTTCGTTTTTGTATTTATCAATATCAGGCAGTCCCATTGTTTGCGGTTTATCTCGCAATCTTTCGAATAACCATAATGAGAATATAATTGAAATTATTGCAGGAACATAAAAAACACTTCTCCAACCAAAATGTTGTACTAAAAACCCTGAGAATAGAACTGATACAAAAACTCCACATTTATGAGAAGTTGTCCAAATTGACCATTTTGTTGCACGTTCGGATTTTGCTATCCAGTATGATAATGCTTTTGAAATAGGCGGAAAAACCATTGATTGAAACCAACCGTTTGCGCCCCAAAAGAATGCTAAAACCCAAAGCAATACAGTACAACTTGGTAAACCGAAAAACGTAATTCTATCAGGAGTAATATATATTGTGCTGTATAAAAAACATAAATTGGCAATACCCGTTAAAATAAATGCTGTCGGTAAAAATGCTCTAATGTTTGTTTTATCTGCCAAAATTCCGTTAAAAAATTTTCCGACACCGTAAGTTATGTACAAAGTAGAACCCAAAATTCCTAATTGGGTATTTGTCAAATGCAATTCGCTGCCCATAAACGGTAATGCCACTGCAATATTTTTTCTGCATAAATGAACTAATATATAAGCGATATAAGTTGTATAAAATATTCTAAACGACCAGTATTTGAACATTTTATCCACAACTGAATTATCTTTTATTTCTTCTTTTAACGGGGGTTCTTTGAAGAAATTTATTATAAGATTACTCATAATTATTTCCCTGCTCTGATTATTTGAACATTTCTATTTTCAGAGATTTCTTTACGCATAGCTTTTATTGCTTCACGTTTACATTCATCAAGGCTCATACCGTTGCATAATCTGTCAACAAATCCGCAGTTTAATTTTACGGCCTTGTTTAATGCCCCGATTTCTTCTAAAATTTCTTTTACATCTTCAAATTCATAATGGAAAGATTGTTTTGACTGATAAACAAGCATATCTCCGTTTTGAGCTACAATCGGCTGTCCGCCAAGTTCAAAATATAACTTAAAAACTGATTTTAAATCTTGAATTTCAGATTGCATTGTATTTATACTTTGTTGTATTCTTATATATCTTTCTAACAAATATTCGATATTTTCTAATTGTTTATATTCCCAATTATATTTTTGTAAATACAATTTTTTTAATTTTGGATAAGCCAGAGCTAAACTCATTGCATCTGCCATGGCTCTGTGATGATTTTCAAGTTTCACGTTGAATTTTTTTGTTAATGCTTCCAATCCGAAAGATTCCATTTCGGGATAAACTTCTTTAAACATATACTGAGAATCAATACGTTCATTTTCTATCGGTTTTCCGCAAGTACGAATTGAGGCTTCGTTAAGATACGAATAATCAAAGATACAATTATGCGCAACAATAGGATAATTTCCTATGAATTCTAAAATTTTCGGCATGATTTCAGCTTCTGTAGGAGCATCTTTAACCATTTCAGGAGTTATTCCATGAATAGCTATTGAAGACTTTCTTATATGCTGTTCCGGATTTATTAAGGTTTGAAATGTATCTTTTACTTTACCGTTTTCCAATCTTACTCCGGCAAATTCAACCATTTTTTCTTTTGTATAATCCAGTCCGGTGGTTTCTGTATCTAAAACAATTTCAATTATTTTTTTTCTTGGCATTATATATCTTTATAAAATCTCCATACAACTTATATTAAAATAATAGCACAAAAAATATTTATATGCTAAAATAAATAAAATAAAAGGAGATAAAAATGTCAAATACAATAGAAGTAAACGATACATCGTTTGAAACAGAAGTTTTAAATTCATCAAAGTTAGTTTTAGTAGATTTTTGGGCAACTTGGTGCGGTCCATGCAGAAAATTAGGACCTGTGTTAGATGAAATTGCTCAGTCTTATCCCGATAACTTAAAGATTGTTAAAGTTAATGCAGATGAATGTAAAGAAGTGGTAAAAGATAATTCTATAAGCGGTTTGCCCAGCCTTTTGGTATTCAAGGACGGAAAAGCTGTTGAAAGAATGGTGGGATTAATGCCAAAATCTACCATTATCAACAATATCGAAAAACATCTTTAAATTATATGTTAATTACAGAAAAAAGATGCCCAAGTTTTTGGGCATCTTTTTGTTTAAGAAATCAAATAAATATTACTTTTTTACTCCTATGTAGAAAACAGTATTTAAAGAAGCATTTAAAATCATTTTTCCTGTTTCAATAGGAGTAGAAGTTGATTCTTCAGCAGTATCTGCCATAGAAACATTTGCTCCCAAAGCTCTTATTGATTTTGAGTAATTTACAACAGGATAAGAACTTGTTTGAGAACAACTTGTTGAAATACTTTTTACTGTTAAAACATGCATATCCAGTGGTTTTAGGGTAGTATTTGCACGTTTTTTAGCTTTTCCTGCAAGCTCTGATATCAATTCATTACATTTATCGTCATAATCAGTTGCCTGAAAGATTAAATTATTAACTCCTGTAACGCCTTTTGTAGAAGCTAAATCACTAAATTTAGATACGGCAGATATATCTTTTACATGAACTTTTACGTTGTTGCGAACTTTATAACTTTTAAGAATACTTTTACCATTTTTATATTCATATTGAGGATTTAAGCTATAGTTGCTTGTTTTAATAAAATCGCCTCTTTTTTTATCAATAAGAGCATTTAATGCTTTATATAAACTATCAGAGTTTTCTTTATTTTCATTTACGGCTTTTTGAGCATCAACATTAGATGTTTCCACAAAATATGTTAATTCAAAAGCATTAGGTGAAATTTCTTTTGTTCCTGTTAAATGCAATTCCATAATGCTTTCACTCAATGCACAAACAAAACCTGAACAAAGAATAAGGCATAAAACTACCGAACACATAACAACAATTTTTTTCATTTTAATTCTCCTTATAATGAATTTTATAATATCCTCACGACATATAGTTTAAAATAAACATGAAAAAAAATCAGCATGACTGTATATATTTATTAAAGATTAAGAATAAATGCCGAATTTTGTATTATGTACAATTATTGAATTTATGTTAAAATCTTTCTATGGAAGAATTTAGACATTATACTGTTATGAAGCATGAAGCTGTCGATGCATTAAATTGTCAAGACGGTTTGATTTATGTTGATGCGACTTTAGGCGGCGGTGGTCATAGTGAATTGATTTTGCAGCGAATTCAGCCAAACGGTAAATTAATTGCTTTTGATATTGATGACGATGCTATTAATTATGCTAAAAACAGATTAAAAGATTATAACAATGTAACTATTCTTAATGATTCCTACACAAATATTAAAACATCTTTACAAAAGTTAAATATCAGTAAAATAACAGGCGGTATTATTTTTGATTTAGGAGCCTCGTATCATCAGCTAACGAAGCAGGAAAGGGGGTTTTCTTTTTTAAAAGATGCACCGCTTGATATGAGATTTGATAAAAATGCGAATTTTTGTGCAAAAGATGTTGTAAACACTTACACAGAGGGGGATTTAGTTAAAATTTTCAGTGAATACGGAGAAGAACATTTTTCAAAAAGAATTGCCAAAGCGATTATTGAGCAAAGACGAGTAAAATCAATAGATACAACTCTTGAATTAGCACAAATTATAAAGCAAGCAGTTCCTTGTCAAAAATCCAGAATTCACCCTGCAACACGTGTGTTTCAGGCTATTAGGATTGAAGTAAACAATGAGTTAAAAAATGTTAAAAATTCTTTGAATAATTTATTGGACTTATTAGATTATGGTGCTATAATAAGTGTAATAAGTTTTCATTCACTTGAGGATCGGATAGTTAAAGAATTCTTTAAGTATAATTCGGCAAAGTGCCATTGTCCAAAGGAACAACTGATATGCACTTGCGAACCTCCGAAGTTGGAACTGGTAAACAAAAAACCTATAACAGCGAGTCAAAAAGAGTTGAATGAGAACCCACCGTCAAGGAGTGCAAAACTCAGAATAGCAAGATTTATAAAAAAATAAGCCGACAGCGGTGTATCGGGAATTTGGGGTATAAAAAGTGCAACAAGAATTGTTAAATTTTACATACGATAAATTTAATAAGCTCGTAGATTATGAATTGGGCGTTTCTCACGAAACAGTAATTGAAGTAGATTTCGAACAAGAGGATTCCGAAAAAAATATGGCTATTAGAAAATTAAATTTTACTTTATGTATATTATTAGGACTTTTAATCTTTATTACTACAATAAGCTATTATTTTGCAACTGCAAATGAAATAACTTTGAATAAATTAAGTAAAGAAACAACTGTTTTTAATGATGAAAATGCAGAATTAGAAACACAGTTAGACAGATTAAAATCGTTCAATAATGTTGATAAATCAATGCAAAAAAATAACTTATTATCTAAAGCTAAACAAGTTATTGAAGTTCAGGAAGTAGATGATTCTACGAATGTTATCAATAAAAAATCTAAAGATGAACGAGTATTTAACTGGGCTATCGGATATTAGTTTTTTATACCCTAAATATTTATACTTATTGCTATTTGTGTTATTATAGCTTTATGGAATTTTTAATGTGAACGTAAAATCAGGAAAAGTTGAAAAAGTTAAAGATTTTGATAAGCGCTTAGGCTGTTGGCAGGTAGCATTTGCTGTTTTTGCGATTGGTCTTATAATTCATTTATTTTTTATTCAAGTAATAGATTTAAAAAAATTACGTATAAAAGCGAAAAAGCAAAGAAGTGCTCAGTCTTTTGTAATGCGCGGAGATATATACGACAGAAACGGAATAAAATTGGCCTCAGACAGAATATTATTTGATGTTTATGCAAGGACTCCCGATTATGAACATACCCCTGAAGAGCTTGCCAATATGCTTGCTCCAATTTTAAAAATTCCCAAATCCACTCTTGTTCAAAAATTGAGGAAAAGAGATATAATGATTTCTCTGAAGAAAAATGTTGACAGGCAAACAAGGGATGAAATTGCGAAGTTACATCTAAGAGAAATTCCAATGGATAAAAAAACCATAAGAGTTTATCCGCAAGGAGTTTTAGCGGCACATGTTTTGGGTTACTATAATTTTGATGCTGATATATCTGCAGGTATTGAAGAAACTGCAAAGGACAGATTAGAATTGGTTGATCAGAATATTTTAATAGAAAAGACTCCAAAAGGTGATATAATATATGGTTTTAATACGGACCCTTTGGCTACAACGCGTCCTATGAAAGGTGAAGACATAACATTAACCATTGATACTGCAATTCAGCATGTTTGCGAACAAGAGTTATTAAAAGTTATAACAAAAACGAAAGCTCTTAGAGGTACGGTTATAGTACTAAATCCTAAAAATGGTGAAATTTTAGCTTATGCGGTTTATCCTTATTATGACCCTAACAATTATAAAAAGGCTACATATAATCAAATAAAAAACTGGCCTTTAACCGATGTTTTTCCGCCGGGTTCTACATTTAAAGTTATTACGGTTGCCTCAGCTATGGATTTAGGCAAAATCAATAAATCGACCAAAATTAATGATACCGGTAAAATAAAAGTCGGTTGGTGGGATATTGAAAATTATGATTACAGAACAAGACCCAATCCGGGGATGATTGATTTGGTATATTTATTTGAGCATTCAAGTAATGTTGCATCCGTAAAAGTCGCACAGATGATGACATCAAAAGAGTTTTATGACATGCTTAAAAAATTCGGTATTGGTGCAATTACAGGAATAGATTTACCGGGAGAATCCAGAGGACTTTTAAAGTTATCTAATAAATGGGATTCGGCTGACCATGCTTCTATGGGATATGGTTATGGTGCATCTGTTACGGCGATTCAAATGGTGGCTGCCGTTTCTGCTTTGGCAAACAACGGTGTTAGAGTTACTCCGCATGTAATTAAATACACCCCTGAAGAAGCTGAATCAAAAATTCAATATACGCAAGTGCTTAAACCTGAAACAGCAAGAGATATTACGCAACTTTTAATGGAGAGCATAAACAGAGGAAAATCTCCTATAAAAATGGATAAATATAATGTTGCAGCTAAAACCGGTACGTCTAAAAAACCAAAAGAGGATGGTAGCGGATATACAAGTAAATATTATACTTCTACTATTGGTTATTTGCCTGCAACTGACCCTGAAATTTTAATTTATGTTATGGTTGATTCAGCGCAGGGTGGTAATGTTTGGGGTAGTACGATTGCTGCTCCTATATTCAAAGAAATATCTTCCCAAGTTGCAAGAATTATGAATTTAAAACCTGATAAAAATGTTGATAGTACAAAGTCGGATAAAGAAATATAAAGGATTAAATAATGAAATTAGATGAACTGGTTGAAAATATAGATTGCGAAAAAATAAATTTTGAAAATGTAGAGATAACTGGACTTTCTTATAATTCCAAAACTACAAAAAAGGGTGATATATTTATTTGTTTGGTTGGTGAATATACTGACGGACATAAATATATTCAATCTGCTGAAGAAAACGGTGCAGTTGCATTGTTTACCGAGAAAAAAGTAGATTCAAATTTGCCGCAAGTTATTGTTGATTCTACAAGATACAAAATAGCAGATATTGCAGATAAGTTTTATAATTCTCCGTCAAAGGAATTGAATTTGATAGGTGTTACAGGCACTAACGGAAAAACGACCGTTACCCATTTGATTCAAAAAATATTTGAAAGTGTTAATCAAAAATGTGCATTGATAGGAACTTTGGGATATAAATTATCTTCAAATGACATTTATAAAGAAGCAAAACATACAACGCCGCAAGCTCCTGAATTGCAAAGAGTTTTAAGACAAATAAGAACCGAAAACAATATTGATAATGTTGTTATGGAAGTAAGTTCACACTCGCTTGAACAGCGCAGAGTCGGTAATTGTGATTTTAATGGTGCTGTTATTACCAATTTAACTCAAGACCATTTAGATTATCATATTACAATGGATAAATATTTTGAAGCAAAAGCTATTTTGTTCGAAAATTTAAAAGAGAATAGTTTTGCTGTTTTAAATTCAGATGATGCTTATTGTCAAAGATTTAAAGATATAATTCCGTATGGAGTTAAAATTTTAACATACGGGATAAAAAATAATGCCGATATTATGGCGAAAAACATTGAATTTACAGGTGATGGTGCAAGATTTACGTTAAAGTCGAAAGATGAAGAATTCGACGTATCTCTTCATATGAATGGTATGTTTAGTGTTTATAATGTTCTTGCTGCTTTAGCAACTGCAGTCGCTCAAAATATAGATATAAAAGAAGCTGCAAAATCATTGGAAAATGTAAAAGGTGTTGCAGGAAGATTTGAAATTGTGCATAAAAATCCGATTGTAATTGTTGATTACGCGCATACGCCTGACGGATTGGAAAATGTTTTAAAGGCAGGCAGAGAAATTACACCAAAAGGTGCTAATTTAATTTGTTTATTTGGTTGCGGCGGAGACAGAGATGCAACAAAACGTCCAAAAATGGGGGCTATTGCGGAAAAATTAGCTGATAAAATAGTTGTAACAAGTGATAATCCAAGAAGTGAGGACCCCGAACAAATTATATTTGATATTATGGCCGGAGTAAAATCTGTTGATACTGAAAAAGTTATCGTTGAAAGTGATAGGGGTAAAGCGATTGAAATTTTGAAAAATATTTCAAAAGATAATGATGTTATAATTATTGCCGGCAAAGGGCATGAAGATTATCAAATTTTAAAAGATAAAACTATTCACTTTGATGACAGAGAACAAGCTAAAAAGGTTTTTGGTTAAATGTTAAATAATGGTACCATTGAATCTAAATTATTAATAGAGCAGCATTTTCATGGTGCTTATGGTGTAGATTTTGCAAATTGTAATGTTGAAGAAGTTTTAGAGTTATCAAAAAAACTTATCCAAAATGGAATAGGCGGTTTTTTCCCGACACTTGCAACAGATTGTGTTGAAAATATAAAAAAGCAAATTCAAGTGTTTAAATCTGCTAAAATGCAACAAACTTCGGATATGGCTGATATTTTAGGCATTCATTTGGAAGGGATTTTTCTAAACCCTTTAAAAAAGGGAATTCATGATGAATCTCAATTTATGGATTTAACAATAGAAAATTTTCAAAGGATTGAGGATGAATTTATAAAAATAGTTACTTTGGCACCTGAATTAGATAAGGATTTTAAACTTACAAAATATTTAAAAGATAAGGGGATAAAAGTTCAAGCCGGACATTGTACAGGGTCGAATTTGAGTTTGTGTGATGGTGTTACCCACCTTTTTAATGCTATGAGTCCGATTACGCATCGAGATGGTTCAACTTCACTTTCAGCACTGATTAATGATGATTTATACACAGAAATTATTGCAGATAGTGTGCATTTGAGTGATGAAATTATCAATTTAGTATTCAAATCAAAACCAAATGATAAAATAATTTTAATTTCGGATTGTCTGCCAATAACAAATAGTGATAAATCAGAAATGGAATTTTGTAATAAAACAATTTATTATGATGGTGTAAAAGCAACTGATAAAAACGGTGTAATTGCAGGCAGTACTACATTGTTAGATAAAATCGTTAAAATTTTGGGACAAAAACATTTTGATGTGATTAATTTAATAGATAATATATATAAATATCATAATGTTGAAATAAACGGTCGAATATTTTGGAGTGATAATTTTGAAATATTAAAAGTAGAAAAAAATAGTAGAATAATATATAACAAATAGGTAAAAAAATGCTAACAGAAAAGGAAATAATAAATAAACGAATCAATGTGGTACAGAATAAAATTTATGTAAACAAAAAAACATCAGATGTTGTTCCTGAGAATTTGAAAAATAAGTATTATAAATTATTTTTTTCAATAATGGTTACGTCTTTTGTAATTATGTTTTGGTTAAGTCATTATACGATTTTTCAAGATACATTTCAAATTATAATAATTGCCGGTTTTTCGCTATCATTAGCCGAATATTTTTCAAGAAAATTTTTAAAATTTTAACGGATAAATAGATATATAAATTATATTGTAATAGGGTTATTTTGATAACTGAGAGAAATGTCCGATTTCTAGCAACATTTGTTCTATGTAATAATTCCTAAGCCAAGTTTAACATGGACAGTTATTTCTTTTTTGTATCATCCTGAATTTATTTGAACATAACCCTATAGTATCATGCGGAAAACGTAGAAAATACGGACGTAGGACGTAATTTTCACGTTGTTCAGCATTTATTCTTTTGCCCTTAAACAGATTTTGAACAGCGTAGAAAACTACGCACAAAGTGCTTGTTTTCTACGTTTCCAGCATGACAAACTTGTTTTACTTACAGCTTTGGACTTTACCTTCACCATAGCCTAGGACTTTTGAAGTATCATTTTTACATTGGCAACTATTATTTACGTTTAAATAATCCATATTACCATAATCCATAACCCATTTTCCCCAGTCACTAGGGTATCCATAATGATTACACCTAGATGGAATATCAGGTAATTCTATTCCTACATTTTCGTCATAAACTAAAGAAAAATGTTCATCTCCCCAATTACTTTTTTTGCATCCAACTAAGCATAATGCTAATTCATCACCACCCCA
>JAFRAO010000033.1 GCA_017405375.1 bacterium
AATGAAAAATTGCATAAGCGAATCCATGAGAAATATGGTTTTACCCCAACAATAGAACAGGCTCGGATAATGATAGATAAATGGCTTGAATTTTATCATTCCAAAGAATGCACCAATGTACCCGGCAAAACTATTCAACAGGTCATCAATGAAACAGAAAAACAAAATATTGATGAAAATACGCTTGACGATTTGATGATGGCGCAAGAAATGAAAAATATCGGAAGAAACGGTATAAGGTTCTTAAAAGCTGATTACTTTGATGAGGCACTATACGGAATAAGAGAAAAAACAGTTATTAAATATAGTTTATTTGACCTTTCATATATTAAGGTTTACACCCTCAAAGGCGAATTTATCTGTAAAGCACATCGTGTAACAGAAACTCATCCGCTTGCACATCAAATGGGTGATATTAACGACATTGAAGATTATAAATATAAAATTGAAAAACAACAGAAACTGCGCAAGAAAACTATAAAGGCGGTCAAAGAGCAATTTAACCTTGAGGATATGGATTATTTAGAAAAAGAATTAATGCAAAATATTCGCCTGCCTGAACAGGAACCGATTAAAGAAATAACCGTTCAGCCGGAGCAGCCAAAGCAAGAACAAAAGTTTGAGCCAAAGGTTAAGACTTCTATCGTTGCAAGACCAATATTTAAAAGTGCCTATGAACGATACGAATGGCATATGCAAAACGGATGCGTATGTCATGAGGACAGGGTTTGGCTTGCGAACTACATTAAATCAGATGAATACAAAGAAATATATTCGTAATTAAAAGTGGTGCAGAAAATGTAGCTGATATAGTAAAAAGTCGTGCGGAAAAATGTATTTGGTAAGGGTTGAAATTTTTGATAAAATATATTATAATATATATAAAATAACATAATATATACTATAATATATTTTATTTAGGTGCAAAATGAAAAAGACGTCAATAATTCCAATACCTGTTAAAAAGGCAATGACTCAATTAGGCGCAAATTTAAAAGATGCTCGAATTAAGCGTTCTCTTACTATGAGCCTGATTGAGGAACGCGCCGGAATTACTCATGTGACTTTAACGAAAGTTGAAAAGGGTGATCCTACCGTTTCTATGGGTATTTATGCTAAAGTTATGTTTGTATTGGGACTTATTGATAATTTATATGATTTAGCAAATCCTGATAACGACGAATTAGGCAGACGATTTGACAGAGAAAATTTGCCCAAAAGAGTACGCTACAAGAAAAACGAGGTTTAATTTATGACAGATAAAAAGGTATTAGTATACATAAATTTAGATTGTGTTGATTACTTTGTCGGAACTCTTTGGTCGCATTTTTCAAGAGGAAAAGAAACTTCTGATTTTGAGTATTCTGATGAATGGCTGAATTACAAAAATTCATTTTCTTTAGAACCGGGATTATTCTTTGGAAAAGGCAAGCAGGTTAATACAAGACAGCTTCCGTTATTTGGTTCGTTTGGTGATAGTGCTCCGGATACTTGGGGAAGAATTTTAATGCGCAGATATGAAAATCAACTTGCAAAAAAAGAAAATAGAAGCCCAAGAACATTAAACGAAATAGATTATCTTCTTTTTGTAAATGATATTGCAAGACAAGGTGCGCTTAGATTTAAAACAGAAAATAGTGACGAATTCCTATATTCAAGTAATATAAAAGCAATTCCTCCGTTAATTGATTTAACAAAGTTGTTAGCTGCTTCTGAAAAAATTATTGAAAGTAGTGAAAAAGAGAGTGATTTACAGCTTCTCCTAGCTCCCGGTTCATCCTTGGGTGGGGCAAGACCAAAAGCAAGCGTTTTGGATAAAAATGGCGATTTATGCATTGCAAAATTCCCTAAAAAAGATGATTTTACAAATAATGTTTTATGGGAAGGTGTTGCACTAACTCTTGCTAAACAATGCGAATTGAACGTTCAAGAATGGTCTATCCAAAAAGCCGGCAAAAAGAATGTTATTTTACTTAAAAGATTTGATAGAAAGAAGGGTAATCTCAGAATACCTTTCTTATCTGCAATGAGTATGTTAAATGCTATTGATAATGATACACAAATCCACAGTTATTTGGATATTGCAGATGCCATAAGACAATATGGTGCAAACGTAAAAGAAGACTTACTTGAACTTTGGAAACGTATGGTATTTTCAATATTAATTTCTAACACAGATGATCATTTAAGAAACCACGGATTTTTATATATTGGAGCTAAAGGTTGGAAATTATCGCCACTATACGATGTTAATCCAAGTTCTGATAACAAAAATGTTTTATCAACATATATTACTCAAACTGATAATACCCAAGATATAGAATTAGCTCTTTCTGTTAGCGAATATTTTGATTTGAATATGACAGAAGCCAAACAAATTATAAATAATTTTAGAAGTGTTATAAAAAATTGGCGAAATGCAGCAAAGCAACTAGGTTTAAACCAATCCGAAATTGATAAAATGGAGTCTGCTTTTAGGGTATAAATAAAAGACACAAAAGAACAAAAACAGTTCCAATTTCTGGTCAAACGAGCGATTAATGTTAATGATGACAGAAATAGGAATTTTGGTATGAAAAAAGTCTTTGTAAAAACTAATAATGTAAAGCGATTTATTACGATGATGAACAATTTACAGAACCGAGCGGAAGGAGT
Organism: bacterium; assembly: GCA_017405375.1. Classification (GTDB taxonomy): domain Bacteria; phylum Cyanobacteriota; class Vampirovibrionia; order Gastranaerophilales; family Gastranaerophilaceae; genus UBA6984. The sequence goes on from JAFRAO010000033.1 coordinate 2,656, forward strand.
TCCGGGGATGGGACTTGTGTATGGCGAGCCGGGGCTTGGTAAAACACAAGCGATTAATTGGTGGGCATTTAAGAATAATGCTATACTTGTTCGATGTACTCAGCTTATGACTGCTCGGTGGTTATTAAATGAAATTATGGATGAAATGGGCGAAGTTAGTTGCGGAAGATTAGCAGATTGTTTCAAGATTATTATACGAAATTTGCTGACAGAGCCGCATATAATAATCGTTGATGAAGTCGATTATTTGGCGATTGATTCAAGAGCAATTGAAACTTTAAGAGATATTCACGATAAAACGAATGTCCCTATTGTTTTAGTTGGGATGTCAAATGCTAAATCAAGGATAAAAAGGTTTAAACACTTATATGACAGGCTTTCAGAAATTGTCCAATTTAAACCTTTTTCTAAAAATGATATCGTTGGCATAGTAAAAGAGCTATCTGAAATTGAAATGACAGAATGTGCTATAAAATGCATTTGTTCAAATGTTAACAGGTTTCGTCAAATAGTAAAAATCATAAATAAAGCCGAATGTTATGCAAAAGCAAACGGTTTAAATTCAGTTGATGAAATTATAATTAAGGAGATTTTAAACGATGAAGCAGCAGATAAAGAAACTATGTAAACAGCTTAGCAGGTTTACTTTTGATGAAATCGCAAGCATATTAGAATTGCCAGATAATGAAATTCAAGATGTGCTTAAAGAATTAATAGAAGAAAAAGTTATAAGTAAACTTGCAGAAAATGAATTTGCATATATTCCGGATATTATTTCACATCCACAAATTGAAGCACTGCCACAAAATCGGTCTGCTAAAAATTCTAAGCCCTCACTATGTTTTGATATTACAATATTGTTATCTGATAATAAAGAAGCACAAACATTATTTGACAATGCTGCAGAATACAATAAACGCCACATTATAAAATGTCTGAATTTGTTTAGATTAACAAGCGGTTTGTCGTTTAAAGAAACCTCAAAAATGTTAAATGAAATAGCCAAGAAAAATCCGGATTATAAAATGGGATATAGCACTTTTATAAGATGGAAATCATCTTATGCAAGAAACGGCTTATTAGGGCTAATGAAAGCCTATAATCCGCCACAACATAAGAGTTTAGTAACAAAAGAACAATTAAAAGAATTTGAAGAAATATATTTATCGCCAAAAAATTATTCAGTCAGAATTGCTTGGGAGATATTGAGAAGTAGGCATCCGAACGAACAGATTTCAAGTGTGCAATCTTTTAGAAGAGCTCTGACTAAAAACTTTTCAGCGGAATATATCAAGAAAAGAAGAAGCGAAAGTTTAAAGCTTCCCGATCTTCGCAAAATATCGACAAAAGAAACGGATAAAATTACATACGAAAAAGTTAAGGATGCATTTGATGATTATTTGAAATCACTTAAAAACAAGCAAGATGAATATTCGATTTGCGCAAGAGGTTATATCCAAAACCATTTATATCCGTATTTTGGCAAATACAAGTTTAAAGATATTACTCAGGAAACTTTAATTAATTACCAAAGCAAAATGTTATCGGAAGGTTATTCTGTTGCAAGTATAAAACGATTTATAAGCACACTTCAAAAAATTATGAAAAAATATGCAAGTAGTTCTCACCTTTTATTTTCAACGCAAGAAACAATTTTACCGTCATTAGAAAATAGAGTTTTAACAGATTTAGAAATTCAGCAAACAGTTGACGACAACGGTAAAATACAAGAGTTATGGATATTAGCAACCGGAATAAATATAGCAGAACTTGGTGCGCTGCATTATACCGATATTAATTTTATCAATAAAACGGTTAATATCAGCAAATTTAAAGCTAAAGATAATATTGAAAACATTAGAGCAAAATATAAAATAAGGACACTAAATATTCCGGATGTTTTGTATAATAAAATACCTAAAAAACAAAAAGGGCTTGTATTTAAAGATATTAAAATTGAAAATTTTGATATCTTATTAAATACACATATAAAACTGTTGCTTGATAAAAATGTACAAATAAATGTAATCAGCAGGAATTTAGGTTTTTATAAACTAACAGATTTTGAAAGCAGATATAATTTTCTGTTACCGCAAAAATTGGATGGTAATTTTCAAATTTTATAACTTTCCTGTAAAAAAATGTAATTTTACCCCAAATTTTCCTGTAAAAAAGTGTAAGATTTGCTCAATTTTTCGTGTAAAAAATGTAAGTTGGAATATTATAAGTCATCTGTATCTACTAAAATACCTTCTTTTTTGAAATTTACATTTTCATTACCATAACCGAGAGGATTGGCAATTATTCTTGCATTCCCGAGTTTATAATCGACAGAGCTGTGAATATGCCCATGGCACCACAATTTTATATTTGAATATCTTTCAAATAAATATTCAAGATTGCTTGCAAACACAGCACTCAATAAATCGTTTTTGTATTCTTCAGAAATGCTTTTTAAACTTGGTGCGTGGTGCGTTATTATAACTACTTTTTTATCTTTGTGTTTTTGACAAGTTTTTTCAATAAAATTAATACTTTTCTTATGAAACGCCAATTGATCTTCTGTTGAAATAGTTCTCAATTTTCCTTTTTCATATAATTTCACATTTCTAAAATCGTTCAAATATTTCTGCGCTATAAATCTGCATCCGTCAGGATTCCCATATAGATTAAAATCAGTAAATAAAATACAGCCTATAAAACAAATATTATCGATAATAATACATTGGTTTTCCAGAAAATAAACAGGACTTGAGAATTTACTTTGAAGATATTTTATAGATAAATTCAAGGATTCTTCTTTATCATAAGTTGAATGAGCATACCCCAAATGGTTTCCGCCGATAACAATTCCTTGCTTAATATTTTCATTTATCCATTTTTCAGAGGTAAGCCTATCTCCTGATATATCGCCACAGCAAATTACAAAATCATCCGGAGCAAAATAGAAATTTGTACTTTGTCCTGAATTAATGTTGCAATGTATGTCAGATATTATTCTTAGCTTCATATAATACCTCTACTAACATAATTGATGTATCAAAAGTAAAAGAAAGTAAAGTTGAATTTATAGTTTAATGTTTAATTATGTCCATATATGACATAACTGTCATATATGATATTATTAGAAGTAAAGGAGAACTTATGGACAAGCTTGAATTCCTTGAAATGACATTATCATATACAATTAATTCAACACAATTTTATGATGGAGTTGTTGTTGAAATCCGTAAGAGAGTTGATAATATTGGTGATTTAAAAATTGAGATATATGCAAATGAGCATGCGCCCTGCCATTTTCATGTGAAAAATGTCGATATTAATGCTTGTTTCCGGATTGATAATTGTGAACTAATTGAGGGCAAAACATCAAAAGAAAATATAGCCAAAGTAAAATATTGGTATAATAAATTTAATGGCAAACAAAAATTAATTGAAGCGTGGAACGAAACACGTCCGGCAAATTGTCCTGTTGGACCATATAAGGAGAAGGTATGACTATATTAAAATTTTTACAAGAAAATGCAGAATGGATGTGTGCTATTGCTATTGTTATATTTACAGCAGTACAATGCATACTTACATACCAACAAAATATGCAAAATATTAAAATGCGCAGGCTTGAACTCGCAAATAAATTAGATCAAATTATAACAATATTCTTAGGTTCTAATAATGAAGCAGCAGAGGTTATGAATTGGTTAAGTGCTAATGCAAGTAATTTTTTCTTTCTTCTGAACAGTAAAGATAGAGAAAGTTATAAAAAATTACTATTTTATTTACTTAATTACAAAAGAATTCCTGTTCACAGCGAACCAGAGATGGTTGATGCTATCCAAACAGTTATGAAACTTGTTGGAGAAATTGATTGTGCACTAGGAAACGCAAATTATGTTTTTGTAAACGAAAAAGAAGAATTTAAACCTACGTGCAAAGAGAAATAGTATGGATATTTTAGATAGACTTGCAAAATCAAAGTTTAGGAGCAGATTTAAACTCCGAGCAAAAGAGCTTGAATATATCAAAGACAAAGGGCTTGATAAAATACGTTCTCATGCCTGTGATTTTATTAGGGATAGAGTTGCTCCGGCTGAACCTGTGAACGATGGCAAACAAACCCCAATGCGAGGACATCCGGTATTTATTGCTCAACACGCAACCGCCACATGCTGCCGCGGATGTATTGAAAAATGGCACAAATTTCCCCAACACAGAGAACTAGCCCAAACCGAACAAGAATATCTTGTTTCAGTAATTATGGAATGGATAAACCGGCAAATTAATTCAAACCCTGTTTTATAATCGTTCAAAATATGTTCAAATCCATGTTTGTGATACCCTAAAAGAAAAGGAGTATGTCTTGCCAAGCAGTTTATATGACTATTTAATGGAATATGCTCAAAACAATTCTGCAGAAGTTTTGCAAGGTTGCGGCTGCGAAGGCGGGTGTTCACATCCTAGTGGCAGATGTCCTGCGCCAACAGAAGGACAATGTTATTGTTCTGAAAATTGTTGTTTTAATGAAATATATTATCCCGAAAACAGAGAAAATTCTCGTTTAAAATACAACTGTAAAAAATTAGTTAACCAATACGTTTTTCGTTCATTAGATCGCTATGCTTCTGAGATAGTATACGCCTTAAATGAATGTGATAGTATTTTAGAAGATTATGCGAAGTATGATCTCCTTTCTTTAGGATGTGGACCATCTACTGAATTTGTTGCTATTGATTATTACAATAAACAAAAAGAAAATTTAAAAACTATAAATTATTATGGAATAGATATTGAAAAAACTTGGAAAGAAGTGCATAAGGAAATCAAAAAAGTTGTTCAAGAGGATGCTTCCATAGAAAGTTTTGCCGGAAGATATGGCGATATTTTAGAGATCTTGGATAGTGATATATTGGAAAACAAAACATTTAATATAATAGTTTTAAATTATGTGATTTCTAGTTTTATTGCAGATGGCAATAGAGATAAAATTTTAATTATGTTTGAAAGTATTTCTAATTTACTTAAAAATAAAAATATACAAAACTGTATAATTATTATTAACGATGTAAATTATCCATTACGCGGAATAGATTTATTTGAAAAAATATTAGAACAACTGGAAGAAAAAAATATTAGAATATTTTCACAAAAGAAAAAATATTTTCAATATTCTACTTATGTTACACCATATGGAGAAAAATACGAAAGAATATTAACATTTTTTGGACATCCTGTATTTAAACAAAACAAATGTACAAGTGCACAATTATTAATAAATTGCGGGGTGTCAAATGATTATTAGCGCAAGTAGAAGGACGGACATTCCAGCATTTTACTCAGATTGGTTTATGGAAAGAATAAGAGAAGGGTTTGTTTTAGCGCGAAATCCTTTAAATATTCATCAAATCAGCAAAATAAAATTAACTCCAGATGTTGTTGATTTTATTGTATTTTGGACAAAGAATCCAGAGCCATTACTTGATAAATTAGATAAGCTACAAGATTATAACTATTATTTTCAATTTACACTAAATTCATATGATACTGATATTGAAGAATTTGTACCAAACAAAGGAAAGTATGTAATTTCTACATTCAAAAAATTATCTGATATGATAGGAAAAGAAAAAGTAATTTGGCGATATGATCCAATCCTTCTGAATGATAAATATAGTATTGCATATCATATTGAAAATTTTGAAAAATTAGCAAAACAATTATCTGATTATACAGAAAAATGTACTATTAGTTTTGTAGATTTATATAAGAAAACAGAGAAAAATTTAAAAGGTACAAATGTTATACCTTTTAATGATGAAACTATTCGAGATATTGCAAAAGAATTGGTAAGTATAGCACAGCAGTACAATTTAAAAATGGATACTTGTGCAGAAAAAATAGATTTAAGTGATATTGGAATAGAACACGCTCATTGTATTGATGCAGATTTAATGGAACGCTTAACAAATTGCCAATACTGTTTAAGTAAAGATAAAAATCAGAGAAAAGAATGTGGTTGTGCGGAAAGTATTGATATAGGAGCATATAATACTTGTAAAAACGGGTGTAAATATTGTTATGCTAATTATAACAGACAATGGGTTTTGAATAATTGTGCTCAGCAAGATAACAATTCTGAATTACTCTGTGATAAAGTCAATGAAGTTCTTGATAAAATTTCTGAAAGAAAAATGAAAACTGTTAAAATGGCAAAAACTCTAGCACAAAATCAGCTAAAATTAAATTTTTAAATCCATTTTTGTGATACCCTAAAAGAAAAAAGGAGTGGAGTATGACTAATAAATATTCAGTTGCACAATATTCAGTAGATAATATTCTTGGTTTTATAAATAGTGGAGAAATATCCATTCCTGAAATACAACGTCCTTTTGTTTGGAAACCTAAAAATGTAAGAGACCTGATAGACTCTTTGTATAATGGTTATCCGACAGGTTATTTAATTATTTGGCAGAATCCAAATATAAGGTTAAAAGATGGTAGAGAGGCTGGCGGAACAAAAATTTTAATTGATGGTCAGCAAAGAGTTACAGCTTTAATGACAGCATTGGCTGGCAAGTGTATTCTTACTGAAGAATACGAACAAAAAGCATATAAAATAGCATTTAATCCTTTGGCGCAAGATGATGAGGAACGTTTTGCGGTTCAAACTCCAGCTCATGTAAAAAGTAAAAATTGGATTCCGGATATTTCCGTTGTATTTAAACCTGATTTTAACGCTTTTAATTTTATAAATGAATACATGCAAAATAATCCTGAAGCTTCCACGGACACTATTAATAGAGCAATTCAAAAATTATTAGATATTAGAACTTGCCAAATGGGCACAATAATACTTGTTCCGGATTTAGATATAAACGAAGTTACAGAAATTTTTGTAAGAATAAATTCTCAAGGCAAACGCCTTAATGAATCAGACTTTGCTATGTCTAAAATTGCAGCAGATGCTAAATATGGTGGCAACATTCTTAGAAAAGCAATCGACTATTTCTGTCATTTAGCTGTTGATCCAAACTTTTATGAAAAACTTTCTACAACAGATATTGAATTTATGGAGTCTGAATTTGCAGGATTATTAAAATGGTTAAAGGATGATAAAGAGGCAATATATGACCCTGATTACAATGATATGTTGCGTGTTTGTCTAATGCACAAATTCGGAAGAGGTAAACTAGGTGATTTAGTAAGCTTACTATCTGGTAGAGATTTTGAAACAAGAACTTATAAGGAAGATATTGCAGAAGACAGCTTCAATAAACTGACAGCCGGTGTAAAAAATTTTATGAACGAATATAATTTCAAAAATTTTGTTCTTGCTATAAAAGGCTGTGGCTTCATAAGTGAAAAACTTTTAAATTCAAAAATGACATTAGATTTCGCTTATACATTATATTTAATGCTAAGCAATTCAAAAGAAATTGAAAAAACAGAAGTTAAAAAATTAGTACAAAAGTGGTTCATTTTATCAACGTTGACAAGCAGATATATCGGTTCACCTGAATCACAAATGGATAGAGATTTAAGAAATATTAGTGCAAAAGGATTTAAGGCTTTCTTGCAGGAAGTTGAAGAAGCTGATTTATCTGAAGCTTTCTGGAATGTAGGTTTAGTACAAAATCTGGAAACCTCATCTATTAACAGTCCGTATTTTAATACCTATATTGCAGCACAAGTTTGGAACGCAGAACAGTCATTGTTCTCTTCAACAACCAAAGTTTCTGACTTGATTTCCATTATGGGTGATGTTCATCATATATTCCCAAAAGAATATTTAAAACAGAACGGATTTGATGATAAATCAAAATATAATCAAGTAGCAAACTATACTTATTTAGATACCGGTGTAAATATTTCTATTGGAAAGCAAGCTCCGTGTGAATATTTTACAAAAGCATTAGAGCAATGTAAAAATGGACAATGTTGCGTAGGTACAATTTTAAATGAAGAAGAACTTAAAAATAATTTAAAAACAAATTGTATCCCTGAGAGAGTTCTGACAATGCAAGCAAGCGATTATGATGAATTTTTGCTAGAACGTAGAAAAATGATGGCTGAAAAAATTAAGAAATTCTATTATTCAATATAGGATAATTTATATGACACAAACCGAATTTATTGCTAATTTCTGTAGAAATAATTTAAATTTAAGAAATGCGAAGCTTGGTAATGAATATTATTATCAAAGTTTACCATTATGTATAATCGATGCAGTATTTTCTATAGGAATAAAATATCAGACAACGCAATCTGTTGTTCAAAAATATTGCAATTTTTTTAAATTGAATAAGATTAGAGAAAACATTCAAGATGTTCCTATAAAAGAAGAACAGCAGTCAATAAGTGAATTCCTTAATTTAGAAGACAAATATGATTTTACAAATAAGGTCTTCGATAACAGGAACAGAACATCTGCTCAAAATGGTATTTTAAAATCTGAAGCTGTATTTTTATTTGCTAAAGTTTTAAACAAATATGGCATAGATTATTTCCAAGATATGCCCAAATTATACAGTAACTATCTTTATATATCGGAAGAAATAATGCAAATTCCCGGACAAAGAAGTGGAATCTCATTGAAATATTTTTTAATGCTTGCTGGAAACGATAATTTAATAAAACCTGATAGGCAAATTTTGTCATTTTTAAAATCTATTCTTAATGAAAATGTTAGTATTCAAGATGCACAAGCCTTATTACAACAAAGTTGCGAAATACTTAAAAAAGAATATCCCAATTTAAATTTAAGATTATTAGACCACTTAATATGGAATTATCAAAGAAGTATTTAACCTACATTCTTTCTATATACCAATTAGAATTTCCAAAGTGATTAAAATTCCAATGTAGTTCAAAATAAAAATTAAACTCCAAAGAATTGTCGTCTTTGAAGTTCCAAGAATATTTATTCAATTGTGTTTTTCGGTAACTTTCAAATGTTTTATATGAAGGGAATTTTAGGATATCAACATTGTCTTTATCTTTTGCATATCCTAAAGTTGCTTGCCAACAGAAAAACGCTGATGGCGCACCTTCTCTTAAATATAAACTTTTATAATATTCATAATAATCATCAGGAATAATTCTGTGATTATTACCCTGTCCCTTTTTTGACAATAAACCTGCAACACCTGACTCTTCGTATTTTTGTTTTGCATAATATAGTGAGGTGTAGCAAACTTTTTTATCAGGATGCGCAATATTCCAATTTTTAAGGAATTCAATTACTTTATTATGCGACAACCCGTCAGTTAAAGTAATTAATTCGAGATATTTATCCGCTTGTTTTCTTTGCCATTCTTGAGCATTTGAATATTCTTCCGAATTTAACTGCAAGTTATTATTATCTTTTTCAAAATACTTATTATATTTATTTAAATAATTTTCAGAAAGAGATGTAATATCAATTTCGTAGTGTTTATATTTCCCGGATTTTTTAAATCGGTTAATATATTTATTATTGGCACAAGACCGTCTTAACGTCTCTACATTAAAACCCAAAATCTCAGCCAATTTATTTATATATATCTACCCAATGGGAATTCTGCATCTTTCTCCTAATTGCAATAAACTTTTTCTTTAAGTTGGTGCATAATCCATTCATCAAAATCAGGATTATACTGTTCACCTGCAATTAGTCTGCTTACTTGTGCTTGGGAAATGTGTAAATCATTAGCAATTGATTTTTGTTTTATATCTAAAGACATAATAATGAATTTTGTTAAAATAGTTTTTTGATTTACCACGTGATTCATTAAAATCAATTCCTTAACTTGGCACTATTTTACGATTTTATAATACCAATTTTTTTGATTTCCATATATTCCCCGGTTAGGCAACTTGACTATGACTTTTTACAAAAATCATATATTTAATGTAAGTTTTCTAACTTTCAGGATAAGTCTATTATAAAAAATACAAAATGGCTGAAAAGCCCACTCTGAAAGTGATTAGTATATTTATACTAATAAAAAAAGAGAGCATTTAATTTATTAAACAACTCTCTTTTAATTTAGTTAGTATAAACTTACCAAAACAAAACTTAATATATTATAATTATTTTATGGAAATCTTGGATCGATTAGCAAAGTCAAAGTTCAGAAGCAGATTTAAACTCCGTTCTAAAGAACTTGAATATATAAAAGATAAAGGAATGGATAAAATCTATTCTCATGCCTGCGATTTTATTCGGGATAGGGTTGCTCCGGCAGATCCTGAGAATGATGGTAAACAAACTCCAATGCGTGGGCATCCTGTTTTTATCGCCCAACACGCAACTGCTACTTGCTGTCGTGGGTGTATTGAAAAATGGCACAAATTTCCTCAACACAGGGAACTAACCAAATCCGAGCAAGAGTATCTTGTTTCAATAATAATGGAATGGATTAAGAGACAAATTTCATAAAAAAGTTATCAGAGAGTTTTAAGCATTTTATCAGCTTATTTTTAACGGTCTCTTTATAAACGTTTAACAAATAAATTAATTTCCTGTTCCAAGAGGCGAAATACGTTTGCAACTAAATATCCATCTGCAATTGCATGATTCAAACGAACACTTACAGGCATAACAAGTTTTCCATTTTCTTCTCTGTATTTTCCCCAATTAATAATTGGAGCAAAAAACAAATGACCGTCAGGTAATTCGATATTTAGA
>JAFRAO010000034.1 GCA_017405375.1 bacterium
ATTTTCATTTTCATTTTCATTTTCAGATAGGTTTTCATTAGGTGAACCTAATGGTTTTTCATTAGGTTTACCTAATGGTTTTTCATTAGGTTTACCTAATGGTTTTTTAGGTCTGCCTCCTTGTTGTCCGTTTTTACGTCTGCTTTCAGCAAAAACACGTCTTTTTTCTATTTCTTCTTCTATGCGTTTATTGAAAATCAAACCATTTTCATCTTTATCAAATTTTTTTAAAACGTCTTCCGAAACATTACCTATTGATAACCTAATGCTTTTTTCTGTTAAGTGTCCTTTCTGATGCTGTAAGCATATAAGAGTTATATATTGTCCTCTTTCTTCCATTGTTAAATCAATACAGCCTGTTAGAAAATCAGATGAATAAAATAAAAATGCTGGGTCCTTAGTCATTGTCGCAATCCTTAAAATATCCATTGTCATAAAAATATGAAACTATATCTTTTGCTATTTTTTTCTTGGCTTGCGAATATGTTTCCTTTGTGTGCATAACAAGTATTGAGTATTCCTATTATGTATTTATATTTTGGATCAAAAGAATCAACAACCTTTGCTAAATATATAAATATATCAAAACAACTACTTGTGCTACAAGGTAGTTTTACATCTATTTCACGCTTAACCCATTTTTCTGTTTTTGATTTTTTCTTTGACATTTGCCTGCTTGCTCCTATTAAAAGGCGGGACTTCCAAAATCTTTTTTTGCAAGCAGGACTTATGAAAGTCCCATAATCCAAAATTTCCCTGCTTGCACTCACCTTTATAATCCCTAAAAAGTTAAAAGTCAATTAAAATTTTGCAGTTATTCAATAAAAATTTGAATATATATTTTTACATTTATCAACATTTTTTTATTTTTTCTCTTGAAAATAATATTATATGATATATACTCAAATTGTTTCAAAGTTTTTTCTTTTATACAGTAAAAATAAATCCGCCTGAAAACAAGCGGGTTTATTTTCTTATTGCGGTATTTTTTGCTATTCAAAAGTATATTATTATTTATTTTATCATTGTTCAAATATTTTTTTATTTTATACACAAAATAGCGGCATTTATAAAAACGCCGCCATTTATCAGGAAATCGTTATGAAAAAAAAATTTTTAACAATTTTTTTATATATACTTTTTTACAGTTTGTCAAGTATTTTATTTATTTTCATCTTTTATTTTGTTTATTATTTTTTCTTCATTAAAACATTTTCGCTCATAAAATTCAGATTTTTTACCACGATTAAACTCGCTAACCGGTCTATGATAGCCCATGACCATTTGATTTTCCATAATATTCGCTACTTATTATGCGTTCTCTTATGAACTGCTGTATATTACTACACAGATAAGACTATATCTTAATAGCTCTCGCTATTGTTACCGTTTCCACTCGCTTGAGTGTACTCCCTTTCGGGATAGTCGTTAGACACACAAGGTAAAATATGACAATTAAGTGTTTTTATATACCCGTTTTTATTTTTAATGTAGTTGTAAAGAGAACTTTTGCAAAAGCCTATGGATTTAGCACATTCTTTTATATTTGCAAATATTATCTCATTCCCATCACTAAAAACTAACTTATATGGTTTGTCTTTGAAAGAACCTGTCATTCTACCAGCATTAAACGTCCATTTTGAATTTTGTGATTTTGTAACCCATTCAAGATTTTCAGCAGTATTATTGTGCCTATCAAAATCTTTGTGATTCACATCCGCTCCTTCAAAATAACCGTCAACAAATGCTTTTGCAACAAGTCTGTGAACAAAAGGTCTTTGTTTTTTATCATTGTTGCACAACTGAACTCTCAAATATCCACCTGAATTTTCATCAAGGATTTTATATATTCCTCTCTTTACACTTAATACACGACCAAGGTTTGATATTTTATAATACCCTTCCCAACCTTCTATATCTTTCCATATTTCTTTTAACATACAGCCCCCCTCTGGCTTCTAAATGTTTCTTGCTTTGTACGGGATTGTCCACTTGGGAGTTTCCCCGTTTAGGTAACTGTTTTTATGGACACGCATTTATGGTAGTTTACGTGTCCAAATCTCGCACTCTTGCCGTTCTTCATCTTTTAATTCAATTTCTACCATTGTTAATACTCCTTAATATTTGTTGATTATGTATAAAATGTGCATCAATACCATGATTGCGCACACATCTAAAATTTGGCTTGATATTCATCTCTGCCAAATCCTCTGACATGTTCTTGACGAACTCCGTCAAATCCTCGCCTTTTAAGCCATTGATGACGATGTTGTGTTTTCTTGAAATAATAGCATTCCACACACCGTCAACCCTTGAAACGTAAACATCAGTCTTTTTAAGACGTTCTGCTCTTGCAATATCTCGTTCTTGTTCTTTTGCCGAATAATCCGGAAAATCAATCCTTAACTGTTTTGTCATCCCTGCACCTCATTTAATTTTATAGCACATTCTAAAACATCGCCCCATGTTACAACACTTTTCAGACACTGTTCTTTTATACCCTCTTTATTTGTCGTGGAGCATCCGCCGCACATCATCAGGCAAGGCAATATTATAGCAATCGCAATCGCTTTTAACAGTCCTAACAATAGTGCGTATCTTTTCAATTTTTTCGCCCGCTCTTGCTTGCGCTGTGTTATACTTTGATATTTTTTCATCACATTCCGCCTTTTCTTGTTTTACTTCGTTTATTTGCCCTTTCAGTATGTTTATCTGCTCTGCTCTATTATCTGCCAAACCATAGCAAAATATTGCCGCCAGCGCTGTTAAGAGCCAACCCAACAATAAATATCTTATCATATTAACCCCTCACACTCTTTTTTTACACGTTCAACTCGTTTGCCCCAACCGTTACCGTATATCTGCCAGCCTTTAAGGCTCATCAAAAAGTTAATACGTTGTTGCATATACTCATCAACTAATTTTTTCCTTGGCCAGCCATTAACGGCACAAAGTGTTTGGTTGCCGATTTTGCCGTCTTGCTTTATGCCTAAGCATTTTTGCAAGCCTTTAACCGCCTTAATAACTCCGCTGTTTACCGCATAATCAAACACAGCCACACTTAGTGCATCCGGCAAAAAATCACATTTGCATCTGTCCCAATAATCACGCTTATATATCTCTTTGGCTTCTTCTATCGTTAAATCGCGGATATTCAACTTTGGGTAGGCTCGTTTGCTTATTCCGTATTTTGTTTCTCCACCGGCATCTCGTGGATCATTAACATAGCCACCCTCATTTTTAAGCAACAACTTAAACGCTGTGTCAAATACTTTATTCGTCATTTTTTCTGCCCTCAATATGCTGTTCAATCAGGCGGTTTAAGTGCAAACGAATAAACTCGTTAATCCAATCATAAAGCGGGCGGCTGAATAAAATCACAATACACGAAATACCGCTTCGTGTAGCTCCGGAAAGTGCCGCATAATCCAACGCCAAATAAACACCATAGCCAAACCAAAACGCCAATATTGCATCAACCGTTGCTTGAAAAAATCCTTTGAACCGTATATAGGCTGACGCAATCGCCATCAGACCGAATAATACAACTGTTTTTATATCTTCTATCATTTATCACCTTTTATTTTATAATAATGCGAATTGCCCGCATTTTGCAAATCCACCCAAAAAGCAAAAACCCCGCCAATAAAAAACCGGCGGAGCGTCCTTTTCACTTTTTTAAATTTTTGTTTAATAAACTATTTCATTTGATTTTATTCCCGTATTCATTTGTTGTGTTTTTTTCTATATATTCATCACACCATTTGTCAAATTCAACAAGAGCTTTCATAGCCTCATCTTTTGAGTATCCGTAAGCAATTCTTAAATTATAAAATTTCTTCTTATATTCAGGTAAATTAGAAAAATTTATATTCTCATTTTCAGTCATTTTGTTTATACTCCTTAAATTCAAAACCAAAATCTTTTGATTTTTCTCTAAACATTTTAACTAATTTATCATTTACATATTTATTACAATCTTCGTATAATATTTTTTTACGTTCTTCTAAATCAATCATACCAAATTTAAATTTTCTGTCAACACTTTCTTTAAATGTTCTAAGAGCCTTTTTTTCTGTTTGTTCAAATTCAGGCAAAAGTTTTTTTATGTTACTTCCCTCCATTGGTTTAAGTGAATATACAGTTCCATCAGGTGTTACGGCTCTTAATTCTCTAAGACTTGCCTTTGCAAAACCGCTAAATAAATCATCAGAAGAAAAAACATTACCACTCGGATGATTATGGGTAAAAATCTTATTATTCATTTTTCTTAAAATTTCTTCATTAACAATAACTCTATGTTTCTCTCCACCTATTTTTTCTAATACATTGCCGTCTTTATCAAAAATAATACCTTCTTCATGTTCAAGAGTCATTATTTCCTTTTCAATTTTTCTTAAATTTTTATCGTTTTTTATTATATCTGATATTCTTGATTCGGATTTTTCTGTTGTAACACTTTTTTCGCTTCTTTTTTCTGGTTGAAGTTGTTTCTTTTTATCAACATCTACGCCCCATTGACGCTTCATTGCCTCTTTTGGTGTTTCATCGCCTTCAAGTTTTAAGTGCCTGCCTTTTTCCTCTTCGCCATGTGGTTTAACGGTTATCCATTTGTCATTATTTGTTTTAGTAAGTTCCAAGCAAAAATATTTGTGATGCGCATTCTTTACAATCACATAATTGCTCTTTCCTTGAACAAATAAAGCGTTATTTATTTTTTGCACTTTCATTTTTCAATCCTTGTGTTATTATACGATAATATAGCATAGGGCGGAGGTATTTGCAAATCCGCATCGTCGGATAACTCACAATCCAAAACTCCCACAAAAGCTGGCTAATAATGGTTGAGATTTGAAGATAAAATAAATTTACTAATAATAAAAATATCTATTGACTTTTTACACAAATGATTTATATTGAGGCAAAGAAAGGTGTGTTATGGATATTAAAAATTTTTTATTAGGCTTTGCTTTGAGTTTCAGTGCTTTTATGCTTTCTGACTATGTTTTATTGTTAGCCAGTAATCATAAGGAAAAATCAAATAATGATGGATTATCCACTTATTTTAATAATGTTGGCGGATATTTCGGAGAGGCTATAAATCAATATGAGCAAAAAGAACAAGCGTAAAGAATTGCCTTCAACGATGGGTAAACCGGCAATAAATATTCCGTATAATGTTATAAGTGAAAATCCACCTTTATTACCATCTCAGATTATTAAACAAAAGATAACTTCCGGTCCGTTGCCGGATGCTGATACGTTAGAGCATTACAATCGTATCAATCCTGAAATTGTCAAAACCATATTAACAATGGCGGAAACTGAACAGCAAAAAGCCATTACGCAAGAACAACACAGTTTTCAAATACAGCATAAAGCAATAAATTCTGTTAATCTTGGTAGAATATTAGGCGCAATGTGTTTTATATCTATTGTTTGTCTTGCCGGATATGCACTATATACGGATAAGGAATGGATTGCAAAATTCTTACTGCAATCACTTTTAACTCTTGGATTGATTTGTTCCGCCGGTATTGGCTATATAATCTATAAAAGAAAATAATCTCAAAATGTTCTCATTTACTTTCTATCACTTATATTATTTCTTTTAATTTTTTCACCACATAATTCAATGTGTTGCTTAAACTTCTTCTTTTCTGTCATAGTGCAAATTCATTTTCATTAGTCCGAATTGGCGGAGGGGTTAATTCCCTCCGTCTTTTTCTTCACTTACACATTCGGAGTCCATTCACCAGTATCAGGGTCATAGTTATACGCTGTATGTGCCTGAATATTTACTGTTCCTAAGTATGTGCCGTTGTAATTATTATCAGGTGTTAATACTACCGATGTATCACCATTAGCAAAACAATTTAATGTTACTGCTGAACCGTCATCAGTGTAATTTGATAATATACCATGCATAAGTTCTCTGTTTGGTGATACACCTCTCCACCATTCAACACCATTAAAACTTATTGAAGTATCGGATAAATCAATTGAACCGGTAAAATATTCCGTTCTATATGAAGAATTATAACAAGTTCCTATAAATATTGTACCTGAATTACGTACAGGAGTGTTTGAAGTTATTTGAAATATATTAATCCAATTTTCTTTGTCTGTTGAATAATCTACTTTATATTCAGAACCAGTAAAATATATACGACAAATTATTTGGTTAGGCATATCATTATAAGATAAATTAAGAGCAGAATCAAATATACTATTTCCGTTTGCATCCCAAGTCCATAACCGAAGATGATATGTTGAATCTGATTCCAAAGTAAACCCTAATTGAAATCCAGAACAGGATATAATTTGTCTGGTTCTATTAAGAGAAGCTTCATTTTTTATAATAGATATTTGAACTTCCCAAGGATCACTACTCGGGCTGAATACTTCCGGAAGTTGCAAATAATTACTTGAACTAAAACCACTAACTACTGATGTTAAGTAATCAATGTTAAGTGAACCTACAACCGAGAAGTTATTGTAAGAGTATTCGCTTTTAGCTTCCCACTATAAAGAATTATCAACTTTAATATATGTTTCGGATAAATCTATTGAACCACCAAAAGCATTTGTAAAGCTACCATTATTCCAAACCCCTATGAATGAACTCGTCAAAGGAGAATATACACCAGATGTTGAAGCGTTTGTAATATCTCTTGTATAAGTTTCTCCATTCAAAGAATATTCAAGATAATATTCTGTTCCATCCCAACCAATTTTTACCCAATAAGTAGTATTTGTTAAAATTGTGTAAGTTCCATATAAATCAAACAACCAATCTGAACCATCACTTGAACAAAAGAAGTTAAAGTGTGTGTTATCAATACTTAAACCTATACCATATCTTCCTGAACTTCCAGTTCCCTTACGACTGTGTAATATTTCTTGGACTGTAGTAACATTACTACTTGTTGTAAATTTAACTTGAACTTCCCAAGGATTATTTGCTGGATTAAACGCATTTCTAAGTTGCAAATAATTACTCGTAGAAAAATTACTTACTAATCCTGTATCTTCATCAACTGTCGGACTTCCTACCTTAGTGAAATTGTTGTATTTGTAGCAATCTACATAATACATATTTTCTAATACCGGAGCGAAACAGTATCTATTTGTTGAAAGTGCAGTGCTGTAATCCCATTTATACGGTAAAACAGTATTGACAAAATTCAAAACTTTAACACCACTTGCACTACTTGCTATATCATAACTTAAACCATCATAAACATCCATGGTGATGTTTTGACTTTCTGCATCTGTGTTAAAAGTCAGTATCGTTTTATCATCATAGTAACCACGCGCTCTTGATTTAATTATTGTTGGTAAGCCTTTATATACTTTTAACTGTTTTGTTGTAGACATTATTCAATACCTCCGCTTATTTCTGCATCATTTGCATTAACTGTTACACTTACATTTAATTTTTCAGGCATAGTTGTTGCAACTTTAACAATTTCATTACTTGCACCACCCTCGGTAACATATCCGGTAAACACACTGCTTCGTAAATATGTTGTGTTGTATGGTATAACTGCAAAACCATCTTCATTTTTAGCAAGTTTTATGTATTTACCATCGTAATTATACAGCCAACCTAAAGTTTTGCCTTCGTTATCGCAATAAATAAATCTTTCCGCATTTGTTATACTAACATCCAACTTGACAAACGTTTTTGTTTCTGGTTGATACTGAAATGCAGCAATATTACTTTGTGTAGTATTAAATATAATCACACCGCTAATCGGATTAAAAGTAAAGTATCCGTATTTATTATAGTAAGGAGCCATATCCGGACATACATCATTTATGTTAGCAATGGCGGTATATATCCCTGAACTATTTTGTCTAAAAAGAGTGAACGAATAAGAATATTCAGAGTTTGAAAAGCGTAATATAAACTCTTTATCACTCGTAACATACAATGCTTGGCTATATGTTACAGTACTATTTGTACTAAATACATTAAGCACACCTTTTGTATCCGTGACTTCTGTTAAATCTGTTCCATTAAGAGCCTTTTTGATTGTTTCGTTGGTGCTTGCGTAACTATCGTTATAGTCAAATACCATAAAATAGAGAACGTTATCTATAACAAGACTTTTAATCACAACTTTGTATGTGTAACTTATTGTAAATGCGTATGTAGCCAACACTGTGCCGGTTGATAAATCTATTTTACGTATTTCACAACTTGTGCCGTTACGTGAAAAGAAGAAGTTACCACCTAATGCTCTACCATAACCTGGATCATATGGTGATGGAGTGTTTACCATTGTGCCATCTATAAATACTAAACCATCATCAGCATAAATCGGATAATTATCACCATCATAAGGAGTTGGTATTTGACTAATTACTGTTATTTGTTGTGTTGAAAAGTTTAAACACCGTGTACCTGATAATAAATAATTACCGTCTGTTGTCATGAACGTGTATGCAGAACTTGCATAAGTATCCATATACTTTGAACCTGATGAAGATTGTTCAACTATTTGACTATCTAACCAAACTTTATCTCCATCACTAAGTGTTGAACCAGTTAAGTTAAGCGCATCTATCTCATCTCCACCACCGGAAATATTATTAATAGCGGTTGCATAAGTTGTTATATTACCGCTTGGAGTTTGCCCTTTATTTATAATTGCTGTTTTTATATCTCCTAACGATGTGTTTATGGTTACCAATTTCTCAGCAATAGACATTAACTTTCTCCCTGTTCTATAATTTCATTTAAGGCAGCATCAATATCACCTACTGTGTTATTAACATAGTCAACATTAACAACTGCATTTTCATTTGTTCCGTCAGGCGTATCCACCGTTGCAGTTCCCTCTTTATTGTAAATACTCGGCTGAACATTTAATTGAGTCCAACTAAAAGAATCTTCTTGTGTATAATTTATATAATACTCAATTTCTTCTTCATCTGCAATTTCTTCACTTGGTACGATAATTACAAAACCTGCATCTTCTATATCTTCGGTATAAAGCTGATAATTCTCAAATACAATATTGCCTTCTGCATCTAAACCGTTAATATTCCAAATATTAGCATTTTCATAATATTTAAAACGTCCACCAGCAACATTTAAAAAATCATCACTTATATTTTTGAAAAAATCAACTAAATTACCCTTTGTGTAATCAAAAGCGATTTTAGAGGGCTCAAAACCTATAATGGCGTTATATATTGGATTATTTACACATTCATATATATAACCGTGTATAAAAGTTTCATCTGATTCACCGGAATAAATATATATAGCACCTTTATAATTTATACTCGCCGGTGGCATTATTTCAGATTTAACTATGATTTTATCATCCGTTACAAAACCTTTTGCGTAATCAAATATAAGCATTATTTTTACTCCGCAATATTAACAAAAACCGCTGAACCTTTTGCAACTCTTAACCACAAAAAAGAAGATTCTTTTTTATAACCAAATGGTTTAAAGTTATTATAAAAAAATCCTTCGTTGTTTTCCGGTTTTGTTGCTTTTTCACAAATAACAGCCGAACCTTGAATTTGTATTTGATATATACTATCTGTTGTCAAATTCAAATTTAATTCATTTTCTATGTTTATATAATCGTCTGTTCCGACTATTTTTCCACCTTTAATATTCGCCATATCTTACTCCTTTAATCTTGTGCAATGATTGCATCCAAAGCAGACTCAATATCTCCAATAGCCGCATATATAACTCTATTTTCAACAGGATTTGTGCTTGTTGGACTTAATTCATCATCAATAGTTATTCCACCGCCAGCGCTTGAAGAGCCTGGCACTTCACCACAAACGACAAAATAATAAACCTTTATTGCATTTGGTTGAACCGTATTTGAGTTTCCATAAATAGAATTTGCTTGACTGGCGTTAAAATGAACATCCCAAGATGGTCGGTTTGAATCGCCACCATTTGTTCCTTGTGCTGATTGAGTCAAAGAAAATGCACCATCAGCCCACTCTTTATATCCATAAGCACCTGTTTGTCTTATACCGTTAAAGTTTCCCGTAATGTTAGGAACTCCTGCTGTAACATCGCTTGGTATTTCTCCCAGTTGTGCCGCCTGTAAAAATGCTCGTCCATAAGTCGGCAATTTTACCGTCTTATTGACTTGGTCTACTACATAATATCCACAAAATCCCTGTTGACTTAAAGCGGCATTATACTGCGCCAAAGTTTTATTATATTTATCATATAACGGATTGCCGCCAATCGCCATATTTTGACGTGTAACGCAAAGATTCCAAAACTCAGGATAATTTACATCTACATTTGTTAAAACCTTGCCATTTAATGGCTCTGCCCCTTCAACTCCATCTGCAACATCAAAAGTTATAATTGAACCGACAGGCAAATTTACTCTTTTTGTATCAACATAACTCCATGGCTTATTACTTCCACCAATTAAACTTGCGTCTTGCGTAAAGTCATTTGTGTTATTATCAATATTTGAAACAACTTGAATTTTTACGCCATTGCCGATATACCATAAAATAGCATTTTTAGGATAACCACCAATCGCATTACTTACATTGGAATCAAAGGTATATACCCCGCCATTTTGAGTATAAAAATAAAATTGGCTTAAAAGATTAAGCATTCCATTTAAATCGCCACCCGCCGGAGGCACCCCGCCATTTGCAACTGGCGTCTGTGTAATTTCAGGAAAACCCTCAGCCACACTTGCTAAGTATGTGCCTGTTGAATTTTGCGGAATAGTATTTTTTATTCCTTGTTCTGCAATAACTCCGGCTAAAATTTGCGGTAAATCCATTCTTTGCATTAAATAACACTCCCTTGATAAAGCACGCCTTGCCCCCAAGGCTGTAACTCTGTTCCATAAAATCCAAAAGTCGTATCTATATCAATAATATGAATCTCCAAGCCAACCCCTGCTTGCCTTGGTAATATATCATAATGTGTGAATAAATACAATTCCTCTGGCGTTAAAGCTGAAAACTCATATTTCATCCCGCTGCTCATTGATTGACTATCGGAAACAAATACAAATCTTTTTCCCTTAAATAAATCAGCTAAAAAAGTATTCATACTTGCAAGCGTTCCATCCCATCTACTACCAAAAGCCCTAATTTTTATCATTTCCCTAAAAGTATCATCATCTAAAACTAAATTAACTGGCTCTTCTGTTTCTTGCCACTCGTATAGACCATTTTTAATAAATGTTACTTCAACTTCTACCGGATAGCGAATATCTGAATCAGGATAAGTAAATGTTATACCAAAAGAAGACATATCAGAAATAGGATGCGAATAGTCAAGCCTCATATCAGGCAATCTACGATACCAAAAACCGCCATCTCTATCATAACGAAATCTATAATTACCGCTTTTTTCTTCAAGGTCAAAAGCACTAAAAAAAGTATTTTTAAATATATCAATATTTACCGTTAAATCTGTTAAATAATTGAAATTATCTATTTCTCTAATAGAACCCGAATCACCAACACCAACGCACTTATAAAAATTTCCATTTGTATATGTTTCATCAGTAACGCCTATATATTTGGCAATTAAACCTTCTAAACTGGCATCTGCTACCGGCATTTCTTCATATTCTACATAATATTCCTTAAATACCCTCGTTATCTTATATAAACGCCCCCAATAATAATCTAAGGCTTCACTGATACATGTATCAATATTAAGTATTTCATCCTCAAATTTCTTTGATATATCACCAAAATATTTGTCCCAAACTTGCGCTCTTTTAAGGATTAAATCAGAAACATTAGTATAACCGAATTGTCTTTCAAGATTATCCAGTGCAACTTTTTTGCATTTATCAGTCATTTTATACCTCCACGCATGTTATATTGGATTCTTCTAATACAGCAATTTGCCCGATAGTTGTTTTAATATAATCAGAATCACTCTCTCCGCTATTTACTATATTAACTTTTATGCTTAATATGTCGGCATAAGCAAAATCATCAAAAGCCTGCGCAATCATATTTCCCGATATTGTTTGTCCTATACGGAAAGAGTTTTCAGCATACCATCCCATTATTGCTGTTTTTATTTGTTGTTGAACATCCTCTGTCGTATAATAACTGGATGAATAACTTACTTTAACCGATAAATTAACTTCTTCTGCTCTTTCTATATGATAAGTATTTGTTAAGCCTGTTTTATCGTCATAGTAAGTAACAATAGTATTTCCGCTTGTATCTGCACCAATCGTCTTTTGATTATACATACATTTCGCTATTTCAGAACTATCACCACCAGCCACGCATACAAAAACGGAATGTTCTGGCAATGTAAATCCATCTATAACCAAATCCGTATTACTTGGATTTTCACGCACTAATACACTAACTACATTATTCAAGGCAGCCATATTATCCCAAATAGCGCCTAAGGCACCACGGGCACGAATATTAAACCAATTTGCTGTAATTCTTGCTCTAAAAGCATTGTCGCTCTCTGTTTCATATCCTGTAATGCCAGCGCTGTTATTTGTTACAGTATCCCAACCGTCAACATCAGTAATAATTTCAGTAACACTATTACTTAAAACGCTTATAGCACCAGCAACAGTGCATTGAAATTGTCCTATTGCAGAACCTCTTGCACCTATTGTTACATCATCTAACAATTTAAAATTATTAGAACCATCACTAACCAAACTTCCGGCTGGAATAGTCGTATTTTCTGTTCCACTTATTACACAATTTACAACCGTTGCAACCGATTGTTTTCTATAATAACCCCAAAAATTAGCAACAATATCTAACGCTGAACCTTTGGCTGTTAAAACACTCAATGAATTTGCAATCAAAGCACATTGATTTTGTGCATACACAAGCATTTCAGTATCATTAAGTATCATTTGCCCTTGAAACGTTCCCGCTTCGGTGTTGATATTTGCACCCAACGCACCTTTATAAGCTTCAATAAATGATTCTTTAATACCGCTTGAATCTACTGTTATGACACCGGTTGAATCTATACTAAACAAACTCATAATGCTACATCTCCATAAATGCTTTTAATATCTGCCGTAACTTTTAATTGAGTGCCTATCTTTTCAAGAGTAATACGTTTCACACCTTCAACCTCTTGCGCATCTTCAATTCTATTACGTATTATTTGACGATAATATTCCACCCCGCCAAACTTTCCTAAAACTTCATTATCAAAATCTATACCCTCAGTTATATCAAAACGATTTTCGCCACGATATAAACCCACTCTTGTTTTAATATCTTGTGCCAGTGCTTCTATACCATCTTTAAGCTGAATATTACCAGCTTTTAGAACAATATTATTATTTTCATCTAAAAAAACTGTTTTCATCCCGCCGCCTTTACAAATGCACTTCCTGTTATTATTTTACCGGTTTGTAAGTCAACTTCATCACCTATTCTTGCAACTCCGGCTCCGACTCCTATTCCCAAGTTTACGGAAACGGCGTCAATGTTTGCAATATCTGCCTGAATATTCACCGTTGTCCCTTTTACTGTAACATCATTTTCAGTAAGTGTCAACTCTGTGTTTCCTTTACTTATTACAAAACCTGATTCATCTTCTTCATTGTCCCAATCCAAAGGTAAATAAAACCCATCGCTAAGACTAAAAGTTCTATTACTTCCTACCGGAGCAGGCTCATGTTTATCTATATAATTAGTTATATCAAATTTACTGCAAATTAAAAGTCCATAATCACCTTTTTGGGCAATAAAATTTAATTTCCATCCATTAGCTTTTATCTTCATCATTGGCACATTATGAATAATATCATCATCTGTAATTTTAATTTCATTACCATCAATAGTTTTTTTTATCAATACTGGCTTTAAGTCTACTTTTCCATTTTCATAATCTTCTACAATCACAGGTATACAAGTGGTTACATATAAACCCAGATACGTTTCTAATATCTGCATAATAGCAGAAAAATCATTGTTTAATGCTCCTAAATTCAAAGTAGGTACGCTATTTTCTATTTTACTCATTTTACCCCTTCATATACAAATTAGTTTTTGTTAATTCTAAATCTGTAATCCATTTTTTCCCTTTTGTTTCGCCGGAATGCGAATAAGATGCTATAAAATAATTTCCCGCTTCCTTACTATTTAACATTGGAAAACGTAAACTTTCCAAAGATACTTTCATTCCCCCTTTAACATACGGATTCATTCTTATTTGAACTCTACATCCAGTTCCTGTTGGTTGTGGAGCCCCTATTATCATGTCAGGAGTTATCTTAAAAAATCCAATACCTTCTGCTTCTTTTCCTCTTTCTTTTACATACATTCTTTTATTTTCTACATAAATATCTAAACCAGAAGCTCGTGCTAAATACCTCATTTGATTTATGGGGTCTATATCAGTTAATACATAATTATTTAATTTATATTCTCCCTCTGGAAAGGTAACTAATTGAGCATTTAAATCTTTTGCTATTTTTTCTGCTATATCTTTTACATTCACTTCACCTTTTTCTGAAATACTGGTAACTTTTTTCATATAATTTTGTAATGAAATTGCTTTTAACGAAATATTAAAATCAGATGTTGACAAATCGGGTATTCCTTCAACAACAGTACCTTCAAAAATAATGGAATGATTATCTTCATAACCTGCATCTATTACTAATCTATTATTAACTGCTGATTTTATCCAAGAAGTATAAGAACTTGCTAAATAACTCATTGTATCACGTTTCAAACCGACAATATTTACATTAGCTTGTGGTGTCATACCATAAACAACGGCTTGTGTAGTGAAAGATATTTTTGCATCAATTCCAGCTTCTGATAATATTTTTGTTGAATTATATCCACCATTACGACCATCGTAAAGGCTTAATCTAATATATCTTTTTGGCACATCCCAAGCTCTAACCAAGTCTAAACTCCGTATCATAAATTAAAAGATATTGTTCATTAAATCCAGTATATACAGGGTCTGTATCAAAAAAAGTATCTGTAAAATAAATATTACCGTTCAAAATATTTGTCGGCAATAACGGCATTTTATTACAACACATCACACTTGAAACAATAACTTCGTTATTAACTGTTATTTTAGCAATTAAATTACCATCCGGCAACGTTCTTAAACTTATATCCACAGTAAAAAAGTTGCCTTTTTCATCATTCAAATTGCAACTCAAAGTTTGATTTGGCACTTGCAATAAATTTATTTGTTGCTTCATTGAATATCTCCTGATTGAACAATACCAGTATTAACTGTATCATAATTGCTCGGTGCTCTGTTTTGCTGTTGTAAAAACTTTGGTATTTCCTTAAATGTCATACTTACTTCAAGAACCGAATAATTATCTAAACTTTCAGGTATTTCAAAACTTTCAAGCGTATAATTTTGTTTTAGCCCCGACTTCATTTGTATATTTATTGCATACATTCCACTTTGATATAATTTTAGTTGATTCCTTATCAAATCCACATCGGAATCATTATTAGAGCGTCTTGCAATCAAACCTCTTGCATTTATCGTATCAGAATTTTTATATTTATAATCTGTTGCTTCAATTCCATATTCGGTAGGATAAGAAGTAACAGACGATGCTCCTTTGAAATTACACTCTTCAACTGTATCAAATCTTAATACTATTTCATTTGTTTTGGCATCAGTTATTAAATAACTGGTTGAATAGGTTATTTTACTTGTATCTTGTCCGTTAATTATCATTTTATCCTCCTGATAGGTTTTGTGCACCAATTTGAATTGCATAATCTTGAAGTTGAAACTTTCTAAGAATATTATCTGAATATTCTACTAACTTTTTCCCTGTTTCTTCTGACATATTACCCTTTACTTCAAAATTAAAATTAGTATTAAAAGTAATATTTTTGTTATTTAATGAAGGATTATTTATAGGAGATTTTATTACAGATTTTGTATTTTTTTCATCTTCTCTAAACCAATCAACAATATCTTTCATCCAATCAGGTAACTCAAAAGGAGTACTTAACCATTCTTTGAAATCTTCCCATTTTTTCTCTGCCGCTAAAATAGAATCGCCGAAATTTTCAAACAATTTATCCCAAGGATGTGAAATCCATTCTCCGGCTTTCCCTAACATTTTTAAAAATTTTCCTACCTTAGGGTGTTCTTTTTCTACTTCGTCTGCCCACTTTTCAAATCCTTTTATCCATTCATCTAAGGCATCATGAGCACCACCTATATTGAAAGCTACCATACCAATCAAGGTTGCGAGGGTTAATAAACCCCCACCAGATGTAACAACTCCACCTAATAATTTAAAAGCATTTGCCAATCCTTTTATAGTCTTGATAGTAGGTTTTAATAATATTAATCCTGCAATTAAATACATGATACCTTTTTGTGTATCAGGAGATGCGTTGTTAAATCTTTCAATACCTTTATTAAGCCAATCAATTAAATCTTTTGCGCCAAGGTCTAATAAAACTTTACCTAATTCATCAAATCTTACTTTTAATGAATTTATTGAATCACTAAAATTTTGTATTCTTTTTGCATCTTCTTCACTCGGAGTCCAAAATTTACCTAATTTTTCAGAAAAAGCTTTACGTTCATCTTCACTTTGCATTACAAGTCGTTTCATTGCTGTAAATGCACCACCTGATAAACCAACTTCACTTCCTATAATTTTATTAATTAATAGGTCTCTTTTTGTTGTATCTTTTATTGCTCTTAATTTTTCATCTAATTCTTTATATAATTTTATGGATGTTTTTACATTTCCATTTTCATCATGTAATTTTAAACCTAATTGTTCCATATATTGTGGCAATCTACCACTCGGAATTGCTTCTTGTATAACTCTTTCAAGCGATTCTAACGCTCCCGTAGCTTCCTCGGGAGTGGCTCCTAATAATCTTAAAGCATTTGAAAATCTTCCCACTTCTTCAATAGGTAAATCAGAATAACGAACGATTAAATCATTCATTCTTTGGATATTATCCATTACATTTTTTATGGCAAAACCACCAGTGATTCCGCCACTAATACCAAATATTGTCCCTATTTTAGATGCTGAGTCCGCTAATCCATCCAAAGCCTTAGAAAAACGGCTTTTGAAGTTATCAATTTCCCGCATCGCTCCTTCGGAGTTAAACAAAAAGTTAATTATCGCTTCATGTGCCATTTTTCTTTGCCTTATTATAATCTACAATTTCATTTTGATAATTTACATGCGATACCACAGATAACACGTAAAAATCTTTTAAATCCATTTTCTTAAAATCGGCAATACTTATTTTATCATTTAATATATTGCCTATTTCGTTTCGGACTCCAAAGTCGCTATATTGAATATATTTTCCAGATGTTTTGCTAACGGGCGGAAGGCTTTGGAGTTTTTTATAAAAACCATTTGAAATTCAAAGACTTCCATTCCCAAATCAATGATTGATAAAGGATTTTGAAACAAGCCATAACAATCTTGTCTTGTCAATCTATCCTTTACCACTCTGTCCGCATTTGTATCTAATAAAGATACTAACGGCAACAAATCATCTAAAAGGGTCTTAATGGAAAACTCGCCGCTTCTTGCTAATTTTGCCACTTTTTCCACGAAATCCAGCCCCTTTTCCGCATCAAAAAGATGTATTTCCAAGTTAACTTTGTTATCAAAATCTTCAATAACTATTTTCTTTGAGTTTTCCATTTTTTACCCCCTTTTATTAAAATGGAAGAATATCACGGTCAATAAATGTCAGACGATATACTTTATCTTGTTGTCCGTCATCAAGATTGGCAGAATTACCTGCCGGCGCTTCTGTAATAACACCACCACGATATATGGTCTTTGTATGCGCTGTTTCGTTAATCTCTGTTAAAATTAACTCATAATCTTGCGAACGCTTACCATATCTCGGTGTAACTTGCTGACAAAGAATATCTAACACATTACGACAATTTGAATTTGGTAAAAATGATACCGTGCCAGAATATAAAACCGGCTTTTGGTTTATTGCGCCCAAACCATCAGCACCTTGTCTCACGCTTGCCGGCTCTATATTATCCCATGTTACACCATCTCCCGAAAAGCCGTCTAATTTCAAATAAGAAATAACCGGCAACGCTGATATTGAATAAGATAATTTTGAAAAACCTGTCTTATTTGTTGAAACATTTACAAAATTTGCCATTTTTACGCTCCATAAACTTTGTTAATTATTCTTAACTGATTCAAACATCCTGCCGCCAAATAGCATAAAAGAACTCTTGCTCTTCTCGCTATAATATCTTCTTCGGTCAAATCGTATATCTTATAGTAATATCCGTTCATTTCCAAAGAATCTGCCGCATTTGCATTTCCTGTCATTTGTGCTATTGATGCACGTTCTGCACTCGTTAAAATTCCTCCACGTGCAATTACACCATTTTTAACAAACTGGTCTATTGGAGAACCTAACAACGAACTTATTAAATCAGTTGCATCTTGTCCTCTTAATGGAACTTTATTTAATGCAGATAAGCCATTTAATACCGATGTTTGAATCGCTCTTTCAAGAGCCGACTCATCAACTTGAATACTTTCAGTTCCAAAAGAACCAGCCATTAAACCATAACCATAATAAATCTGTTCTTGCGAACCAAAGCCCACACTATACACACAAGATATAAAATTATTATTTAATTCTTCTATCAAACTTGAATTTGTTAAGCCCTGCTGATAATCTACGACAGTGCCCAAAGAAGTTATTGCGGTATAACCAACAGCCGGCTGGAAATTAAAGTTAATTGAACCACCATCAACCTGATAATCAATAGATGCACAAATTGCACAATCTAAAATATTAACAAATTCATTATTTGGGTCATAGCAAATAACATATCCAGTATAGCCATCAGCCACCAAGGTTGAACTTAAAGCCTTTGCATCTGTTTTATCATTCATATTGAAAACAAGACGAACCATTGTATTATAAGACTGTCCGTTCATAGTTGTTTGAAGCCATGCAACCGCCGGAACAATATCAGTATCTGTTAATGTTTCCAAGGTTGTAATTGAATATCCCGAACTATTTGCATGATATATTCTATCGCAAAAATCAGCAAAACTTTCGGCATCCACACCTTGACTTAATTCAGCGTTTGCCAAGCCCAAAATTTCCGAAACATCAGTCCCACTTGCTGCGGCACTAACACCACCGGTTTCAGACTCTTTGCCTTCTGTCTGCGATGTAATAATAAAACCACCTGTGATAGAATTAAATACAACTGAAACTTGTCCAAAATCTGTAACAAGAGCCGTTTTAATTATATCAGCGATATCACTAAGCGAATTTGCAGAACTAAAATCCAACCCTGTGATATCTGCCGTAATATCGTCAAGATTCAACTTAAATGAACCATTTGTAATCTCATTTAATGCTGATAAACTTGCACTCAACTTAGCGCCTTTTATAAACGCCGCTGTGTCTGTTTTATACCATCTTGCAACTACAACCTTTTCAGGTGCATTTCCATTTTTAGAAACAAAACCAAAATATTTTTGCAACTGTTGATATTCTGCTGTTGACTTGCCAAAATAAGCCCCAAAATCCGAAATGGCACTCGCTCCGGAGAACTCCATAAACGGAGTGCTTGTCGGCATTAAAGAACTTGTTACAGCTAAAAGCATGTGTTTCTTTTCAACCGCAAAGGCAGGACTTTCAACGACACCGGTAATAGGAACAATCGCACTATACGGTAAACTCATTTTTTAAACTCCTATATTTAATTGCCAATTCTGGCAAGATTAACCAATATGTTTTTAAGATACGGACTATCTTTTGTTATAGTATCTACTATAAATAACTCAATGTCAAATCCGTAACGTTTTAAATACTTTTTATTTTCTTGTAAAAAGCATCTATTTTCTATATTACCTATTCTTTTAAGGCATATAGTATCATCATCTTCAACCAAATTAACGGACAAAGATTGATGAAAATACAAGGCATTATCATAAGATTCACTTCCGTAAAAATCTATTTGCACCCTGTAAATCTTTTCTATGTCATAAGCAAAAGTCGCTTTTTTATCATCTGATGTATCAACCCTTCTTTGATTCCACCCAATAGGCTGAACCTCTATAATATTCATTTGTGCATAATTATCTTTTGGTAAAGGCACCTCGTCCAAATAAGGGGCAACAAACTGCAAACCTGACGGCATTAAACCTTGTAAAACATTATATAAATCATTTTCCGTCATTGCTTACTTCCTCATCTACATAACAATAGGCTTCTCTAAACCCATTCTGAATCCAATCCATTTTATCCGTGATTCTATATTTTAACCCACCACAAATAAAAGTATCACTTCCTAACTGTTTAATGCTATCAATTTGTGTTGCATCCAAATTAAGATAAACCCGCCAATATTGATATTCTTTGAGATTATACCCCAATTCTGCTAATGTTTGTAAATTTGCCGGTTGCAACTTTCCTTGAACAGTAATACTCGTTTCTGTAACATTTGGCGTTCGGCTATTTTCACTCCATACAACTGTTTTTTTAGTAAAAACCATATCTTGCCAAGGATTAACAAAAGCAAGAGCATTTCCCGCTATATCATGTAAATTAAGACCTGTCATTTGTTATAACCTCACTATGTATAGAATTTACTAATAAACCTGTATCTCTTAATGTGCTGGAACTTCCTTTTTTCATAACTGTAAAATCAGAGTTCTCAGGTGGTATATTTGATAAAATAGATTCCTGAATAGCACCTTGCATTAAGACACCAACTCTTGTCGCTATCTGTTTTAACGTTAAACCCCCGCTCATATCAGCATCAAAATACTCATTAACAAATCTAACCCATTCTTTTTGCTTTTTTAATGCTGTTCTTAAAAACGGTCGTGGTGGTATTACAATAGTTGTTTTATCTTTTCTTAAAGGAAATCCTTGTGCCATAAACCATTTTCGCATTTTATCCGTAACCGGTATTGTAGCCCCGTATTCCTGTATAAGTGCATTTTCAACTAACGTAATACCCTCTTTTCCATCTTTACCTGGATAACGTTTATTTTTCAAAATACCAGCCTTTGCGCCTTTTACCGATTTTAGCTCTTTTTTAAGGCTATCACATAATTTGTTTACATTTTTTATGTCAAACTTAACGTTGAACACCAAAACCACCTTGATAATAAGGATAAGCATCTATTCTCCGCCTCGGTAATGGCGGTTGAACTTGGGCTAATATTGCTAATAATTCCATACCGTATGGAGATAATGATAGCCAGTATTCCAACCAGTTTTTATATTGGGGCTGTGTAAAACTGGCTGAAACACTACCTTCTGTCGCACTTGCTACTTTTCCGGCACTTGCCAAAGTAGGATTTAACGACAAAAAGAGCACATGTGCAGTTGCCAAATATACACCTCTTGTCTGCAATTCAGCCGGTAAATTTATATTCCCCAAATTTGTTGAAATGAAACTTCCCGCCCCTTCATAAGCCGATGATACAGACTCCTCTGTTGCCTTATCCGTAAAATAAGGAAACCATGCTATAAAAGTGTTATAATCAACTGCAATCTTTGTCATTATTTTTTTGCCTTTCTACCACGTTTTTTAGCCGGCGCTTTTGATACTTCTCCGACAGTTACTTCAATTTGTGAAGAGTTATCTTTTACAATTCCAATTTCTTTATTCATATCTTTTACATAGGAACTTTTCTCATTCACAAGAAAACAACCATTCGGATTTTTTTCACTTATAATGCGTGGATTTATAAAAGAGCCATATTCACTCATTAATTGATTAAAAACTTCATCTTTTAATACAACCAATAAATCAGGCTGTAAAACAATAAAAGTTCCATCTTTTAGCCTAAAAGAACTCGCATTTGTGCCTTTTTTTATAATACTTGACATTTAAGCCCCCTATTAAAACAAGGGGAGGGGATAACCCTCCCCATTCTATTAAGACAAACCGTTATATCTAACGATAAACATCGGATATTGAACAACACATCCGGAAGTTGCCGCTGAAATCTTTTGAGAAACAATGCTATCCTTTACAAATAACGGATATACACGTGCCATCTCAACATAAGAGTTCAACAAAGTGTCAAATCCATCTTCTTTGTAAATCAAATAAAATACATCGGAAGACGAATCAGCATTTGTAAATTGTGGAACCGATACAACTTCTAAACGGTCGCCGTAAGTTTCATCCAACATTGCACGTGCTGTCTTTCCATAAGTATTTGCACGATTCAACATTGGAATAGAAGTCGGAGCAACTGCAAGAATCAATTTACCACGTCCGCTTTCTACACCCTCAGAAACAACACCTTCGGATTGTTCGTTAAGTTTTGCATAAGCATTTGTAATATCATTAGCAATAGCTTCCGGTGATTTAGCATTCCATGCTGTATCGCCACCCTCGGCCGGTACAGCTTCATAAGCTCCTAAATCAGGATCATTCAACAAACCGTAAATCGGGGTTGTTTGTCCTTTCAAGGCTACACCGCTGAAAAAGAATTTATTACGGTCAATAGCCAAAGAACGCATAGCACTTTCTGCTTGGTCTGCACGATAGTTTTCAGCAAAAGCACCAGCAGTTGCTTCTGCACGGTCATTACTCATCCAACCAGTTGTGTAATAATAAACACCACGAACTTCGTTGGTATAATTTGTTTTAGACTGCAAACCATCAGAACTCAAACCATCATCCGGCGATGTTGAACCTTTGAACTCTTTGATTTTAATATTAACAAGTTCATCTCCCCATTTACCATTTTTTTGTGGGGCTGCTAATTTATCAGCAACACGAGGAGCCGTTAATACTTCAACAGCTTGCGGACGAATATAAGCCAAAGAACCAAAAGGCGCTTGGATATTCGGAGTTGTAACCATCGGTCCAGCGTTCATAACTTTCGTCTCAGCTACAACAATTCCTTTATTGCTAATACGTGCTAATAATTCCTTGTTATCAACGTGTGCAATAGATTTTTCGTTATTTACTTTAATTTTAACCATTTCCATTACTCCTATTAAATGCAGGCAATTTCGCAAACGGCATTTGCGGCAGCACCAGTTACAACAACCCAGCCAGTATCAATCAAACCAGCAGAAATTCCTGAAACTGAACCCAAATCAGCAACAACATTATCACCGAAAGCGGCGGCAACACCAACAGTTGCGTTAGCTTCAACAGTGCCCTGCGTAACATTGATTGTGCCAGTAACAGCACCTGTTCCAGCTGTAACAGTAACATTAGCAGTTGAAATAACACCAGTAGCTGGGTTAACCAAAACGTGCATACCTTTTGTTGCAGTAGTTGTAGAAATAGCATAGCAATAACCTTTTTTAACAACAGCGACTTCTTCGCCTTCATTTACTTTAAGGTTATTTCCGATTCCAGTGAATGGAGCCTGATAGCGTTCCATTACCACAAAACCTTCAACAGCGGTGGCCTCAGCATCTACACCGACAATTTGCAATTCCGCATTTGTTCCAGCAAAAGCAAATCCACCAGCGACAACATCAGCTCCTTCTGCAATCATCGGCAATTTGGTTACCGGATTATCACGAGAGATAGTGCCCGGTTGCCCCAAAGCCTGTTCAATATAAACTTGTTTTTGAAAACTCATTTTTAATACTCCCATTAAATATTGTATTCAACTTCTTCATTTGCAGACACGCTATAAGAAAAGCCGTTATCTACTTTACTTTGAACAGACGAACAAGCCTTTAACATAGCCTTTAATTCAGCAACTTTTTCGGAACCGTCTAAATCTACGCCTAAGTGATTCAATGCTTTCACATACATATCTTTATCAGACATTCCAAACGGATTAAAATCACCTAATACATTACGTGCATCATTATATGCTTTAATTTTTGCCTGCTCAGCCTTTTTATTTTCAGACTTTATAGCATTTGAAATCTTAGCAACTAATACATCATAATTCATAGATTTTGCACCGTTTTCGCTTTTTTCCTCTTCTTTATCATCTTCTTCATTCTTAGAGCAAGCGTTCTCAGATTCTGAAATCTTTTCTTCTTTCAGCTCCTCATTGTCTGTTTCAGATGTTTCAGACGGTTTATAAGCAATTTTTTCGGCAATTTCAGCAATAGTGCGAACTTTTTCATCTTCGCCACCTTCAAATTCATCATTTGACTTGCCAGCGATTGCCATTAATTCATCAATAAGCTTGCGCTTATCTTCATTTTCAGCGATGGACTCTTTGTGAACATCAGCACCGCCGTCTTTTTCCTCTGCTTCTTCTTGAAAGAAACGGTCAAGGTCAATTTCTTTTCCGTCTAATTTAAGAATAGCTTCGTTTACAACTTTAGCTTTTACAGCCATTTCTTGCACTCCTATACTGTTTGAGTTTAAAACACGGACATCAGAACCACATCGCCCCTTGTCCACAAGGGCAAGGTGATTGCCCTTTATATCCCTTGCTATAAAATCATAACTTGGATTTTTTGATTTTTCAAATCGGTTATAATAGCTCGAGGATAATTCCTTTTTTCCACCCTTTATGTCTTTTATAATTTCATTACCTGTAAACATCAAAGGCGCATATAACATTCCATCTTCTACATAAACATTTTCGCCAATACTTCCTTCCTGAAAATCTTTTGCATCATCTCCATCATCACCCAACCATATATGGTCATTTGTAATAGGCAACATTTTAAAACTATTTGCCCCTTTTCGCAATTCATCTTCGGAAATATATACTTTATATATCTTGTCTTTATCTATTTGAACACCATCAACAGCATTTTCACCTTCTGCTAATAACTCAGAGCCCAAATATTCTAAAATACCGGCTCTTAATATAGGCGATTTATCAACATGCAAAAAGCCGTTTTCGTCTTCATGACGAACACTTAAAGTATTTTGTATTTTATATTTTAACATTTTGCACACCTCTTTTTCTTAATATTACTTTATTTATTTTTGTTTTGCAAATCGGCTCTTTTTATTCGTCCTTTTCTATTTTATAACTTCCGTCAAATTGTTTTACCGGTTTATATCCTTTTAATATCCATACCGGCAAAGCCACGCAACGGCAATTCGGGCGTTGACTCGGCAATCCTGTATTTCCGTAACTGTCAATTACCGGATAATTTTCTTTTTCATCCCATGCATATATTTTACCATCTAATTGCTTGTGTCCACCTTTACCGGTTGAAACTCTTTCATCTCCCATTGTTCGCCACATAAAAAATTTTATACCAGCATCACGCTGTTGTAGTTCATTCAAAGTGGCATTTGCCTTTGCTGTTTGGTCTCGTGCAATAAGTTTTATTCGGTTATCCGCAACGACTTTTTGTTCTTTTAGTGTCTTTTCAATTTCACCCCAGCCGCCACCGGTAGTCATTCCATCAAAAACAATATTTTCAATGTTAGTTAAAGTTTGACTGGATACATTGGTTATTAACTGAACGTTTCTATCTATTATCAATTTCAAAATATTATCATAATCTCTGTTATAGTTAAGCGTTATCTCTTTGCCTGCCATTTCAAATAAAACATTCTGTATATTTTTATTGGTAGATTGTGAAGCTTTTTTTAACCATTTACGAATTATTTTATCTGCATTTTTTAAAAATATACGTAATTTTGCCCCTTTATATTTTTTTATTACATCTAATACACGATTTACAGATACTTTCGGCGTTTTTATAGCATTGTTTACTTGTAATACCCCATATACACCTTGTAAATCATTATAAAATGCTTCAATATATTTTATAAACTCTTTTTCAATAGCTTTTCTATAAAAAGCATCAGCGATTGCATTTTTACCTATGTTTTTACCAACAAAAACACCTTTATATATTTTTGCTCTACTTAAAAGCCATTTTTCTTTTTTCTTGCTTAAAAATGCCATTCTAAACCTTTTCTACTGGCTCTTGCTCTTCTTGCATTTCATAATCTAATAGACCATCGGCATCAGAATCAATTTCAACGTTTTGTAAATTAAAATCTCTGAATTGTTTTAACCAGTTCAAAACATCTTCGTTGCTTACGCCTGCCTCAATAAGTCCTTTTGCCACTTCCATGTAAGACCGCATATTTTCCGCTTTTTCTTTTTCATCACTTTGTTCTAACGGATTAAATACATAGTCATTAAACTTATAAAATTTTCCATCTGTAATAGAACCGTAAATAATACCTAATGCCTTTAATAAGTTAGGTTTAACCATTTCTTGTTCAGCTCGCATTCTATCGTAAAAGTTTTTGCGTTCACCTTGCAATGTTCCACTCAATCCTTCTGCTCCTTTTCCCAAAAGAATTGAAATCGTAATATCTGTTTTGCTGGCTATAATTTGGTAAAAGAACTCTGCATTTTTATCCATTCCAGTTAATGAAGTCGTTAATTGGAACATATCCTCAGTGCTTTTGATTGGATAAATACCGAAATTATCTTGAACGCCACTCATCGCTTCTAATCTTAGACGGAAGTTTTCTGCCGCATCAGAATAAAAATTTTCGCCCTCTGTTTTGAGATATAAATAACGGCATCTATTCATTAAATTGGCTAAACCTTGACTTGCCAAATTACTATTTGCTACGTCCTGTTTTATCAATAAGGTTAAAGGCATACCAAAATATAATGTCATCGGTCGCATTATCAATTCCGGCAAATTATCGGCAAAATATAAAAATCTGCTTGCATGAACATTACCCAAACCCACAACATACCACATAGAAGGTCGCATATAATTTTTTTGTGCTGGATTCGTGGTGTTTACATCTACGGCTACAAGATTTATCGGGTCAATGTGTATAAATCCTTTGAACTTCCTCATATCCGTTCTATTTAAATCCAAAGGCTCCGTTAAGTCCTCTTCTTCTCCAAAATCAAGATAAACTAAACACCCGCCGGAAACATAGCAACTGCGCAAAGCATTTACAAATAAATCGTCAATTCTATGTTTTAAAACTTCTTTATCTAACGCATCTTTTTGCTCTTCGGATAAATCGCATTGAACTTCACCACCATTTGCAAATGGCGTCTTGCTTAAAATATTAAATATTTTATTAAATAAAGGGTCTTGTGCTAACGAATAACACTCATAATAGTTTACTGTCTGAAAATTGTAATAACTATACTGTGAATTTCCAAAGCCACTATTTATTGATTGCAGCGGATTTATCCACTGATTTTGTATTTTTACTTTATGCGAATTATATGCCTTAATTCCTCTGTCTGACCCCACATCTTTTGCGCCACCTTCAAGACGTTGTTTTGCTATGGTCATCGGCTCCGATATAACAACTTCTTTATCTTCTTTTAAATCTGAAAAAGCCCCGTAATTAAAAACTTCTTTCTCTTTAACAAGATTTTTTTTCTTAAATGGCCACATGTAACCCCCTTATAATAAAATACAACTTATAATAAAATATATTTTTTTCATTGTCAAATTAACGCCTAAATACTTGTCCGAAGGCTTTCCAATCTGTTTGTCCATATTTTTTACTTATTTTTAAGGCGTAAATTAATGTATCACAAATATCATCGTGCTCGTCTTGTTTTCCACCGGTAAATGCTTCACACTGTTGCTCAAACTCCGGCATCCATGAAGCTGATTCAGGTATCCAAACATAACCGCTACACAAATCCGCTTCAATTTCTAAGAACCGAGTATATTTATCTGCAACTATATCCTTTTTAAGTTGCTCGTTATGCACTGTCGGGTATATTTCCATAATAGGCAAACCTTCCGCTCTAAGTTGCTGTGTTAAACTAATTCCACTCGCCTTATTTTCAATATATATAGCACTAAGACTGTTTGTTTTTCCGTATTTTTCAACCGCCGATAAATAAAAGTTTTTCAAATCTCTGCATAAATCAACAAAAGTAACCTTTTTACAATATACATCCAAAATATATTTGTCTTTTCCTTTCACACCCATTAACATAAAGGCTGAATTATCAGCACTCTTTTTTTCACTGAAAGCAGTATCGCAACAAATATATAGACCGTTAAATCTTTCAGGTGGTAATTTATACCGCTGAAACATATTCATTTTAATTAAATTACCGGCTTCGGCATTTGGCACCCCTAACCATATATGCTCATACTTTGGATAGTTTATTTTTTTGCAAAACTCCATTTCATCACGTAATACATCAGGAAAAAACGGATTGTCTGTATAATTCATTTGAACCGTAATACAATTATCGGGTTTATTAACAACAAAATTCTGATAGGTTGCATCTGTCTTTAAATTCGGGTTGAACGTTATCCATATTTCGGATTCCGGCTCACGAATTGTCGGTATTAAAACATCCCAACTTTCTTGTGTAATTGACTCCGCTTCCTCACACCAAGCAATGTTTATACCTTGCGTTGATTTTATCTCTCCTATGTTATTTTTCAAACCCTTAAAAATAAACTCTGTGCCATTTATACCTCTAATTGTATCTTGTGTAACAGAATAAAAACCATTTAAGTTATATTCGTTTATTAAATCCGAGAGCAATTTATGCACCGAGTCTTTAATACTGGCTTGTATCTGTCGTGTGCATAATATCCTTATTTTAGTTTGCATACCTTTTATTAGCAAGGTAAGACCTACACTATAACTCTTTGCACTTCCTCGCCCACCAACAAGAACCTTATACCGTGATTTTTCAGTCAATAAGAATAAGCTTTTTTCCGGTATGTTTATCTTTACTTTATCCATTTTCAAACTCCGACCGGATAAAATCAATATAATTTCCATATTGATTATATTGCGGTTTAGTATTTTGTAAAAGCTTATATACTCCTTGTAAGGACATTCCAATAAAACGAGCAAAAGCCGATAATTTACGCTTTCTTTTTAAGATATTTAATATTTCTTTATTTTTCAACATTCCATCCAATCTAAAACAAATTTAATTGTTCATTCTCTTGTTTTTGTGGTTTGCTGCAATATAGTTTTTCTATGCGCTCAATCTGATTGGATATTGCCGCAAGTTTAGTGCAACGTCTACGTTCCCAAATCTGGTGAAATCGTGTGTCGCTGATTTCATAACTTGAAAAATAAACCGGATAATCACGGCTTGCTACCCAATCATAAAATGCTTGGCTGTCAAAACTGTCAGAATATTCAGCCGTCCCCTCGTACGGCGGGTCGCAATATACCACATCGCCATCTTGGTGCTCATATTCGGTATAACTTCCGCAATTAAGCTCCAACCGCTGCAACCGCTGCAACTGCTGCAACCGCTGCAACCGCTGCAACCGCTGCAACCGCTGCAACCTTAAATCCGGATTACATAACAACTCTATTTCTTGCGGAATATCTTTTATTTTCGGCGATTGCTTTATTTTTTGCCACATATCCGGCATAGGTATTGCCGGTTGACTACCATTACTCATATAATGCGATCCCATTTGCGAGCCGGTTAAATCATCAACTTCTTTACAAGTGATTCCGGTTGACCTTAGCCATTGCGTAAATTTTAACGCTTGTTTTCGTGCCACTTCCCTGTTTAATTTAGATGCCGGATTTATAATTTCCTGATATTTGCGGTAATTTTCCGCCATCGTCGGCGTTGAATTGATAATTTGCTTAAATTCTTTGGCGCAATAGTTCATCAAAAACATTCTGCGCGCTTTTAAGTCATCATAAGCGCAATCCGGCACACCCTCAATACTTTCGCCATACACACAATATTGATGCCCTTGTCGCTTAAATTCCTCTATATTCTTACCAAATAGATAACAATCGCCTTTATTTCCAAAGCTCCAAATATATTTAACATAACCATCGCTATCTTTGTGGGCAAAAAAATCCTCTCGGCTGATAAATTCCGGCTTAAATGTCTTATAATTAAACTCGCCATTAACCGCCCGGCGCATTAAATCAACACACAATGGATTAAATTCATTATAATAAAGACTTTTCCACTTCCGGCTGAACGCTGCCGCATGTGTCATCGCACCACCACCGCCAAACAAATCAACAAAGCGCTTCCCTGCCGGTAATATTCCTATTAGTTCCTCAGCTATATCTGCCTTACTCCCCATATAAGGGAAACCATATTTTGCCATTTTCATCCTTTCTACAATAGCCACGAGGTTTATTTTGTTATAGTATGTGGATTTAACAAATTGTCCGATAAAAGGACCGGTTGCCCCGTGGCTTTCTATAATTTACGCTATTCTCATATAAAGTCAAGATGTTTTTAAATTATTGTTGATATATTCAGCGCTGTAAATATCAATAATAATTTAATCTTTTTCCACCTTTACGGGCAATATTTCAATAACTGGCACTAGTGGAACACCATTTTTACCCGTTATTTCCTGTCTATCAACAAATAAACCAAAAGCTTTTCCTTTTAATTCAATGGCTTTTATTTGAACTTGCCTATTTTGTTCGCTATCGGCTTTCAGTTTCACTTCATCTAATTCCCTAATCATATCGTTAAGAGTGTATTCGTATTTTTCCTGTATTTTGCGCTCTTCTTGGGCTAATGCTTCTTGTATGTCTGGTTTTGTAACGTTTTCAGACGCTATCTTTCTGGCAGTCTTTTTTGAGTATCCTGCGCTTATAGCTGCCTGCGTTCCATTGCCTCCATTTGTCTTGTAGGCTCTAACAAATGCTTTCTGTTTCGGTGTTAGCTTCATTTAATACCCCAATTAAAAAACTCTTGCTTTTATTCCTCTTTTTAGTCGGCTTAGTGCTATTTGTTCAATTTCAGCCGATATTTCAAGCATCCATTCAATAACTATAAATTCCTGATATTCTTCAACAGATTCTCCTTCTACAGGGCGTGGGAACTTCTTTTTCACCATACTATATGAATGATGAACTACATTTTTTAAAGAAACACATTGACTTATATCCAAACCTAAGCTTAATTGCTCCATTCAACACCTCTAAGGACAATATAGAACATCTTTTTGTATAATGTCAAGTAAGCATAAATCTAATGTACACTGTTTATTTTGCTTATCAAGCCTTAAAATCTATGCAATTAACAAGTTTTTCCAAATCCTTAATTCCCACGATTCACCAAGGGAGTTTCCTATTCGGTCTGCCTGTCCACGCTTTACCTTTTCAATACAATTTTTCATGGCTTCAATAAATTCCGCTTCGTTTTTAATTTCATCGCTGGTTAAGTATAAAGTCTGATTCTTTAACTTTGTTTTATTGAGTTTCATTTTTCTAATTCCTTAATCATTTCAATCTTCGGCTTTTCTTCAAAATACATTCTTGCTGCTGAAATTAGTTTATTATATTGTTTTCTTGATTGATAACCAAAAGCAAGCTCTTTAATTAAACTCTCGGCTACTTCAAGACAATTTTCCAAGCGTTCTATCTTTTCAAGAGCCCGTATCAGTGTATCTGTTCTACCGCTTGGCTCATCATTGTAATTGTAGGGTTCTATTGTCATTCTTTAATCCTCAAATCTGTCATTACTCGTGCTATTATACCAAGACCAAGTATCTACAATTCTGATTGCTTGCTTACCGAAAAATCTTCTCAATGTTTTTATAGGATAAAAACAAACTCCGAGTATACAGAATAGAATAGCAAAAATAAACATAGGAGTAACCACAATTCCCTCAATTATTGTTTCTGCAAAGTAGTATACTAATTCTTTCATTTTAATACCTCATCTATTTTAGCGACAATTTCGGTTATTAACTTAAATCCTTTTGGCGTGAGTTTTAGTTGTGATTCAGCAATACTGCTCCGTATTTCTTTCAGCAACTCTTTTACTTCCGCAAGTTTCTTGTATAACGCTTTATTTGTCTGCATAGTGCTATCCAAATTTTGATTTAGTGCTTGCCATTCCTCATAACTCGGCACTGATGCTATTATTTTGCAATCATCCATTTCAGGGATATAGACTTCATCTTTATTATTTGTAAGTTGATTATATTTCTTGCACCATGTGTATAATATTTCTATTTGATTTCCTGTATTGCAATAGTAAGCGCCTTTCAGCAATTCGCCATTTTTCCATAAAGCTGTCAAATCTTGCAGGCTTATCTTTACTCATCTTATTTTCCTTTCTTAAAAATACTGTATTTTTCCAAGTCAAGTTCAAATTTTATTTCAAAGGTGGCATCAGCATAACTCCTCTATTTCTTGTTTAGTTAACCCTTCTGCAAATCTCCAATGACAACCATATAATGTTTTTTCAGGATGTCTTGCACATCTGGAAATGCTTGCTTTATATAATCCTGTTTTTTCAGAAGCTTGAGATAGAGAATTATAAAGGGTTTTACTTTCAACACAAATAACTGGTTTAGAATACAACTCTTTTGTTGTCTTACCCATTTTTTCAGTAACTCTTGCATTTCCATATTTCCAAGCGTGTTTTACGTTTTCACTCGGGGTAACCCATTCAAGATTTTCTACGCGGTTATCGTGTCTAACACTGTTTATATGATTTACTTCTTCCTTATTATCAGGGTTAGAAATAAAAGCATCTGCAACCAATCTATGGACATAAGAAGCACGCCTATTGTCTCTTCTTTCACCCAAATCAACAACACAATATCCATGTGAATTATAAGGTTT
This sequence comes from bacterium, assembly GCA_017405375.1. Classification (GTDB taxonomy): domain Bacteria; phylum Cyanobacteriota; class Vampirovibrionia; order Gastranaerophilales; family Gastranaerophilaceae; genus UBA6984. Next base: position 32,501 of record JAFRAO010000034.1, read on the forward strand.
CAATATTTTATTTCTTTTTATTGAAAAAACCCTGCCGTATGATGATATCATATATCTTGGAAAATCCTTAATAACTTTCCATTCTTCCGTTGCTTCTTGTATTGGACGTGTGATTTCTGTTTTATTGTGCCAGTTAATTTTGATTAAACGATATGGAACAGTAAAAATACATTTTCCGTTTTTATCGGATAAAGAAGCTTGGTACTCATCTTTCACTATTTTATAAATATTGTTCGGTAATATATCCCATAAATCTGCCATATCTTTTTCGTTTTCTACGTCAAATATTCTTTGTGTCATTATTTTATCTTCCTTCAAAAAACTTTCTAAAATTTTCATTACCATATTGTCCTTTCGTGAGTTCAATCGCCTTTTTGACGGTTGTTCTTGCCGGAAGTTTCACACTTTCGCAAAACTGTCTTGTGCCAAATTCACAAGCTCCGGTAATTGCGCGGTATGCTCGGATTAGTTCTTTTTTGGTTTTAACATCGGTCAATTTCCAATCAGCAAAAGGGCTTGTATCTCTGTCTGATAGTTTATAAAGCAGTGATTTCCTTGCGTCTTTTAATGTGCTGCCGTGGGCGAACATATCCTCATCTTTGGCAAGGTATGCTTGTTGGCAATTTTTAGTATTATACATATCTAAAATCTCAATCTTTGCATAATCACCATGTATTTGCAAAAATTTAAACCAAATACCATCAACTTTATAATATGGATGTTGAAGTTCAAAACTGCCGGTGCCGTAGCCGTAGCCGTAGCCGTCGCCGTAGCCGTTGCCGTCGCCGTAGCCGTTGCCGTCGCCGTAGCCGTTGCCGTTGCCGTTGCCGTAGCCGTTGCCGTCGCCGTAGCCGTCGCCGTTGCCGTGGCCGTCGCCGTAGCCGTCGCCGTTGCCGGTTAAAAATAACAAACACTCTTTTGGCGTTAGCTTAGAAAGACCAGTTCGTTTTCGCATCATAAATTTTCGCTCCTTTTTGAACGTCAAGAATTTCAAAATAACTTCCCTTAACGATTATTGTCTCAACCATCGGACTTAATCGGATACCGGAATATTTACCGGAAGCTAATTGATGTAAAGATGCAGCCCCCTCATAACGGTTAATATTCATAGAGTTATGTAATGTTATATAACCTGATTTTAATTCTTTCAGGTAAATTGTTTTTTCTGCTTCGCCGATGAATACTCCGGCTTCACTTCTTACGATAATTTTACTCATTTCTTTTTCCTTTCTAAAATTGCATTAATGCTGTATTTGTTCCAATCACGTTCAAAGATATAATCCCATTCGGTCATTTACATATCCTCTCAACTAATTCCCAAATAGCCGTCATAATATATGCTACAATCGTTAATACTATTACTACTTGCCAATCAATCATATTCTTTGTCCAGCAAATCATTATAATAATTGCAATTTGATTCAAAAATACATCCTACAATTTTTTCTTGTTGGCTTGTTTTATACCGTTCATAATCTCTGCGAGCCATTTCACGGTCAAAACCAAATGATAAACTACCAATAAATACCATTATTGCCAAAGCATATAACATAAATTCTGTAAAGTATTTCATTATTTCACACTCCCGAAAATTGCCATTGTGTCGGCGATTGTTTCATTCAGGCTTTTAACCGATTTATCAAATGGGCGTTCCTCATAAACCTTTACAAAAGGGTTATTTTGAGACATAGGCATATTGTTAAGTTCACAAGCAACAAACTCGGCAAAGTCGTGTAAATCATCACCGGCGTTTTCTATAAATTGCTCAAACAAATCTTCTCGGGCATCTTTTTTCGTTGCACGCTTATCATACCAAAATGAATTATTATCAAGCCAATACGGCACGGTATCCTCAACAACATCATTGATTTGGGATAGCAATATTTCCATTGCCTTGGCTAACCGTTCTTTTCTTTCTGCTAAAATCTTTTCCATTTTAATTATCCTTTCTTTTGTTTTTTTTTGCTTTCCGGTATCGGTTAAGTGCCGTAGCGATTGCCGGTAGCCGGAGGGCTGGTGGCTTTACAGAGCCTTTACTGATACCGCATTTTTAAGCCTTGCGGCTATGGCTTATGTATTATATATATATCATTTATTTTGCTATGTCAATATATTTTTTTATATTTTTTGGATTTTTTTTCAAATATTCAATTAAATCAACAAGATAGTCTATATTTTTTTCTATTTCAGCATATCTCGGAGATGTTTTCCCCTGCTCCCAATTATAAACTGATTTATCATTACTTCCGATAATCTTTGCGAAAGTTCTAACATTTAACCCCGTTTTATATCTGCGTTCTCTGTAACTATTCATTTCCATCATTTCCTTCATGTTTATAGGTCTTGCCGTTCCATACCCATTTTCTTTTTAAGTTTACGTTCCATTTACGATTAACTTCTTTTTCAGGGAATACTCCCATATCATATACATAATTGCTTGCTACCGCTCTTGCTGTCTTTGGAAACCATCTATAAAGACCACCACATACAATTATAATGTCGGCAAGTTCTTTAATAGCTTGTTGTTCGTTCTCGCAATTTTCAAATTCTGCAATTTCTTCTTCTAACTTCCAAAACTGGCTCTCCGGTGTGGCATTCGGGAATAATTCCTTGTGCGATTCTGCAATTTCTTCAATATTCATTTTATACCTCATAAATAAATTGTTCTGTATGTATTTTTTTTATAATCTGGCACAATTTTTTTTGCACCTTTTTTTATATTTTTAATTATTGCATTTGTTTTTTTACTTTTCGTTATTTCATCTTCCTTTCCTTGATTTAACATGCTTTTAATTTCCAAATATAATAACTTTTTTCTTGTTCCTTTTTTTCTTTTTCTTCATCATAAAGCAAGTAAATATTATATATCCTTACCGCTTCTTGCCAAAGGTTAGCATCATTATTAACTCTTGTTATTCCAACACTAACAGATGCGTGATTACGGTCTAATTTTTTGCTAATTTGAATAACGGATTTATTATCCATGTATAAGACTTTGTATAATATCATTCTTGCTTTGGATACAATTACAGTTCTATCACGTGATAACAGTTTTTCTTTATCAATACCGCTTTCTTTTGAAACTATATCAATTATTAAATCCATACTCATTGATTTTATCCTCTAAAAATATCCTATTCGGCTTAAATATTTCGTGCCGGTTATTGATAATTTCCTCAATATCCTCTGGTGTCGCTATCTTGTTAAGAATACATAACTCTTTTAAGCGGTTTATTAACTCTACTGACGGATTAGAATGAACTTGATGTATATGGCAACCATAACACAAACTCACTCCGTTTCGTAAATCCCACCTATACTTTGATGATTGATTTCGGGTAACAATCCAATGATGAGCTTGTAAATGTTTAATATCATTCACATATCCACCGCATAAGATACATTTATTATCCCTTTGGCGGATTTTTAGCGACCATAATTCATCTAACTTTTTTATTAACTTCGGAAGCGGTGTTTTTTTCATCTTAAATTCCTTTCCAAATCATAGCCCTGCATAACCATTTGGTAAATTATTTTCTATTATAAACTTTTCCCTTGCTTTTAGTGCATCTTCTAATGTTTTATAATATTTATTAAAAACTGTCTTGTTGTTTAAACAAATACGGCTTCTATACCTTTTTATTTTTTTACAATAACATACTCCATAAGAATTAGATTTCGGTCTTCTATTTGCCGATTGCACAGCTTTGCTTGTCCACCTACAATTTTCAGGACAATAATTACCATCATTATCTATTCTATCTAACGTTAAATTTTCATTATATCCATTATTAGATGCCCAAACATAAAAATTTTTAAAATCATTTTTCCAATTATCACATACGGATATACTTCTTCCACCATAGACATCATACTTTATGTTTTTTGTATTATAACATCTTTGAAGCATACCATAGTATATTTGATAAATTCTGCTTTTATACAATCCGTGTTTTTTATTATTTTCTTTACTCTTTTCAGATACTAAACATCCGCAAGACTTAACACCGCCGTAAATTAACATATCTTTTCTAACAATTTTTTGTTTTCCACAATCGCACAAACAAACATAATATTCTTTATTAGCTCCATTTGGTTGCTTGTGATAGTGACTAAAAGATAATACGGTTAATTTATTGTATTTATTTCCTATTATATTTTCACAATCTTTTCTCATTTTGCTTTTCCCATACAAAAAGGTGAGGATATAGGTGGGAAAACTATCTTTTTAGATAAACCTACAGAGCCTCATAAATAAAATTTGTTTTCCCTATTAAATAATAGCATTTTTAGATAAAATGTCAACACCATATTTTTTAATTAAATACGATTCCGGTAATTCTTTCGGTATAAACTCGCCATGCGTTCTTTCCTGCCAAAATTGAGTAACCTTAGTCGTATAATCGCAAAACTCGTGTATATCCATTTTCGTTGTCGTCTTTAATCCCCATATCGTTTTATTGACTTCGTGTATTAACTCCGCATTGTAGGGAATGTTAAACTCGCCATAAGTACAACCTGCATCATTAAGACACTCTGCAATCCAACCGTTTAAGAGCCAATAGTATGCGTTGGCGTCGTTACTCCGTTTATTCTTAAACTCGGTAACTTCAACATTTACTTCCTTGCCAGCGGAGAGCATTACACTCGCTTGATTGTATAATGCTCTGAATACTGGTTTAAGCTCTTTTTCGGTGGATATTTTCATTAAAAGCCTATATCCTCATCAATAAAAGATTCGTTAGCGTCTGTCTTTGGTAAATCAGGCTTAACCGTTCCTGTGGTTAGTTTCTTCATTTCCTGACGGATTTTCTCACGCTCTGCTTTTAGTGCCTGATAAGCGTTTTCTGCAACACTTGACAGTTTAAGTAAATCACACTCATCAAAGAAGTTAATATATGTTGTCTTATACTTATCGGCATCACAAGTTGCATTTATGTTTTTCTCTGTGAATGCCAAACTAATTGACTGGTATTCTTTACCTGTCTTTTTACTTTTCTTGTCCTCAATAATTACCTTGAACGGATAATCGTTTTTTACTATTTTCATTTTATTTATCCTTTTTGCAAATTAATTTTAATATAGGCTTCCATACTTTCCAAAAATCCAATGCTTGCTGACCGTCCATTTTTTCTATTTCAGAATCACGGAATTTAAACCAAGCTGTTTTAGAATGGTATTGACAACCAATTTTCATATGGTTTGTGGTGATGGTTATATTATAGACTTGCCCCATTATATTACAAACATCGCCTTTCTTTTGGATTTCATCGCCGTAAACCTCAGCATTGCCGTAAACCTTAGCATCGCCGTAAACCTTAGCATCGCCGTAAACCTCAGCATTGCCGTAAATCCAAGCATCGCCGTAAACCTCAGCATTGCCGTAAACCTTAGCATCGCCGTAAACCTTAGCATCGCCGTAAACCTTAGCATCGCCGTAAACCTCAGCATTGCCGTAAACCTTAGCATCGCCGTAAACCTTAGCATTGCCGTAAATCCAAGCATCGCCGGTCAAATTTTTTTCTTTTTCAATATATCCGCCTAATTCACCTATTTTTATATTTTTCAGCTCTTTTATACACTCAATACGGAAAAGCTCATGTCCAAAAAAATCAATGCTTAAATCTTTTCTCAATTTATAATATTTCGCCATTTCTACCTCACTTGTAAATTTTTGTTTTCAACCAAGCAAGCACCTGCAATTTGAGCACCTGCCAATAAATCAGCTTTAATTTTAGCCTTATCAACTTCCTCTTTAACACGCATATAATCCTTATTATAAAAATCATCATCAACCTTAACTTGTGTGCTTTTACGATAACTCAACGAGAATGTGCCGGCATCAAGTTTTTCTTTTCCTGTTTTATCAAATAAACTCTTAATAGACTTTTCAAGGCTTTCAATACGCTTTTCCTCTTGTTTTTTACGCTCGGTCAAGCGGTTAATCTCTTCCTTTAAGGATTCTATTCGGGCTTGTTTATTGGCTCGTATCTTACATAATGTTTCAATTCCACACGATAAAACCGATTGAAGGTCTTGATAAGCCCCATCATAATCTTCACTGACTTCGCCTGTTTCCCAATCAATACAATCGTCAAGTCTTTTTTCTGCATTTAATACTTCCTCATATATCATCTTACTTCAACTCCCATTTCCGGGTTGTTTAATTTAAGTTTCATATCGCCCGACACTTTATTAAGTGCTTCGTATTCTTTTGTTCCCTTTGGAAACTTCACAACCCATTTATAGTATAATGCACCCAGCGCCTTTACACTTTGGGCTGAACGAATAGCAGTGTCAAAATCTTCTAATGTAGATAAATCATCAAAAGTCTTTGTCTTACCACTCGCAAGATTTCCGTCATCATCTTCGGTTTCAATATTCAATAACGGAAGTATTGAGTATCTTCTAGCATAGGTAACGGCTGAACCTAACTTTTGCATATCAGGTGTTGCTGTCAATAAATCCATATCTGATTCCAACTTTTCGCCTGTTTCAATATGTATCAAATCAGTGTGTAAATGGTCGTGCTGAACGGTCTGAATTAAGATAAAACCATTATCACGAATCTTCCCCTTTACTTCTTCAAAAATACTATTCAAATCAGCATACTTTGACTTAAAATAAGGATTATCCTCTTTTTTGATAATCGTATTTATGCTGTCTTGTAGGTTAGCTAACGCTTGTAAAAATTTTTTATTCATATTATTTCCCTTCTAAAATGTTATTACGTTCTCTTTATATACTATTTTTTTTGATATGTCAACAACTTTTTTTAATTTTTTCCAAAAAATATCTTTTATATCTTACCTTATCACCATAGCGATTTACGCTCTCCGTCCATACATCGTCTATCGTATAGCCTTCGGGTATTAACTTTATTCTTAAATCAGATACAATCTTTCTTAACTCGGTTGTTCCTAAAACCTCTTTACAGTCATTTACTGTTATATAAGGGTGTGTTTGCAAGTATTTATATACTCTTTGTTCGCTTGGTTTCATATTGATTTCCTTTCTAATAAAACATAGGTATTTTTTGGTTAAATCTGAGGTCAACGCAACCTACGCCACCTCTTCTGTTTTTACATACAGAAAACAGTGCTTTCCCTTTTTCCTCCGGTTTAGGCTCCTCGTTTTTCTGTAATGTGTAATATTCAGGTCTATGTATAAAGCAAATTAAGTCTGCATCTTGTTCTATACTTCCCGAATCTCTTAAATCTGCCATTGTCGGAATCTTAACATCTCTGCTTTCAACCCCACGATTCAACTGGCATAAAGCAATAACAGGAACATCTAAGTCTTTGGCTATTACTTTTAATTGTCTTGACATATCGCTGATTTCCTCGTAACGGCTCTTGTAACTTCTTCTTGATTTCAAAATTGATAAATGGTCTATAAACATAACATCAATTTTGTTTATTGCTTTTAATTTCATTGAGTGTGCATAAATATCTTCAACATTAACATCGGCTTTGTCATATATTTTTAACGGTAATTTTTCAATGTTATTAGAAGCATTTATACATTTTTCAAAATCTTGTTGAGTTATTTTAAATAAATTTTCAATACCTGTTTCAGCCTTTACAAGTCTTTTATGAAGGTCTTTGGTTGACATTTCCAAACTATAAAAAACAACATTTTTTCCTGATTTTGCCATGTTATATGCAATATTCAATCCTATTGTAGATTTTCCCATTGCCGGTCTACCACCTAAAATTATAAGTTCTGATTTTCTAAAACCTCTTATAAGTTCATCTATTGCATAAAAACCTGTTTTGACAGTTGATAAATCCGGCTTTCCTTGGTAAATTCTTTCAAGGTCTTGTAAAAATTCTTTCGCCGGATTCTCACTACTTTCTTTTAAAAAAGTTAATCCTTTTAATCTTTTAATTTCTTTTTCGGCATCATCTAAACTCAAACCGGGTATTTTTTTTATTTCTCTTGTTTTATAGTCATCTAAAACAAGTCCTGCATAACCTTTTACAGTAATTTCTGACGGTTTATATATTACATTTTGCATTTCAAGCAAATTTGTAAATTTTATCTTTTCACACTTTCTTGCTATTTTTGGCAAGTCGTCATTCGGCTCAATGTTATCATAAATATAACCTAAACTTTCATCTTCAAACATATTTCCTTGCAACTCGGATATATATATTTTATATTTTGGCTGATTAAGCAAACAACAAACCAGTGCATATTCATAATCTTTCATTTATTCTCTCCACCAGTTTTTCATTAAGCGTTCCTCTGCTTCTTTGGCTTTTTCTTTTTCTCTTTGCAAACCTAAGAAGTATTGTTTTGTGCTTAAAAACCAATTTTTAGTATTTTCTTGTCCACTAAGCCAAATATCCCTTTTTTCTAACTCATAATCAAAATCCAAAAGATTAAATCTTTCTTTCCATTCGTTATAATCTTTTTGATTTAACTTAATTACTTTTCCTTTAAAAGCGTATTCAGTTTCTTTTTCATTTTCA
>JAFRAO010000035.1 GCA_017405375.1 bacterium
ACTAAATGAGGCTCACAATAGAGCAACGGCTGTGTATGGTCCTGTTGAAACATGGTTTGTTAATGATAATGATTGGGAACAACGTACAAAACGTTATTTTGATAGATTAACAGAATTTTTGAAAACTACAAAAATTTGTAGGAATTTAGATGAAGGTTGCATGCATTGTATATATTCTAATGGAGATGGATTTTATAAATTTAGACCAAACTATTTAAATCATCATTGGGGAGATTATGATGTAGGCACGGAACAAGCAATATTATCAAATGGCATGAGCTTTGCTATTGCGTTTTGGTCTGATGATATAGAAATTGCTGTAGATATAGACGGACCCAACAGAGGTGAATACATGTGGGGAAAAGATGTTTTTTTGTTTAAAATTACTGAAAATGGTATCTCGCCATATTATTCACCAACTGAGTGTGCAAATGATTTATATTCTTGTATATTAGATGATAATAGTGCATATCATTCTACTTGGGTATTAGAGAAAGGAAACATGGATTATTTAAAGGTTAATCCAAGCACGTTAAAATGTCCAAATGGTGAAACATTTACTTGGGAAAAAGGCAGCTGCAAGTAACAAATCATCAATCATTCTGTCTATGCTGAACAACAAATAAAAATAGAATGACTTTTCAGTCATTCTATTTATTATAAACAAATTAGTTTTTATTTTATGTTAGCAAATGTCCAAGCATCAAATGTTGGTCTTGTAAGATTTATATCAGATTTATCTTTTCCTGCTCCTTCTGTATCATGAGCGATTGAACGATATAATCTGTTATAATATTCAATTACCATACGGTCTGAATTGAAGTACGCTTCAGATGTTCTGATAGCTTGACGCATTAAACGTGCCCATTCTTCTTTATTATGGTAGTATGTCGGAATAATTTCCTTTTCGATTGTATCCATAATATATTCATGATCTTTCCAATGACGTTCTTCCCATGGAATTTCATCATCCAAGCCTTCATATTCAACTGTATAACCGTTTATACCGTTGAATGTACCTTCAACAGTCCATCCGTCATAAATTGACAAGTGTAGTGCACCGTTTGCATTTGCACTCATTCCGGAAGTACCTGATGCTTCGAATGGTCTTAGAGGAGTATTCAACCAAATATCTGAACCTTTCTTAAGCATTGCACTTAGTTGTAATTCATAACCCGGTAAAACTACAACATTCTTCATTGAATGAGATTTGTTCAATAATTTATTAAACATTTCACGGCCCATAACATCATCCGGATGGAATTTACCTGCAAAAATTAATTGAAGTTTATCAGCCTCTAATAATTTCATAATTCGGTCTTTGTTCATCAAGATTAACCAAGCACGTTTGTAATCTGCAAATCTTCTTGCCCAAGTAATTGTTAAAACGTCAGGATTAAATCTTTTACCTGCTTTATTTGCAATATATTTGAACAATTCCTTTTTCATTTCATGTTTTGCAGATAGTAATTCTTCAAACGATTTATCACCGTTCATTCTCTTATCTTGCCAATAGTGTAAATTTACAGCGTTTGTAATTGCTCTGATAGGGCATCTGCCTTCAACCCAATCCCACATTTTGTTAGAAACAAGACCGTGTAATTGAGATACAGCGTTAGCGATTCTGCTCATTCTAAGTGCTGCAACTGTTAGTGAGAAATTTTCGCCACCCAATTCAACTGCTTTTTCTCTTGAACAACCTGCGAAAAATCCGCCTTCTAATAATGTATCAACCCAGTGAACTTCATTTCCTGCTGCAACAGGTGTGTGAGTTGTAAATACTGTTCTCTTTTTAACTTCTTCTATATTACCTTTATACTGTCTTAGCAATTCAAATGCGGCAGGTAAAGCATGACCCTCGTTCATGTGTATTACATCGAACTTGTATCTCATTGCTTGCAATATTTTAATACCGCCTACACCTAAAACTGTTTCTTGAGCGATTCTTATTTTTTCATTTCCGTCATACAATCTGTATGATATACTTCTTGCCCAATCACTGTTTCCGTCAATATCTGTTGTCAACAAATATACAGGACAAGAACCAAACAATTCAGGTTCTACTCTGTATGCTTTAACTTTAACTTTTTCGCCAAACGTATCAACCGTAACTTCCACGCCCAAATCAGTCAAATAGTCGTAATATTTTCTGATATAAGCTACTTCAACTTGTCCGTTATGGTCAATTCGTTGATCATAATATCCATAAGACCAAAGCATCGTTACACCTACCATAGGCATTTGTAAGTATCCTGCAGATAACATGTGTGAACCTGCCAAGAATCCTAAACCGCCTGAATATGTACTCAATGATTGATCTAATGCTATTTCCATTGATAAATATGCTACTGATGGTAATGACATAATCCTTAATTCCTTTTTCTTTCTACTTTCTTCTGTTCTAATTATCTTTGGCATCAAATTATGATACCAGCATTGAACAGCTTATCACAAAAAAATTTTTTTATCTATAATTTTTAATCAGAATAATATGAGAATAGGTTAAAAATATGATAAAACCGCGAATTACATCATTAAGAAATATTAATATTCTCTCAATATTTCATTCGTAATATCTTCTGCTTTAAATTTCAAACATGACAAATTTTCACAGGTGGTTTGCCTATGTTCCCACAAACATGGCTTTATAGGACAATTATCATTAACTTTCAAAGCAGTTACAAAATCAGCTTGAGGAATTAATTTTTTATCGTCTGTTGACCCAAATATTGCGTATGTGCGAGTTTTTGTCGCAACACCAATATGCAACGGCGCTGAATCTGAACAAATAAATTTTTCATATTTTGTGATAAGTTTTGCCAAATCCATAAGACTTTTTGTTTTACCGTAATAATTTTCAAAATTAGAATTATTCAACGGTTCAACCTCTGACAAAATTTTTTCTACAACCTCTTTGTCATCAGGACCGCCAGTTAATATAACTTTTTTCCCTTTTTCCAATAATAATTTAATAACTTCTGCCCAAATTTCAGGAGTAATTGTCTTTATCATGTTCTTTTCAACACTCATCTTACTTACGCCAGGGTGAATTAAAACTGAATTAGGAATTTTATCTTCACTTTCAATTTTTATTTCCGGAACATCTGTTCTAATATCTGTAATATCACGTATTAGATCGTGATACATCAAAGATGCATATTGATTCTTGTTCAAAGTAACAGCTTCTGTCAAAAGTTTTTCACTCAATTTGCCTGTATTATAACCGTAACGTTTTTTTATGCCTGTTAAAAACAATAATAACGCTATTAATTTATTCCCGCCGGAAGATATAACAGCATCAAATTTTCCAAAACGCGCTTTAAATATAAGTTTTAGCAATTCAAAGTATTTATTCTTACCTTTTGGATTTATTAAAATCAAATCATCAATAGTATCAGTTAAATCTTTTATGCCTCTGCTTCTTGGTTCTAAACAAAGTGTAATTTTTGAATTTGGGTATGCCTTTTTTAATGACATTAATGTCGGCAAAAATAATATTTCATCACCAATTCCGCCAAAATTTATAACTAAAATATTCTTCATTATCTGACTCCATTTTACAATCTATTATAGAACAAACATTGAATATTTAAGTTTTTTGTATTATCATGGTATTGGGTTATATATGAAATTAATACGAGGGTATAAAAAACATGAAAGTTTGCGTAATAGGAACAGGTTATGTAGGTCTTGTTGTAGGAACATGCCTTGCAGAAATGGGTAATGATGTTATTTGCGTTGATAATAATGAAAAAAAACTGGAAGATTTAAAAAACGGTATTATCCCAATTTATGAACCCGGGCTGGAAGAACTTATTACTACAAATGTTTCAGAAAAACGTTTAACTTTTTCAAGTGATTTAAAACAAGCTGTTGAAAAATCCTTAATTTGTTTTATAGCTGTCGGAACACCACAAGGGGAAGACGGTTCGGCGGATTTACAATATGTTTGCCAAGTTGCAGAAAGTATCGGCAGATATATGAACGACTACAAAGTTATAGTAGATAAATCAACCGTACCTGTCGGAACGGCGGACAGAGTTACTGAAATAATAAAAAAACAAACTACACATTCTTTTGATGTTGTTTCGAATCCGGAATTTTTAAAACAAGGTGCGGCAGTTGATGACTTTTTAAAACCTGATAGAGTTGTAATCGGTTCAAATTCACCAAAAGCAACAACAATAATGCAAGAATTGTATGCTCCGTTTTTAAGAACAGGAAACCCTGTAATCACCATGGACGTGAAATCTGCAGAAATGACAAAATATGCAGCGAATTCATTTTTGGCAGTAAAAATATCTTATGCAAATGAAATAGCGAATATTTGTGAAAAGGTTGGTGCAGATGCAGAGATGGTAAGAATTGGAATGTGTGCAGATAAGCGTATCGGTACAAAGTTTCTATTTCCCGGATTAGGCTACGGTGGAAGTTGTTTTCCAAAAGATGTAAAGGCACTTTTAAAGACAGCAAAAGATAACGGATGTGATGTACAAATGCTGGAAGCAGCGGATAACATTAATAAATTACAGCGTAAACACTTTATTAATAAAATTCTGACACATTACAATAATAATGTTAACGGAAAAATATTTGCAGTATGGGGTCTAGCATTCAAGCCAAAAACAGATGATATGAGAGAAGCACCTGCAATTACTATCATTAATGCATTGTTAGAAAAAGGCGCAAAAGTTCAGGCTTATGACCCTAAAGCTATGGATATGGCAAAATTCCACTTTGTGGATAAAATTACTTATGCAAACAACTCGTATGAAGCAACTAAAAATGCTGATGCGTTGCTGCTTTTAACGGAATGGAACGAATTCAGACGTCCTGATTTTGAAAAAATCAAAAATAATTTAAAAGAACCGGTTATTTTTGACGGAAGGAACCAATATAACAAAGACCGAATGGTTGAAAAAGGGTTTACTTATTATTGCGTAGGTAAAGCGTAAAATTTAGAAAGTTCATTAATGAGAATTTCATTAAAAAATTTATACTTTGAATTTTTTATGATAGGACTCCAGCTCTTAGGCGGCGGATACGTGATTGTTCCATTGATGAAAAAAAACCTTATTGAAAAAAAGAATTGGATAACCGAATCCGAATTAACGGATTTTTATGCTCTTAGCCAAACTATACCGGGCGTAATTGCTATAAATATTTCAGCATTTACAGGATACAAATTGAGAGGCAAATCAGGAGCTTTAACGGCTATAATAGGGACTATAACAACACCTATCATATTCATTCTTTTAATTGCAACTGTTATGGAATATCTTCTAAAAATTTCTTTTACACAAAGCATTTTTTGGGGAGTTAGTATTGCTGTAATAATATTGATATATCTGTCAATAAAAGAAATGTGGCAAAACAGCTTAGTTGATATACCAAGCTGGATAATTTTTATTCTCACGTTTGCGCTATCGTTTTTTGTAAAACTTTCACCTGTATGTATAATCATTATTTCAATTACACTTGGAATATTAATATGCCTGGCAAAAGCGAGGTTAAGTAAATGATAACTCTTTTGCATTTAATCATTGAATTTTTTAAAACAGGCTTATTTTCTATTGGTGGCGGATACGCTACAATTCCATTTTTGTACCAAATAAGCCATCAATATGGTTGGTACAGCATAAAAGAGTTATCCGATATAATCGCAATATCAATGATAACACCCGGTCCTGTCGGAGTAAATATGGCGACATTTGCAGGATTTAAAACATTCGGAATATTTGGCGGAATAGTAGCAACCATATCACTTGCATTACCTGCTTTTATTTTTGTAATATTAATTTCAAAAATACTAAAAAAATACAGTGAAAATTTTTGGATAAAATCAATACTTTATGCTCTAAAACCGACAGGTTGCGGGCTTTTGCTCGCAGTCGGAGCAAAAATGTTTTTTGATAACGTAAAAACAATGCCTGCAATTTGTTTATTTTTGTTTTTATTTTTAGTAAGTTTTAAATTTAAAAAAAATCCGCTTTACTACTTTTTATTTGCCTCAATTATCGGAATAATTTTACAAATTTGTAATGTAAAATTAATGTAAATAGCATGAAAATACTAATATTAACGGTCATTTTTTGCATATATAATAATCTGTCTATTTAATATAAAACATTTGTCCATTCCTAATTCGTTTCTGAATGGACAGATTGTTATGTCCATATTTTCTACGTTTTCAGTATGACAAACTTGTTTTACTTACAGCTATGGGCTTTGTCAGAACCCCAGCCCAATTCTTTTGAAGGATTATTTTTGCATGCATAAGGGCTACTATGATTTGCATTTAAATAGTCCATATTACCAAAATCCATTATCCATTTGCCACAACCTTGTCCAGAACTTAAACAATCAGACTCGTTGTAACAAGCTGCAAAAATACCATTTCTTGTTATTATTAACCGAAACACATCCATACCATATGTGTTCTTTCCTTTTTTAGGTCCGTCTATATCTAAGAAGAGTCGAAAACAATAAATATTACCATAATTACTACCTAACATAGTAATAGAACCATCACATCTACCATAAGTATGGAATGAGTAGTATGGTTGATAATAAATACTTGCACCACTATTTAATAAAATGGAAGGAAGATTATTTGGCGCTAATGTCGAAGGAAAATCAGAACCTCCAGATTTATAATTAGCATACCTATCAGAATAAGTTATACCACGACAATTTGTATCACCTGCAGTAAGACCACAACTTTTCTGTACTTTTAAAAATTCTGATAATCTATTTATATAACGTTGAATTGCATCTGTACCTGCGGGTAAGTTATCAGCCCATTTTTCAACAGGTCCATAAACAGCAGTTGCTCTATCATGTGCTTCGTTTAATTCAGCATAAATTTTCTTAAACCTTGCTACCTTTTCAGCTTCACCGGTATTTTTGCTTACATTTGGAATAGTCAATGCTGCGACAATACCAATTATGCCCATTACAATAAGTGTTTCGGCTAAAGTAAACGCGTGTGAACGAACGGTTGATAGTAAACTGTTGTGGGTGAACTGACGACTATTAACTGTACGACAGT
>JAFRAO010000036.1 GCA_017405375.1 bacterium
AACTCGGCAATTCATTTGCAAATTGAGATTTTACATTTTGTCTGTATTCTTCAACCCTTATAGTTGCCTGTTTTGCTGTATGGTTGTTTTCTATTGCCTCATTAACATATTGGTACAGGTAAACATCATTGAAACGGTCAAAAAATTCTACATTCAAATCGTTTCTATCAACTGCAAATGATATTGGTGCAATAAGCAATACCGATATTACTAAAATGGCTTTCTTAAACAACTTGAGCCTCCTTTATCAGAGCATCAATGTATAATCTTGCATTGTTTCTGATTATTTCTTTATCTTCTGATGTAAAAGTATCTTGCTTTAAAAGGCTTAATGAAAATGCCGGAAGAATTTTTGGTGAATTTATCTGCGACATAATGAAAACGGTTTTAAAAATAATTTCTTTATTGTCCATATCTTTGTTGAAAATTGCTCCAATAAGTTTTCTGACATAAATAAATACCGGCGAAGTCAATTCAATATTTCTACTCTGTTGTTCTTGTAATAGAAATCTAAATAAATCATCAGATATTAAACCACCATAGAGAAATTCTATAACCTTATCTATAACTGTGTATAAAAGGTTTATCTGTTCTTGTTTTGGTAATATTGAAGGTTCTATATCAAGATTCAGAAATGACTTTGCATATTCCATCTGCTTTTCAATCAAGTTATCAACAATGCCCTTGTATAATTCTTTCTTTCCACCCCAAAAATATGAAATCATACAGATATTAGCATTGGCTTCCTTGCATATCTCTCTGATTCCAACACCGTCATATCCTTTTTGTGCAAACAACTTTGTTGCAGAGTCTAATATTCTCTGCTTTGACTTATCCTTTTCATCTTGCTTAATTCTTGGCATGACAATTACCTCATTCTATATTCATATTATGAGCTAATCATAGCTTACGCTATAATTATAAAACAATCGTTTGATTATTTCAAGAGGGTATAAACTTTCTTCTATAAATTACAAGGATTTAAAGAATGTGCATAGAAGTTTAAACTATTGTTTTTTGTGCTAAATAATATCCTGCAAAAGTTAATAACAAACCTATTAAACAACTGCCTATCATGTACAATAATCCGATAGTAACTTTGCCGTTTTTAATCAGTTCAAATGTTTCAAAACTAAATGTTGAAAAGGTTGTTAAACCACCTAAAAAGCCAACAGTAAGAAACAATCTTAATGCTTGTGGAATAATGTCAGATTTATTTAGTACAATGCCAAATACATATCCTATCAAAAAGCAACCGATTAAATTGACATTATATGTTCCTAAAATTGGAAGTGAAAATAAGTTTCGGCACATTATGGTTATAGTATATCTTAATACTGCACCAATACCACCACCTATGAATATTGAAAGAATGTTTGTTATCATGACTACAATATATCAAAAAATAATCATTTTATAAATTGCAAGGTTTTAAAGAATGTGCTTAAAAATATATTGTTTATTATTTTTCATTTTTAACATCTAAATCTGAATCAACAATATTTTCTTTGCTTGATTTTTCTTCCCAAACCGTTGCAATATCACAAACGGAAACGCCGTCTTTTTCTATAATATGAGTATATTGATACGTGTTCTCTGTTCTGTTTGCGGTACAGGTTAAAGTATCGCCCAAGAATGTTTCTTTATTAAACCTTATATGCAAATTTTTTAGTCTGCGTGTTTTTCTGAATTCATCAGGGGCGGTCATTTCAGCAAGATTTATATAACTTTTATTATTAACGTGCTTGTTAAAATCAGTATCGGATAAATTGTTAGTGTGTTCTATTTTGGTATAAACTTCCGTTGCTTCAGGGATTATAAACTTCTTGTGTTCACCTAAAACAAATTCGTTTACAACTTCAAACTTTTCAGCAACTTCATCTGCCCTAACAGGTCTTTGGCTATCTCTACTTATTAAAAACCACAGCGAATTACCTTTGGCAATTACCTTACTTTTAGAATAGATATAGAAGTCAATATAAATCTTGAGTTTAGAAACTTCTGAAAACCATAATTCAACCTTTATTTCTTCTGACCAGAAGGGCAGATTTTCGGTAAAATCCATATTAATATCCGCAACAACCCAATACAGATTTTTTGCAAACAAATCGTATGCTGCCATTCTTTTGGTCGCCGTATATCTTGCAAAAGCATCTTGCAGATACATTATTGCAGAAATCGGTCTGAGCCGATATTCAAATAAATCCATATTATCAAGTATTACATTGTATGTCTTTGTATATTTTTGCATGATTTAATTTTCCATTTCTGTTAATCTTTTACCCAAATCAAA
>JAFRAO010000005.1 GCA_017405375.1 bacterium
ATTTGTAACACTTTTAAGGGTGAACTGTTCAGAGTGAACAGTGAACAGAATGATATAAATGCTAATAACTGTCGTACAGTTAATAGTCGTCAGTTCACCCACAACAGTTCACTATCAACCGTTCACTCACTTGCATTTACTCTTGCAGAAACGCTTATTGTAATGGGCATTATCGGCGTTGTCGCTGCATTGACTATTCCGAATATGAACAAAAATACAAATAATACAGAAAATGTTGTAAAACTTAAAAAGTTTTATACTGAAATACAAAATGCTCATGAACTGGCTATAACAACTTATGGACCTATAGATACTTGGTTTGTTAATGATACTAATAATGTAAATCGTGCGAAACGTTATTTGGATAGAATAACTGAATTTTTAAAAACTACAAAATTGTGTCGTGATTCTGCAAATAATTGTATGACAAGTGGCTCATCAAAATTTTTAAAAGGTGGTAATTTAGCTTCTTATCCGAATCCATCTGCGATATTAAATGATGGGATTAGCATTTATTTAGGTTGGTTTAAGTATCCAAATTGTAATGGAAATGAAGAAGGTTATTCAACCGAATGTGGATATATAGTAGTAGATATTGATGGACCTAAAAAGGGTAAATTTACATGGGGAATTGACCTTTTTCAGTTTTCAATAACCAAGAAAGGTATAGAACCTGATGGTGGAAGTAGTGAATTTTGGACAGATGATCAACTTAAAAAGGAATGTTTTTTTATGGTCCAAGATGTGCTGCTTGGGTAATAAGAAAAGGTAATATGGACTATATAGATACTCCACACAATTTAGTAGCAAATGCTGGTATATGCAAAAACGGTAAACAACTTTCCACAACAGTATCAAGCTGCAAGTAAAACAAGTTTGTCATGCTGAAAGCGTAGAAAATAGGTATATAACAATTTGTCTATTCCGAACTTGGTTCGGGAATCTAAAACAAAGAATAGACCCTGCGGGAAACCGGACATTTTTCATAAAATTAAAGATTTTAAAAAAAGTAGTCAAATAACTTCAGTATAAACAAGGAGTTGATATTCAAGGATGACACGATAAGATTTCTGCTATATATGGAGTCAAAGAATGGCGGAAGCCATAAAAAACAATAAATGTTAGTAAGAATAAAAGCTGCCTTTTGGATGCTTTGGCAGCTTTTGTCAATTCTTTTGTCCTATTGTTTACAAAACCTGTTTAGATATTGTATAATGTTTTTATGGAAAATCTAAAAAACAAGACTAAAGTTATTGTTGTTGGTGGGGGACCTGCGGGAATTTCTGCTGCTGTTACAATCGCCAGAGCAAATATTGATGTTATTTTAATTGAACGAGGAGATTTTTGCGGAAGTAAAAATATGTTTGGCGGAGCAATTTACACTCAACCTACAAAAGAAATTTTCCCTGACTTTGAAACAGAAGCACCGCTTGAAAGAAAAAACGTTACTAACAAATATATGTTATTGACTCAATCTGAGGCTACAACAATTTCTTATAATAAAAAAACTGATAATTCAAACAGTTATACGGTTATTCGAGGAAAATTCGACCGTTGGATGGCAGAAAAAGCCAAAAAAGAAGGTGTAATTATTGTAACTTCAACTGTTGTAACTGATTTATTAATGGAAAATAACAAGGTTATCGGTGTTCAAACAGAACTCGAAAAATATTATGCAGATATTGTTATTTTAGCTGATGGAGTTAATTCCCTGCTTGCAAAACAGGCTGGATTAAGAAAAAATTTGAAACCTCAAGATGTAGCATTAGGAGTTAAAGAGGTCATAAAATTAGATTCTGAAAAAATTAATGAACGTTTTAATGTTAATAATGATGAAGGACTTATTACAGAGATTGTCGGGTACCCTATGAACGGTATGCTTGGTTTGGGTTATATTTACACTAACAAAGAAAGTATTTCAATCGGGCTTGGTATAACGCTGAGTGAGTTAGTCGATAATAAAATTAAACCTTACGAGTTGTTAGACAAATTAAAAGAACATCCGTCCATAAAACCGTTTATAAAAGATGGTGAACCGGTAGAATATTCCGCACATCTTATTCCGGAGGGCGGATATAATAAAATTCCAAAATTATTTGCTGACGGAGTTCTTGTTGTTGGAGATGCAGCGATGCTTGTTAATAATCTTCATTGGGAAGGAACAAACCTTGCTATGATTAGCGGTAAACTCGCAGGCGAAACGGCAATTCTGGCAATAAACAAAAATGATTTTTCAAAAAATACTTTAAAAATTTATCAAAAGAAATTAAAAAAATCATTTATAATTAAAGATTTGATGAGTTACAAAAATTTAATGTCTGAAATGCATAAAAGAAGATATTCTTTTACAGATTATTATATCAAAAAACTTAATGCATTTTTTGATGTGTTTACAAATGTTGACAGTATCCCTAAAAAATACAAGTTTAGAAAATTTATTAAAAACGTTATTTTTGAAAGAAACATTTTTGAATTATTCAAGGATATAGTATCAACAATAAAAATAATTTTAAGGATTTTTATATGAGTATAGACGATAAATTATTCACAGTAAAATATGTAAATAATATAAATTCGCACTTGACAAATGACACAAAAGAATGTAAAAATTGTAAGGAAAAGTGTTGTACATTCATATGTCCTGCAAACGTTTGGCAGTGGAATAACGAAACACAAACAATGACAATTAATTATGAAAATTGTTTAGAATGCGGAGCTTGTAGAATAGCTTGTCCAAAACATAGTATTGATTGGAAGTATCCGCAAGGCAATAGTGGTGTAACATTTAAAAAAGGATAACAAAGGAGTTAAAGTATGGAAAACGAAATGAAAGAAGAATATTCAAACAAGCACAGACGTTGGTATGATAAAGACCCGGTTCTTTCTCAGGCAATGAATACGTTGGAACATTCCGATGATGAAACACAAATTAAAATTGCATTAAACTTGATTAAAATTATTATTGAACATAATATGGAAAGTTATAAATATGAATCTGTTGAAGATGTTATTTCTGCGGTTCAATCCGGTCAAAGCGATTCGCGTAACGGACGTTGGTATGATATTAATGAAACACTTAGAACTGCAATGACAATGTTACAAAATTGTCCTGAAGCAACTCAAAGTTTAATCGCAAAAGAAATGGCTAAAATGGTTATTGATAAGATTAAGGAAGATGACGAAAGTTTAGAATAGATTGTTCTGTATATAAAGGAATATTTTATTTTTATAATAAAAAACAAGTGCTAATGCACTTGTTTTTTTTATGCTTTCACAAATACAAAGATTCGTCCTTGTTAAATATAACGTAAAAATATTTTATAATTACTGATAATTATAATTGTTTGTGATAATATTCTGTTAAGAAGAATGAAAGGATGAATTAATGGGATTAACTACATATTTAGGAATCGACGTAGGTTCAGTAACAACAAAATTAGCACTTGTTGATGAAAATGGAAAATACGTTGACAGTTATATGCTTAGAACTGCCGGTAAACCAGTTATGGCTGTTCAAAATGGTTTAAAACAGTTAAAATCTCAAGCAATACAAGAATATGATATAAAAGGTGTAGGTACAACAGGTTCAGGACGTAATTTAGCAGGAGCTTTAGTTGGTGCTGATATTATAAAGAATGAAATTACAGCGCATGCTGTTGCAGCAAGTATAAATATTCCGGGCGTTCAAACAATTCTTGAAATTGGCGGACAAGACAGCAAGATAATTATTTTAAGAGATGGTATTGTTACTGATTTTGCGATGAACACTGTTTGTGCAGCAGGTACTGGTAGTTTTTTAGACCATCAGGCACAACGTTTGAATGTTCCTATTGAAGAATTCGGCGATACTGCACTAAAATCTTCTAATCCTGCAAGAATTGCAGGTCGTTGCGGTGTTTTCGCAGAAAGTGATTTGATTCATAAACAACAGTTAGGTTATCCTGTTGAAGATTTATTATACGGCTTGTGTCAAGCGTTGGTTAGAAATTATTTGGCAAATTTGGCTTTAGGAAAAGATTTACTTCCTACTATTTCGTTCCAAGGCGGTGTTGCTACAAATAAAGGTATGGTAAAGGCATTTGAAGAACATTTAGGTACTTCGATTGTTGTTCCGGACCACCATCAAACAATGGGCGCTATTGGTGCAGCATTATTGGCTATGGAAAATCATCAATATACAAATAAAGAAACAACATTCAGAGGTTGGGAAGTCGGTGATATGCAATTTGCATCAATTACTTGTGAATGTAACGGATGTTCTAATAATTGTGAAGTTATTACAATTGTTGAAGGTGTTGATGAACACAATCATCCGCATTATGATAACATCAAAGATATTCAGGGTAATGTAATTGCTCGTTGGGGTGGTACTTGCGGACGTTGGGATATTGCATAAATTTAACGAATAAAGGTGCAGAATTTTATGAATCCAGGTCCGGAAAACAATTTTAAAAAATTTATTATTTCTATATTACTGATATTTTTTGTTATTATTGTTATAATTATAAAGCCTATTGACCTTGAAAAAATAAAAGAAGCAGATGCATTAAAATTATCTGCTCAAAAACCTTGGGTGGAAACATCTAATGAGCAATACATTGATGATGTTGATGTTGATATGTCGATATTGAAAGAAAATTTAGAAGAAAATAATACAAATCAATCTTTTGGAATAGAGTTTAATACAAAAGAGCCATTAGATGAATTCTGGGTAACAGGTAGTATCCCGCTTATTCCGATGAGTGATTTAAACGGTAAATCAAGAATTGAAATATTAACTCAGCGAAAGCTATATGTAGAAAATACTATTTTTAAGAACAGACGTTATGTACCATCTGAGGGAGTTTTTGGATTAATGGATAATACAAAACCCTGGATTGGTATAGAATCTTTTACTTGCTACGGTAATGGGGCTAAAACAACTTATGGTTTATCTAAAGACAGCAGATTTTTGAATAATCCTGTTATGTTAGTCGGATTGGACAGAGAAGGTATTGTTGAACAACCTAAAAAAAATTGTTCTCCCGCAGATTATTTATTGCCGGTTAAAATTAATTATTCAAAAGATAATAACATGATAAAAGTTGTTTTTGAATTATCTCAAAACAGTAAAAATATGAACAATAAATTTACATTAAATGGTATTAATGCAAGGGATTTAAAATTTAGATATGCTTATGCCGATTCTACGTCGAATGTGATTTTCAATAATAATGAATTTAATATATCGAATAATATATACGAGTTTAAGGATTTTATTACTGTTGATAATTCATGTGGTATAAAAGGCGGATGTAATAATATTAATCCTGTACAAAATGAATTAAAATTTTCCATAAACAATTATCCTGCAAAAATTCATATAAAATTATGGAAAACATATCCAAAAAATAAGAACATAAAAGCAGATATAAATTATATGATTGTATTAAAATAATATTAGAGAAATATAAACAGCAAAGGAGTAAACGTGAACATATTTGATTTAACAATTAATATAACATCAATTTATATAATGGTGATTGTATTTTTTATTTCTTATTTAACAGGTTCAATTCCGACAGGATATATAATAGTAAAAGCTAAAACTGGCAAAGACATAAGAGAAATCGGTTCAGGTTCTACAGGAGCAACAAATGTGAAAAGAGTTTTGGGTACCCCATACTTTTTTGCAGTTTTGCTTTTAGATGCAATTAAAGGTATATTACCTGTAGTTTTGGCATCATTATTTGTAAGTGTAAAATCAGAACTTGGATTACCTGCAGTTGTAGCTGCAGTTGCCGTAATTATAGGTCATAGTAAATCTTTATTTTTAGGCTTTAAGGGTGGTAAATCTGTAGCGACAGGAGTTGGAACAATATTAGCTTTAAATTGGATTGTAGGTTTAATTATTGCAGCAATTTGGGGTACTATAACATATTTATCAAAATATGTTTCATTAGGTTCAATTATAGCTGTAACCTGCGCACCTGTTTTAATGTACGTATTTCATCAACCGATAGCTTACATTGTCTATTGTGCAGTTGGTGCATTATACATAATTTATTTGCACAGAGAAAATATTAAACGTTTAATCAAAGGTGAAGAGAATAAAGTTCGTAAATAATTTGATTAAATGATTGATTTTACAAAAAAAATCATTAAACTTTTAATATGAGTAAAAAATTTATTAAATTATTAATTTTGAATTTAATATTTATTGTGAGTGTAAATGCACAAGAGCTTGATTATGCAAAGATATATGAAGGTTTGGAAAATCCTACATTCAGTTATGTGCATGGAATTGATCCTAATCAGTATTACGATATGAAAAATTATGCATGGTCGCCATATCCGTTGTTTAGGTTGAATCAAGAGGTTTATTTCAAGAAACAAACAATTCAACCGGGATATTATTTACTCACACCACGTGAACATGAAGGCAAATGGTACGTTTTATTCAAAGAAAACGGAGTTGTAAAAGCGACAATTCCTTGTTATAAAGATGAAATTGTGTCTGCAAGTTTTTATAATAAAAACTTACCAAGAGAAAAGTTGACTCCATCTGCTAAAATTCAACTCAAGTTTAATAATTTAGTTGGTCATATAAGTCCTTCATCCGGAAAAAAATCCTCTCCAAAAACTTTTTTGGAAATAGATGATGTAGATAATGATTTTGTTTCAATGGCTATTTATTACGGAAAGAAAAGGTACTATATATTGTTACGTTCAAGGCAGTAAAATATATAATAATTTGTCCAAGCTAAATTTATTCAACTTTTAAAAAATTTATTTCTCTATCTTGAAATAGCTTCTTGGCATTCTGCACAAATACCGTCGCTGTTAAGTTCTCTGTATTTCCAACAACGAGAGCATTTTTCACCAAGTGCTTTTGTAACCCAAACTGTGCAATTGTCTTCTGTATATTCATTCAACACATCAGCCGGTTTTTCTTCTGTTACAAATGCTTGTGATGTAATAAATATATTGCAAAGTTCACTTTCACAAGATTTTAATAAGTCTTTGATAGTGTCGTCTTTAACATAAACTGCAACTTCAAGTGAACTTCCGACTTTTTTGTCTGCTCTTAACGGTTCAATTGCTTTTGTTACAATTTCGCGAGTTTTCAAGATTTTTTCAAATTCTTGTTCAAGATTTACATTATTCCATTCATCTTTCATTTCAGGCCAAGATGATAATAAAATACTTTCTAATCCGCCTTTTTGTTGTTGTGGAACATTTTGCCAAATGTCTTCCGCTTGATGTGGCATTACAGGCATAATTATTCGAACTAATGCTTGTAAAATTTCATGCATTACAGTTTGGCAAGCTCGTCTTGAAAGTGATTTTTTACCTGATGTATATAATCTGTCTTTTACAATATCAAGATAGAATGCACTTAAATCAACTGCTGCAAAGTTTTGTAAGCATTGGAAATATTTATAGAATTCATAACCCTCAAACGCTTCTGTTACATTTTCAATAAGTTTGTACAATTTGTGTAATGCAAATTTATCCAAGTCTTTCAAGTCTTTGTAATCAACGTAATCTTTTTCTGGGTCAAAATCAAATAAATTACCGATTAAAAATCTTGCTGTATTTCTTGTTTTTTTGAATATTTCTGCAAGCTGCTTAACTATATTATCACCGATTTTTATATCGTTTCTGTAATCAACTGATGCTGCCCAAAGTCTTAGAATATCAGCCCCGTAATTTTTGATAATATCATCAGGTCTGATGTAATTACCTAAGGATTTAGACATTTTTCTGCCATCTTCTCCAAATACAAATCCGTGTGTTAAAACTTGCTTATATGGAGCTATGCCCTGAGTTGCAACAGATGTTAATAGTGAAGATTGGAACCAGCCTCTATGTTGGTCAGAACCTTCCAAATACATATCAACAGGAGTGTGATTTAATTCATCAGCTCTTTTATCAACAACCGCTCTCCAAGATACTCCTGAATCAAACCAAACATCCATAATGTCTTTTTCTTTTCTGAAGTGCGTTTTTCCACATTTTGGACAAACAAATCCTTCAGGTAAAAGTTCTTTTTCTGAATATTTAACCCACGCATCAGAAGATTCTTTTTCAAATAGTTTTGCTACGTGTTCAATAGTTTCATTTGTAACAATAACTTCTCCACAGTCTTCACAATAGAATACCGGAATTGGAACACCCCATGCACGTTGACGTGAAATACACCAATCAGTACGCCCTTCAACCATGTTGGAAATTCTCGCTTCACCTGATGCCGGTATAAATTTTACATCTTTGATTGCTTTTAGAGCTTCATCTCTGAATTTGTCAACTTTTACAAACCATTGAGGTGTAGCTCTGTAAATTACAGGATGCTTACATCTCCAACAGTGAGGATAACTGTGTTGCAAGTCTGCTGCTGCAAGTAATGCTCCACAGTTTTTTAATTTGTCTATTACGATAGAATTACCTTTATAGTAAGGAATTCCCGCTAAATCACCTGCTTCTTCCGTCCAAACACCTTTAGCATCTAACGGAGAATATACTCCAATTTTGTATTTGCAGCAAACTTCATAGTCTTCTAAACCATGTCCGGGTGCAGTATGAACTGAACCTGTACCGGCATCAAGCGTAACGTGTTCCCCGCAAATTAGTGTTGAATTTCTGTCATAAAGCGGATGTTTTGTATTCAAAAGTTCTAAATCTTCACCCTTGCAAGTTCCTAAAATTGTTATGTCTTCTTCCCTCCAGTCAACTCCGTTTAAGAAATTGCCTAACAAGCCTGTTGCTGCATAGTAAACATCATTATTGTATTTAAAGAAAGAATATTCAAATCTTGGATGAACACTGATTGCCAAGTTTGACGGAATAGTCCAAGGAGTTGTTGTCCAAATTATTGAATAAATATTGTTTTCAGATTTTAGAAAATCGAATTTTTCTTTCAATTTGTTTGTACTTTCTTCATCAAACTTAAATCTTACATAAATTGATGTTGATGTATGGTCTGCATATTCAACTTCTGCTTCAGCAAGAGCTGTTTCACAAGAAGCACACCAATAAACGGGCTTTAAACCTTTTTCGATGTACCCTTTTTTGTACATTTCGCCAAATACTCTAACTTGTTCAGCTTCGTATTCGCCGTCAATTGTTAAATAAGGATGTTCCCAGTTTCCTAAAACACCAAGTCTTTTAAATTCAGATTCTTGACCTTTTAAGCTTTTGTGTGCATATTCTCTGCATTTTGCTCTTAATTCCGCAGGAGTAACTGCATTTCTGCCACCTTCAATATTTTTTACAACTTTGTTTTCA
Source organism: bacterium (assembly GCA_017405375.1). Classification (GTDB taxonomy): domain Bacteria; phylum Cyanobacteriota; class Vampirovibrionia; order Gastranaerophilales; family Gastranaerophilaceae; genus UBA6984. Next base: position 9,268 of record JAFRAO010000005.1, read on the forward strand.
ATAGGAAGTCCGTGTCCATCGTATCCGGGAACATAAGGAGCATAAAATCCTCTTTGAGTTTTGTATTTAATTAAAATATCTTTTAAAATTTTATTTAAAGCTGTTCCTACATGAATTTTTTCAGAACTCAAATATGGCGGTCCATCGTGTAAAATAAAACTGTTTGCCTTATCTCGATTTTCTGTCATTTTTTGATATATTTGTTTTTCTTCCCAAAATTTTTGAGTTTCAGGTTCTTTTTTTGTTGCATTTGCACGCATTTCAAGAGTCGTTTTTGGTAGATTTAATGTATCTTTAAAATCTTTTTTTTCTGTTTCTTGTACCATTTTTTATTTAATCCTCATTAACTAATTTCAATTTAATTTCTTTTCTACGTTCTGCAAAATATTCCAATAAATGTTTTCTTCTTTTGTCTTTTGAAAGGAATTTATGCATTTTTTCATCATCGAATTGACCTTCCCAACGGGCAATAGCAACTGTTGCAACGCAGTTACCGATTAAGTTTGTCGTGGTTCTGCCCATATCAAGAATATGGTCAATACCAAGTAATATCGCAACCCCAATTATAGGGTAGTTAAATGTCGTTAAAGTACCTGCAAGTACGATTAATGAAACTCTCGGAACACCTGCAATACCTTTACTTGCAAACATAAGAGCAAGCATTATTACAAGTTGTTGTTCCAAATTCAAATTTATTCCGACTAACTGTGTTGAAAACAGAACAGCCATTGCAACACCAAGAGTTGAGCCATCTAAATTAAACGTATATCCTGTCGGCATAACAAAACTTACAATGTTTCTCGGAACGCCAAATTTTTCCATAATTTCCATTGATTTTGGAAGTGCAGCCTCTGAACTTGTTGTTGTAAACGCTAGCAAAATTTGGTCTTTCAATGCGTTCATAAGTTTCCAAAAAGGAACTCTTGCAAAGAAACAAATTCCATATAGGACAACGCATATAAATATTGCTATTGCAGTGTATAGGCAGAATATAACTTTTGCATAATTTTTTAATATACCGATACCGTTTGCACCAATAGCGGAAGATACCGCGCCAAAAATACCTAAAGGTGCAAAATACATAACGTATTCCGTAAATTTAAACATTATTTTTGCAGTTGAACTAAGTATATCTAAAACAGGTTTTGCAGCTTTTCCGACAGCACAAATAGCAATAGAAAAGAATACTGAGAAAATTACGATTTGAAGTAAGTTACCGTCAGCCATAGATTTTATGACGGAAGTCGGGAACATTCCAACAATCATATCACTAATAGAGTTGTTTGGGTTAATGGTTGCAAGATGTTGAGCGGCTTGCATATCGTGAGCATTTGTTGTAACACTAAAACCTTCACCCGGTTTTACAATATTACCCATCGCAAGACCTATAACCAAGGCTAATGTTGATACTATTTCAAAATAAACTAATGTTTTTAAACCGATTTTACCAAGGCTTTTAATATCCCCATGACCTGCAATACCTACAACAAGAGTTGAAAATATTAACGGTGCGATAATCATTTTAACCATATTTAAGAAAATTTTTGCCAATATATCGGTTTTTACAGCCAAATGCGGACACAACCAGCCGAATAAAATACCGATTACCAGTGCGCTAAAAATAAATACAGTTAAGTTTGAACCTTTCAAGATTACTACCCCTATCGTAAATTTAATTACAGATAACATTCTACTACAAACATGCTAAAAATTAAAAAATTTTGATATTATCTTAATATATTAATTGTAAAATTTACAATTAATGACAAAGAACCGCTTTTTTGCGGTTCTTTACTGATTCGGTATAAATACAAAATTATTCTATATTCAATGATTCATGTTATTTCTAAGATTATTAGCCCGGTATATATTTATTTAACTCTGCCATAACTCTTGCTATTGCTTTATCTACATCGGCAGGAGTTTTCGCATTTTTAAGTGCCTCATAATAATTTGCCATGGCTTTTCTTGATTGCGGATATACTTCATTCCAATCATTTCTGATAATTTTATATTTATTTTGAATTTCTTCGGCAGCTTTTCGTTGTGCTTTGTTATAGAATTTAATTTCTTTAGGTTTATTATCCGGTGCCGGTGTAGGATTAACAGGTTCGTTATCCGGAACAACAGACGGCTCTGCCGGTGGATTTTCCTCAGGTACACCTTTTTCCCCGAATTTTAGATTTTCCATTTTTTCTAAATTTTCTGTCATTATTTTTAAGGCTTCATTCTTAGCTTCGTCGGTATTTGCTTCATTAAATGCTTTTAATGCACCGTCAAAACTTCCTTTTGCAGCAGCAAATTCAGCTTTTGAAGAATCTGTACCATTGATTTCAGGATTTTGTACTCCGGAAACTATACCGTTTGTTTCAAAATCATGATTTATTGTATCTGCTAATCTTGCATACATTTCTGTTGTTTTTGAAGCATCCAATCCAAGATTTTTTATACTTTCTGTTAACGATTTACCCGCTTCATTTTCAGAACCTTTTCTGGTAGCTTCAGCCAATTTTAAAATAGATGCTGAATGAGCAGTTTTTAAACCGCCGTCAGTTGAAAAATATTCTGAAAGTTCACTGCCTTTGTTATCTTTTAACGCTTGTGCCATTGATTCACATTCTTGTTCAATTTCTTTTTCGCGTCTTGTTTTATTTGCATTATCTTGTTCAACTTCAGCTTTTGCCTTTGCGGCACCATCCTTTGCTTTGGCTGATGCAGATGAAGCAGAACCTTTTTTAGATTCCGTTTGTTGCGTTGCTTCAGGAGTTTTGGTTTGCTCAGGAGCTTTGGAATCTGAATTGTTTGCAGGTTTTGGAGTTTGCTCACTTGCTCTTGCTTGTTCGGTAGCTTTTGCTTCTGCCTGTTTTGCAGATTCTTGAGCTTTAGAATTTTGTTCTTTGGCTTTAGTTGCTGCAGCTTTAACCTTATCAGATACGGATGATACAGATGCTTTTTTAGCTTCTTGTTCAACAGCAGGTTTTTGAACCTCAGGCGCAGGCGCTTGCGCTGTTTTGGTTTCCTGCACTATTGGTTTTGGTTGTTCTGCTTTTGGAGTTTGAGGTTTTGGCTCAGGTGTCTTTGGAACTTCTGTTTTACCTGTGTCAGCAGGTTTTGCATCTGTTTTTGGACTATTCTGTGTCGGTTTGTTATCTTTAATTTTAGATTTCGGTCCAAATTTCGTTTCTTCTAATCGATTTAACAAAGTAATTTGCGTATCAGTATCACCTGATTTTATGGCTTGTTCCCATCTTTTTTCAAATGTTTTATCTTTACCATCAGTATAAACAGATTTTAATTCATTTAATACCTGCTGTGTATCGTCTTTCCTTAATCCAAGACTTGAAACCATATCTGTCATTGATTTGCCATCTTTTCTAAGAGCTTCTGTTTTTAATCTGATAACATCATCTGAACTTTGATTAAACGCTTTTTTAAATTCTTCGCCGTTTTTTCCATCCAAAGCCTTTGTTAATTGGACATAAGATGCACGCGCATTTGTTACTTTACCTAATTTGTGTCCTGCTCCTTCAGCTTTAGCTTCTAAATCTCCTTCTTCTTCCACTAAACCATCGTCTAACGTAGCATTAGGATTTTTAGTTTCTTCTACGAGTTTCATTCTTGCTATTGAATTTTCATATCTAATTTCCTTATAATCGTTATTTGCATCTCTATATAAACGTTTATGTTCACTTATGGATTCTGATAGTTTATCATAGGCTTCTTTATCACCTGTAGACAATTTATCATATTCTTCTTGAGAAATTGCACCACTTAAAGCATTATAATCTCGCATAGCTTTAGATTCTTTAAATTTTGAATCACCAACAGGACCAAATGCTTGTTCTTCAAGTTCTTTTGTCAATTTAGCTTTTTCTTCGGTTGTTTTTGCATTGTTCCAGCGATTTTGAAAATCTGCATCAACACTACCGCCATTTTGATTTATATAACTTGTAAATCTATAATACATCATTCCTATCGCATCATCTGCTTTAACACTATCTTCAGAATAAAGATTCTGGATATATTCTGTCATTGAGCAACCTTTTTCATTACGAACATCTACGGCTAACTGCGACGTGGATTCATAACTGCCAAATTTTCTCATATCTTGGTATAACTTGTCTTTATCACCTGATTTTAGTACTTCTGACATATTTTCATACCCTTCTGCTAGATTATCAGAATATTCGGCAGCTTTAACACTTTTATATGCATTATCTAATCTAATCTCGGCTCTATCGTCAGCAGATAAAACACGCTCACCTTTTGGAGAACCAGGTTGTGTATATTCTGTAGATATATTTTTTAACGTTATTTTACCATTTACAGATTTGAAATAGTTATAATTAAATCCATCACCACCATTAATTGTTTTGCTATCAGCATCTCTTACATGCCCGCAAGTTTTATCTTTTTTAGTTACTTTTCCATTTTCTTTAACTTCAAACATTGAGCATACTTGTGAATCTCTGTCATCACCTGTATCGTGTTGTTGAATCCATAAAGATTGCTCCTTAAATTCAGCCTCAGCTTTTTTTACAGCATTTTCATAATCTTCCTGAGATGATTGTAATCTTGATGAAATATCTTGTGGCTGAAATCCACCTGCACGCAAGTCCGGAAATATCTTTATCATATAAACTCTCCTTTTTAAACTCTATCATATCATCTGTTATCTGTATAAAAACATTTAGAAAGACTATTTTTCAAATAAAATTACATAGTTTCCTAATTCTTTTTTGACATCTGCTATAGCTCTATCCACATCGGCCTGAGATTTAGCATTTTTAAGTGCCTGATAATAATTTGCCATAGCTTTTCTTGATTGCGGATATACTTCTGAAAAATTATTTTTGATATTTTTATAACTATGTTGAATTTCTTCAGCAGCTTTTCGTTGTGCTTTATTATAGAATTTTATTCCATTATTGGCTGCATTATTAGAATTTTTATTTTCTGTTTTTGGTTGTTCATCGGCTACTTTAGCAGAATCTTTACTTGTTTCTTCTTTAAGCGCTGTTGTAAAATTGCTAAATCCGCGTTCAGAATCAATCTCTTTTTGAACTTGCGCTTCAGCAGAATCAATCTCTTTTTGAGCTTGCGCTTTATCATATTCTGTTGTTGCACCAGCCAACATTTCCTCTGCGTTTGCCAATCTGTCAGAAGCACCGGAATAGCGCTCAAATGCACCTGATATTTGACTGCCAATTCCTGATAATGCATTTTTGGAACCATTCAACAAATCACCAATAGAAAAATCATTTCCAGAAGCGGGTGCATTATCATCAGGTTTTTGTTGTCTTCTAATATCGCCAATTCCTGTATTACCTTGCGGACCAGTTACATTTAAATCTAAATACATTCTAATCATAAGCGCTCTCCTTTTTTAAACTCTATCATATCTTCAGTTATATATATAAACGACATTTTAAAATAAAAATTTCAGTAAATTCAAAAAAGTTTACAAATTTTTCAAAAAAAAGATGGGGAGCGGGTTTAGGCTATTTTTTGTAGATAAAATCCCTTCTTAACATTTATTTACATTCTTAATATTTTAACACCAATGCCCTGAAATTTATTTCAGGGCATTGTTTATTCTATTTGTTTTTGCAAATCTAATTAGTCGTCTGCATGACCTGCTGTGCCAAGAACATCTCTCATCTTGTGCATAACCATTTCTTTAACTGCAGTTCTGCCAGGACCCATATATTCACGTGGGTCGAATTTTTCAGGATGTTCAATGAAGAATTCTCTGATAGTAGATGTCATTGCTAATCTTAAGTCTGTATCGATGTTAATTTTAGCAACACCGTGTTTAGATGCGTAATTTAACATATCTTCAGGAACACCTTGAGCATCAGGTAAGTTACCGCCATATTTATTACATTTAGCAACAAATTCTTTAGGAACTGATGATGAACCGTGAAGAACGATTGGATAATCACCAAAACCAGCCTCTTTTAAAGCATCTTTAATTTCTTTTAGTCTGTCAAAGTCTAATTTAGCTTCACCTTTGAATTTGTATGCACCGTGTGATGTACCGATAGCAATAGCTAAAGAATCACAACCTGTTTGTTTAACAAATTCAACAGCTTCTTTAACGTTTGTATATTTAGCATCTTTAGCATCAACGTTAACGTCATCTTCAACACCTGCTAATTTACCAAGTTCTGCTTCAACAGAAACTCCTCTTTCGTGAGCGTATTCAACAACTTGTTTTGTAACTTTAACGTTTTCTTCGAATGGGAATCTTGAACCGTCAATCATAACAGATGAGAAACCACCGTCAATACAAGCTTTACAAATTTCAAAATCAGCACCGTGGTCTAAGTGTAATGCGACAGGTACTGTTGTTGTAGCTAATGCAGCTTCAACTAATTTGATTAAATATGTTTGGTTTGCATATTTTCTGGCACCTGCAGAAACTTGTAAAATAATTGGTGAACGAGTTTCTTCAGCTGCTTCTGCAATACCTTGTAAAATTTCCATGTTGTTAACATTGTAAGCACCGATAGCATAACCGCCAGCTAATGCTTTTTTGAACATTTCGCCTGTTCCTACTAATTTTCTTTCACTCATTTGAAATCTCCTTTTTATAAAGTCATTTACATGTACATTGTATTACAAAAATTATTGAATGCAATTTTTCAATACTCTTTAACATTGAAATAGTAAATTACTCAATAATATAATTTTACTTTCGGTATATTTATTATACAATTAGAAAGTATTAGTACAAATAGAGGGATAAAAAATGGAATTTTTAAACAGTTTAGTCGGGAATAACAGTGTTATTTTCTCAGCAGTTATTTTAATTCTTGCATATATTTTTATTGCAACGGAAAAAATACCAAAAGTTACAATTGCGCTTATCGGTGCAGCAATAACAATGTTTTTCGGTTTGGTTAGTATTCACAAAACCTTACCAAGCGGAGAGTTAGATCCTCATTATTATGTAAATTTTATTGATTTTAACGTTATATTTTTACTTGTATCTATGATGATTATTGTAAATATATCGACAGAAACAGGTGTATTCAACTGGATTGCCAATCAACTTTTGAAATTCACTAAAGGTCATCCTGTGAGTGTTTTAGTCGTTTTAGCTTTGTTTACGGCAGTTGCATCAGCATTTTTGGATAACGTTACAACAGTTATTTTAATTATGCCTGTAACTTTCTATATAGCGGATAAACTTGGAATAAATCCTATTCCTTATTTAATTACAGAAATTCTATCTTCTAATATTGGTGGAACTGCAACCCTAATTGGCGACCCACCTAACATTATTATCGGTAGTGCCGCAGGATTCTCTTTTATGGATTTCGTTTATGAATTAACAGGTATTGTGGTACTTATACTATTGGCAGTAATTTTTGTAATGTACTTGTTCTTTAGAAAACATCTAAACACAACACCTGAAAAAATGGCAGAAATTGCTAATTTAGATAATTCTCATACAATCAAAGACAAAAACGGAATGATTAGAAGCGTTTGCGTTTTAGGTCTTGTAATTTTGGGATTTGTAACTCACGATGTAACTCATATCCCTGCAAGTTTATCAGCTATGGCAGGTGCAAGTTTCTTACTACTGTTTGAAAACCCAAAACATATAATCAAAGACGTTGAATGGAATACTATTTTCTTCTTTATAGGCTTGTTTATAATCATTGGCGGTTTAGAAGCATCAGGCGGTATTGCATTGATGGCAAAATGGCTGCTTGCAATTACCAAAGGCTCTGAAACAGCAACTGCGATGGTTATTTTATGGGGTTCAGGAATTCTATCAGGTATTATAGACAATATTCCTTATACAGTAACAATGGCTCCTATGATTGCAAATATTCAATCCGTTATGGGTGCGGCTTATGCTCATCCGTTGTGGTGGTGTTTATCTTTGGGCGCATGTTTGGGCGGCAACTTGACTATTATCGGTGCTGCTGCAAATGTTATTGTATCTGAAACTGCTGCATCTAAAAAACATCCTATATCGTTTATGAGTTTCTTAGGATATGGCAGTATTACAGTATTTGTTTCTTTGGCTCTATCGACAATTTACATATATTTTAGATTTTTAATTCACGCATAAAAAAGGTATAATATAATTATGATTACAACAGAAAATGTTACGGTTAAATTTGGTTCTGAACCTTTATTTGAAAATGTTAATATAAAATTCTCTCCCGGAAATTGCTACGGTTTAATTGGTGCAAACGGTGCAGGGAAATCAACATTTTTGAAAGTTCTTTCAGGTGAACTTGAACCTACATCAGGAGAAGTTCATGTAAAAAAGGGACAAAGAATTTCTGTTTTAAAACAAAATCACTTTGAATTTGACGATTTTACTGTAATGGATACTGTAATTATGGGCAACAAGCATCTTTATGAAGTTATGAAAGAAAAAGATGCTTTGTATGCAAAGCCTGATTTCAATGACCAAGACGGACTTAGAGTTGCAGAATTGGAAACAGAATTCGCAGAATTGGACGGTTGGCAAGCTGAAGCTGATGCAGGTTCATTACTTGCAGATTTGGGAATACCTTCTGAACTTCATTATAATTTGATGAAAGATTTATCGGGTAGTGAAAAAGTTCGTGTTTTATTGGCTCAGGCTTTGTTTGGAACACCTGATATTCTTTTAATGGACGAACCTACTAACCATTTGGATTTAAAGACTATAACGTGGTTAGAAGACTTTTTAATAGATTTTCCTAACCTTGTAATTGTTGTATCCCACGATAGAAAGTTTTTAGATAGAGTTTGTACGCATATCGCAGATATTGACTTTAGAAATATCACATTATATACAGGTAATTACGCGTTCTGGACTCAGGCAAGTGCTTTGATTATGAAACAAAAGGAAGAACGTAATAAAAAAATTGAAGAAAAAGCAGAAGAATTTAGAAAGTTTATTGCCCGATTCAGTGCAAACGCATCTAAAGCAAAACAGGCAACTTCTCGTAAAAACATGTTAGAAAAGCTTACGTTAGAAGATATTAAGCCATCGACAAGAAAATATCCGAGTATTAATTTTAAATACTCAAAAGTTCCGGGAAAAGATGTTTTACATATTCAAGGAATAAACAAGACTGTTAACGATGAATTGTTGATTAAAAACTTTTCGTTAGATGTTGTTCAAGGAGAAAAAATTGCGTTTATCGCAAAAAATCCTTTGATTATAACAACTTTATTCCAAATGCTTAACGGCGAAGTTGAACCTGACAGCGGCGAAATAAATTGGGGTGTTACGGCAACTCGTTCATATTTTCCAAAAGAAAACGGACATTACTTTGATGTTGATTTAGACCTTATAAAATGGCTAGGACAGTACTCTCAAGAACAACATGTCAGCTATTTGAGAGGCTATTTAGGCAGAATGTTATTCTCAGGAGAAGATGCGGAAAAATGCGTAAGAGTTTTATCAGGCGGTGAAAAAGTTCGCTGTATGCTTGCAAAAATGATGATTGCTGAATCCAACGTACTTATGTTTGACGAACCTACTAACCATTTGGATTTGGAAGCTATTACATCTTTAAATAACGCTCTAATCGATTACACAGGAACAGTTTTATTTACATCTCAAGATTATCAATTTATTCAAACTGTTGCTGATAGAATTGTTGAAATTTCACCTTACGGATATATTAATTTCCAAATGAAATACGAAGATTATTTAAACAGTCCTGATATTCAAAAACGTCGTGATTTAATGTATAACAAGTTCGCTCTTTCCGGCAAAAAATAGATTTTCGGGTGAAAGTTATGCTTATTGATAATTTTAAATTAGAAAACTGGATTAATTCAAGAGAAAATCAAACAAAATATGATTTATCAATGACTTGTCCAAAAGCATTGACATTGAACGAATTGAGTCAAATTTGTGATTGCGATTTTTCTAAAATAAAAGATATTCCTCTAAATTACGGTTCATTACACGGTTCAAAAGAGCTAAAACAAGCTATTTGTGGCTTATATGACAATCAACAACCGGAAAATATTACTGTAACACTGGGCGGAATCGGTGCAAACAGACTTGTTATTGAAACCTTGATTAACAAAGGAGATAAAATAGTTTGCATTTGCCCAACATATCAGCAAGTTTATACTCTTGCAAAATTTTATGGAGCTAATGTTAAATTATTCTTTTTAGAAAAAGATTTTTCACTAGATATAGAAAAATTTGAACAAGTTGTAGGACAAGATACAAAATTAATATGTATAACAAATCCCGGAAATCCGACAGGATTGTGCATTAAAGAAATTGATAAAATAATTGATATTGCTAATTCAATAGGTGCGTACATTTTTTGTGATGAAGTTTACAGAGGATTAAAACATTCTGAAAATAGCTACTCAAATTCGATTTCAGATATTTACGAAAAAGGAATAACAACAGGTAGTATGTCTAAAACTTATTCTCTTGCAGGAATAAGGCTGGGGTGGATTTGTGCAAACAAAAATATAATTGAAAAAATTAACCTCAATAGAGAATACGATACAATCAGCATAAGCATTTTAGATGATTTTGTTGCAACTGTTGCACTTAATAATCACAAAAAAATTATTCAAAGAAACTTAAAAATAATACAAGAAAATAAAGCTATTTTAGATATTTTTATATCAAATTCAAAATGTTTATCGTGGGTAAAAGAACCGAATGCAGGTACAATAGGTGCAGTAAAATATAATTTAGAAAAATCTTCAGATGATTTTTGCCAAAGTATTTTTGAAAATACCGGAATTCTGCTAATTCCCGCTTCTGTTTTCGATACTGAAGAACACTATTTCAGAATTGGATACGCTATGGATAAAGAATATTTGAATAACGCTTTAAATATATTTGAAGAATATCTTAAAAGAATTTTTTAATTATATATTTTATTGGGTTTCCTTCTTTATCCATACTTGCTTTTCTCTTATGAGCATGCATTTCATCAAATTCTTCACCCATATTCGCTCTTAAATATTCTACAACATCTTTTGCTCTTTCTTCTTCTGTAGCATATTCATTTCTAATTTCATCTAATTCCTGATAATCCAAAAATTTTCCGCCACAGCCATAGCACTCATCAATTATAATTTTATGTTTTATACTTGTGGAATTTTTCATCATCTTCATTCCACAAACAGGACAAATTCTTTTGAATGTTTTATCAACTTCTTTTAGTTGTTTTCCTTCTAAAGCTTGCTTTATTTCATCAATAGATTCATGTTTTTCATCAAATTTTTGATATTCTCTGTTGTCAAAAAATATTCCGCCGCAACCTTTTGTGCAAATATCAACATAACAATCTGCGGATGCTACAAAAATTTTTTCCATTTCTTCGCCACATGCCGGACATTTAAGAGTTTTCATTGAATCCATATATTACACCTCGTTTAATTATTTTATACGTTATTTTTAAAATTATCCAAATTACATTCCCATTTGTAAGCTGATTGGATACTGTTTTCTAAAGTTCTTTTTGGCGACCAACCTAAAATTTGCTTAGCTTTAGAGGCATTTGCGTATAATTTTGCCGGGTCACCTGGTCTGCGTTCAACAATTTCAACATCAATTTTTCGATTTAAAACTTTTTCACAAGTATCAAACACTTGTTTTACGCTATCACCTTGTTCTGTACCCAAATTAAATACGTTCGATTCATTGTTGTCGCATAAATATTTGTATGCTAATCTGTGGGCTTCGGCTAAATCTTCAACATTCACGTAGTCCCTAATACAAGTTCCGTCAACGGTATCATAGTCATTGCCGAATATTTTAAACTTTTTACCATTTCCAAAAGTAGATTTTAAAATATTTGGAACTAAGTGTGTTTCAGGTTCGTGCCATTCACCAACTCTTGCCTCTTCATCACAGCCTGCAACATTAAAATATCTCAAACGTATAGATTTTAAACCGTATGCAACATCATAATCTTTTAACATATATTCTACACAAAGTTTAGAATTTCCATAAGGATTTATCGGATTTTGAGGATGGTTTTCGTCTATCGGTGTATATTTCGGCTCTCCGTATGTAGCACAAGTTGATGAAAATACGATTTTCTTAACATCATATTTTACCATTATATCCAACAAATTCATTGTTCCAAAAACATTGTTTCTATAATATTTAGCCGGATTTTCAACACTTTCACCAACTAAGGCAAAAGCCGCAAAATGAATAACGGCATCTATTTTATACTTCTCAAAAACACTTTCTATATCTGATATATTTCTTAAATCCCCTTGTACAAAATGAACATTTCCTATTTTTTTCAAAGCATTCACAGTTTGAATATGCCCATTTTCCAAGTTATCAAAAACAACAACTTCATAACCGTTGTTTAAAAAATTTATTGCCGTATGACTTCCGATATATCCTGCTGCACCTGTTATTAGTATCATTTTTCCCCTCTATACTTTAATTTCAAACAACTCATCAAGCTCATTGAAAAATTTTGATAAATTTTCATTTGAACTATCCTCTGACAACAATTTAACATTATTATAAACAGTAAATTTATTGTCTTTATCATCACATAACTCAACACATTTTAAAGCATCAGACTTTGCTGCATCAAAATTACCTGTTTTTGCACTTATAACAGCCCGATACATATACAAATACGCATCATTTTTGGTTAATTCAATGGCTTTTGAATAATTCAAAAAAGCATCCTCATATAAGCCCATCTTATACTGTACCATAGCTTTTCCTACAAATGCATCCGTAAAATCAGAATCGTTTTGCAATATTTCATCATATTTTTGTATTGCATCATCATATTCACAAAGATAAAAATGCATTAAGCCTATTTTCAAAAGAACTAAAGAATCATTACAATCAAATTCCAACGCTTTTTTGTAATCTTCTATCGCTTCGTCATATTTTGAGAGCAACTCATTTGCTATGCCACGATTGAAATAATTACATTGACAAGAATTTAATTCTATTGATTTATCAAAATCCGATAATGCTTCATTATAAAGTTTCAAATCATTTTTTGCAATTCCGCGATTATTATAAACAATATAATTTGTCGAATCTATGTTTATTGAAATGGTATAATCCTCTATTGCACCTTCAATATTATGCATATTATATTTTAAAAATCCTCGATTATAATACGCTTGTGAATATTCTCCATTTATCTCAATCGCTTTTTTATAACAATTTAAAGCATCATTATATTCACCTAAATTTGCTTTAGCATTTCCTATATTATTATATGCTTTTGCAAAATTACTATCCAATTCCAATGCTTTTTTATACTCAGTAACAGCTTCCTCAAACATAGATAACTCATAATAAGCATTACCTTTTAGCAAATAAAGTTTAGGACTCATTTCTGCTAAATCTGTCATTTCGATAGCTTTCAAGTATTGCTTATTGTTTATTAAATCTTCTATTTCTTTTTCAATATCCATTTATTTTAAAACTCACCAAAATAATTGTAACTATCTATCAGAATCATGTCAAATTGATTACTATTATTCATAAATTTGCATTTTAGAAAAATTAGAATATAATACATTATAATAACACAAAAAGGAGCAATTATGAATAATTTAAAAACAATAGAATATCAAACAACAGGTACGTGCTGTCAATTAATGAGAGTTACCGTTGACGAAAATAACATCATTCAAGATTCTGAATTTTATGGCGGATGTAACGGAAATTTACAAGGAATTAAAACTCTTATAAAAGGAATGAATATTGATGAAGTTATATCAAAGTTAAAAGGAATAAGCTGCAACGGAAAGCCAACAAGTTGCCCTGACCAATTAGCAACTTGTTTGATGATGTACAAAGAACAAAATATTCAAAAAGTATAATTTTTATATAAGTTACATATCACCATTTGAAGAATCTGATTCTTGCATTTTTAGCAATAAATCTTGAGTTTCTTGCTTTTTCTTTTCCTGTTCTTTTTGTTCTTTTTTGAAAAATACATTTTTTACTTTTGAACTGAATTTTTCTTCTTGCGCTTTTTTAAGCTCAATTTCTTCAATTGTTGAATCTATTGAATCCGGATCAGGTAAAGTCGACACAAAAGTACTTGCCATATCTATTTGATTTTGTAATGCAAGCCATTTAAATGATTTAACTAACGTTAAAGGTTTATTTATATCACCTTTTACAATAAGCTGAAAATTCATTGAATTTATATTGTCTGCTTTTGACTCAAATCCCGGAATTATATTTAATTCTTCCTGAGTAACAGATTCTGTAAATATAGTAAACAATTTTGCAGAAGCAACATTTAATCCCGGTGTAACTTTTACAAGATTTACAGGATTTATGCTGGCTATAGGACCTAAAACATTCGAAATTAAAGATAACATTTTTGCTCTAACTTTAAAATCTACATCATTTTTTAATAAATTATAATCACCTGCTATGTATAAATTCAAAACTTTACCATCAGAAGTTATAGGCTTTATTGTTACAATTCCGTTTTTGAAAGATAAATTACCCTTTAATTCTTTGTAATGAGTTGTATCTATTGATGCCAAATCATTTATGATTCCGCCTATAACAGTCTGGAAAAATTGAGAATTTCTGATATTTTCAGCAATTATCATATTTTCTATTTTTCCAAAAGGTCCGAATTGACCGTCTTTTATATTGAATTTTACATTTCCTTTTAAAGATTTTAACAATTTATTAAAATCAGTTTGAGCAATATCAACAGAAATATCTGTACCAAAAGTCAATTTTCCGCTTAGCATATCTTTTAAATTCGCAGCATCTAACAACAATTTGTTTGTATTTAATCCACTACCGTTTAAATGAACCATTAAAATATTATTTAATAAATTCATTGAAATTCGTCCATATACATTTCCGTTAAAAGCTCTGGTTTTCAAATTGTTTACATATAAAATGCTTTTATTTAATCCTATACGTGCATTAGTATCGAATATTTGAATATTACCTGTTTTTATGTTTTTTAAACTTACAACACCATTTTTTACTGAAACAGGAATTTGAGCTTGCACATTTTTAGTATTAACATTCTTACTTGGCGGAATCATTCGAGATAATTTTGTTACAACCAAAAGTAATCTGTCAACATCAAAATGGTTAGATACCATACGCAAATTAAATATATTTAAAATTTCTGAAGGCAGTAATGAAATATCTAATGAAGAATTTATATCGGAGCCGTTAATTAATAAATTTTTTACGCTTACACTTAAAAAATGACCTTTGAAATCTAAATTTAAAGATTCCATTGTTGTCATTAAGTCTTTTATAAAGAAGTTATTTACGTTAATTTTCCCTCTTATTCTTGGCTGCTTTGAATTTCCAAAAACAAATAGTTTTCCGTTCACATTAAATTTAGAATTTTTAAATCCCTGTATTGATCCGCTAAGTCCTTTTGGCAAAGTCAATTTTATAACATTTATGAAAGGAACCGTATTTAAGCTGGTTATCGTTCCTGTTACACCCGCAATCTCATCCAAATGTTCAGAAACATTCCCTTCTTCGTCTTTTACATAATTAATTTCAAACAAACCTGTATCTTTAATTTTTAATCTATCTCCTTTAAAATCAATTTTAAGCTGTGCAACAGAATTTTTTCCTGATGTTTGCTCTAATTTTACAGGAGAAATGTAATTCTGCGGATTTGCAAACATTCTTACCAACATAGATTGTCTTTTTAAATTACCGTTTACATCTAAATAAAAAGGTATTTGTCCTTTTGCATCAATAAAAAGATTCACCTGTGCACCGGCAAAACTTTTTAAATCTTGAGCATTTAATTTTCCCAAACCTTTTATTTTAAATATCGGATTTTTTTCATCAGAATTAATTAATCCGTCAAAAACAATTTTAGAATTCTTGTTAATAAATAATTCTGTCGGATTTAGTTTTATTTGAGAATCAAATATTTCTATTTGCAAGAGTTTATCACTTATAACAGAATTTACTTTTGGAAATAAAATTTTGAAATTGTTATTCTTTATCACAATCTTGTTACAATCAGACAAAGAATCATAATTCACAAGTATATTCAATTTTTCATCAGTAACATTTAAAGAATTGTTTTTGTCCTTTAAGAAAAAGTTCATCAAATCGACTTTAGCATTACAAATTAATTTTTTTAGCTGTCCTGAAACTTTTCCGTCCAAAGATAAATAACCATTTGTTACATTAAATTTATTTTTAATATCACTTGGTGCGAATGCACGATATAATCCGACTATCGGGATTTTATTTGCCTTTACGTTTATATTTAATTCCGAATTTTCATCAATTTTCCCATCAATTTTTAACAACGCATTGTTTATATAAATATATGTATCTTTTATATTCAAAGCATTATCAAAAAATAACAAATTCATATTTGCGTTTGTGATACCCAAATTTATAATTTTATTCACAATTCCGCCGTTACGAACAATTATTTGACCATCGGATTGAATCTTTTTAAAATCAGTTTTTATAGATGTATTCGCCTCTAAATATCCCATTCCGCTAATTAAATGTAAATCATTTTTTACATGCAAAGAATCCAAATATGCTTTTGCGATTGTTATTAAATCTTGAAAATATATTTTAGTTGAACTAATAACGACATCCAGTTTAGGTTTTTTACCATAATCTATTAACCCGTTTAAACTTATTTTTTCATTTTTTGCCACTTGAATATTAGTATCTATTTGAGTTTTTGTTCCGTTGAATAGTCCATGAAAATAACAAGCAGGCAAATTGTAATTAGATAATTTTAAAGTTGTATCATCAATATTCAAAAATCCTTTTATATTGAATGCATTATCTGATTGTCTGATTTTCAATTTTGAAGAAATATTTGATTTTAAATCATATTTTCTATATGCCAATACAGGATTTATAAATGGTAATTCTATTCTTTGAGGTTTATCATCTTCTTCATCCAGACCCTCAAATTTTGGCAAAAACGTGTTTATATCAATATTTGCATTAATATTTTTATTTTCATCACTATAAAATTCGGCGTTTGTTTTCAATTTCGCAAATTTTCCGTTGTAATATCCGCCTTTTAGCATATCACCATGCAATTTTAAGAAATGACCGCTTTTTTCATCAAAAATTCTGACATTATAATTACTTAACTTAATATTTGGAACAATTATTTTTATTTTTGAAAAATCAAAAGAATTTTCTTGAATATCTGTTTTGTCATTAAAATCATCTTCTTTTGCCTGCAATATTTTTTCAACTAACATCAAAATTTTAAATTGTTTATTATCAACAATAGAAAAATCTAAATTAGGATTATTTATTTCAGCTTTATCCACTTTTAGAGTAAGCAATAGGGCACTTGGTAATGCAACACTAAACTTTGCACTATCCGCAGAAAACAAAGAACTGCCATCTTCAAATTTTACGGATATATTATCAGCTTTAACCCCAACAGACAAAGTCGGCGAGGTTATTACTTTTGCATTGTCAAAATTAATATTCAACGGAATTTGTTCTTTTACCATTTTTTGTAACAACGGCTTATACTGATTCAAATCTATTAAATTTGGCAATAAAAACAAAAAACAAGCATACGCAATAACAATTACACCAACAAATATACTTGCCAATATCAATTTTATTTTTTTCATAAATTTACCCTCAAAATATTTCATATATATTATATCTCAAAAAAGATACAAAATTTAATATACAAAAAATATATAAAAAAATACTTGCCAAATTTCAGGATATAACGTATTATAAAGTGGCAGACAGATTAAAAAAGGAGTTTAGAATGAAAAATTTAAAAATGGTGCAAACCGGCTCCCAGACAGTATTTCCAGTAGGGGGTGGGGGGGCTAAACTCTCTCGTAGCAAGGCTTTCGACTTGTTTAAATCCCTAAAAACATTTATTTGTAACTTATTTAAAGGTGGACTGTCAGGAGTGAACAGAGGTGAGAGTTGTCAGTTCACCCGTAACAGTTCACTATCAACCGTTCACTCACTCGCATTTACCTTAGCAGAAACGCTAATTGTAATGGGCATAATCGGTGTTGTCGCAGCCCTAACAATACCAAACGTAAATAAAAATACAGGCGAAGCTGAAAAAGTAGCAAGATTCAAGAAAATATATGCAGAACTCAATGAAGCACTAGATAGAGCCACCGCAGTCTATGGACCCGTTAAAACTTGGTGGCAACCAACACATTTAACTAGCTATGACTATGCAAAAAAATTTACAGATAGATTAACTGAATTCATGAAAGTTACAAAATTCTGTAAGGCAGAAGATGAAAATTGTTTCTGTTACAATCGTATTTATGATGATTCTTCGTGCTTTATTCTTGCTAGTGGTGCAGGTATTGGATATGATTTTGATAATGATTACATATACATAGATACTGATGGACCAAATAGAGGTAAAAATGAATGGGGAATTGATTTATTTTTAATTGGGTTTAGCCTTGACAACAATTATATTTTAAAACCTTTAATAGATTCTACAAAGGAAGAATTTATGAGGGACATGGACGGCTGGTGGCATGGGCACTGTTCTAGTGCTTGTGGACAATGGATAATGGATAACGGCAACATGGATTACTTAAACATAGATAGTCAAGGCAGATGTAAAAATGATACATCAAAAGTTTTGGGCTATGGTGAAGGTAAAGTCCAAAGCTGTAAGTAAAACAAGTTTGTCATGCTGAAAGCGTAGAAAACAAGCACTTTGTGTGTAGTTTTCTTGCTGTTCAGAATCTGTTCCTTATAATAGATCCTGAACCAAGTTCAGCATAGACAAGGCTTTGTTCAGCATGGACAAGAGGCTATGTGCCTTGAAATAGACCCTGCGGAAAACCGGATATTTTAATCAATCATATTTTTTTCAAAACTTTTTCAAGTCTTGCTAATTTTTTGTCATCTGTGCCGATTCCGCAAAGCAACATGACTGATTTTTCATTTGAACGCTCATCTTCTATCTTTAAATCAAACAATTTTGCCGATAGCTCTAATCCGCTTAAATTCTCTTTTTTTATTAGAATTTTTGTAACATCACCTTCATTAAAAAATTCAACGTTTTTACAATTCGCTTTAAATTCTTCTATACTGTCTATTAATTTATTTAAAGCATTCCTGCCCTTTTTTGAATTTAAGTATGATATATTTCTTTCAATACTCATTAACAGAGGATAACTAGGAGAAGTTGTACAAATTTTATTTAAAGCATTATGCAAATCAATAACTGTATTTGTATGAACAAGCGCAGTAGGATTCAATCCGCCTGCAGTTTTATGCAAAGATTGTATTGTAAAATCAGCTATTTTTACAGCACTTTGAGGTAATCTTTCACTAAAAGGATACAAAGCACCATGCGCTTCATCAACAATTAAATACAAATTATTTCTTTCGCATATTTCTTTGAGTTTGACTATATCTGATACAATTCCCTCATACGAAGGCGAAGTTACAATAATAGCTTTTGGCTTTGTTTGATTAATTATTTTTTCAATATAATCAATATCTAAAGATTTGTATATTCCCCAATTCTCATCTTTTTCCAATTCATAAAAAACAGGTTTTGCTCCCGCAAGCTCAACCGCATTTTTATGGCACTGATGAGCATTCTCCCAAATTAAAACGCTATCATCAGGCTTTACACAAGACAGAACTGATGCTATTACCCCGCACGTTGAACCGTTTATTAAAAAACAAGTTTGCTTAGTTTTATATAAACTGCTTGCTTTTTTCTCAGCTTTTTCAAGTGCCTCTTGCGGATTATGAGTGTCTGTTTCCGATATATCATATTTATAAAATTGTTGAAACTTCGAAGTTATAAAAAATCTTTGAGCATGACTTGGCGTTGTAAATAATTCGATATTATGTTTTTTATTAAATAAATTGACTATACTCATTACTATTTTTCTTCTTCAACATTATTACTTTCAAAACTTGAATTCAAATTCAAATCTTCAAGTTCTTTTTGTTCTTCATCACTTAAATCTGAATTGGAAAAAGTATCCATCTCGTCAAATCCTTCTTCTTTCATAATCTCATCAAGTAAACTATGTGTATAATTTAAACTGTTAGCTTTTTTTAAAGATTTAGAGCCGTCAATCATAGAACCGATTAACCAACCCATAACAAACATAAAAGCAATTCCCGGACCTACCGTTATAAAAGATGCCTTTAGTGAAGGATATGTTATCCCACCGTTTATATACAAAGCACACCCGCCAAATATAAGTAACGATACACATGCTAGTAATATTGCCGTCTGTTTTTTATATTCTATCTTTTTCATGTTTTATAAATTTTATTTATTTTCTGCTTCAATATTTTTGTTCAAGCAATATTGAATCAATGTCATTTTTTCAACATTTGATTGATTTACAAAACGTCCTGAAAGTGCAAATTTTCCATCATCTTGCTTTTCTATTCTTATTAGTTGTAAAGAACATTCAAGAGTTTGTTCTTGATCTAAAATAACATCAACTTTATATTCTACATCAAGATTGATTGATTCATCCGTTAAAAATTTCATACCACCGGCAGACAAGTCTAATGTAGAAATAGCATACTCTTTGTTGGTACTTTTATCAACTATCTTGCTTTCTGTTAAAAATTTTATACGAGTAAATTGACGTCTTTGTAAAAATCTGTGTTTGATTGGATTTGCAATAAACAATTCATTCTCAGTCATCTCAGTAGCATGTGAAGTGAAGTACAAAATGCCGTTTGGAGTTTGAGAATAAAAATCATAAATATATTGTAATTTGATACCTTTTGTAGGGTATCTCATTTTCATTTTGAAACCTTTTGAAGAAACTTCTGTAACAAATCCTTTATTTGTACAATCAATATCTTTTGGAATTATTGTAACCTTTTGGTCTATTTTTACAAGTTCGTTCATTATCTACATTATTCCTTTCTATGCGACACTTCGCATAACTTTTACTATACCTACCGATTTAGTTTTTATATTTGTACTAATTTCATTATACGACATAATTGCAAATTGTGGGTAATAATTTTCAATTAAATTTCTAAATGCAAGTCTGATTGGAGAAGAACATAAAATTACAGGCTGACAGCCATAAGTCGTAATAGCCTTTTTAATTTCTTCATCAAGGCTGTTGAATAATTGTTTTGAATATGACGGATCTATTGTTAAACTTTGTGTATCAGGACTTATTCCCTGTGCTAAAGTTCTTTCTACTTCAGGTGAAAGTATTATCGCCATTAATTCGCCATTATCGGCAAGATTCTGTTTGCAAATACTCCTTGATAATGACTGTCTGACTTTTTCTGTTAAGTAATTGTAATCTTTACTAAATTTAGATTGCAAACTTATTGTTTCTAAAATTGTTTTCAAATCTCTTATTGTTACACGTTCTTTTAACAGATTTTGAAGAATTTGCTGAATATCACCGATTGTCATGTCATTTAATAAACTATCAACATATTCATCTGATACATCTTTTCTTAAATTATCAACCAACTGCTGAACATCATTTCTTGTAAGAATATCCGCCGCATTCTTTTTTATTACTTCCGTTAAATGAGTAGATACAACCGCAGATGGACTAACTACTGTATATCCGTATGCTTCGGCATAATCTTTTTGACTTTCATCAATCCATATCGCAGGCAAGCCAAAAGCAGGTTCAACTGCACTTATACCCTGAATATTCGGATTATCTTCCCCACCCATGGCATTCATTGCTAAACTTCTTTCAGGATAAATTTCACCGGCTTCAACCGGAACTCCTTTTAATTTTATTTGATAAGTATTTGGTGATAATTGTAAATTATCTTTAACTCTGATAGATGGTAATACTATGCCTAAATCCAATGCCGTCTGACGACGTATTTGTGCAATACGTTCCAACAAATCCCCACCCATCTCAACGTTTAATAAAGGAACTAATCTGTAGCCAACTTCTATTTCGATGGTTTCAACCGATAAAAGTTCCATAACACTCTCTCTTGTAGCCTTTTTAGAACTCTTTTTGTTGCCTAATTTTTCCGCTCTTTCAGCCTCTGCTTTTGCTGTTTCTTCTATTATTCTTTGTTTTTTGTTTTCATTATAATGATAATACGCAAATGCCCCCGCACTAATACCTATAATAAAGAACGGTATTGTAGGCATGCCGGGAACTATTCCCAAAAACATAAGTAATCCTGAAACAATTCCCAAAACTCGAGGGTCTGAGAACATTTCTTTGTTAATATCTTGTGATAATGATTCATCCTTACCGCTTGCCCTTGATACAATCAAACCTGTTGCAGTAGATATTAACAATGCAGGAAGCTGCGAAACCAAACCGTCACCAACCGTTAATATTGTATATGTTGTTAAGGCAGTTTGAAAACTCATCTTCATCATAACTATGCCTATAATGAATCCGCCTACAATATTTATAACGGTAATTAAAATCCCCGCTGTTGCATCACCTTTTACAAACTTTGAAGCACCGTCCATAGTACCATAAAAATCTGTTTCTCTTTCCAATGCTTTTCTGCGTTCTTTCGCCTCTTCATCTGTAATGATTCCCGCATTCAAATCTGCATCAATACTTAATTGTTTACCGGGCATTTTATCCAAAGTAAAACGTGCCGTAACTTCTGCAACACGTGTCGCACCACCTGTAATTACCATAAAATTAATGATTACAAGTATTACGAATATTACAAAACCAACAACATAATTTCCGCCGACTACGAATTCCCCAAAAGAATTAATTACACTGCCTGCCTCGCCTGTCAACAATATTAAACGTGTTGAGCTAACGTTTAAACCCAGCCTAAACAATGTAGCTATCAACAAGACAGTAGGAAAACTTGAATAATCTAAAGGTTCTTTTGTATATAAGCACACCAATAAAATTATTACAGATAATGAGATATTTACTGTTAATAAAATGTCAAGAATCGCAGGTGGTAATGGAAGTACCATCATAGCTATAATGAAAACTAACCCTATTGCTAAGGTTATATCACTGTTATTCATTAATTCTGAAATTTTTTTGAAATTCATTATTATATTTTCTGATTACCCAAATCTATTTATTCTTGTTATTTTTATTATAAACGTAAGCAAGAATCTCTGCAACTGCTTGAAACATTTCTGATGGTATTATATCACCAATTTCAACTAATTTGTAGAGTGTTCTGGCAACAAATACATTTTCAACAATCGGAATGTTATTATTTTGTGCGACTTCTCTTATCTTAAATGCAAGAAAATCAGCACCTTTCGCCACTACATAAGGAGCAGGTTTTATACTTCTGTCATATTTTAATGCAACCGCGAAATGTGTCGGATTTGTTACAACTACGTCCGCAGTCGGTACCTGAGCCATCATCTGCTGCTGAAGTAATTTATATCCAAATGCTTTTATTTTACTTTTTATCTTTGGATCCCCTTCAGTATCTTTTTGTTCATCTTTTACTTCTTGTTTGGTCATTTTTATTGATTTTTCAAACATATATGTCTGAAATTTTAAATCTAAATATCCAATAAATAACATCGCTAAAAGCATGTTTAAAAACATTTGTGTTAATATCGAACCAATTACTTTGAAAACAACTAATATTTCCGCTCCTAACAACGCATATAATTCATCTATCCTTGAATGAATAACAGAATAACCGCAAGCACCTACAATAAACACTTTTAACAATGATTTTGCAAGTTCAACAAGTTTATTAGGGTCAAAAGGATTTATTAACCGTTTCAAATTATTTACCCAATTTTTAGGAGATAAATTTTCAATTTTAGGTTTGACTTTATCCAACGCAAACATATGCCCTATATGTAATCTCAATACAAGCAACGTTAAAATAAATATTGAACACATAAACGGTAAAAGCGCTTGCGCTACTATTATCGCATAAGGATATATGGTTCCAAAAAATTCATTAACATTAATGCTTTTAGGATTTAAATTGGTAAATGAATAGTGTAACGCCAAAAGCATTCTGTTTAACATCCAATTTGACAAAACAAACAGCATAACAAGTGCAACAGTAATTGTCATCGCGCTCATTAAATCTTTACTTTTGGCAATATTACCCTTGTCGCGTTCCTTTGACCTTTTTCGCGGGGTCGCCGCCTCTGTTCTGTCTGCTCCGTCATTCGCCAATTAAATTACCTCTTTCTTTAAAATATACCGGAAACATTAATTAGTAATTTTTCAAGAATTATTCTACAATATTCTGCTACCGGACGCATAAAAATCATACATAATATTAACCCTGCATAAATTCTTATAGGCATTCCAACCATAAAAATATTCATTTGCGGCATTAATTTTGAAACAAAGCCCAACAAAATATCGCTTATTAACAATACACTAAATATCGGCATTGCCAATCCTATAGCTATTGAAAACATTTGCCCTGATAAATATATAACCTTTTCTATTAATTGTCCGTCAAATATAAATGAATATCCGACAGGTATGTGTATAAAACTGTTGTATAAGGCAGAAAATAGCCACTGATGTGCATTTAATGATATGAATACCATAGCTATCAACAATGTAAATGCTTGAGTTATAATCGGAGAAGTTGCACCAATCGTAGGATTAAATGCTTGACTCATCGCTAATCCCATTTGTATGGAAAACATGTTTACACCTATTTCAGCTCCTATAAATATCAAATTAGCGCAAAATCCAATTATATAGCCTATTGCAAATTCTTTTATCAGAATAAATAAATATACCGGAATATCATTAGGCACGGGAAATGCAGAATTTGCCTGTACCATAGGATATATGATGAATGCTATAAATGCAACTAAAAATATTTTTATTCTGTTTGGAACAGGATAAGTAGAATATAAAGGTGCCGATGCCATTAAACCGCCTATTCTTACGAAAACTGCTATAAACATTAAAATATTTGATGGTGAAAATATTTTTAATAAACTAAAGTCCACTATTCACCTCATTTTATTAGCATAGGAATCATGTCAAACATTTCATTTACAGTAGATATAATCAAACTCATCATCCAAGGCATTAGCAAAATTAATGTTAAAATTCCGACAATAATCTTTGGAACAATAGTTAATGTTGACTCTTGAAGTTGCGTAATAGCCTGAAAAATACTAACAGCAAGACCTACAACAATCCCGATAGCAAGAACAGGTGTTGCGAGTTCTAAAATTAACACAAACATTTTTTGCAATAAAGTTATAACTATTTCTTGACTCATTTTTACCTCATGCTAAATTATGATGCCGCTGCAAATCCTTCTACCAATGATTTTATAATTAAATACCACCCGTCAACCATTACAAACATAATTAATTTGAATGGTAATGCTATTGTTGTCGGAGGCAAAAACATCATACCCATTGATACCAATACACTCGATATTACAATATCTATTACCAAAAACGGTAAAAATATTACAAAACCGATTTTGAATGCTGTATTCAATTCACTAACAATAAATGACGGAATTAAAACATACGTCGGAACATCGTCTGTGTTTTTAGGTTTTTCTATTTTTGCCATTTTTACAAACAATGCCAACTGTTTTTCATCCGTTTGGCTAAACATAAATGCTCTAACCGGTTTTAACCCTCTTTCTAATGCTACTTGCTGCGTTATTTGATTATTCATATACGGTTGAATAGCTTCATTATTAATTTTATTTATCGTCGGTGCCATTACAAAAAATGTTAAAATCAATGCTAAACTTATTAAAACCTGATTTGGCGGCAAAGAACCCGCACCCAGAGCATGACGCGTTAAAGATAAGACAATCGCAATTCTGACAAACGCCGTAGTCATAATAAAAATGCTCGGTGCAAGTGTCAATACTGTCAACCAAATAAGAATTTGAATTCCATTTGAGAAATCCTGAGGCGTATTTGCTTGCTGCATCGCAATATTAATATTTGGGAACGACAACGCCGCATTCGCAATAGGTGTAAAAACAAATAACACTGATAGTGTCAAAAACAACCTTTTTAATAAATTTCTAATCATACCTTCCCTAATCATTATGTGATAGTTATATAAACAGTTTAAACCATTTAATTATTTTTTTAAAGTAACCATTTACATTTGTAAAGCAAAAGGCAGTTTTGTACAAAAACCGCCCTTTGTATAATTCTTTATAATATTAATTTTGAGCTATACCACTTTATTCAGCAGCATAAACACTAACTTGTTTTCTATCGCGTCTGTGCGGTTCAAATTTTACAACGCCGTCAATTAATGCAAACAATGTATCATCCTTACCGATACCTACATTGTTACCGGGATGGAATTTTGTTCCTCTTTGACGAACAATAATATTCCCTGTTTTAACAGCTTCACCGCCGAATTTTTTTACACCTAAACGTTGCGCTTCGGAATCACGACCGTTACGGGTGGAACCCATACCTTTCTTATGTGCCATTTTATACCTACTTTCTAATTAATTATTACTGTTTTACTTTTCGGTCAATTATGCTTCTGTTTTTTCAGTTGCTTCTGCTGCTTTTTTAGAAGCTGTTGTTCTGATTTTGTTAATCATAACTCTTGTGTATTCTTGTCTGTGACCGCGTTTTACTCTGTAACCTTTTTTAGGTCTTTGTTTGTAAACAATAACTTTCTTAGCTTTGTCATGACCTAGGATAACGCCTTCAGCACTTGCATTTTTTACATATGGTTGACCAACTTTTGATTTCTTACCGTTTACAAGCATTACAACTTTATCAAAAATTATCTTACTGTCTTTTTCTCCTTCAAGCAGTTCAACGTCCACATAACGACCTTCTTCTACTTGATATTGTTTTCCGCCTGTTTCTACAATCGCGTACATTTTAAAATCCTTTCTACTTTAGGAATCGTAACTCTTTTTGAGTTTTGAAACGATTTGCCTGTCTAATTATACTGTTTATTATAATTATTATTGAATGCTAAAATTATACTGTCAAGCATGAAATTAAGATATTTTAATGAAATAATCTATGCCAAAAAGATTTTGATTTATGTTCCAAGTTTTCAATTCTTTTAGCTAATCGTTTATTATCCTCTAACAGTTGTGCTACTTGACTTGCCAGTATTTCATTATCTTTTTTATATTCTCCGGTTTTTACTAATTTTTCTGCAAGCTGTGATGTATCAATATGTTTTGTTATATCTTCAGTAATTTTATTTGCAACTGCCTCAGCAAGCATTTGTAACGTTTGATTAGTAACATCAAGCGTTACATTCCTCATCTGTGGCACCTCAGGTTCATTTTTATTTTCAACATCCGATTGTTCTATTGGAATTATATTGTTTTCACATTCACTATTTTCTTCTTGTTCTGACTGTTTCTCTTCTTCCACAGGCGTTTCTTTTGGCGGCGGCAAAACTATTTTATGAATTTTATAACATATTTGTTCTTTCTCAAAACCTTGTGATTTTAAACTTATACCCTTTTTTATTTTTTGAATTGCAACATCATCAAAAAAAACTACACCGTCTTTCGATTCATAAATAGGGTCTATTTGCCACTCAGAAATAAAATTTTCCAAAGTTCTTATGTCAATGTAGTAGTTGTCAGCATTTAAATTTTTTATAACATCTTCTTTTTTATACATTTATATTACAACCCATATTTTAATAATTTTTCATCTGTCTTTGAATATCTCTGTTTTGAGTTTTTTTAACCATATCTGCACGTTTATCGTAAAGTTTTTTACCTTTTGCCAAGCCTATTTCAAGTTTGGCATAGCCGCGAGTTAAAAATAACTCCAACGGAACAATCGTGTAACCGTCTTTTTTTATTTTTCCTTCCATCTTTAATATTTCTTTTTTGTTTAAAAGAAGTTTTCTTACTCTTTCAGGTTCATGGTTATATCTGTTGCCCTGTTCATACTTAGAAATATGACAACCATACAAGAAAATTTCACCATCTTCAATTTTTGCAAAACTGTCTTTTAAATTGACTGAACCGGCTCTTATAGATTTTATTTCTGTCCCGACAAGAACCATGCCTGCAATATATTTATCAAAAATGTGAAAATCATGAAATGCTTTTCTGTTTGTTGTGATAACTTTCTTGTCCATAAATAGATTATAAACCAAAATGAGGAATTTGTGAAATATTTATTTTACGGCAATTATACACTCGTAAATTCTATCGATTTTTTCTTTCATATCACCAACTTGTTCTTTCAAATCGCAAACACTGTTTAATGTCGCAAATTTGTTTTCCACATCTTCAATAATTTCTCTATGTTTTTTCTCTAATTGCTCCGGAGTAACTACTATCCGCTGTTGAATTAAATACATAACAACAACGATAATTATCGGAGAATACTGTAAAAAATGATTCATTTTTTCCCTTTCTTTTTTGTTTTATTTCAATTATCTTTTAGTTCTTACTATACTTTTTGTTTGTATTAACCTATAAACTTATTGGCCAATAGTAATCCACCAAATACGACGCTGCATCTAGAGGGTGCATTAAAAACTTTTTTTCTTTCGATTGTTTTATTTGCTGGAAACTCGGTATATCTATTCTCGATGAACCTTCTATGTATTTCAAGTTATAAATATTGTACAAAAGTTTTTCACATTTTGGAGAAACAAAAAGCCCTATTTCACCGTCTGCTCTGTGAATTTTACTGTTAAACGCCATTATCCTGTTCTTTATCGGCGGATTAAAAGGTTTTATCCTGATTTCAACATCATATCCATACTCTATAAATTTTTTCTTCATTATAACGTAATTTGTATATTCGCTTGTGCAGCTTCTGTTATCGCCTGATGCATCACCGTTTATTATTAATTTTCCTCTGTGATTCGGGTAACGTCTGAAAACTTCATCACAAGCCTTTGATGTTGTCGTGTTTTCCATCGCTATTTCGTCAAAATAAAAAACCTTATCATCAGTTTTGTGAGCAATTTCCCAACACATAGGATCAACATTAAAATCACAAGTTATATACATGTCCAATTCAGGCTGATATTTTATATCGGCGATGTTTTTATTCGTAAAATCCTTTACCACAAGACCTGATGTGTAATGTCCGCTTTCTGCAAGAACGCAAATTCTGTAATACTCTTCATCATAAAGTTTTTTTAATTCATCACAAAAACCTTCGGGTAAAAATATATTTTGTGTTGTAGGAGCTGTTATAAGACGATAATTTGCAAGCGGATTTTCTATAAAAGTCTTATAAATCCAACCTCTTTCCATTTCAGGATTTGTGTGTCCAAAAATTCTGTATTGAAAATTTTTCCATTCTTCTCGTCTTTTTTGGCGCATTCTCGATAAAAGCATTTTAAAAGTTTCATACGGAACTTCCGACATCTCTTCTATCTCTACAAAACCTAAATTTAGTGATTTTAATTGATTTGGCTCGTCAAAATGTTTAAATAATATCTCTGATTTGTTTTTGAAAGTTAATGTTTGCAAAGAGGCAGACCATTCGTAATCTTTGCCCTCAATAAATCCCATATTATCCAAATGTTCAAAATACTGTTTTAGAGTTGTATCTCTGACTAATGTATATGTTTTTGCACCCACAAGTCCTCGTATTCCGGGATATTTTAAACATAATAAAATACCCAATAACGAACCGCAAAAAGTTTTTCCGCTGCCATAACCGCCTTGATAAACAGCTACATCAATCGAATAATCATGCGGAATTTCTAAAAACTCCCTTTGCGCATCTAACAGACGGTATGTAATTTTATTCATAATTTATATTCTCCTAAATTTTTTTACAAATAAAAAAGAGGGATATATATCCCTCTTAAAGTGGTGGTAAAAGTAATGTTATGAAAAGTTGTTTTTATCGGTTATTTGTAAATTATCTTTAGATTGTAAAAAATTGTTTGTATTTTCTATACCAAATTGTTCTAATGCAAACTTGAAGCATTCTAACCAATCAATTTGCTGATTTATCTCAGGAACTTCGGCAAACGATTTTACAATATCAAACAATTCTTTTGTTCGATTTTTTCTTTCAAATATTGCCTTTCTATCCCCGTATCTGTAAGTATAATTAGAATTTCTGATATTATCGTCTATTTCTAAAAATAACGTTTTACCATGATCTTTTATACAAATCGTTTCTTTCCCAAACTTAAAATTAGATATAATTTCTGCTGTTTTTTCTACCATTGGAATTATTAACTTCCTGCTTATTGCATCAAGTATCATGTTTAATCTCGCAGTTTGACCTGACATTGAATATGTTAATTCAGTTGCAGTTCTGGCTTGATTTTGAATATTTCCGGTCATATTTTTGAATATACCTGTTGCACTCTCAATGGTTGTTTTAAAATAATTTAAGAAATCCCATCCGTGCAAAGCATTATTAAAATTCAACGGAGTAGGAGCTTGCGGCATTAAAGATGCATCATATTCTATGATTTTTCCGGGTTTTACTACTTGTTCACCCTTAAAACATCCTTTCGGTGCAAGATACGGCGGATTCATCATTAAAGACAACGCATCTAATTGCTTGTTTAATATAGTAGATGATATATTGTTCAAAATTATTGCAACTTTTAAAGGTGATATGCCGCGTTCTGTATCAGGATTTTTTATTACGTTTGCATATATAAAAGGATTTGTTACAAAAGGATTATCTTCCATTCTGATAATTTCTTTTCTGCCTGCAACTACTATTAATTGATTTTTAAGTATTTCTCCGTTATCAAGCTCTATATCACCCCAATATTCAAGAATTTCTATTTTATTCCCGCTCACAGATTTATCACCGGATGAGTTTTTATTATGTTTATTCGTTAACAGATGTTTTAAATTTTCTATTTTTTCTTCCGTCAAAAGATTATTTGCCTTATCAGCAATTACATCATGTATAGTTGAATATATACGATAAATTTTCGGACACGAATCCCAATTTTCCATATTATTTTTATCAAAAACAAAATCTTCCGATTTTATAAATTTTATTTTTGCGTTATCATAAACAATTTGCTCTTCAACAATAAAACCTGTTTCTGTGGGATTAACCAACTGTTCTTCTATTGTTTGCGGACGTCTTACAACTCTTGTTTGAGTTTTCCACCCTACAAATATAGTGCTTTCACCCGTTTCAACAATCGAATCAATCATTTTTTCCATTTCTTCTTCAAGTTTCATTTTTTCAAATGTATCGACCAACATTGCCTTTTGACGATTTGCAAACATTTGAGATTGCGGTGTATTTCCTGTTACATCAAACATTGAATCCGGATGAGAATATAAATTTTCGCTTATATGCGCTTTTAATGTTTGCGCAAGCTCGTATATATCCGGTAATTGAACTTTTATATTCCATTCATTTACTCTCGGTATATCCGTATTGTAAATAGCATTTTTTATTAAGTTTATATCTTCTATTTGACCTCTTCTGGAAGTTTCCATTTTTTCATATTTTTCTGTTACAGAATGTATTAAAAATAATAATTCCTCTTTATTGTCTTTTTTCCTATCTTTAATATTATTCATAAATATTCCTTTCCTTGTTTAAAATGTTTATTATTTGTTCAAAATCGAATATATTTTTACATCTTGTAATTTTCCGTTTTTCATTGTTTCTGCTTTTAATTCAGCTTCTAATGACATCCCTGCTGATTTTAATATTGAAAATGCCCTGAAATTTTCACTATAAACTATCGCTTTAAGTTTTTTTAATTTTAATTTCTTAAAACAATATTTTATAAACTTTTTAGCAGCCAGTCCTGTAAAATGCCCCCAATACTCTTTCTTGAAACAAGTCGTAATCTCGGCAGAATGAATATTTTTATCAGAACCAATGATATTTTCCAAAAAAACAAAGCCTGCAAATTTATTATCTTTTAATATTACCCAGAAAAACGGAGTGTTACGTTCTATCGTATTTATCACAACATCTAACAATGATTTTTCCTTTACAAAATCATCATTTAAATATCTGTTATATTTTTGATACAATCTAAAAACGTCTTCTATAAACGTAATATTCTTAAATTGTTTATTAATTCTGTCTATTTTTAATTTTACAAATTTTATCATATTGACTTTTTCCCTTTATATTAGTAATATGTTACGAGGTATAGGAAGTGAAATTTATGAATAACGACAATTTAATATTTGAACAATACAAACTTTATACAAATCAAAAAGAAAATTTCGTAAACAGAAATTTTGAAACAAACAGATTTTATGCATGTTTCAATGTTCTGTTATTAATTCTTGTTTTTATTACTCAAGATATAAAAATGTATGCTGTTTCAGCATCTTGTTTATTATGTATTACAGGTTTTATCAGTTGTATATTATGGTGGATTAACATTGATTCTTACAACTTTTTAATCGGAATTAAATATGCCAAAGTAATTGAAGAATTAGAAAAACAACTTCCCGTTAATCCTTATACAATGGAACA
Source organism: bacterium (assembly GCA_017405375.1). Taxonomy (GTDB): domain Bacteria; phylum Cyanobacteriota; class Vampirovibrionia; order Gastranaerophilales; family Gastranaerophilaceae; genus UBA6984. The sequence continues at coordinate 41,589 of JAFRAO010000005.1, forward strand.
CACAGAAATAACAAATTACAGATGCAATAAAAAAGGTATTTTCTTTAATGATGTTCAAAAAATATTTGCTATTGTCTTAATATTAGCTTTCTTTATTTGCCTTTTAATTAATTTGACACCGCTATTTATTAAACCACAGCTTTAATTTGCGTATATTCAAATTTTACAAACGAATTTTCGGTAGAAAATATATCTGTTTCACCTTTTAACAATTTTTCTCTTGATACATCGTCCAATCCGAGCAAGGCTTCTGCCTGCAATCCGTTTATATAACTCATTGTATTATTATCCTTATTATATTTTTTGAAAATTGTTTCCTTTGAAAATAATTTGCCTTTCGGAACTTGTTTTATATCATTTATTCGCTTTAAAAAAATATTCTCCATTTTTTTTTTCAAAAAGATTTTTTATTTCTTCTTTCATTTTTATTTTTATTAATTCATCTATACTCTTTCCGGTTAAAAGAGCATCTTCTACTATTTTCTTTCGCTTATCCATAAATATCTCCTTATATTTTTTTATCGTTTAAATTACTTATTGTAATGATTTTTGCTTCCAACGGTGAAGAGTCTTCTCTTGAAAATAAATATTTGCAAAGACTGTCAAGAGCTTTCAGAGCTGCTGATGTATCTCTTAATTTCTTTTTGCCTGTTATATTGCCTTCTTTATCCAAAATATCCTCTTCTTCCAAAGAAAATTCTGCAATTTGTAATAATTTCTTTATTACATAACCTTTTTGTATTCTTAAAGAACGAATTTGTTTGTATAGCTGTTTATTTAATTCTTTAATAACGTCTTCATCAGAAAGTAGTTTATCTGCAACGGATTTTAAGTCTGATGATTTATATCCCGCTTTTTTTGCTGCTGTTTCTCCGTCAAGACTTTTTAAATATTCATATACAAATTTTTTCTGTTGTTGTGTGATTTTATCCATATTGTTAAGAACTCGTAATATATTTGCCTTTTCTATTCATATAGTTTAAAATTCATATTTGTTATTTATATTTCGGCTAGTGTAAAATCTTATTTATAGGCAAAGCATTCTGTTTTGCCTATTTTATTTTAGTACCGATTTATTTTTATTTGAGGAAAATCCTGAGCATCAGTGCTAAGTTTTGAACGCATTGTTGCTAAATTTTCTTTATACATATTCAACCAGTATGAAAATTTTGCATAATTTGGATTTGCTTTCATTTTCATACAAGTCCCATATACCAACAACGGTTCTACAAAAGGAATAGGGATTAATGATTCGTCGGTTGCAGCCTCAAATTCAGACTTTTCAACATTATCCGAACCTTTTACAAAATTATTCGTGTAATATATCACATCTATTGTTTTTGGCTCTTTGTATTTTGGTAACAATATCATATTATTCAATACACTATAATTTTCACAAACATCCGCATTTTGTAATAAAAACTTTTCAAAATCAGATGTGAAATTCAATTTTTTACCATCTATACTTAGAGTATGAATTTTCCCGTAAATTGAATTTATTATTTCACCGCAATTTGCAGGTAAAGTTAGAGTTTTTCTGCGTAGTAAAAAATTCCAATTATCAAAAATACAAATTTCTGAATTTATAATGTTCAAAATCTTTTTGATTTTTTCGTGGTCATTTTTTATTAACTCTTCAAAATTCCTCACTCTTTTATAATTTAATTCAAGTAAGCATTGATTTATAATTTCCAAATAATTCATTTTATCTCCTTTATAAAAGGATAAGAGTATCTTTTTGATACTCTTACCCGTCTGTAACGCTATTTTATAAGACCTTTTTTCATTTGGTCCATGATTAATAATTCATTCTTTAAAAATTCAGCGTTACTCATATTGTCAATTTGCTTACGCGTAAAAGGCAGCGAATTTTTATCTTCAGCATTGAATTTTTGAATATTTGAGATTAATCTTTGTTTTGCATGAAGATTTGATTTCTCTAAATTTTCCTCGTAAGCAACTTTCTTTAAATATCTGTCTATTGCAGAATTTTCAACTAATTCGACAATTTTTGAGATTTTAGAAAGTTCATCTGCATCAAATTGAATATAATCTGATTTTAAGTAGTTCAAAACTGCAGAACGTCCGTCTTGTTCAAAAAATTTCGGAGAAATTTTATCAAATTCTTTTAAAATTTCTGATTTGTCAAGATTATTTATTTTGTCAACTCGCATATTGTCCTGTACTTTATTATTAAGCGCCCTGTTGATTATAAGATTTAATAAATTTTGTCCTTGCTGCTCATTAACAAAACCAAGTGATAAAAGATTGCTTAAAGCATTTAAGTTCTCTTTAATCTCTTTTCTGTAATCTTGATTGTTTTCAGGAACTTTTATATCAAGTTTCTCTTCAATTAATTCTTTCAAATTCCCGTTTTCTGCCTGCTCATTATTTTTATTATCTTCAATTTGTTCTTCATTTGGTAGTATTTTATTTAATTCTTCGTTCATTTTAATTTTCATTCCTTACTTCATTCATGTATTTGACAGCTTTTTCAATCGCAGAATCTATAAATTTATTTAACAAAAGTCCAACAATCTGTTTTATTGGCGCTACAACAGGAAGTCTGTTTACAACAAAATTGACGGCTGCAAGTTTTTTAGCTTTACCTGATGATGTTGTTAAAGTTTTTTCTGCATAATTTACTGCGGCATACGCTAAATCATTAATTGTACTTTTCAAATTTTTAAACATGGTTACTCCTTAAAAGAAACGGCGTAAACAAAAGTTATACGCCGTAGGGTATATGTATAACATAATTAATGGTTAATATTAGAGGAAACTATTGACCACCACCACCTTCAGTGCCGCCTGTTGTATCACCTTCGGTTGTACCGGTAGTATCACCGCTTTGTGCATTATCTGTTTCTTCTGTTGTTTCTTCACTTGCAGCAGTCGGATCTGCAACAATCATTTTTGCTAATGCTTTTGGTTGAACAGTTTTTGCACCGTATAAATATAAACCTCTTACTAAATCAGCAAATGAATCTTTATCTCTTAGTGTTTCTATTTTTGCAAGTTGAGATGCAAATGTTATTGCATCGTTTGTTCCAGCTAAAACATAAAATACACCTGAAGTTGCAGTTAAGTTTGTACTAACCAAAACGTCCATGCCTGCAATTCTGCCGATAGAACCTTCTCTTAATGTTTCATCAGCTACATTATGTGCGTTTATAAATTCTGTACTTTGCAATAAATATGATTCAATTACAGGATTTATTACAACCCATGGAGTTTTATTTCCGGATAATGCATTTGAATTTTTTAATTTTAAAGCTAATTCAACAAATTTTGAATAGATTGTTGATTTATTTAATTCTATTGCGGATTCTTCACTACCTACGATATTGTTTTCATCAACTTCTGTGTGCATACCTAACAAAAATGAATCTTGAACTTCTTCAATAGCATTTTTTGCGCTTGTTAAGTGAGCTTCCATAATACTTTGATTTGCTTGCGCTTGAGCAATATCATTAATTTTAAATGCAAAGTATTTCTTTTGATCGATTGTAAGACTCATTGAAGATGGCGAAAGCTCGTTATAAGAAAGACTGTCTGAACTTACTGTTGAAATTGTAACCGCAGCAGGAGTAATAATTTTAACCTTATCTCCCTGATTTTGAATTTCACCTTCATAATTACGATTAACGCATTGTAGCATAACGCAATTTTTTTCAAGTAAAGTGTTCAACTTTTTACTCCAAACTTCAGGAATAAAAGCTGAATAAGCATTTGTTTGTGTTGTTTCTGATGATTCTGTCATTTTTTTCCCTTTCTTTTTTGTATTACAAAATATACACATATATACACATGTGCTTGATACAACAATAAAACTCTTTTAAAACTGTTTTTATCTTCTAATCTTCGTTATATATTTCCTTAAATTCGATTCCTATTATTGCAATATTGTTATCTAAATTATTCCCTTCCACACAAATTTGAACAGCGTAATTTGCTTCTGAAATTTCAACTTTGTACATTGTTTCAGCATCTAATGCCCATATTGCAAAATCATGCTCATCTGTCCATTTATCGTTATAATAAAATTTTGAATCGTCTTTATGCCAAATTAAATTTTCAAAATTGGTTGAATAAATCTTTTCACAATCATCTCTGTTTTCACTATCAAAATTTTTATATACTGAAAAATCAAATTTATTTTCATAACTTTCATCAAGAATAAAATAAAATTCATCTATTGTTTTTCTGATAGTGGGATTTCCTAGTGATAAGAACGGAGATTTCCACATGAATTCAATAGGTTCACCGTTAAATGAATTTCCTACATTTTCTTTATATATATTTCCGTTATTATCAGCAGTTAATGCATAATCCTTGTACATACACGCACAAGTTATATTCTGAGGTAAAATCCTTTTATACCAAGCATTATTTACATAATCATTTATCCATATTGTATGAAAATAGTTGTCGTATTGATATGGAATAAAGTACCAAATCTGATTTTTCCCTTCGTAATGGAATGCAAAAATTTCATTAAAACGAGATGTTTCAAATTTTGTAAATTCACTTTTAATTTTTTCTGTAATTTCACTGCCTAAGACTATTTGATTTAGGTCCCCAACTTGAAGTGTATAAATTCCGTTTGCAAAAAAATATTGTTTATTATTAACAGTAATTATTCCGTTTTGAGAAACTGCACCCTTATCGGCAAAAGGTGTAATTGCGAAATCTGTGGGAGAAGAACCTGTTAATAAATAAACTTTATTCTTTTTATATACTGCCAAATAATCTTTATAAGGTTTTAAAGCAATAATTCTATCTGTATCAGTATAAAATCCGCTAATATAACCTGCATCGTTTGGTGTTTGAAAATCGGTATAACTTCCGAGTGCTGAAAAATAGATACTTGAATCTGATGCAGCCCAAACCCTTCCTTTATATACTGCTACTATATCTGAATATACAGGTTGATTTTCTGATATTTCTAAATTGCAATTTATAATATCATAACTGCTGTTATTTTTTATAAAAAACATTTCGTCTTGCAAACTTGAAACCAATACCCCATTCAAAAAATCCGTAAATACCGGCTTTGGAGAATTTAGTGTTCTTTCAAGCAATGTAAGATTATCTGTTGTATCATCATATATATATATTTTACCGGATTCTGTTGCTATTATAAGTCTATATACATCTGCATATTTCATTTCATGCAACGCTGTAATTTTTTCGTTATCAGGAATCTTTTTATATAAAACATTCCCTTTTTGACGGATTATACCTTTATTTTGAAAAATTTCCACATTTTTGGAATCACTCCAATAAATATTTTTTGTATTTAGACCGAGTTCTGTTTTAGTTGTCGCCTGATTTATTCCACCTGACAAATTATAATAAAAAGTTTCCATTTTATACTCCTTGTAATATTTTTTGCAAATACCATTTTATTTTTGTTCTTATAAATTTTCCTATTTCATCAGTTTCTACCCAAGAATACGAAGGTATAAAAGTCATATCAATTTTACCTGCACTCGTTGTATTCGGATTTAATTTTCCAAATTCATAATGTGTTAAAACAGTGTTTTTGGTAATCGGAATATTAAATTTTCTTGAAAGGAATGCACAAAGTTGCATTGTTGTTTCAAATTGAATTTTTGTTATCGGGTAATCTCCAATATTTTTTCTGTTTTTATACCCTAACATTCCGCAAAGAGCCACACCAATAGAACCGGTATTTCCGCCACCTGTATGTGCAGCATACATGCCTGTTTGACACTTTTCATTTGCAATAGGTTTAAATGCTCCTTCGTGTATTTTCCCATATTTATCTATCAAATAATGATAGTGTTCTTTTTCATACGAATTAGGGACAGAGAATCCTGCTGTCCAATGTATAATTATCCTTTTCATTTCTATCCTTATTTTTTTCTTTCGTATTCTCTAATGTACTTTGCTACAAGCGCAAGTCTGTTTCTGGTTTGTAACTTGTACATAAGTCTTTCAACATAAGTTTGAACAGTTCGTTTCGATATATTCATTTTTGTAGAAATTTCTTTATCCATAAAACCGTTACATAAAAGTTTTATAACCTGTGTTTCTCTTCCTGATAAGTTCATTTCATACTTCCTTAAATATCCTGTACTATTTTTCATGCTACATCTAAAATTTTAAAAAATTTTTATGTATTTTCGTTTATTTTGAAAAATTTAGCCAATTCTTCCTATGTTTAAGTAGCTTAAATTCGAATAACACTTTTTTTTCGTACCAAATTCATTGTAATATAAATAAAAGGAAGATTTAGCACTATGGTTATTAAATACATATTCAATTTTTTCTCTTACAATATCTTTTTCACATTTTTTAAAAAATTTTTTAGCTTTTTGATTTTTAAGTTTATAAGTTGATACATTATTGCATTTATCTAATCTAAAAAGATATAATGTTGTATGATGGCAAACGGGACATTCTTCCAAATATCTTAATTCTTTATAAATATAAAAATCATCAGGTACAAGTTCATAGGTTCTGCATTCACGCAAACCGCTACAACATTGAATATATCGCATTTATACTCCTAACCCTTTTTTTAGATACTACTACCCCTTGTTTATTTGAAAAACAGCTTTACCGGCGCGGGTGTGAGCCTTACTCAAACTTTATGTACTTATTATACATTTTTGATTTATAAATTTAGTCCGCATTTTTACGTAAGTATTTTTACGTCCGTAATATTACGTCCGAATTAATACGTCCGTATTTTTACGGACAAGCAATCGCTCAAAATGTTTATAAATAAATGTATTTTAATATATTAAATTTATTCGCAAAAGTTACTATTGTAAAATTTATTACAAATTTTATTACATCCTAAAAACTAATTATAATAATAATTTTGACACTTTACAAAACTTCACACAAAAACTAAAAATCCGTTTTTTATATTTTTTATTTTGACTGTTATTGTAACTCCAATTCACAACACATCTGACATGCTCCAAAAACTTTTGATACTTTCAGATTCTTTCTGAAACAACAATAATTTGGCTTGTTAAATACTTCTTTTATTTTAGATTCCTTCAAATTTCCTATTTTTTGACTCAGGCATGGGTAAACATCACCGGCCGGAGTTATAAACATATTTGAGAATGGGAACATGCAAGGTTTATAAATTTCTTTTACTAATTTATCTTCATCATTATTGAAAAACTCTTCAATCTTTTTTAACGGATTATCGCATTTTTCAAATTTAGGGGAAAACCTTATTTGAGTTTTTGAAGATTTTTTCATTGATTCGATTTCTTTGTAAACTTCTTTGAAATGTTCTAAGTCAAAATATTTTTCTATCGGATAATCCTCATTAAACTGCGGTACAAACGAATCAAAAAGATGCGAATTCTGTTTCAAATTATTATTTCTCAAAAACGATACAGACATAAATTCAAAATTCATATCAGAGCAAAATTTATACAATTTTGGCAAATCGTCAAGGTTATTTTTTAAAACAATCGTTTTTATATCAACCATCGGACGATTTTTTTTAGAATTTAATTTTTCTAAATTTGCATAAATTTTATCGAAAATACCCCTACAATTACGATTTTCGTCATGATTATGCTTGTATCCGTCTAACGAAACAGATAAAAGCATCATTTTTGTTTTAATGAACGCATCGATTATTTCATCATTCAATAGTATTCCGTTTGTTACAACATTTACCTTGGAAAAAGTTTTTTTGCATACTTGTTCTAATATAGCAATAAAATCCTGCCTGATTAAAGGTTCCCCGCCGACAAGAGTAACGAAAGAATAAAACGGAATTTGCTCAATTATATTAAACCAATCTTCAGTTGATAACTCTTGTTGATTTCTGTTATCACCTACATAACAATAAGGACATTTCAAATTGCAGCGATAAGTTAATTCAAAAAAATATCTCAACGGCATGAGTGCTTTTCCGTATTTGGAATTGTAAGACGGCAAAGCATAAAGTTTCCTAAATAAATCAAAAAGGTTTGAATAATTAATCACTTAACAATTATAGCAAAAATAAAGTTTTACTAAAATAATTTTTAGAGTAAAATAAAAACTATGAACAGCGTTACAATTCGTTTAATGGAACAAAAAGATATTGATAAAATTGCAGAAATAGAAGAAAAGGCTTATGGAGAACATCATTGGTCAAAGGATTCTTTTTATAACGAATTATCGAACAATTTAGCGAGATATTTTTGTGCATTTGACGAAAACAACACATTACTTGGTTATGCAGGCAGTTGGATAATTATTGACGAAGCTCACATTACAAATCTTGCTGTTTCGCCAGAACACAGAAATAAAAAAGTCGGCGAATCTTTGCTTGTAAAAATTATAGAAACTTGTTATAAAGAAATGGCAAAGTATTTAACACTCGAAGTTAGAATAAGCAACACACCCGCAATCAATCTGTATGAAAAATACGGGTTTAAATCACTCGGAACGAGAAAAGGTTATTATCAAGATAATAATGAAGATGCTTTAATCATGTGGACAGAAAATATATTTTGGGATAAATTTAAAGATAGATATAATCAAAATGTAATAGAGTTAGGGAAAAAAGTCGAACTTGTATGAAAATTGAAAAACCCGGAGTAGTACGAAAAGAAAATGTATTCAAATACAATGGCGAACCTATAAAAATGACATTAGGTACAGTTGTTTTGACATGCTTATGCGTATTTTTAATAGTCATGGCTACATTTACACAAATTTCATTTACTCATTTTTTTATTCCGGCTGATTTTATGAACTACCTAAATAACGGTAGTAACTTTGCTGATATAAAACAACATTTTTTTAAATATTACAAATATATTCCACAAATACCGGTAATACTTTTCATAGCGGGATTAATGGGCAGGTTATACGGCATTATAGCAGTCATGATATACATAGTAATAGGATTGTTTGTATATCCTGTATTTGCACTTGGCGGCGGCCCAAAATACATATTGGATTATAATTTCGGCTATATACTGGCATACATCCCTGCAGTTTACTTTACTGCATCTATTCTGAAAAATAACTTCTCTTTTAAAAATATTTTAAAAGCAGCATTTGTTGCTGTTTTAATAATTCATCTGATTGGTATATTGTACACACTTTTTATTGGTGTTATAACTAAAACATCAGATACGTTTTTAGTAGGCTGGATTTTTGCTCAAAGCGGTGCAAAAATATTATACGATTTTATTTTTAGTGTAATATTCATGATTTGCGCAAATTGGGTAAAAAAATGCTTATGGATAATCATGTGCTGAGTTATGTTAATTTCTGTAAAATTTTTTAGTTAAATATAGCAAAAAAATTTTTTAGGAATATTATAATAGTACAATAGTGTTTATTAATGGTTCTACAATTGGATATTGAAAAGGAGACAATATGAAAACTTTGAAATCAAATTCTGCGTCTAGTGAAAAATCATGCAAATTGGATGAATTCGATTTGTATTTGAGAAAACAATGTTTAAAAACAACTTTTAACGGTATCGAATTAGATTCTTGTAATTGGTACAGAAACATTCTTGGTTATAGTAAACATTAAAAATAAATAAAGTACATTCTATAAAATAGAACACGGCAATAGAAATATAAATTTTATACGAGAATATAAATAAATTTGTCATAGTCTTTGAACTGTTTTTAAAATTTCTAATTCTCGTAGCGGTTTGTTGTTTATGTTTATTTTATCGCATTGATATTTGCAAAAAATTATGCTTTTACAAACTCTTGTGAAGTTTCTTTTTCTAAGAACTGTATTAATTCTTTAGTGGAATCTAATACGGTATATGCGCCTGCTGCATACATTTTTTCAATTAATATTTGCGACTTATCTTGAGGCGGCAAACAGCCTATACCAATAACCTCGCCGGCTTTTGCTGCCATCATATCATCAACCGTATCACCCATATAGTAATATCTATCTGAATTAACGTTTGATTTAATTATGTTAACTCCTTTTGGGTTTGGTTTTTGAAACCCTTCTCCAACACTATCAAAACCGACTATTTGTGTAAAATAACCCAATATCTCAAACCTTTTTAATGTATGTTTTGCTTCGTATTCAAAACGTCCTGTAAAAATTGTCAAATTGTAATTTTCAGCCAATCTTGCAACATATTCTTTATCAAGAATCGGCTCTTCCATATTAATATAACCTTCAAAATTTTTATCACAATAGTTCGTAAAATAATAATTTTGTATATCTTCATAAGAAACTTCTACATTATGCTTTTTAAACAATAAATCCAAAATATCCCAATCGTTATTATATCCGCCAAGTTGTTTAATGGGTATTACATCATTTTGATAAGTTATTTTTTTACCGGAAAAATGCTCAAAACAATCCACAAGAATTCTACAATAAGAATTCCTTGTATCTACAAGAACTCCGTCCATATCAAAAATTAATGTTGCATCCATATAACTTATTTCCTTTTTTATAAAAATTTACTATAATGATAACATGAAGAAATTTTTATATACAATTTCTATTTTGATATTTATACAAAATATTACACTTGCTTTAGATATTGTTTATCCGAAACAAGAATATTTTAAACTGAATTCACCATCAACATTTTTTGTAGGTTCGGTTCAAAAAGGAAACAAATTATACATTAATAACAAAGAAATACCCGTACATAAAACAGGAGCTTTTGCACAATTTGTAAATCTGAATTTTGGTAAAAATGAATTTACGATAAAAGATTGTATTAATACGAAAAAATATATAATTGAACGAATTAGTAATCAAAAAAATAATACCGCAAAATTTATACCATTTAACGAAAATAAAACTGCTGAAATTATCAGAGATAACGTTCCTATTCGTTCATCATACAAACAATTTGGAATCAACAGAATATCTCATTTTCAAAAAGGGCTTAAATTAAAAGTTATCGGTGAATTCGATGATATGTACAAAATAGAACTTTCACCCGTTGAAAATGCCTGGATTGCAAAAAATGATGTGAAAATTAATTCTGAATGTATTAACAAAACATTTTTATATGATTACAGAAAACGAGAAACGAATAATGAATATATTTACGAATTTGCGCTATCAGACAAAACTCCGTATTCAATAAAAGAAGATAACGACAATGAATTGACGTTGAAAATATATAACGTTAGTGCCAATAAAAATGACACCGCAATTTTTAAATTCATTCTCAACCAAAGAATAATGGGATATAATTTGAAATATGACGGCGATGTTCTTGCTTTATCAATAAAAAAAGAACCTCAATTAGACAAATTAATTCCTCTTAAAGGTATAAAAATAGTAGTAGATGCCGGACATGGCGGCAAAGAACCGGGTGCAATAAGTTGCTGTCATGATTATGAAAAAGATTTTAATTTATCAATGGCATTGTACTTAGAAAAATTTTTAAAAGAAATGGGTGCAGACGTTTACATGACACGTAGTTCAGACAAATTCGTGTCATTAGAAGACAGGGTTAAATATACAAATGATATTAACGCACAAATATTTATAAGTATTCATGCAAATTCACTTCCAGATAATGCAAACCCACAAAATCACAGAGGTTCAAGTGTTTATTATTATTACAATGAAGCAAAATTATTATCAGAAATTCTATTAAATACAATTTTCAAAGAAATGAATATGAATATAGAAAATGTAAATCAGGCAAGTTTTGCAGTTGTAAGAAATACATCTGCAGTAAGTGTTTTGGTCGAATCAGCATACGTAATAAATCCTGATGATAATGAATTACTCATGCAAGATGATTTTAGAAAAGCATACGCAAAAACATTGGCTAACGGGATAAAAAATTATGTATGGTATACTGAAACAAACAATTTAGAAATTCCTAAAACTAAAAAAATAAAATTTATAAAAATATCATAATAAAAGGCGAAAGTGAATTTAAACTTTCGCCTTTATAATTTTGTGATTATATTAATTATAATTAAACTTCATCTAATGCTGCAACACCCGGTAAAACTTTTCCTTCGATAAATTCCAAAGAAGCACCGCCACCTGTTGAAACATGAGTGAAATCTTCAGCTTTACAGAATTTTTTAGCTGCTGAAACTGAATCACCACCGCCAATAACAGAAGTTGCACCATTTTTAGTTGCTTCTACAATTGCTTTAAGAATAGCTTTTGTACCTTCTGCAAATTTAGGATTTTCAAATGCGCCAACAGGGCCGTTCATAAGAATTGTTTTTGAAGATTTTACAACTTCTTCAAATGCTTTTTGAGATTCAGGACCTGCATCAACACCTTCAAATCCGTCAGGAATGTTTTTAATTTCAACAACTTTGTTTGTACCGTTTCCTGAAAAATCATCAGTAACTAAAACGTCTGTTGCCATAACAAGCTTAACACCTTTATCTGCAGCTTTCTTTTCGATAGCTTTTGCAACTTCCAATTGATCATCTTCACAAATTGAAGTACCGATTTTGCCGCCATTAGCTTTAACAAATGTGTAAGCCATGCCGCCACCGATAATTAAGTTATCAACTTTGTCAATTAAATTTTCTAAAACACCGATTTTAGAAGAAACTTTAGCTCCGCCAACAACTGCTGTAAATGGTCTTGTAGGGTTATCCAATGCTTGAGATAAGCATCTGATTTCTTTTTCCATTAACAAACCTGAAACTGCAGGTTTAACAAGTTTTGCAACTTTTGCAGTTGATGTGTGGTTTCTGTGAGCTGCACCAAATGCATCATTTACATAGAAATCACCAAGTTTTGCAAGTTCTTGCGCAAATGTCATATCATCGTCTTTTGCTTCTTCTGCTTTATAGTAACGAATGTTTTCTAACAATGCAACTTGACCGTCCTTTAATGCTTCTAATTCTTTATCTGCACCTTCACCAACAGGTGATTTAACAAATAAAACATTTTGTCCTAAAACTTTAGACATATATTTTGCAACAGGTTCAAGCGATAAATCTTCTAACTTTTGACCTTCTTTCAATTTTTGAGGTCTGCCTAAGTGAGCCATTAAAATAATCTTCGCACCTTTTTCTTGTAAAAATTTCACTGTAGGAAGAATTGCTTGAATTCTTGTATCGTCAGTAACATTTTTATCTGCATCTAACGGAACATTGATGTCTACACGAACTAAGGCTCTTTTGCCTTGAACATCGCCTAAATCTTTAACTGATTTTTTCATTTTTTATCTCCTTTTATATGTACAAAAATTATCTTCTTCAAACAATTCTATTTTAATCTATACAAAATTTTAAGTAAAGTATTAAAATTGAAATAATTTATCTGTCGCTATGCAAAAATTATCTCTTGATGTGAATAACATTTTCATTATAACATTTTCACTTTAAAATTTTACATAACTTAACAAAAAAATCAAAAAATTTAATGACATGGTCTTTAAAAATATTAATAAAAGTGTTATAATATAAATGTAACAAGGGAGCTTTACATGAAATTATACGTCTGCATTTTTATTGTTATTTGTCTTAGTATTGTGACTGTATTTTTTTGTTGCAAGCGTACATTAGTTAAAGAAACTCCGCAAAAAGTTCAAAAAAGTAAAAATTTAATTGTAAAAAAAGAGGGAAGTTTTTATACGGTAAAATCGAAAAAATTTAGAACAAGAAAATCCGGTAATGTATCAGGAGTAATATATATCGGTGAACCGACAGAAGGATTATTAAATAAGTAACATTTTGTAATAGAAGGTTGTATTTTTATATATTTCTATTATACTTGTAATAGGTAGTATTATTATAAGGGGTTTAAAACAGAATGTCATTAGGAACATTAGAAATAGAAATTTTAAGTTCAGTGTGGAAATTACAAGAAACAGACGGTGATATGAATATTTCCGTTAAAGATGTTGTAGATGATATGAATAGTAATGGCATCAAAAGAGCTTATACAACCGTAAAAACAGTTATGGACAGATTAAACTCAAAAGATATTTTGGTTCGTTACAGAGCAGGTAAAAAATTCTTTTACAGAGCAGTAATGGATAGAGAAGAAATGTCAATAGCTGCAATAAAAGAATTATCAAGTCAGTTTTTTGATAACGATATTTCAAAAATGATTGCTTTTATTGAATCAAAATATTTAGTTACCGTATAGATTTATGACGGATAAAGAGTTTGAAAATATAGAATCTGCACGTAAGTACGTCGGGGATTTAATAATAAATGTTTTGACAGATAGAATTGTTGTTCGGGAAGCGATAAAACTTTTTCCGCATGATATAAAAGATGAATCAATAAAAAGTGCATATCATGCTCTTATCCATCGCGAAGCAGACGAAGATTTAAGATATAGAGATTTATTGTATAAAGACGAACAGGACAACTATTTGGAAGGATTGGCAAGAATACTGCAAAAAGGTCAGGAATTACCAAAGAATATAATAAAAAACTACAACAAGTATTACAGAGAAATAGAGATAAATCATTCAGGATTGTTCAAAATTGTAATGAAAAAATTGTGTAAATTTCTGAATGTTTAAATTGTAAAAGAAACCAATTATGGCAAAAGTAAAAACAAAATATGTATGTCAAGAATGCGGATATGAAACGGCAAGATATTTAGGCAAATGTCCTGAATGTGGTTCGTGGTCATCTTTTGTTGAAGAATACGAAGCAAAAAATGATTCAAAAAACAATATTTCTGAATTTTTAAATAAAGAAAAACCTGTTTTGATGTCAGATATATGTATTGACGATACGGTTAGGGTAAGTACAAATATTGAAGAATTTGACAGAGTTTTAGGCGGTGGATTTGTTCAAGGTTCAATCGTTTTGCTTGCAGGCGACCCGGGAATAGGTAAATCTACCTTAATATTACAAACAAGTGGCGAGCTTTGTAAACAAAACAAAAAAGTTTTGTATGTTTCAGCGGAAGAATCTGCAAGTCAGGTAAAATTACGCGCACAAAGACTAAATGTTAATGAAAATAATTTGTATATTTATCCGCAGACAAATCTTGAGCAAATAAGATTCCAGATAAAAGAATTAAAGCCTGATTTTTTAATAGTTGACAGTATTCAATCAATATACACCGAAAATATTGCATCCTCTGCAGGCAGTGTAAGTCAAGTTCGTGAATGTTGTAATTATTTAACACAGATAGCAAAAACCGAAAATATAACTGTTGTTGTTATCGGACATGTAACAAAAGAAGGAAATATTGCAGGGCCAAAATTATTAGAACACATAGTAGATGCTGTTGTACAATTTGAAGGGGATAAATATAAAACATACAGGATTTTACGTTCAGTAAAAAACAGATTTGGCACAACTTCCGAAATCGGAATGTTTGATATGCATTCACAAGGTTTAGTAGAAATAAAAAATCCAAGTGAGATTTTTTTGAATGATAATCACAGTCCTACCCCCGGAAGTGTTATTATAGTTACAAATGAAGGTACTCGCCCGCTTTTAGTTGAAATTCAAGCACTTGTTGGCATAACACCTTATCCAAGCCCAAGAAGAATTACAAATGGTGTTGATACTTCAAGAGTATTACAGATTTTAGCTGTTTTAGAAAAACGTGTCGGGTTGAATTTATCAAAACAAGATGTTTATGTAAATGTTATTGGCGGTATAGAAATTTCAGAACCTGCTGCTGATTTGGGGATAGCTATCGCTATTATAACTTGTTTAAATGATGTTACGGTTGATATGAAAACGGCATTCATCGGCGAGATAGGTCTTTCAGGTGAAATAAGAGCTGTAAATAATTTAGAAAAAAGAATAAATGAAGTTCAAAAATTAGGTTTTAATCGTGTGATTGTACCAAAAGCAAACAATCTGTCGGAAAAATTTGATATAAAAGTTTTGGAGGTTGAACGTATTTTAGATGCTATCACCAAAATATCTCAGAAAGATAAAGTTAATTGTTAAATTATATTAAATTTATGCATTGAAAGGTTTAAATAGTTATTAAATAGTGTTATAAGATAAATAGTGGTTAGGGGATTTATATGCCAATAATAAATGAAAAATTTCAAATTCATACAAATGGTTTTACGGATATAATTGATATAACAAAAAATGTCCAAAATTGTGTATATACTCATTCATTAAAAGATGCGAATGTGTTATGTTATGTTTCCGGCAGTACGGCTTCAATTACTACCATTGAGTTTGAGCCGGGATTGTTAGTAGATTTACCTGAAGCATTGGAAAGAATTGCACCTGTAAATATAGAATACCACCATGACGAAACTTGGCATGATGGTAACGGTTATGCACACGTCAGAGCGGCAATTATGGGTAATTCTTTAAATATACCTTTAATTGATGGGGCTTTACAACTAGGTACTTGGCAGCAAGTTGTTTTAATTGATTTTGATAACAAAGCAAGAACAAGAACGGTATTTGTTCAAATTATTTATTAGATACAGGTCTTTGCATAATAAATAAAACATCCTTTGGTATGGATTTTGTTATCATTCCAAAATTAGCTGTTGCAAATATGAATTCAATAATATTACCCTCATCAACATTTATAAGATTAAACGGTATACTTATATCAATAGAATTATCATAAGCAATTTTGATTGCTTCCGCATTTTTTATATACCACAGACCTTCTTCAGCAGCTTTTGAATATTGAATAGGTCTTAGTAAACCGTTTACAAAAGATAATTTTAATTCTGTATTAAATTTTTCCTGCATTAAAGGTGAAATTTCGTTTGATTGATTTGTTAATCTTATATTTGAAAGGTTCTGAATTTTATCTTTATTCCTAAAATACATATACATTTGATGTATATTTGCAGTATTATTTTCCAAAGTTTGCCTGTTTATATACAATCTTATATAAAGATATTCATTATCAAATCCGAATTGAATTTTATCAAATATATTAATATCAGTTAAGCATTCATCTTGTGAAACATCTATTATTTCAGAAGTAAGCCATTCATCATCAATATGATTTTGACTATCCATTATCGGAATAATGTGTTCTTTTTGTTCATCATCTTTTAATAAAATAGATGATGAAAGTAATGGAGTTTCCAATTCTGACGGAACAGGAATATTAAGCAAGCGATAAACATTTTTCAGGCGTTCTCTGAATAAATAATCAAAAATATGGTCCTGTCCTGAATTATTCGGTTCACCATACCACCAAAACCAATCACTTCCTTCTGCAATAAAAATTTCATTTTTTGCTTCTTTAAGGTTTGGATGATTTGGATTTTCTTTTGCAAATTCAACAAAATCATCTCTAACATTTTTCAAAATATTCCATGCCTGATTTTTTGTCGGTTCACCTATCCAGAGTTGGAAATTTCTGTTAATCCAAGAACCGGAATAAACTTTTGGCAAACATTTTGCATTCTTATCTTTTTCTATATAATCACTTATCAAAACAGTTTCTAACGTTTCGTCCTCTTCAACAAGTTGATAAATAGCATTCAAGAAATTTGAACCGTCATCGGAGTAATTTTCCCAAGAATTTTCGCCGTCAAGTGCGATTGTCAACAAATGAGAATCATCAGGTGAAGTTAATATTTTGCTTTGAATAATTTTTATTCTGTCATACAAATCATTTGCTGCAGTTTTTGCATCGGAATTTTGATATTCAAAACTAATCAAATTCGGAATCAAAGAATCTCTGAAAATTACATTAATTTTGGAGTTTATGGTTTTATATTCATAAGTTTTTAAAAGATGATAAGGGTCATTAAGATACCCTTTAAAATTTCTGACAAAATCAAAATTTATTGAATTTGCTAAAATACCTTCATCAGTAATTGTCCATTTTATACCCAAATCAGACAACATATTTAATGTTTTTGCACTGATACAGTGTTCAGGCGGCCATATTCCTTTAGGACGAACACCAAAAAGTTCTTCCATCTTATCTAAAGCCATTTTTGTTTGTTCCATCGCATCTTCAGACATTTTTAAATTTTGAGGTAATTCAGCAGGATTTGGAATATTTCTTTGTGCGCATTTTATATCTAACAGAATTGGTAAAATCGGGTGATAATAAGGACTCGTAGTTAATTCTATTCTGCCGTTTTCCATATATTTTTTATATGTCGGAATGATTTGTTTTATTATTTCTCTTTGATATTCTATAATCTTAATTCTGTCAGCTTGAGTATAATTACAACCTTTATTTAAAAGCTCTGATATTTCAGGATAAATATTAGCAAAAATAGGATCAAACCATACCAAATTAAACCATGCTAAAATATCTGAATATTCCTGATTTGAATATGCATTTATATCAGAAACATTATTAATTACACGTTTTTCGTACAAATCTTTATATGGTTTATATTTTGAAATCATAGATTGATAATTCGCATCAAAAAAATTGTTAAGTATAAACCTTTTATCATCATCAGAAAGTGAATTTATATCAGACAAACTCAATCTTAAATGGAAATCCTGAGCATCATTTTGTGCATAATCAAGAATAGATTCCAAAAGAACAGGCACAAGATTAAAATTCAATTTAAGATTAGGAAATTTATCCATAATCAAAATCATATCCAAATAATCTTTAATAGCATGCATTCTAACCCATGGCATAAGATAATCGCTATTTGAATTCAATTTATAAACAGGCTGATGCATGTGCCAATAAAATGCTATTGAAAGTTTTTTCTGTGTTCCTACCATCTTCTTTATTTTACTTTAAAAAAACAACTTTGCAAGAAATTGTCATAGCTCAAAACATACAAATCTAACAAAATTTAATTATGTATATAATAACTCGTTAAAATTGAATTATTCATTTTTTATATGATATTATTTATGATATTCAAATGAAAAAATTTTAATACCAAATAGATACACTCTCATTCTTTTTCTACCCTTTGAAATTTTAAATAACATCTCTTTAAAAGATTTTTTTATTTTTATTTTTGATAAAAACTGCTTACACGCATCGTAATTACCGACATCACCATTTTCATTAAAATTAAAAACATCTGCTACATAAACATTTTCTGAAACTTCATTAATTTCAACTTTATCATGCGCCATATTTGGACTATGAGTTACAAATAAAATATCAATAGTGTTTTTATTGAAATGACTATTAATATATTTTGCCATTTCAATAACTTGTTCAACAGATTCATTCTTATCACAATCATTCATATAAACAATTAAAGTATTTTTAGAATCTTGAATTTTTTTTATTAATCTATTATTTTTTCTATCAAAATTTGATTTAACAATTTTATAGCTTTCAGCCAAATCCATACCTTTTGGAAAATCGTGATTAAAAACAACACTCGTTTGCTCATTCAAATATATATCACAACTTTCCGGATATTCCCTTTCTCCGATTTTTTTCAACCCTTCAATATTTAAAAAATCTTTAAAATCATTACAAATGAACAGTATTCTTTGGGTGAAACTTCCTCCGCCTAACCAATCGAATGTGGATGAAAATACTCTTAAATTAGATTTTGTAAGCATTTCTGCACAAAAACAAGCAGAACCAAGAGAAAATATGCAATCATACTTCTTTTTAAATAATGGTAATTCTTTTAATTTATCAAGTTTACTCATTTTATACCTAATTTTTCCATCAAATAGCTAAAATACGTTTGTTTTTCATCAGTTAATCCTCTTAACCAATCTCTTCCGCCTTCTTTATATGTTTTAGGTGCTTGCACAATTCTAACAGGAAACAATTTCCAAAAAGGCTTACCCTCAACCGGAAACAAATAATTATTCGATAATTCTTTAAACTGATGATTGAGTAAGTATTTATTAAAAACACTTTCATCATGACGACAAGGAATGACATTTTTAGATAAATCAATATCCGTCATTTTTTCGCATTCATCTAACATAGAAATAAAATCGTTTGTTTTTCCACCTAAAATACCGGAATGGAAATATCTAACGTTAGTTCCATAAGGTATATATGCTTGAGAATTTTCGTCCCTCGAAAAATCTAACAAATCTGCATTTTTGTTATGCTTATTTGCAGAACTCAAAACTGCGATAACTTTTTCATTATCTTTTGGTAAAAATTCTTCAGGTGTTATCTTTTTAATAAATCTGATATTTGATTGAAAGAAAAATACATAATCATAATTTTTATATTCATCTTTTAATCTGTTTAGAATTTTATATCTTTGGCAAGCAATCATAGGCCATCCGAGATTTTCTTGATGAACTATTGTAACTTTATCTTTATCAACTTCAATGTCATTAGAATCAGTGAAGAAATAATAGTGTCTTTCTACATTTGGCATAAAGTTTTTTTCGCAAGATTTGTAAAAACCTTTCCAATAGATTGAATATCTGCCAATTGCCATATATAAAACTGCTATTTTCATAATTTATTCCTCAAATTTTACTACATTATATCAAAAATATTACAATATGCATAGAAAATCACAATTACATAAAATATTGCTAATTATTAAATTTATATAAAGGCATCCGAAAAATGTGTTAAAC
Source organism: bacterium (assembly GCA_017405375.1). GTDB lineage: Bacteria > Cyanobacteriota > Vampirovibrionia > Gastranaerophilales > Gastranaerophilaceae > UBA6984. The sequence goes on from JAFRAO010000005.1 coordinate 62,000, forward strand.
TAGAATTAAGGTAGAGGTAAAAAAGGAGAAAAAGATGATACCTATTTTAGATTCAAAAAGACAATATGCAACAATCGGTGCAGAAATTGAAAAAGAAGTTATAGAAGTACTTCGTTCAGGACAATACATTTTAGGGAAACACAATAAGGCATTAGAAGAAGAATTATCAAAATTTATCGGTGTTGACCATGCAGTTGCTCTAAATTCAGGAACAGATGCACTACACTTAGCACTAAGAGCTTTAGATATAGGCAAAGGTGATGAAGTTATTTCTACAGCATTCACATTTGTTGCAACAGCAGAAGCAATAGGTATTGTAGGTGCAAAACCTGTATTTGTTGACATTAACAAAGACACATTCAACATTGACCCCGCTAAAATTGAAGCAGCTATTACACCAAAAACAAAAGCAATTATTCCGGTTCATTTATATGGTCAACCTGCTGATATGGATGCAATTATGGATATTGCAAGACGCCATAACTTGTATGTAATTGAAGATGCTTGTCAAGCAATCGGTGCACTATATAAAGGTAAAATGGTAGGTTCTATCGGAGATATAGGATGTTTCAGTTTCTATCCTACTAAAAACTTGGGTGCAATGGGCGATGGCGGTTTATTGACTACAAATTCAGAAAATATTAAAAATAGAGTTCTTGCTTTAAGAAATCATGGTGGTGCAATTCGTTATCACCATGATGAAATCGGTGTAAACTCAAGATTAGACGAAGTTCAAGCAGCAATCTTAAGAGTAAAATTAAAACATATCAACGAATGGAATAAAAAACGCAGAGAAAATGCATACAGATATAACGAATTATTTGCAAAATGTTCTGATATTATCACTCCAACAGAATTAGATGATACATATTGTGTATATCACCAATATACAGTTAAAATTCCTAACAGAGATAATATTCACAAAATGCTACAAGAACGTGGTATAGGTGCAATGTTATACTATCCAATTCCATTACACATGCAAAAAGTTCATGAATATTTAGGAATGGGCAAAGGTTCATTACCTAATACAGAAAAAAATACCGAAGTTGTTATTTCATTACCAATGTTTCCTGAATTAACAGCGGAAGAACAAAGAACTGTTGCAGATACATTGATTCAATGTATTGAAGAATCAAAAGCATTAGTTTAATATAGAAATAAATTATAAAAAAGGAATGTCCATAGTTTTTTGGATATTCCTTTTTGTTTGAAAAAACTTTTTAATATTATCATTAATTTTTTTATATCAGCGAGCTTGTTATTACTGTATTTTAGTCATACTAAGCTTGACAAATTCAATTAAATCGTTTATACTGTAAGTAGTCATTCGATATTGGCTACGGGTGGTCATAGGACTATTTCCTAAAGAAACCGTAGAGGGACTATCGAATGATTTTTTATTGTCTGTTTGATGTTGGTTTCCGCACGCTTCAGAATACAAATCGTAAATTGTAAATTCATCAACAATCATATTTTTAGCATCTGTTCTTTCTTTAACCGTTATCATCACAAAGAAAACTAAACCACCTATTTTTAATGGTAAGGCAAATCGATGAATTATTTGATAATCATATAAAATTATTTTTTTTAACTCAGGATGTTTAAGTATTGGAATTGCAGAATAAAAAATTGTATCTACATTAGAAATAATTTCTTTTTTAAGATAACCATATTTACCTTCTTTGTCTTTAGTAAAAACAGTTGATATAATTTTATTTAAATGTTTTTTCGATAATACTGCAACAATTTTAGATTTATTATTTTGAAGATATAACTTTTCTTCATTTTTGAAAACAGTATCACGTATATGCAATTTCGTGATTTCTTTTGTTTTCATTCCTTCAAATTTTAAATTTTGAATATCTAAAACTTCAATATTTTTAGAATCAACATTATTATAAAACTCAACGTCAACAGATTTATCATCTGTTCTTATTAATTTTATTGATTTTGAATTAGTATTATTCATTTAATTATTTTATCATAAAACAATACAAATAAATTTTTAGAATCTGAAATAAAAAAGGAAAACTTGCAAAAAGGACAAGAATGATGTATTATAGAGCAGTTAATAGTTAAAAGTAAGGTAGGATTTATGAAAAACATAAAAAATGGCGTAAAACCCTTTATAGACTACATTTTAGCTAGGGGGGGGGGGGGCTAAACTCTCTCGTAACAAGGCTTTCAGCCTACTCGGGTGTTTAAAAACCTTTGTTTGTAACCTTTTTAAAGGTGAAATTTTCAAAGTGAACAGTGAACAGAGTCGTCAGTTTACCCTTAACAGTCCACAGTCAACCGTTCACTCACTCGCATTTACTTTAGCAGAAACACTTATTGTAATGGGTATAATCGGCGTTGTTGCCGCACTAACTATTCCTAATGTGAACAAAAACACAGGTGAAGCTGAAAAGGTTGCACGATTCAAAAAGCTTTATGCTGAATTATCAGAAGCCCACGATAGAGCTACTGCTGTTTATGGCCCTGTTGAAAAATGGTTTGTTAATGATAATGCCTATGAAAAACGTGCAGAGCGATATTTGAATAGAATAACTGAATTTATGAAGGTAACTAAAACTTGCGATAGTAATGAGTCCTCAGAAGTTGAGTGTATGACCAAAGGAGTAAAAACTTTTTTATACGGTGGTACAACAACTGGAGGAATTTATAAATGTTTTGATTATAAATCAGCAATCTTAGCAAATGGTGCAAGTTTTGGAATAAATATATACCCCATAGGCTGTGGTTATTATATGTACGATTCAACTAATAAGAAAAAGATTTATTGTGGTCTTATTAATTTAGACATTGATGGCCCACAAAGAGGTAAAAATACTTATGGTATAGATTTATTTAGTTTAGCAATAACGACAGAAGGTATTAAACCTGCTGCCGGACCAGATCCATCTACTGGATATAATGCACCTGCAGGTTTTTCAACTACATATTTAGCAAATAATATGCAATTGATAACTTACTACGGTTTCGCTGCAGGTCAGTGGATAATGGATAATGGGAATATGGATTATTTGAATACAAAAGACCGTACTGATAAAACATTATCAAGAACTTGTAAAAATGGCAAAATACTTGGTTACAATACAGCAGAAGGCGAAGCCCATAGCTGCAAGTAAAGATTATTAATCTTTTGTCTATCCTGAACTGGTTTGACTACTTTTTCCAAAATCTTTGATTTTGTGAAAAATGTCCGGTTTCCCGTAGGATCTATTATAAGGAACAGATTCTGAACAGCAAGAAAATTACGCACAAAGTGCTTGTTTTCTACGCTTTCAGAATGACACATGAAAGTACATTTCCAGCATGACAAACTTGTTTTACTTACAGCTTTGGACTTTACCCTCACCATAACCCAAAACTTTTGATATATCATTTTTACATTGGCAACTATTATTTACATTTAAATAATCCATATTACCATAATCCATAACCCATTTTCCCCAGAAACTAGAGTATCCATAATGATTACACCTAGATGGAATATCAGGTAATTCTATTCCTACATTTTCGTCATAAACTAAAGAAAAATGTTCATCTCCCCAATTACTTTTTTTGCATCCAACTAAGCATAATGCTAATTCATCACCACCCCA
>JAFRAO010000037.1 GCA_017405375.1 bacterium
ATTTATTAAAGGTTTTTGAATTTTACCTCTGTATTTACTTGTTGCAAGCCATTGATTTGCAATAGATAAGGCATAACTTTGAACATAATTTGCCGTATTAACTTCACTACCATCAGTTATAACAAGTAAATCTGCTTTTTGGCCTCTTGACAGTTTTGTTGAAAAATCATTTGGTATAACAACAGCACCCTTAATTTTAGAACGGACAATAGCACCTTCAATATCCTGCATATTATCAAAAGTTATAGAATTAACATATTTACTGTGTCCGAATGATTTGACTAAAGTTGCAACTTCCGGAGAATTATCATCATTTTTAATTCCCATTGTTACTTTTACGGAATCAAGATTAACTCCGTACATATATATTAGAAATGAGATTAGTGGTAATACAAAAGCGATTACAATACTTGACGGGTCTCGAAGTATTTGTTTTATTTCTTTTTTAATTAAGGCAAGTAATATCTTCATTTCTCGCTCTCCTTAATTAAGTTAATAAAAGCCGTTTCCATATCTTTTGCATTTGCTTTTTGTTTAAGTTCTGTTGGTGTTCCTATTGCAATAGTTTCACCTTTGTAGAAAAGTGAAATTCTGTCACAGTATTCAGCCTCATCCATAAAGTGAGTTGTAACCATTATTGTTACACCTTTTTTAGAGAGGGATGTTATATGATTCCAAAAATCTCTGCGAGTTAATACATCTACACCTGATGTAGGTTCATCAAGAAACAAAACAGGCGGATTATGAATAAGTGCTGCTGCCATTGAAAGCCTTTGCTTTAATCCTAATGGTAAATCTTGCGCTTTCATATTCTCATATTCTTTTAAGCCAAAAACTTCAATAACTTCATCAACTTTTTTGTTTCTTTGCAATACCGAAATACCGTAGGCAAGTGCAAAAAAGTTCAAATTTTCTCTTACGGTTAAACTTCCATATAGAGAGAATTTCTGTGCCATATAACCTAAATTGGCTCTTGCTTTTTCAGGGTTTTTCTTTATATCAATTCCCATTATTCTTGCCGTTCCGTTTGTCGGTTTTGCAAGTCCGCACATCATTTTAAATGAAGTTGATTTTCCTGCACCATTTGGTCCTAAAAGTCCAAAAATCTCGCCTTTTTTAATCTGAAAAGTATTGTTTTTAACGGCATAAAAATTGCCGTATATTTTTTCTAAATTATCAGCCTCAACGGTCAGTTCAACATTAGGTGCATCATAATTGTAATTTTTAGCAATTAAAGATTCTTCTTGTTTATATCCGCCCATTAAATCAATTACTTTGTTTTCAAATTCTTGCGGTGTTGGTGCAAGTTCGTGTGGTTTTCCCTCATAAATAACTTTTCCTTTATCTATTACAACTGCGGTATCAAAACTGTGTGCCTCGTCTAAATATGCAGTAGACCATAAAACAGTTGTTTCAGGTGTTATCATTTCACGCACCATTTTCATTAAATCTCTTCGTGAAATAGGATCAACACCGACAGAGGGTTCATCTAAAAGTAAAAATTCAGGGTTGCCAAGCAAGGTACACGCAAGACCTAACTTTTGTTTCATACCGCCTGATAAAGCTCCTGCAAGCCTATCTTGAAACGGTGCAAGTGTTGTAAATTCAAGCATTTTATCAAAATCGTGAGGAACATTTTTTAAATCGGCATAAAGTTTTAGATTTTCAATAACTGTCAAATCTTCGTACAAACCAAATTTTTGAGGCATGTATCCGATATGCATATTTAATTCGTCTTTTTGGGTTTTCGGGTTAAAACCAAGCACATTAATTTCACCCTCGTCAGCCAACAATAAACCGATTATTGTTCTTAAAAGTGTGGTTTTTCCTGCTCCGTCAGCACCGATAAGACCTGTTATTTTACCTTTTTCAATGTTTAACGACAGATTATCCAATGCAACGTTAGAATCAAATTTTTTAGTAAGATTTTTAATTGTTACCGTTTGCATTGTTATCCTTTGCAGACTTTAAGTCTACTTTAATTGTTACAGGCATACCCTGTCTTAAATATTCGTCTGTGTCATTGATGTAAACTCTTATACGATAGACAAGATTTGTTCTTGTATCTGTTGATTGAACTGTTTTAGGTGTAAATTCTGCAACAGGCGAAATATACCCAATTTGTCCTTTGTATTCTCGTTTGTTTCCTGTTTGAGGGTTTGTTGTATCCGTATAAACTGCAACCGTATCACCATATTTGATATTTCCCAAATCTGATTCATTAACATAGGCTCTGACCCACACAGGATTTGTTTTTGCCATAGTATAAACGCTTTGACCTTTTTGAACATTACTTCCCGGCTCAACCACACGAACCATAATTATTCCATCTTCCGGTGCATAGAGTTTTGTGTATTTTAATTGGTTACTTAAATAATCTCTGTTTGCTTTCGCCGCATTGTAATCGGCATTTGCCTTATTTTGTGCATTATACAAAGATTCAACTTCTTGCTTTGAAACCGTATCATCATCACCCAAAGGTGCGTATCTTTTGTATTTATCCGTTGCATCTTTTTGGCTTGCTAATGTTCTTTCAACTTCTGCCGTTGCTCTTTTAAAATTGGCATCATAATCTTGTTCATCAAGAACTGCTATCAATTCACCTTTTTTAACGGTATCGCCTTCTTCTTTTAGTAACTTTGAAACAAGTCCCGAAACTTGGAACGATAAATCAACTTGGCGAATTTCTATATTGCCATACAAAGTCAGTTCATTCGGGTTTGATTTCCCTCTTGATTTAACAACAAAAAATATGCCGACTATCAAAAGTATTAAAATTAATGCTATAATCTTTTTCTTCATTATATTTTGCCTCCAACGGTTTTATATAAAGTATAATAATTTACTAATCTTTGAGTTTTAGCTTTTATTAAATCCATATCTTTATTTATATATTGGTTTTCGGAATTGAGATATTGAGATTTTGAAATAACCCCGCGATTTAACATCTTATTGGCACTATTTAAGTTTTTTGCCTCTAAATTTAATTTTTCATTTACCCCGTTTTCAATTTCTGTATCGTGTTTGATTATACAAAGTGAAGTATTAACTTCCTTAACAGCATCTAAATCAGTCTGTTTATACTGTTCAAAAAGTTCTTCATACTTCGCTTTTTGGAATTTTAAATTAGCAATTTTTCTTCCGCCTGTGAATATATCTTGTGTTGCTCCTGCGAGTAAAGCAGCAAGAGAAGATTCCCAAGAGAAAAATGAACCCGGTGCAATAGTGTTAAATGCCCAAATCCCTGTGATATTGAATTTCGGCAAAAACTCTTTTCTTGCAACACGAACATCAATTTTTGCTTTTTCAAGTGCTGTTTCTGCTCTTTTTACATCAGGTCTTGAAAATATAACATCTGATTCTATTTCGCTTGGAATAACTGCACTATATTCAAAATCGTCTAATGTTCCTCTTTCAATATTATTTGCTTCACTTGCACTTCTTCCTAATAAAACTGCAAATTGCATTAAAAGGATTTCTCTTTGTTTGATTAGATTTTCTAATGTTATTTTTGATGTTTCAACATTAGTTTTTGAATTATTTAATTCAGTTGTGTTTATAACCCCACGAGAGAGTTTTTTATTATCATCATTTAAAATTTGATTATAATTTTCCACAATACATTCTTGTTCTTCTATGAGTTTGTCATACTCTAAAATATTTGTATAAACAGTTGCGACATCGGATAATAGTGCCAAATATGCTGATTGTTCATCAAATTTACTCATTTCGTAAGTCTTTTTAGCACTCTTAGTTTTATCCCTGTTTTTGAGTAAGAAATCAGCCTCGTAATTTGCAACAAACGGTAGAACAAAATTATTTTTTCTAATATTGCTTACGGCAGGGTTTATTTCAGGAATATGCAAACCTAAATAATCAGCAGAAACACTAAAACTCGGCAATTCATTTGCAAATTGAGATTTTACATTTTGTCTGTATTCTTCAACCCTTATAGTTGCCTGTTTTGCTGTATGGTTGTTTTCTATTGCCTCATTAACATATTGGTACAGGTAAACATCATTGAAACGGTCAA